>CAYRAV010000068.1:0-17528 GCA_964422365.1 uncultured Lachnospiraceae bacterium | reverse complement strand
TATAATAATCAGGTATTTATTGCAGATAATATTAAAGAAGTGATTCCTGAATTTTTGCTTTTATTAAAGGGTGTGATTGACTGTCCTGATTTGCCGCTAAATGTGTCAAGAAGTGCATTGCAAAATGATGGATTTGTCAAGAAAATTTCAGATTATATTACAAAAAAAGTTGCTGATAAATTATCTGGTATGTATAAAGTTGAAAAAGAAAGTTACGAAAAATATTGGGATGATATTAGCCCATTTATCAAATTTGGCTGTTTAAAAGACGAAAAATTCAAAGAAAAGATGAAAGATTTTATTATTTTCAAGAATTTAGAAGAAAAATATATTACATTGCCTGAGTATGTAAAGGCTGCAAAGGGTGAAGAGACCGCAGATGTGGTAGATGCAGATGGAAATGCAATAGATGCAGAAGTAGTAGATGATAAAAAAGAAGAAAATGCAGAAGAAAAAGAAGAAAAGCCTGCCATTGTATATTATGTAACTGATTTACAGCAGCAAAGCCAATATATTAATATGTTTAAAGAGGCGGGAAAAGATGCCCTTATACTGACACATAATATTGACCAGCCATTTATCCAACAGTTAGAACAGGGAGATGAAAAGATTCGTTTCCAGAGAATTGATGCAGAAGTAACAGAGGATTTCAAAGAAGAAGTTGATGAGGAAGCACTAAAAGCAGAAACAGAATCTTTAACAGAAACATTCAAAAAAGCATTAGGAAAAGAGAACTTAAATGTATGTGTAGAAAAATTAAAGAATGATTCTATATCTTCCATGATTACATTATCTGAGGAAAGCAGAAGAATGCAGGATATGATGAAAATGTATGCAATGGGTGGAATGGATCCTAATATGTTTGGTGGACAGGAAACATTGGTGTTAAATGCTAACAATAAATTAGTAAATTATATCTTTGAGAATAAAGATGGAGAGTATGTGGATATGATGTGTAAGCAGTTATATGATTTGGCAATGTTAAGTCATAAACCTTTAGAAGCACAAGCAATGACAGAATTTGTTGAAAGAAGTAATAAAATTATGATGTTGCTGGCAAAGTAAAAATAGACAAATATTTTACAATTGGAAAAATCCCCTGCAGTTTGCTGCAGGGGATTTGACTTTTAGAGTATGTTTAAAAATTGATTATTACAAGATTTGCATCAAAATTTGCCGGAGATTTTGTCAAAATTCATGAGGTGTAGAGGGTTCGTTAAATGAATTTGGAGCAAATATCCATAACCTTATCGGACAAAGTCCACTGGCCCGAATGGCATGGATTGCGGTATGCTTGGATGGGTACGCAAGGTGGGCATGCATGCAGATTGTGTCAATAAATTTTCAAACATATTTTAGGAATATTACAGAATAGTTTTGTTTATAATATATATTCTGATAAATAATGAATGTTATATTAATGTAGTAAACATTTTCTGCAGATGTTCACTCTGTCATTTATATTTTATTTTCCAATGTTTTTCACATACAAGATGATATATTTTCTGCAAGGCTGAACAGGTGTCATTTTTTATTATAGATATGAGGTTTTTCTTGACGAAATTATGGTTGGTATGATACCATTATAAATAGTAATAGAAACTACATGTTTGAGATAAAATAATATAGAAATAATAAACTATAGTTAGTTGACAAAAAAATAAGGAGGATGCTGGTTATGGCATATATGATTATAGGAGATAGCTGTACAGATTTAACAGAAGAGATGAAAAAAGATACACATATTCAGCTTATTCCATTAACATTACAGGTAGATGACAAACAAATTATTGATGATGAAACATTTAACCAGAAAGAATTCATAAAGCTAATGAGAGAAAGTTCCAATGCACCTAAATCTGCCTGCCCAGCACCAGAAGCTTATCTTGAAGCATATAAAAAAGAAGCAGATATTTATGTGGTGACATTATCTTCACAATTAAGCGGTTCTTATAATAGTGCAGAAGTCGCGAAGAAAATGTATTTTGAGGAATTTGGAGAAAAAAATATATTTGTAATTGATTCAAAATCGGCATCTGTAGGCCAGACATTAATTGCAATGAAGATACAAGAGTTGGTAGAAAAAGGATGTTCCTTTGATGAAACTACAAAACAGGTTTTGAAGTATCGAGAAGAACAGAGTACAAAATTTGTGTTAGAAACATTAGATGTGCTTCAAAAAAATGGGCGCTTATCTGCAGTAAAAGCATTGATTTGTAACACTTTAAATATTAAACCTGTTATGACTTCTACTCCAGAAGGAAAAATTGATAAAGCAGATCAGGCAAGAGGAATGTTGAAAGCGTTACAGAAAATGGCAGAATGTGTGGCAAAAGATGTTGTAAATCCAACAGAGAAAATTCTTGGAATTGCCCATTGTAATCATTTTGAAAGAGCAGAATATATCAAACAGAAAATACTAGAACTGGTTCCGTTTAAAGATGTAATCATTGTAGAAGATGCAGGTGTCAGCACTATGTATGCCAATGACGGCGGGATTATTGTTGCGTATTAGAGTTGTAATAAATTAATAGGTGAATGATAAAAAGGTATTGAAAAAACATAAGAATTGTTTAGAAGTTTTTTCATACCTTTTTGTTATGTTGAGACATTTGTTATGAATTTGGCAGGAAAAGGCAATTTATAATATGATTATATAATAAATTACAAGGAAATTAAAAAATATTACAAAAATATTAATTTATTGTTGACAAAAAGCAATGGTTGTGCTAATATTAATTTAGAAGTTAAGAGAGATAAGAAATAGAAAATGTTTAATTTGAAAGGAAGGTTTTTGATTATGTGTAAATGGATGAAAAATGTTATGGTAGGTTCATTAGTTGGTGTGTTAGCATTTGGTATGGTTCCAGCAACATTTGTAGGAGCAGAAGAGGTGGAAAATGATGAAATAGTAGAAATTCCAGATGATATTGTTGCAGAAGCAAGTGTGGCATCAAGCATTACATTATATGCAAACGGAACAAAGAACAAAACATATACAATGTGTGAGACTGTAAACGAAAATATTCCATATTCACAAAAATATTCATCAAGTGATGTATCTGTTGCAAAAGTGTCTAATCAAGGTGTGATTACAGCTGTTACACCAGGTAAAGCAGTTATTACAACAACAGTTACTCTTTTAGGTCAGGAACTTACTTTGAAAACGAATGTTACAGTTAAAAATCCATCTGTAAGTATTACAAGCAGTAAGAAAGCTTTTAAAGTTGGAAATAAATATAATATGGCAGCAAAAGCTTATGGTTTAAGTGGAAAAGTTACATGGAGTTCTTCTAATAAGAAAGTTGCTTCAGTGAACAAGAGTTCAGGGTTATTAGTAGCAAAGAAAAGCGGCAAATCAAAAATTAAAGCAGTTTGCTCAGGATTTAGTAAATCTGCTACAATAACTGTTAAATAATTTAGCTAATTACTTACATATACTCATATATCCTTTTTTATAAGCAAAACCTCAGGGCAGCCTGGGGTTTTGTGTGTTATATTGTTTAGAAATGGTCATGAAATAATTTTATATTTTAGCAAAGGATAAGTTTGTATAGGCTGGGTGGAGGATAAGGTATACCAAGGATTGATTAGAAATAGTATTCATTAATCCAAGAGAATTGCCTCACCATACTTCATAATTATTATTCTCGGAAATATCTCTTCATCAGAAAGATTGAATTTTTCTTACAGTTGCAATGCCTTTGTTCGTTCTGTAATAGTTATGCATTAAATATTAAATGCATAACTATTTTTAAATTACATATAATTCTTATGAGGTAATTTATATGAAACAATTAAAATATTTTACAATCATTGGAATAATTTTTGTCCTAATAACAGGATCTCTTGCTCACTTTTTATATGATTGGACAAATCACAACTTTACAATTGGACTTTTTACACCAATTAATGAATCGGTCTGGGAACATATGAAACTCTTATTCTTCCCTATGTTGATATATTTATCTGTGACAAGTCATAAATTAAAAACAAATTATCCATGTATTAGTTCTTCATTATGTTTTGGGATTTTATTGGGAACATTATTAATCCCAATTTCCTTTTATGGTTACACTTGTATTTTTAAAAAAGATATCTTCATTTTAGATATTGGTACTTTTATACTAAGCACCATAATATCATTTATTGCTGCCTATAAATTTACTTTATCTTGTAAATTGAAGCCATATAGTTTTTTACTATATAGTTTAGTCGCTATTCTATTTGTGTGCTTTGTTTTATTTACTTTGCAACCTCCAGATCTTGAAATATTTGATGTTCCAGATGTTTCTTGTATCACTATGTGCTTGTTTCCTATATTCCTTTATCTAAACCAGGATCTTACTTAATATCATATGTGCAATGGGATGATACTTTATAATACTTGATTTTTTCACTCTGAGTTTAGTATCTTTTTTTCTCTCTTTCTAAACTTCAAGATATAGGATTTGTCTAAAAGACAAGGGTTTTAACTCTGTTATACAAATAATAGTAATCATCAAATAAAAGAGTGTATTTAAAATTGCCACCAAAGGAGTATATTTTCTTTGATGGCAATTATTATTTGTGGTATTTTTGAACGATTGGTCTCTAAGGAAGATAATCTTTGAGATATTCTGGATAGTTTATGTAATTAGTGCCAGGAGAATCCCAAGAATAACCATGATATATTCCATTGAATTTTTGGGAAATATTGTGATTAAGGTAAATGGCAAAATATGTGAACATGAAGCTGAAAAATTGGATTTGTCTAGTCGTATATATATGGTTGATGAATGTGATATGCTAAAATGTAGATTAGATAAGTCAATTTTAGAAACTGTAATAGAATATGGAATTGATATAGAAAACTATAAAAATGTTATGTGAGCGAAGAGCATTATGAAACAATAGTTTGTAGAAAAAAATGATATCGGATAAAAAGTGAAAAACTTTAGAGCTTTTAAGATATTTTTCTGAAAAAGTTTTTGCCTTTCGTTCCCAAAAAGCAGGCGATTCGTTCCATATGCCTGAAAAACAGATTTTTTTGTCGATATAAAAAGTGTAACAGAGATGAAATGACCAGATGGAAATTTGTTCATGATCTGGTACATCTGTAAATGCCTTTATAGAATATGAGGTGATAGATTTTGAACATCGCAGTAGTAGATGACGAGAAAGTGATAAGGGAGCAGATAGGCAGTCTGATTGGAAAGCAGGTGGAATAGTCTGAGTGCAACAGTTTTGATGGAAAACTGATGAAAAAGCCGCAGGCGGAATTTTCCGTAACAGATAAAGCAGATAAGGAAAATCATGGGATGGGGCTTGCAGAAGGGCATACAGTACCAGAAAAGTGGGTGCAATGAATTTTGAAGATACTTTTTTAGGGTATGATGTCATAATCCATGTGGGAAATGCCGATATTTCTTCTAGCAACTGGCAGAGAAATGACTTCCCTTTTTGGAAGTATTTTGACAGGAATACAAGTGCGGATGCTTTAAATGACTGGAAACCTGAAGGGACAAATCTATCACAGATGCGTAGTGACCTGCAAAGAAATTACAACAGTTTAGGTTCTGGACGGATTGCAATCTAAGGGGGCTGACACAGTAAAGTCGGTTTTTGGCACAAAAAAGGATAAACGGGATGGCATTATAAGAGAAAGTGTAGAAAGTGCACTTGTGAAAAGTGACAATATACTTGTGAAAAGGTCATCTGTTTCGGGTAGTTCAATAGATTTGCAGATATAAACTTGTTTGCAATGTTGCAAATAGTGTCTACAGCTTATTCCGCAGTGACTTTTAAAAAGGAGCTGGGGACTATTTAGAATTATTAATAAGAGAGCAGGGCGGCTTTGACTGACAGAGGAGCAGCCATTAAAAATATTGATATCAATGGAGGATTTGAAAATGAGTGTTAGCGGAATAGGACAGAATTATGATTATTTGAAAATGGCTACAAATTATATGCAGAGAAAAACAACTGTTAGGGAAACAATCCAAAAAACAGCAAAACAGCCAGGAAATCTTTCCATTTCTAATGAAGGAAGAAATGCGCTGCGGGAAATGGTGAGTAAATTTGAACCAGAGTCAGATGATATAAATGTTAGGGAACTGACGATACAAACAAACGAAGTTGCTTGGGAACACTACACAGCAATGAGGGATGTTAGCAGTCTGACATTAAAAGACGGAAATTATAATGTTGAAGATGTAATGAAGTCTATCATGGACACATATGAAACTCGTTATAATGAAATCGTAAAAGAACACGAAAAGGGAGACCGTGAAGTTTCTTATGAACTTACAGGAAAAAGGTCACTGACACTTGAGGAAGATTTGGCTGGATTGGATGCGGCATTTAGGATACGGCTGGCAAATTTGGCAGGATATATTACTTGTCAGCAAACAAATAAGATGTTTAAAAATCCAGATAGTTCATGGTATTTCAATAGAAGTGGTTTTCAAAATGAAGGAAAAGGACAAAATGAGGTTGGGCATTTTGATACGCAATATCGGGATACCGCAGTATCTATAATGGAGCAGGCTAAAGAAAAATTTTTGACAACTTTCAAAAGTAGGGGCTGCAAAAAAGAATCAGCAATAGGCATACTTTCAGATATTTTAAATGAGAATACAAATTTTGTAGTGAATACTCAAAAATTATTTTCGTAGATTGAAGTGCTTCTGAATGACAGGAGAACTGCCATTAAAAATATTGATAACAATGGAGGATTTGGAAAACAAGAAAATTAGTTCCATTTCAGATGCAGGATGGGAGCAGATGAAAAATGATTCGGATTATGAGGTGCGGGTATTGGGATATACAGCAGAAAACAGGTCTGTGCGTAATACGTTCTTCGGATGGCCAGGTGCATCGGGAAGTGTTTATATGGAGAAATTTGGTGCATCTATTGAAGAACATATCAGGCAGAGCGTAGGTACATCCAGTCTAGACAGCAGTTCCAGCAATGTAAGAAATGAAAAATTATGGTGGGAAAGATGCCATGAAAAGATGGAGGAACGGGCTAAAAAAGCGATGAAAAAAGCACAGGTACAGAGGATATTTGAGCAGGAACGATACTTAAATAGTTGCTTGGTAAGTCAGCAAACGTTACAGATTCAGAAGAATTATTTTGTGAAGGTGAGATAAATATCAATGAAATTAAATTTTTAAACGAAAGCTGGCGTTGTAAATTGCTTTGCAATAGACTATAATCTAAATTAGAAAGTGGGTGAAAGCTATGGATGTGTTGAGAAAAGAAGATATGTATACAGTTGAAGACATTTATTCGCTGCCAGATGGAGAACGGGCTGAATTGATTGATGGAAAAATTTATTATATGGCTCCACCAAATACAAAACACCAAATGCTTGTTTCAGATTTACATTATCAGATCAAAGATTATATTAAACGAAATAATGGTGAATGTAGGGTGCTTCTGGCTCCGTTTGCAGTATTTCTTAATGAAAATGATAAAAATTATGTAGAACCTGATATTTCTGTAATTTGTGATTTCAAAAAGATTACAGATAAGGGATGTAATGGTGCACCTGATTGGATTATTGAAATAGTATCACCTTCCAGTCGTTCTATGGATTATTATAAAAAATTATTCAAATATCATACAGCAGGAGTTAGGGAGTATTGGGTAGTAGATCCAGATAAACAAATAGTTACCATTTATAACTTTGAGCATGATACTATGGAGGAATATTCTTTCGGAGAAGATGTGCCAGTTGGAATCTATAATGAATTTTCTATAAAGATAGAGTAGTTATTAAGAAAATAAATAGAGATATACCAAGCACCGTAATATCATTTATTGCTGCTTATAAATTTACTTTGTCTTGTAAATCGAAACCATATAGTCTTTTGCTATATAGCTTAACAGGTATTCTATTTGTGTGTTTTATTTATTTTCCAATCTCCAAATTTTGAAATATTTAATGTTCCAGATGTTTCTTGTATTACTATGTGATCGTTTCCTACATTTCGTTATTCAAACCAGGATCGTACTTCATATCATATGTGCAATGAGATGATAAGAAAGAATGATTTGGTATGTTACGAGCAATAGAATTTAAAGATAAAAGTTTTAGAAAGAAAGAAGATTATAACTTTTTTAGTCTAATTTCAGAAAATGCAATTATTCTGTGCCATAATTATAAGTTAATGGATTTTCTTACAGATGAAATATGATGTGATAATTAATGCAGAAGAGCAATTGAAAGCGAAAGGAATGTTTATAAATGAATTTTTTGCGTGGTATGAGGGATAAGATAAGTAAATATGTGGATGTAGATTCTGAAATTTGTATTGAAATGAGTATAAATGGTTCGTCTATATATGATTTTTGCTGTTTCGGCATAGATAAATCGGGTATGCTTTCAGATGACAGGTATATGATATTCTATAATCAGATATCATCACCTAATAATGAGATTCATTTTGTTTCGGGAAATAACACCGCTAAATTTTATATTAATTTATCAAAGCTGCCATCAAATATAGATAGACTTGTATTTACTGCGAGTATTGATGGAAATGGTACAATGGGAGAAATTTCAAAACATAGTTTTTATTTGTCTCAAAACAATAATATCCAAATTTCTATGGTATTATTGGGGACTGATTTCGAGGAAGAAAAAGCTATTATTTCTGTTGAAATTTATCGAAAAGACGAATGGCGTATTGTTTCTATTGCTAGGGGGTTTAATGGTGGATTATCTGCTCTCTTGGCAACATTTGGCGGCACAGAAGTTTTTGCGGATACTCCAAAGAACAAAAACATCTCTTCGAATCAGAGTAGTCAGCTTGCTTCTGTTGCTAAGTACGGAAAAAGTGAAGAGGAGTTAACACAAAAGGCAATGGCAAAGGTTAGTTTATCCAAAGATAAAGTTAATCTTGAAAAACATGTTGTTAATCTTAGTAAATGTATTGTCAGTTTAAGTAAAGAAAGTGGTGTTGATCTCGGATCTACAAATGCAAAAGTGGTGGTTGTCCTCGATTACAGTGGATCTATGAGCAGGCTGTACTCAAATGGAACGGTTCAGCATACAATCAGCAGGCTTGTTCCTTTAGGTCTGACTTTTGATGATAATGGTTCTATTGATGTATATTTGTTCCAAGATACTTATAGAAAAATGGCAGATTTAAATCTTTCAAATTATGAAAACTATGTGAGAAATGTCATCAACACTTCCCATTATATAATGGGCGGAACAAGATATGCTCCTGTATTAAGAGCGATTATTGAAGGCGATTCATGCAAACGAGGCAGTTTTTTAGGATTTGGCAGAAAAACTGTAACTATAGAACCTATTGTAGATAATGGGGATGCAACATTTATTCTTTTTATCACTGATGGAGAAAACACTGACAGGAATGCAGCGAATGAAATTATTAAGAAATCATCTGATATGAATGTCTTTATCCAGTTTATAGGAATTGGAAACCAAAAATTCTCATATTTAGAAATGCTTGATGATATACCTGGAAGAAAAAGAGATAATACAGGTTTTTCGAAAATGGAAGATTTGGATAAAGCAGATGATAATGAATTATATACAAATGTTCTGAAACAGTTTTCCAGATGGTTAAAAGGATTACAATAGTTGATATAATATTATCCTAACAAATTATGATGAAATGACAAGAAAAGAATAGGAAGAATTTATATGTGAAATTGACACATATCTAAACACTAATTATGCGGTTTATTTTAAAGACGATTTATATGAATATTTGTATAAAGGAAATATAATAATTGGGAAAATACAATGATGTAAAAGTTGCATTGAAAAAAAATTCGAATAGATTTGCGAATGAGGAGGAAAGGGAAGAATTAGTAAAGAATAGAGTGAGCGAGGAAAGAAAAAAGTTGATGCAATATTTTTCATCAATGAAAGAACTGATTGATAGAAAAATAATGCTTCTCTTGTCAATTAAGCCATGTTATAATTTAGTCAAGAAAGGATGGGATGATATGAGATTAGCAGAATTTGAACGTAAGAAGGATGAAAAATAAATGAATACAATAATAAAGACTGTCTTAAAGAATAAAAAGCGATACTATTTATGAGGATCGCTTTTTTTCATGGAATAAAATATCAGAATCTTCACAATCAAGAACATCACAAATTTTACCAAGTACAGAAAATTATATAAATTTTCTATTGAAAGAATCAATAGTGGATTTTGTAAAAATAGATTTTTCTGAAAATTTCTGTGTGGAATTAGTTCTATATCCCGATGTGTTTTCTTTATTTATTTTAGAGTTAAAAGATTTGATTATGGCGAACAAAAGAGAAATGTGTATAAACCGAAACCAATGACAAGGGAAAAGAAAATCTAAATTAATAGAATTCCATTTTCTTTGTTGATAATTTTTAAAGCTTCTGAAGGGACTTGAACCCTCGGCCTACTGATTACGAATCAGTTGCTCTACCAACTGAGCCACAGAAGCATATTAATATAAAAAACGTCATATTCTTTATAATTCTAAAATGTGTAAAATTATTTTAAATGTGCAAAAAAACTAATAAAATCAATGCTTGCACGACTTATCATTACTTCATTACGAGTGAAGTGCTCTATCAGATGAACTATTAAAGCACAATTTATACAACCTATTTTTCTATTTTACCACTATTTAAAATATTATGCAAGCAATTTAGAATAAAAATTTTGCTGCCACATCTTATAATAAACAATAAGAAGCTGTCAAAAAATACTCTTTTATCTTAATTTGTCTGAATTTGCACACACCGTTTTTATCAATCAGCGAATCAGTTGATTGTATTATAGCAGGCTTACCTTACATCACTACACAGTGTAAACAAGCTTCGATTATTCTATTTGAGCCTTTGCACAAACCGTACAATAGGGCGATAAAACATAACAGAGCGATAGTGTTATTTAGAATAGAGCCATTTTCAAACATACTTTAGAGCGTGTTTGAAAATGGCCTGTCATTCGTCAATATGCCAAAAAATTGCATAAATTATGTGAAAATCCAGCCTGCTTTTATGCAATAATGGGAATTTCCTATGATTCCCATTCCACTATTGGGACATTTTTAGTATTTTTTATGCAATTTTTTATTTTCAAACACGCTCTAGTAATGCCTTACTATTGCATCCTTTCTCTGCCTATATTATACTATAAAAACAAAAATACAGGAAAGGGATACTTTAACAAATAAATCAGTTTATTATAATGGCATAGTAGAATAATACCCGTTTTAAATTGCTTACATTTAAAGAAAAGGAAACAATAAGCAGCGAAGGCTTATCTTAATGATTACATAATGGTTCTTTGCAATACTGCTGGTGCATGGGAAAAAATTAGGATTCTATCAGCCATTTCTGCGGCATCATTAATATTATCTGTAACAAAGAGTACAGTTTTGTTTTCTTTCTTTAATAATTCCCACAGATTCTTTTTCTGGAACTCTGAGACCGAATTACACAAAGTGGTAAATGGATCATCTAAAAGAAGAAAATCTGGTTCTAACAATAAATTTTTAATTAGGACAGTTTTTGAAGTGCTTTCTTCAACATCAGGTGCAATCATTTCGAAGTCTTTAAAAGCAATTAACCCATAAGTTTCCAAATAGCGATTCAAAAGAAGGTAGCTTCCATCATTGAAACTATGATGAAATTCCAGACCTACTGCTAAATTACGAAAAGGGGTTTTACATTGCAAAAGATGTTCTTTTTGAAAAAGATATCCAATGTTAATATCGGCAGTTTCAGGATTTTTTTCGTGAATAAGAATTCTTCCGGAAGTTGGTGCGATCAGACCTGCAATAATGGAAAGCAGAGTGGATTTACCACAATTTTTAGGACCTACAATTGCAATAAATTCACTTTCATATATATCAAAACTAATATTTTTTAAAATTTGTTGAGAACCTTTATAATCTTCATAGGTATGTGAAAGGTCAGAAATATGCAAAAGTCGTTTCATATACATTTCCTTTCTAAAAATGGTATATATCATTATATGAAAAAAATATTACTATTGTGATAAATTCATTGCCACAATCTGCATGCCCCACTTTGCGTGTATATTTGCCCCAAATTCATTCAATGTAGCCCGCTACACCTCATGAATTTGAACCAAATCCCCCACAAATTGTAACACACATCTTGTAACAAGCAATTTTCAAACACGCTCTAGAGAGACAAATTCTCTATGAGAAACTGTGCTGTAATAAAAGGAACATATGTTTTGAAAAAATATTGACATCACAAACAATAAGTGATAAAATAAATACAAACATACGTTTGTGATTTGCTGAATAGAAGTGCATGAAACTGAATGGTGGAAGGGTTTGAAATAAAGTATGAAATCGATAATAGAATTGTCTTTACAAGAAAAACTAGAAATATTAACAGATGCAGCAAAATATGATGTTGCTTGTACATCCAGCGGGGTAAAACGGAATGGCAAAGGCATCGGAATGGGAAATACAGTTGCAAGTGGAATTTGTCATTGTTTTTCACAAGATGGAAGATGTATTTCGTTATTAAAAATTTTGTATACGAATGAATGTATTTACGATTGCAAGTATTGCATCAATAGGAGATCAAATGAAGTAGCCAGGGCTTCTTTTGAACCAGAAGAAATTGCAGCGCTGACTATAGATTTTTATAAGAGAAACTATATAGAAGGGTTATTTTTAAGTTCTGGTATTATGAATACACCGGATTATACAATGGAAAAAATATATCAGGTTATTTATTTGTTAAGAAGGAAGTATGGCTTTCGCGGTTATATTCATGTAAAAACAATACCGGGAGCAAGTCCGGAATTGGTACAATTAACAGGGTGGCTTGCGGATAGAATGAGTGTGAATTTGGAATTGCCTACTGCTGAAGGATTGAAACAACTGGCACCAAATAAAACAAGAAACAATATATTAAAGCCAATGAAGCAGATACAATTACAAAGAAAACAAAACTTTTTAGAATTACAAGAGAAACAGAAATTTAGTAATGGCAAAAAAAATTTTTTTATTTCTCAAACAGAAAATGTTAATGGTATCAATGAAAAAGTTGTTTCTAATTACGATTACAAAGAAAAAGTGGAACTTGCAGATAAAAAACATTTTTTAGAACACCCTCAATTTGTACCAGCAGGACAGAGTACACAAATGATTATTGGTGCAACAAGGGAAAGCGATTATCAGATTTTAAAAGTAACAGAGGCGCTTTACCAAAAATTTGATTTGAAAAGGGTGTTTTATTCTGCATTTATTAACATTAACCAAGAAGAAACACTTCCAGCATTAAATGGAAAGCCGCCTTTGTTACGAGAACATAGATTATATCAGGCAGACTGGCTTTTGCGGTTTTATGGATTTGCAGCAGATGAGATTTTATCAGAAAATCAGCCGGATTTTAATCCATTATTAGATCCGAAATGTAATTGGGCAATTGGACATTTAGAATGTTTTCCTGTGGAAGTTAACCAGGTAGATTATAAAATCTTATTAAGAGTTCCCGGAATAGGATTAAAATCTGCACAAAAAATTGTAAAAGCCAGAAAGTATAGCAGACTGGGTTTTGAGGATTTAAAGAAAATTGGAGTAGTTTTAAAGCGGGCGGTGTATTTTATTACATGTAATGGAAAAATGATGTATCCAATAAAGGTAGAAGAAAAGTATATTTTAAATCATATGTTGGAATGGAAGGAGAAGCTTCCCTTTGAGGAACAGGAAAAATATTACCAAATGACATTAGATGATTATAGATATGGAGAGAAGGGACTGGCATGAGAATTTATTTATGTGAGGATTCGATAGATGGAATTTTTTCTGCGATATACACTGCATGGATTGAAAGAAATGGTCATAAAAATAACCAGATTAGAGTGAGAAATGAAAAAGATGAATATAATTTAGAATTATTTACAGAGTATGTAGAGGTTGAAAATTCTGAACAATATGTAGAACAGATAGGTTTTACAATTAGGGATAAAATTTCTATAGAGGCATATGAATGGGTATGTAAATGCATATGCAGTAATAGAGAAGAGAAAGCAGATTGTATTTATCGATTTTTGATTTTAGGCTTTGAATATGGAAAAGATGTGTTGAAATACATTCATCATCCCTATATATTACCAATATTTCAAATAAATCGTGAAATTGGAAGAGAAATCGAACATTATTATGGTTTCCTAAGATTTACACAATTAGAGAATACTGTATTATATGCCAAAATTGCACCTAAAAACAATATTATAGTCATGATATCTGCTCATTTTGCAGATAGACTCTCAAATGAAAACTGGATTATATATGATGAGAAACGAAACAGAGCTGTAATACACAAGAAACAAAAAGGATATGTGTTAGCAGCAGTAGAAGAGGCGGTTTTTGAGCAATTAGAAAGTTATGCAAAATCTGTTAGAGAGGAAGAAATACAGCAGTTGTGGAAAGGTTTTGTATCAGCTATTAGCATTAAAGAGAGGAAAAATACAAAGTTACAACAACACATGCTTCCAAAAAAATTTAGAAATTATATGATAGAATTTGAGTAAAGCAACAATACTTTGGACAAGTTTTATAGGCGGTGATGGGAGTATCTTTTTCCGTATACTCTCGTATCAGGATGATTAGAAAAAGAGCATAGGGTATGATCTCTTGACATAAGATATTTCTTTTTAAAGTCAATATAATAAATCATACAATTATAGCCATTATGGAATATCATTTCAGAGGGTTTCATGTTCAAACGTTTTGCTAGTTTTACTGAAGAAAAATTTCCAGAGGCAATAAATGAAACAATATTATGACATTCTAAAGTATGGTTCGCATAGCTTAAAATAGCTTTTGTAATTTCTAAAGCATAGCCCTGTTTTTGATAAGGGACATCTATCATATAACTTAATTCTAATATAGTTTCAGTTGTATCAATAAAAAGGGATTTTGTTTTTAAGGGCAGTTCAGCAGCCTGCTGTAATCCACATTGTCCTATGAGTATGTTGGTATTTTTTAAAAATACGCCCCATAAACCATATTCATAAAATTCATAAAAATTTTTGATGTAAGCATTTTGTTTTTTTTCAAGTATTGTCAAATCAGATTCCGATGTAATAAATTTCGTCATGGAAGGATTTTGATAAATTTTAAATAGTTGTTTCATATCTTCGACAGTCAGTTCGCGAAGTGTAAGACGTTTTGTATGCAATATAGTTACAGGAAGATGATAAAAACGTTGATATGCTGTAGATATATTTTTTCTGTTCAAATCAGAAATATTTTCAAAAAGGTAAGAGGCCTGGAATAATTCCTGATTTGGAAGATATGGATTATTATACGCAATAGAGGGAAATTCTAATTTCTTTAAAAAAAATAGTTCCCTATCTGAGGAAGATATAAAAATTGTTTCATCTAAATTTAATTGAAGTAGATTTTCTAGCTTATACAGAAAGGATTTGAAATCGTTTAATGAGGGATGCATCGGAGAAAATGTCTGGTTAATATTGTAAAAGGAATCGAAGGTGCTTTTTGTTAATTCAGATAGAGAAAGGATGGAATCTGCAAAGTTAGAATATGCATGACAATTGCAGAAATAAAATGAAATACAAGAAGTTTGTTTTAATGTGGAGAGCCATGAAAAAGAAATAGCAATATTTTTATATAGAGTACTTGGCAAAAAAATAACATGTTTTAGTGTATATTGCATCGTTAATTTCATAAGTTTTATTATTCCTTTCGTTTTCTTCATTAGTCTGCAGTGCTTTTTGACTTTTTCTGTTATGATTGTTATAATAGCATACAAAAGGAGTTGAGTGCAAGATGCCATTTATTAATTCAAAAATTAGTGTAAAAATTACCAGGGAACAGGAAGAAACAATTAAAAGTAAATTAGGAAAGGCAATTTCCATTATTCCTGGAAAATCTGAAAATTGGTTGATGATTGGGTTTGAAGACGATTATAAACTATATTTTAAAGGTGAAAAGTTTGAGAAAATTGCTTTTGTGGAAGTAAAAATTTTTGGGCAAATCAGTTCAGAGAACTCTGAAAAATTAACGAAGGAAATTTGCAATATTTATGAAGAAGTACTTGGGATTCCACAAAACAAAATTTATATTAAGTATGAAGAAGTTTCTCAATGGGGATGGAATGGAAATAATCTTTAGAGGATGGTAAGGTGATTAAAATTTTTATGATTATTCAAAATGTTATTTAGAATTTTTCGTAACTGTTCAGAAGGTGCGAAGTCATATGTGCAGATTGTACATGGGAACTTGCTCTTAAAGTACCATTTGCATGTATGGCTTTATAGCTGGTAACAATATCATGAACAAAATGACCAGCCAAGGCATTTTGTTTTGGTGGATATATTCTGGTATTTTGTGAATGGTACTTTCCGAATAGTTACAATTTTTCATAAGTTTTATTCATGCAGGTAACAAGCCTGCTCTGCATAAAGATATAAATAAGCAACATTAAAAAGGATTGTCATAAAGTTAAAGCCCCGCAGATTGCTGCGGGAGAGATTTTATTTGAAGTAGAAAAAGATCTGCAAGTAGTCTTTTTCTAATTTGCTTATATCTACAATTGTAGATGGTTATAAATCTTTATATGTTAATATATTGAAAAGGGATGGAGAATATTTTTGTATTTATAGTATATTCTGCCAATAAGAAATACAGGATTTGCAGATACAGAATAGAGGAGATTAATTTAGGGTTTTGTTTTTAATATTTTTTCAAATAATAATCCAGTAACAAACCATAATGGTGCAAAGTCAAGCCGGATAACACCTTTGTAATTCAGTTTTGCACGGGAATAGTCCCATGGACAGGCATTATATTTTTTTAATAGACATCCAGTAAAATATTCTGTTATAAAAATACAGAAAGTATAAATACCTCCCCGCACGAAGAAGCGTTGTTTTTTCAATATTCTGCTCAATGGTTCTAATAACGCTGCGAGACCATAAATGGGAAACATCCAGACAGATGTATGGCAGGTAAGATGTTTGTCATGATGACGCAAGGAATGGAAACCAGTAAAAAAACATTCAATACACCAGCCACAAAATCCACATATAATAAAATTGTTTTTAAGATTATTTTTCATATTTTGTACCAAACCTTTCAAGGATAATCTTATGGTCAAGAATACTTTATGTTGGGCATTTGTTCTATGGATAGAATAATATTTGGATAGAAGTGTGCAAGCAGTATTTTCCTACTGCTGCATATATCCATTGTTTTGAATCGTTACACTTTTTTATTATGAAAGATAATTGTCAAAAATATACATAAATAAGTATGAAAAAGGAGTAGAAAATGAGTTTAGCAGATCATATATTTATAAATATGTGCCAGGATATTCTGAACAATGGTACAAGTACAGAAGGAGAAAAGGTACGCCCTAAATGGGAAGATGGTTCCTTTGCATATACCATCAAAAAATTTGGTGTCATTAACCGATATGACTTGTCAAAGGAGTTCCCTGCAGTTACATTAAGAAGAACTGGAATAAAAAGCTGTATTGATGAGCTGCTTTGGATATGGC
>CAYRAV010000067.1:0-17592 GCA_964422365.1 uncultured Lachnospiraceae bacterium | reverse complement strand
GCAGGGAACAATTGTCTTTAAAGGAAGAGGAATATATTATAGTAGCAGATTTGGAAGGAAGTGTGGAGATCTATAACAATGGATTAAAAGAAAACAATGCAATTACCATTCATAAATCTACACTTTGTCCCAAATATAACGAATGTAGAGCAGGATTTATCATGATGAGTTATCAGGAGAATAATGCAGGAGTGATTGTTGTTCCGGACAATCTTTCATTAAAAGAAAGTGAAAGGTCTTATCAGTATAGGTTAATTTGTTATGACAATAAGAAAAGCGAAGAGAAAGAGTTTAAAGAATATATGGATGGTGAAGAGTTTTATAAAAAATTAAATCCTGATTCTAAGTTGTGGAATGAAATTTACAGAGCCACGAAAACAAATATATATGATGACAGTATTGGTTCAAGCGGAGTAGTTGTATTTGTGGGATTATATTTAGGAATTATATTTATGATATCAGGAGCCGCGATTCTGGCATTAAAGGAAATGTCCGATGCAATAGATGGCAGGCATAAATATGTGATTTTAAGAAAAATTGGTACAAGTGAGAAAGATATTCACCATGCGTTGTTCAAACAGATGTCTGTTTTTTTTGGAATACCACTAATTTTGGCAGTCATACATTCCATATTTGGAATACAGGTTTGTAATTACATGCTGAGTATTTATGATTCTTCAGATATATTCCTATCACTAATTGTAACTGCAGCTATGATTGTTTTTATTTATGGCGGGTATTTTGTAGTTTCTTACTTATCATGCAAAAGAGTGATAAAATAATGGTACAATATGCTATATTTATCAATATTATGACAAGTGCTATTCTTATCATAATTAGTGGTGCAGGTACATGGAGAATCAGGGTAAGGTAAATGTACTGTTAGAGGGAGCACAAGATTATTTGACCAAACCTTTTGACACAAAAGAACTTTTTGCAAGAATTATGGTGCAGCTGCGAAATAGGAGTGCAAAAGCAAAATGGCAGAATTTGGAATTTCAAGATATAGAGTTAGATTCTGTGCTGCACCAGGCTGGGATAGATGACAATATAGTGTGATTAACAAAAACAGAATATGCAATCCTAAAGTTATCAGGGAAAAATTTATATAACAGCTTAGTGGAAATTACAAAATCCATGAATGATGAAATACAAAATCATATACGAATTAGCAATGAATTTAAGCAATATATTGAAACATGGGTACATGAAATAAAAGTTCCAATTGCTGCACTGACATTAATTGTTCATAATCATCAATCTTCAGCCACAAGAAAACTGAATACACAGATTAAGAAAATAGATTCGTATGTGGAACAAAGCAGGACTAAGCGGAGGGAGGAAGAATTGTGAGTATGAAAATTTAAGAAATATTTGATAGTAATATTAGTGGTGTTGTGGTAGAATCATAAATATTGGTATCTAAGGAGAGAACACTATGGAAATAATAACTTATCAAGAA
The DNA here is from genome assembly GCA_964422365.1 of uncultured Lachnospiraceae bacterium. GTDB lineage: Bacteria > Bacillota > Clostridia > Lachnospirales > Lachnospiraceae > CAYRAV01. The sequence continues at coordinate 16,130 of CAYRAV010000067.1, read as the reverse complement.
AAATATAAACAGCAAATAACAGATTTAATATTGCATATTCAGAACAATGAAGCGAAAATAAATTTATCGTTAGAGGAACAGCCAGACTTATTAGACATTCATAATGCCTATGAAAAAAATGGCGGAAAATTTTGGATTGCAGTAGACAATAATACTGTCATTGGTACACTTGCACTCATGAATAAAGGCAATGGAAATGGGATTTTGAAAAAGGGATTTGTAAAAAAAGAATATCCAAAGCAGACACAACCAAGAGGTGCAGGGGATTTACCAAGAAAATAGGCAACACCACCTATGACGTATCATTTCATTACAGCCAGCAAAGCAGGGAAAGTATGAATGACAAAATTATCCTACTAATAGAAAATGATATGCAGGATATGAAAAGTAGCTGAATATGTGTATTGTGAGAGTGCTTGAAAATGCTTAGTTTTCGGGCACTTTTTAATATCTTTATATTATGTCCTTGAAAAATCGTTCTGAATGGGATTGTATTTGTGTAAGAAGCTGTGCACAGAGTTAGGACATAGTATTGAGGTGGAATCTCAGAAGGATGAATATACAAGAGTGATTCTTACAATCAATGCAGTTTACTCTTGGATTTTTAGTCTCTGCCATATAATTATATAGGATTATCTGTCCAATGATGTAGTTCACAGATAGATGTATCTGCAAAGTTTGTGGTTTAATTTCTCCTGATGAGTTATCAGGAGAATAATGTAGGAGTGATTGGTGTTCCGGGCAATTTTTCTTTAATTTTCCTTTAAAGGAGATAATGTTTTTTGTTTATGATAAAAGTTCCTTTTCCATCTTGTGGAAAACAAAATTCAGATATTCCAGCATGCACACAGAGTGGAGCAAATCTCTTATGAGTATGAGATTTAGGGAGTTGATGTGGACCTTCTTGTTTTGTTAGAGCATTTGGAGCAGCAGTATGTGCAAAAGATATATTGTTACTGTTCATACCCAATGTCATCCTCAATCCAGTTATATTTTGGATTCCGTTCACCTGTTTCGCAAAAATAGAAAACAATATCTTTTATAACAACATCATCATAACACATCATCCGTTCTTCGGGGCAAACATTGATGACTAAATCAACGGGTTCAACATTTCCGCTCCCATTATCAAAATAATACACTTCTTCTTCATTGCCAATCCAACCGATAAAAGCAGCTCCTTCTTCTGAATACTCTACTTCCAGTGCATTATATCCTATTTCACATGTAAAGTGTTCGGAAGCAAAGAATTTTTCCAATTCCTTTTCATTTGGTATTTTTTCCCCATTTATCTTCAAATTCGAATGTAGCATTTCAAACTCCTCCATTTCTAGTTTGTTACTGACTTTATTATATTACATTAGCTTTACAAATACAATAGGCTTTTCTTAAATTTCAAATACATTCCCATCCTCTGTCTTGACAGTAAGCAGATTATTCTGCTCGTCTGAGTTTAGGTCGGTAATCCCCATTCCTTCGCTGTCGTTCAGCAAATCAAAAAGTTTGTCCTTGAAATAATTCAGTTCCATGTTACAGTTCACACCCAATGTCATTTACTTACGAAAAATCCTGCTTTTTAAACAGAATTTTTCTTAAGTAAATGACATTGACAGTGAACAGTAACGATATATTTTCAACAAAAAGTTATAATAGACGTTTGGATTTATTTGTGGTATGATACTACCATATCATGCAAAAATATAAGAAAATTTTCCCACAAAGAATATTAATTTTAAGGACGGTGCAATGAAAAATGATACGACATGTAGTATTGTTTGGCTTTCAGGAGTATGATGGAAAATCAGCCAAAGAAAATGCAAAAACAGCAAAAGAATTATTATTAGGACTGGCAGACAAGATAGACTTTTTACGCCATATAGAAGCAGGTGTCAATGCAGACAATGCAGATGAGAATAATGAAACACTTTGTCTTATCTGTGATTTTGACACTTTAGAGGACTTAAATGCCTATGCCGTACATCCAGAGCATTTAAAAGTATGCGAATTCATCAAAAAGGTGAAGAAAACCAGAACTTGTGTAGATTATGAGATATAATGACAGAGTAGAAAAATAGGAACAGGGTGAAGAATGTTCACCTCTATCCGGGTATTTATGGCACAATTATGTGCCGTTGGAGGAAAACATGATTTTAGTGGCAGATGCAGGAAACACAAATATTACATTGGGTGTTTTTGATAGAGAAGAATTGATAAAAACATTTCGTATGAATACAAAAATTCCGAGAACTTCTGACGAGTATGGAATTTTTATATGGGATTTGCTTCAGGCAAACCAGATTGACAAAAACAGCATTACAGGTGTGATTATTTCCTCTGTAGTGCCGAATATTATGCATTCATTTACAAGTGGTATTAAGAAATATTTTAACATTACCCCTATTATTGTAGGTGCAGGTATTAAGACTGGAATTAACATCGCAATTTCTAATCCCAAGCAGATGGGGGCAGACCGTATTGTTGATGCAGTGGCAGCATATGAGTTATATGGAGGACCAGTAATTGTGGTAGATTTTGGAACAGCTACGACTCATGATGTGGTAACAAAAGATGGTTCCTTAATCGGAGGTGTTACAAGTCCCGGAATTAGAATATCTGCGAATGCATTGTGGAAAGATACTGCCATGCTGCCGGAAATTGAGATTAAGAAGCCGCCAACCATTTTGGCAAAAAATACGGAGCATAGTATGCAGGCAGGATTATTTTATGGTTATGTAGGGCAGACTGAATATATCATTCAAAAATTAAAAGAAGAGATAACAGAACCAAATGTAAAAGTAGTAGCGACAGGAGGATTAGGAAAACTAATATCAGAAGAAACAAAAGCAATTGATATTTATGATCCTAATCTTACATTAAAAGGGCTTAGGATTATTTATAATAAATGCAGAGGATAGAAGAATGAGTTTACAGATTGGCAATGTGAAGATAGAAGGAAAGGTAGTTCTTGGACCAATGGCAGGTGTAACAGATCTGCCTTTTCGTATGTTATGCAAAGAACAGGGAGCGGATTTGATTTACACAGAAATGGTCAGTGCCAAAGGTATATTGTACAATAATAAGAATACGGAATCCTTACTTAGGGTGGAAGAAATGGAACGTCCTGTGTCATTACAGCTCTTTGGCTGTGACCCTGATATTATCAGCTCTATGGCAAAGAAGATAGAATATAGAAATTTTGACATACTGGATATTAATATGGGATGCCCTGTTCCAAAAGTAGTCAACAATGGGGAGGGTTCTGCCTTAATGAAAAATCCCTTTTTGGTAGAAGAGATTGTAGAGAAGACGGTAAAGGCCATTCATAAGCCTGTCACAGTTAAGATAAGAAAGGGTTTTGGAAAAGAGGAATGTAATGCAGTAGAGATAGCGAAGGCAGCGGAAAATGGCGGTGCAAGTGCGGTTGCAGTACATGGAAGAACAAGAGAACAATATTATAGCGGAAATGCGGACTGGAATGTTATTAAGGCAGTAAAAGAAGCAGTAAAGATTCCAGTGATAGGAAATGGAGATATTTTTACACCACAGGATGCAAAGAAAATGTTAGAAGAAACCAGATGCGATGGTATTATGGCAGCAAGAGGTGTCAGAGGAAATCCGTGGCTGTTCCAGCAGATAAAAGCATATTTAGAAGATGGAATATTGTTGGAAAAACCATCTATAGAAGAGGTTGTACAAATGATGATTCGCCATGCAAAAATGCAGATTGCATATAAAGGAGAATATATTGGAACAAGAGAAATGCGGAAACATGCAGCATGGTACACTGCAGGATATCCAAACTCAGCAAAGTTAAGATCTAAAATGAATGAGGTGGAAACAATAGACCAGTTAGAAGCATTGTTAGAGAAAGCATTTTTTAATGGCACATAAGGAGGTTTTTGAGATGAAAGAGGCAAATTTATTAGTGGGGCAGTCAGGCGGACCTACAACGGTAATCAATTCCAGTTTGGCAGGTGTGATAAAAACAGCGATTGAAAGTGATAAAATCAATCATGTTTATGGTTCCATCAATGGCATTAAAGGTGTATTAGATGATAATATTGTGGATTTAGCTGACACATTTGAACAGAATGAAGAAGCATTAAATATATTAAAAACTACTCCTTCCATGTATCTTGGTTCCTGCCGAGTAAAACTTTCAGAACACGAAAAAGATGAGACAGATTTTCAACAGATTTTTGAGCAATTTGAAAAGTATCAAATTAAATATTTTCTCTATATAGGGGGCAATGATTCTATGGATACCGTAGACAAGCTTTCTAAATATGCCAGAGAAAGAAACTACGAAATTTATATCATAGGTGTGCCAAAAACCATTGACAATGACCTGATGGAGATTGACCATACACCAGGCTTTGGTTCTGCGGCAAAATACATTGCAGCCTCCATGTTAGAAATTGCCCATGACACCTACAATTACTATTTACAAAGTGTTGTTATTGTAGAAATTATGGGGCGGAATGCAGGATGGCTTACAGCTTCAGCAGCATTGGCAAGAAATGATTATAACAGTGCACCACATTTAATATATCTGCCTGAAAAACCATTTGAGGCAGAAAAATTTATACAGGATGTAAAAGACAAATTGAAAGAAAGAAAGCAGGTTGTAGTGGCAGTATCAGAAGGTGTCAAAGATAAAAATGGTGAATACATCTCTGCAAAATCTTCTCAAACAGACCAGTTTGGACATGTTATGTTAAGTGGAACCGGAAAATATTTAGAAAGTTTGGTACAAAGCCAAATCGGCTGTAAAGTCCGTTCTGTAGAGTTGAATGTGCTGCAGCGCTGTGCGGCACATATATCTTCGAAAACAGATATAGAAGAAGCCTTTGGATTAGGAGCAAAAGGAGTAGAGGCCGTATTAGAAGGAAAAACCGGAGAAATGACTGCACTTTCCCGCATATCTGAAAAACCATATGCCGTAGAATATCATACGGTCCCAATCTCTAAAGTTGCGAATAAAGAGAAAAAAATTCCTGATGAGTGGATTACCAAAAATGATACTGACATTGACAATGCACTGGTGGAATATATTCGTCCGTTAATACAGGGAGAAGTACAGGTAAATTATGAAAATGGTGTACCAAAGTATATGCTGCTATTTAAAGGAAAATAGCATTAACATATTGTACAAACATTTTGGTTTCATTATCAGTTCCTTATCAGAAATTCACAAAAATAAGGAAAAGGGCATTTTTTGTTTGCATTTTAAATTAAAATAGTGTAACATGTTCTGTAGAAAAGACAAATGTACGTCATACAAAGACATATAAAGAAAAAAGTCTTTTTGTTAAAAGATGGTAGTAAGGGCTGTGCAATAACCGGAATCCTTCCTAAAAATTGCGAATAGCTGACAGCCCGGCTATTATCTGCGGATTTGTTTCAATACAGAGTATTTTGATTTTATGAAGATGCAAAGTAAAGAGAAGATTTTACCTTTTGTGTCTGTATTTGTCAAATAGGAGAACAGTTCTATGAAAGTACCCTTTTTTGCTTCAAATCCCCCACAAATTATGACGCACATCTTGTAATAAGCAATTTTCAAATATGCTCTAAGGATGCATGAAGGTTTTGTAAGGATAGTTTGGTTTCAAAATATAAAAGAGATTATACAAGAAGGAAGAGGTTTGAAAAGATGAGTGAAAAATTAAAAGTAGGTATTTTAGGTGGAACAGGTATGGTAGGACAGCGTTTTATTTCATTGCTGGAAAATCATCCATGGTTTGAAGTTGTTACAATTGCAGCCAGCCCAAGAAGTGCAGGAAAAACATATGAAGAAGCAATCGGTGGTCGTTGGAAAATGGATACACCAATGCCTGAAGCAGTAAAAAATATTATTGTGCACAATGTAAATGAAGTAGAAGAAGTTGCAAAAACAGTAGATTTTGTATTTAGTGCAGTAGATATGTCAAAAGATGAAATCAAAGCAATTGAAGATGCTTATGCAAAAACAGAAACACCAGTTGTTTCTAATAACAGTGCACATAGATGGACACCAGATGTACCTATGGTAGTACCTGAAATCAATCCGGAACATTTTAAAATTATTGAAGATCAGAAAAAGCGTCTTGGAACAACAAGAGGTTTCGTAGCTGTAAAACCAAACTGCTCCATTCAAAGCTACGCACCAGTATTAACAGCATGGAAAGAATTTGGACCAAAAGAAGTGGTTGCTACAACTTATCAGGCAATTTCAGGTGCAGGCAAAACATTCAAAGACTGGCCTGAAATGGTAGAAAATATCATTCCATATATCGGCGGCGAGGAGGAAAAGAGCGAGCAGGAACCATTAAGATTATGGGGACACATTGAAAACGGACAGATTGTAAAAGCACAGTCACCAGTTATTACAACACAATGTATCCGTGTACCTGTATTAAATGGTCATACAGCAGCTGTATTTGTAAAATTTGATAAAAAACCTTCAAAAGAACAGTTAATCGAAAAATTAGTAAACTTTAAAGGACTTCCACAGGAATTAGAACTTCCAAGTGCACCAAAACAATTTATCCAATACTTAGAAGAGGACAACCGTCCACAAGTAAAAGAGGATGTAAACTATGAAAATGGAATGGGTGTTTCTGTAGGACGTTTAAGAGAAGATACAGTATATGATTACAAATTTGTAGGATTATCCCACAATACGGTTCGTGGTGCAGCAGGCGGAGCGGTATTGTGTGCAGAATTATTGAAAGCACAGGGATATATTACAAAGAAATAATAGAAATAAAATAGGTTAGATGGAAATAAACTTCCCAATGCGAAAAAATAAGATTTCGTGTTGGGAAGTTTTCATATCCACAATTTAAATAAATTATTCTATGCATGTTTCTTCATTGCAGTATGTAGAAAATTTTTAAAAATAAACTTTTTCTTTAAAGCTGCTGTTGATAGAATCCTAAGATTAACTTTATAATGGATTTTTTTCTTTCATTGAATAAAACATTCATTAGCTGAAAAAAACTGAAAACCATTGTTTTATGCTGCGTATGTATGATTTTTGATTCTGTGTGCAGTTATTTTATCGATATGTTATGACAAATTTTGTGAAAAAATCTGGTATAATGGTATAATATTGGGGGCAAAAGATATCTCAGGCATCATAATGAAAAGTATAGGAAAGGAGAATGACAATGCAAATAAGTATAGCAATTTGTGACGATGAGAAAATAGCATTACAAAACATGAAAAATAAAATTATTCATATGTCAAATCAGTTGAAAATATTGCCGGAAATTTTCACTTTTGACAATGAGAGCGGATAACAGAGTTAATCTGTAATGGAAAGGAAGTATTTGATATATTGTTTTTAGATATTGATATGCCGGATATTTCGTAACTTGTATTGAATTATTGATATGTTGTATTTTTTGTGGAAGTTTTCTGGTACAAGGCAGGATATCAAAAAAAGAGAACCCGCAATACGGTTATCTATGTTGGGAGTATTGGTTGTGTGCGTGCTTAATAATATTGAAACGCTTCCTTATTTGAATTTGTTTCTTATAACTGGAATGATGGTGTTTTTTCAATGGTTCATATACAAAGAAAGAGTGGTATTATTGATGGCGTTGACACTGGTTTATAGAGTTATGTTATCGGCAGCGGATTTTTTTTCTGTGTATATGTTTTTACTGGTAATGGATGTTGATTCTGCATCTCTTTTCAATAAACAAAGTATAGCTAGAGTTGTAACAATTTGTTTTAGTAAGCTGATTTCAATGCTATTTATAATAGCGATATACAGGATGAGAAGAGCAAAAGGCAGTCTTCTGCCAAAGTATATTGCTGTTATGGGAGGATGCTTTGTTTTTATTTTTGTAATTCATCTGATAATGGTACAGAAAGAGTTGTCATATAAAGAAATGAAGAGTGTATTATTTCTTGTATTGCTTGTCATAGAATGGTTTATTGTTTATTTTGTATGTAAATTGGCAGAAAATTATGAACAGCAACAAAAAATAGCATTTTTAGAGTTAAGAAATGAAATGCTGCAAAAATCCTTGGACGAGACAGAACGTGTATTTCAATTATGGAGGGCAAGTATAAATGTAAGATAGATTCATTTGATATTGCCAATATTATGGGGAACTTAATAGATAATGCAATAGAAGCATGTGATATGGAGAAAAACCCATATATTGATATATCAGTGAAAGAAGAAAAAAAGTTTTTTATGATTAAAGTATCTAATTCTTTTACTGGTGAATTACCAAAAAATATGCAGACTACCAAAAAAGACAAAGCCAGGCATGGAATTGGAACAAAGAGCATTAGGAATATAGTTGCTAAGTATAGCAGTGAATATAAAATAATACATAGGGAAGGGGAAGTGATTGTTTATATTATATTGCTAAACAAAGAGAATTAATATAAAAAAGTCATTGCCACAATCTGCATGTCCCGCTTTGTATGGAGATTTGGTCCAAATTCATTCCATTCACCCTGCTGCCCCTCACAAATTTGAACCAAATCTCCCACAAATTGTGATGCACATTTTGTAATAAGCAATTTTCAAACATGCTTTGGTTTTTATTTAAAATTTTAGTTTTAAGATATAAAAATCACAAAGAAACCTACAAAAAACACAATATTTTGTTGAAAATAATAATGTTATTATGTTATAATTATATAAAAATAAATACAATTAATGTTATTATAATAAAATAGAATAGTCTATGAAAGAAAATTTAGTTGAGGGCATTGCAGAAAATATGGTTTTTTATGAATAAAAAACGGAGTATTGGATGTTCAAAATAGGGAACGAAAGGTATATAGTATGGAAGCCCGATAATAAAATTAATGTTCGGTAATTGAATCATTGCCTATAACATAGAAAAACTAAAAGGAGGAAATTCAAGATGAACAAAAAATGCTGTAGAGAAAGCCGGTGAACGATTAAAGATGCCTGGCAGTATGAAAAATTCCAATCAGCAGAACAAGAAGAAACACAAAGGCATTTGGAATTGTAGAAGTGAATGATTGATTATTGTCTACATAAGGAGAAAAACTGTTAAAAAATTTTATTAAAAGGAAAAAGGTGAAGAATATGCTAAGAGAAATGATTAAATTTGATGGAAAGAAAAACTTAAAGAAAGGAATTGTATACATAAGTGTACTCGGGATGTTATTATCTACAAGAGCTTTAGCTGCTGAGAAAAGTTTTGTAAAAACAAAAGTTGATAGTAACGAATGGACATATATAGTAACTGCTACAAAAGCGGATAAAAGCGAAACTTGTAAGGTTGAGATTAGTAATATCTATAAAGCTGACGGCAGCAACAGTAATTATGAAGCTGTTCGGGGAGTGATAAGATCTAATACAAAAACAGCATCTGTAAGCAGTAATATAAGATTGGGAAAAAAGACTACTACAATAGCATTGCTAGAGGCATATCAGGCAAAAGGAACAATTTTATCATTTTATTCAATGGGAAATAATCCTTCACTTGATTGTAAAATTTCAGGAACATTTTATGTACAATAAAAATGTTTTAAAACCTTAAAAAATTGTGCAATAAATTTTAAGATGACTGTTATTATTTTGTGAAACTCTCAGCAGCTGCTATAGTGTGCAGCTGCTGAAAGAAAAAAGATGAAGGATTGATAAAATGTTCAATATAGTAAAAAATCAGTGTAAAGTTATGTGTGCAAAAAGAAGTTTTTGGATATCATTTTTTATTGTATTATTATATGCACTTGGAAGTTATGGTTATAATCTTATACAATATTGGGGCAGGGATGTATCAGCTGTCTATGCCAGGACCTCTTTGGCATGTACCAGTGCAGATGGGGATATGTTTGTGTATTTTCAGCTTTTATTTCCATTTATTGTAGTATTTCCATTTGCTACATCATTTTTTGAAGATGTGGAAAATAAAAGTATTGGTTTTTGGATACGAAGAAGCGGCAAAAAGAGATATTATATTTCTAAATTGGCAGCTTGCTTTATTGGGTGTTTTATTGTGATTCTTGTTCCATTCCTTATTAATTTAATTTTAGTATGGGTGACATTTCCAAGCACAGCTGCCACCAATTGGGGAACAATATACAGTGAAGAATTTTTTCAGAATTTATATGATTTTGATAGAATGAAATATGATCTATTTCAAATTCATTTTTTTATAAGGCACCCTGTTTTATATGAACTTGGAATCATTCTGGCAGCAGCAATATTTGCCGGGATATTTGGAGTTGTTGCTTTTGCTTTTTCCATTTATATACGGAAATATAAAATTCTTATATTTTTGCCGGTATATATATTGTTTTTTTTGCTGGACAGGCTGAATGTAATGGTGGAGAGCATGAATTTTTCATTATTGGATTATGTCACAGTATCAACAAATCCGAATAAAAATTATATTTTGTTTTTTGGCATATGTTTATTTTTCCTTGTGGTTAGCAGCATTATTATTTACAGGCAGAGCAAAAAAGATGTTCTGTAAAAATGAAATTTACGGAGGAAAAAAATGAGCATTTGGAGAAAAAAAAACTTGGCAAAAATACTTGGTATCATACCATTATTTTTGTTTGCAAATATTCTTGTATTGTATTCCGGAAAGGGAGGTAATACAGGAAGATTTACTGAAAATTTTATGTGCAGTGTATTTGATGTAACAAGTATATGGAAGAAAAAGTCAGTCGTTATAGCAATTGAAAATCTGTATTTTATCATTTATTTTAATTTTATGTTTGGTACATATATTTACAAACATTTTGTTAAGGGGTGTGTGTATATTTTTACAAGAATTCCAAATAGAAAACAATGGTTTTTAAAGCAGGCAATACAATTATATGGAATTTGTGCCATATATACGCTGCTTTATTTGTTTCTTCATTTGGGATTGTGTGTATACGGCAGTTCTGAAACCATAAGTGCAGATTTTATTGAAGTGTTTGCATTATTTTTTTTGCTCCTTTCTGCTGTATTGATGATGAGTACGTTATGTATTAATATGATTTCCCTGTTATGGGGAAGTAATGTTGGATTTTGTGTGTCATACATTATTATGATTGCCTTAATGGAAATCAGCTTGAATTATGAAAAAATTCCTGTAATTGGGAAAATGTACTTTCTTTCCTTGTGCAATCCTATGTCAGCGATGTCGGTTATTTTACTTGAAAATCCAACAGAAAAAATTGGTTTTGTCTTATATTATGAGGTATTTATTACTGTTATGTTGTGGATATGTGCAGGGAAGATAAAAAGAATGGATTTGTCGTTAAGCAACAAGGAAAAAAGTTAGTTCCAAAGGAGGATATACAGATGCACAAAATGATGATAAAAAATCTGTCAAAAAAAATAAAAACAGAGGAACTGCTTTCGGATATTCATTTGGAATTAGAAAGCGGACATGTATATGGTGTAGTTGGAAGGAATGGCTCAGGAAAGAGCATGTTGTTTCGTATACTGAGTGGTCTTATAAAACCTACAGAAGGGGAAGTAATTGTAGATGGGAAAAAGTTATTTGTGGATATAGAAACCATTGAAAATTTAGGAGTTATTATTGAAAATGAGGAAATGTATCCAGAATTTACAGGTTATCAGAATCTGAAATTTCTGGCAGATATAAAAAAGAAAATTGGTGAGAAAGAAATAAAGGAAGCCTTGTATAGAGTAGGGCTGGACCCAACAGATAAAAGAACAGTGAAAAAGTATTCACTTGGTATGCGGCAGAAGCTGGCAATTGCGCAGGCAATTATGGAAAGTCCAGACTATATTTTTCTGGATGAACCAACCAATGGGCTTGATGAGGAAAGTGTGGAACAGCTGCATAAAATTGTTTTAGAGGAGAAAGAGCGTGGAGCAGTGATTGTGATAGCAAGCCATAACAAAGAAGATATTGAGATATTATGTGATACTACATTTGCTATGAAGAATGGAAAAATAAAGAAACGGAGTGGGGAACAATGAAAAAATATTTGATTGCTGTATGTGTGCTTGTACTGATTTCCGGCATATGTGGTTTTGTGACAAAGAAAAATTTTACAGATGCAGGAATTTTATCTATGCGTACAATAGAAGAAGCAGAAAATATTCCATTTCGGTTTTATACTATTTTTGATGAAAGCAGCAGTCAGGGATTTACAGATTATGAAGATTCTTATGTGGAAGATTGTGAACAGTCTGAATATATTGCAATTGTAATGCCGACGGGGCTGATTGTAGAAAATGTAGGAAAACTGTCACAAGAGGCAGAAGTACAGAAAGTTAGTAAAGGCAGTAGGGAATTGGAAGGTAAGAAAATTTATCTGTCTTCTACAAGTGGATTGGCACAAATAGAAGAAGATAATAATCAAATTTATTATATTGGTATCAAAAATCTTATGCAGAAAGGAGATCGGTATCTTGCATTTTTCCGCAGCATAAAACTAAATGAAGAGTTAGGGGAGGAATATTATGCATTAGATGGAATATTTAGTTACCTTAATATGGATCATACAAATGAGGACGAAATAATAGAACTTGATAAAGAGTATCAGTTAAAAGAGTTAAAAAATGTGGAGTTTTTTACCAGTTCCGAAAATGCCTTAAAGGGAATGAATAAAATTAAACAACGTATTATTCAGAAGTATGGGGAATAAATTCAGGTGTGCTGTCTGGTATACAAAATATTGTGAAGGCTGATGTGTTGAATTTAGAAAATTGAAAATATGGTGTTTTGAACTTGATGGTGAAACATCATTTGTATGTAGAAGTGTGGAAAAAATACTTTGTATGATGCAAAAACAGTAGAATTATGTTATGATGTATCAGACAAGGTATTTTTATTTATATAGATAACAATAATTTTGAAGAAGTCTTTATCGTAAAAATGGAGGTAAAAAAATTGAAGGAAAATTGGAAAAAAACGATAGCGGTTCTGCTTATTCTTCTTCTATCATGCCAGATGGCATCATGCAGTAAAAAAGAAAGTGCAGATAAAAGTATAACACAAAATACAGCCATGCCAACATCAGGTGGAGTGATATCATCCGACGAAGAGGAACAGGATATATCTTTAAAAGAAGAACAGAATAATGAAGTGTGGAATGAATTCAAAGGACAGGGATATAAAATAAGTTATCCTGGCACATGGGAAAAAGAAGAATTATCGGAGGATATGTTCAGTATCAGTCCAAAGGATTTAGAAGATGATGATTATGCAGAAAATGTCATGATTGTCACACAGGACTTATCCGAAACAGGAGAGGATTTAGAAGATTTGAAAGAAAATGTCTTAGAACAGTTTGATTCTATAGAAGGATTTGAGCAGATTTCCTGTGAAGAGACAACCCTTGATGAAGAAAAAGCATATGAACTTATTTTGAGATGCAGCACAAATGAAGTGGAATTTCAATCATTGCAAGTATTTACAGTAGTAGAAAACAGAGGATATATCTTTGGATTTTCTGGTGACAATAAAGGTTTTGAAGAATATAGAGAGGATGCAGATAAAATATTGGATACTTTTCAGTTTACAGAAAAAACAGAGACAGCAGAGGAGTAAAGTATCAATTGTAATGTATGAAATACCATTTATGTAGTATTAAAAACTACGTAAAGGGGAAAATGATACTATTTTTCTTGACAATTATACCGATTAGACATATACTTTAAAATAGTGATGTATAAAGGAAAAGTCTATACAAAATTTTTACAATAGTATAAGGGTGAAAGGAAAAATCGTATGTTAACAAAATCATTAAAAATAAATGGATTAAAAGAAGTATATCCCATTATTCAAGGTGGAATGGGTGTTGGTGTCAGCCGTTCAAGTTTAGCAGGAAGTGTTGCAAGGGAAGATGGAATTGGTATTATATCCACTGCACAGATTGGATATGATGAGCCGGAATTTGAGAAGAGGCCGATTGAGACAAATTTAAAAGCAATCAAAAAACATATTGTAAAAGCAAAGGAAATCGCAGAAGGCAATGGCCTTATTGGTGTAAATATTATGGTTGCCACAAAACAATATGCAGATTATGTACAGGCAGCAGCAAAGGCAGGAGCAGATGTTATTATTTCGGGAGCAGGACTTCCGGTAGATCTTCCTAAATATGTGGAAGGATATGAAAGCAAAATTGCACCAATTGTATCTAGTGTAAAAGCAGCCAATGTTATTTTGAAGATGTGGGATAGGAAATATAAAAGAATACCAGATTTTTTAGTGATTGAAGGTCCAAAAGCAGGAGGACATTTAGGATTTGCCAAAGAACAGTTAGATGATATAGAAAATCTGAATTATGAAGAAGAAATCAAAGGCATTATTACAGCAAAGAAAAATTATGAGGAAAAGTATGCAAAACCTATTCCGGTTATTACTGCAGGTGGTATTTTTGATTACAAAGATATCTGCCGACAGTTAGAATTAGGTGCTGATGGCGTACAGATTGCAACACGTTTTGTGGTGACAAAAGAATGTGATGCAAGTGACCGTTATAAACAAGCATATATCGATGCAAAGAAAGAAGATATAAAAATTACAATTAGTCCTGTAGGAATGCCGGGCAGAGCCATCGGCAATGCATTTATTGAGCATGTGAAAGGGGAAAGGGTTCCAATTAAAAAGTGCTTTCAGTGTTTAGAAAAATGTAATCCAAATGAAACACCATACTGCATTACAAAAGCATTAGTCAATGCAGTAAAAGGAGACTTAGATCATGGTTTGATTTTCTGTGGAGCAGAAGTGGACCGTCTTCATGAGATGACAACAGTACATGATTTAATGATGGAACTGATCGGACAGAAGTAACAGGACAGAATGGAGTCTGTTATGGAAAAAAACAAAACAATGATGCAGTATTTTGAGTGGTACCTTCCAGCTGATAAAAGCTTGTGGAAGAAGGTAAAAACACAAGCAGCAGCAATAAAAGAAAGCGGTATTACTTGCGTATGGCTTCCACCAGCATATAAGGGAGCAAGCGGAGTAAGTGATGTGGGTTATGCAGTATATGATTTATATGATTTGGGAGAATTTTATCAAAAAGGAACAGTAGAAACAAAGTATGGTTCCAAAGATGATTATCTGGCTGCAATCAAGGCTTTGCAGGAAACAGGTATTGAAGTACTAGCAGATATTGTATTAGGCCATCGTATGGGAGCAGAT
This sequence comes from uncultured Lachnospiraceae bacterium, assembly GCA_964422365.1. Classification (GTDB taxonomy): domain Bacteria; phylum Bacillota; class Clostridia; order Lachnospirales; family Lachnospiraceae; genus CAYRAV01. Next base: position 1,023 of record CAYRAV010000067.1, on the reverse strand, counting down.
GAGAAAGAAAGAATTTTTGCCTATGGCCAGGATGCCAATAACCGGAATGTAGAAATTGAAGGAAAGAAAAAAATTACTGTCTGGACAAAATTTACATTTCCCGGACGAAATGGAAAATATTCTGATTTTAAATGGGACTGGACAAATTTCCATGGGACGGATTATGATGCCAAAAGTCAGGAAAATGGTATTTACCGTTTTATTGGAAAAGAATGGGATAGCGAAGTAGATGGTGAATTTGGAAATTATGATTATCTCATGGGTGTAGATTTGGATATGAGCGATCCAGAGGTATTAGAAGAGTTAGACCGATGGGGAAAATGGTATCTGGAATTCACTAAAGTAGACGGTTTCCGGCTGGATGCGGTAAAGCATATTGAATTTAATTTCTATAAAGTGTGGCTGACAAAATTGAGGGAGGAGTCAGGGAAAAAATTATTTGCAGTAGGAGAATACTGGAATGCGGAACTTTACATTTTACAGAATTATATTCAGAAGACAGAAAGAACACTATCATTGTTTGATGTACCATTTCATTTTAATCTGCATCATGCTTCTAAAAGTAATGGAACTTATGATATGAGATATTTGTTTAAAAATACATTAGTAGCAACAGATCCAGAATTGGCAGTAACATTTGTAGATAACCATGATACACAGTATGGGCAGGCATTAGAATCGTGGGTATTAGAATGGTTTAAGCCAGCAGCGTATGCTTTGATTTTGTTAAGAGAAAAAGGATATCCATGTGTATTTTATGGGGATTATTATGGCATACCTAATAATAACCTGCCGCCTGTAAAAGAATTGATTCCATTACTAAATGTCCGTAAAGAACAGGCATATGGAGAAATGCATGATTATTTTAATGACAGAAGTGTTGTAGGATGGACCAGAGAAGGTGTGGAAGAACTTCCGGATTCAGGGCTTGCAGTAGTGCTTACCATTAATCAGGGAGCAAAGAAGAAAATGTATGTGGGAACACATTTTGCAAGTCTGGAATTTTATGATGTATTGGAAAAA
>CAYRAV010000066.1:0-17882 GCA_964422365.1 uncultured Lachnospiraceae bacterium | reverse complement strand
TTAAGAGGATTAAATAAAAAATTTTAGAACCATGAAAAGTTTGCGTTTACCGTGTATATTTCAAGCAGAGTGATTGACGTAACAAAGGAAAATTTATATAATAGAAACAAAAGGCAAAGGAGGGAATTCCCATGAAATGTCCATATTGTGGCAGCGAAAATTCAAGAGTATTAGATTCAAGGCATGTAGAAGAAAATAATTCTATTCGTCGCCGTCGTGCTTGTGATGAATGTGGAAAGCGATATACGACCTATGAAAAAGTAGAAACATTACCTGTTCTGGTGATGAAAAAGGATTTAAGCAGAGAACCTTATAAGCGGGAAAAAATAGAGGCGGGAATTGTTCGTGCCTGCCACAAAAGAGCGATATCAATAGAACAGATGTCTGCACTGATTGATGATGTGGAAAATGAAATATATAATATGGAAGAGAAAGAAATTAAAAGCAGTGTAATTGGAGAAATTGTAATTGAAAAACTCAAAAAATTAGATACAATTGCTTATGTTAGATTTATATCTGTATATCGTGAATTTAAAGATGTTGATGCATTTTTAAACGAAATAAAGGAAATTGTGGAAGACCAAACATTGTTTTAGAGCGTATTTGAAGAACATCTATAGTAACATAATTTGTGGAGAAACAGATGGTATGCAGATATTGTAGTAATCAATGTTTCAATACGCTCTAATGATGCGGTTTTTTTATGTGACAGAATTTAGTCGGAGTTCCATACTATTTTTGTAATAAGCTTACTCTAAAAAAATACTTGCATTATTATAAAATTAATGATATAGTAATAAAGGGTATCAAAGTTTTTAATAAAATATTATATGTATAGTCAATCACACAGTGCCGTTATATATGGAATGGATGCCTGCATTGTAAATGTAGAAGCAGACGTCAGTGACGGACTTCCAATGTATTCTCTGGTCGGTTATTTAAGCACTCAGGCGAAAGAAGCCAAAGACAGAGTGCGCATTTCTATGAAAAATTCAGGATATAAAATTCCAACCAAACGTATTACAATTAATTTATCACCTGCGGATATTAGAAAAGAAGGTACAGCTTTTGATTTGCCAATTGCAGTTGCGATTCTTACTGCATTGGGATGGCTGCCATCATCCAGAATAGAAAAAACACTCATTATCGGAGAATTGAGCCTGGATGGACAGATTAATCCGGTCAATGGAGTACTGCCTATTGTGTATACTGCTATGCAGAATGGATTTACTGAGTGCATTGTGCCTTATGCTAATCGGAAAGAAGGAGCAGTGGTACAGGGAATCAACATAATAGGAGTAAAAAGTTTACACGAAACGATAGAATATTTTAATGGCAAAAAACAAATAGATCCGATGCATATCTGTTGGACAGAAGAATATTCCTCAGAAGAGGGTGACAATTTGGATTTTTCTGATGTAAAAGGACAGGAAACAATGAAACGGGCATTAGAGGTGGCTGTGAGCGGCATGCACAATTTGTTGATGATTGGACCGCCTGGCGCCGGAAAAACTATGCTTGCCAAACGTGTGGCTTCTATTATGCCAAGATTGACTTTTGAAGAAAGTATGGAGCTTTCAAAAATTTACAGCATTGCTGGTTTGCTAAATGAAGAACAATCCTTTATCATAAAACGGCCTTTTCGATCACCACATCACTCTATTACAGATGCAGCAATGGCAGGAGGTGGAACTGTTCCAAAACCAGGAGAAATTACATTAGCTGATAAAGGTGTACTGTTTTTGGATGAATTGCCAGAGTTCAAACGAAGCACATTAGAACTGCTAAGGCAGCCTTTAGAGGACAGAAGAGTAAATATATCCAGATTAAATGGTACATGTTCCTATCCTACCAGCTTCATGCTGATTTCTGCCATGAATCCCTGTAAATGCGGATATTATCCTGATAGAAACCGATGCAGTTGTAGTTCTTTCCAGATAAAACAATATTTGCATAAAATTAGTCAGCCCTTTTTAGATAGAATGGATTTGTGTGCAGAAGCAGTGGAAGTAAAATATACAGACTTAGAAAAGAAATCCTGTGGCGAAACCTCAGAAATGATTCGGAAAAGGGTAGAGGAAACAAGAAATATTCAATGGAAAAGATATCAGAATGAGGATATTTATTTCAATGCGGAATTGTCTCCCAAATTAACAGCAAAATTTTGTATTTTGGGTAAGGAAGAACAGGAATTTTTGGAACAGATTTTTCATAAAATGGATTTAAGTGCAAGAGCATATCACAGAATTTTAAAAGTAGCAAGAACAATTGCAGATATATCGAGGTCAGAACGGATTAAATCAGAGCATTTAAGCGAGGCAGTATGTTATAGGAGTTTAGATAAGAAATATTGGGGGATAGAATAAAGATTATGCTGGAAAAAGAATACTGGTATTATATGCTGAAAATACAAGGGATGGGAACGATCAAAAAACGAGAAATGATAGATTATTTTGGAAGTCCGAAAGAAATATATTGTGCATCAAAAGAAGCTCTAAAAGAATGTCCTGTTACGGATTGTAAAAATTCAGACAGGATAATTCAACACATTTTGGAAAGCAGGTCAGAGGAACAGATACATAGAGAATTCTTAAAACTAGAGAAGAATGGTATTAAATTTGTTGACTGTATGGATGCAGAGTATCCGGAAAAGTTAAAACAACTCTATGATTATCCCTGTGCTCTGTTTGTAAAGGGGAAATTGCCAGAAGAAGATAAAGTTTCTCTAGCCATTGTGGGAGCGAGAAACTGTAGTATTTATGGAAGGGAAATGGCATTATATTTTGCCAGAGAACTAACAAGAGCAGGAGTACAGATTATTAGTGGCATGGCAAGAGGAATAGACAGCTATGCCCATCAGGGAAGTTTGTCAGCAGGTAATGCAACTTATGCCATACTTGGAACAGGAGTAGACATCTGCTATCCGATAGAAAATTATAATTTATACATGGAAATAGAGAAAAAAGGAGGAATTATTTCAGAATTTCTTCCTGGAGAAAAGCCGATTCCATTTCACTTTCCAATGAGAAACCGGATTATAAGCGGATTAAGCCATGGGGTGCTTGTAGTAGAAGCAAAAGAAAGGAGTGGTTCTCTCATTACAGCTGATCAGGCATTAGAGCAGGGGAGAGATGTATTTGTTATACCAGGAAGAATTGGTGATAAACTAAGTGAAGGATGTAATCGATTAATCAAGGAAGGAGGAATTCTGGTAACAGAACCTTCTGATATCTTAAATTTTTATTGTGAAAATATAAAATTTCAATATAAAGGACAGAAAAAAATAAATAATGTGCTTGATTCGAAACAAAAAATAGTGTATGCTAGTTTAAGTTTAATGCCCAAACATTTAGATGAAATTTTAAATGATACTGGTCTAATCATGACGGATGTTATTCAGATTTTAACACTATTAGAATTACAAGGGTATATTAAGCAAAGTACGAAAAATTATTATATGATAAGCAGATAACACATGGAATGGAATAGCAGAAAACATGTGTGGTGCAAGGGAGTGTTTATATGCCAAAATATTTAGTTATTGTGGAATCGCCGGCAAAGGCATCTACAATTAAAAAATTCCTAGGAAGTAATTATGAGGTAATGGCTTCTAATGGCCATGTTAGAGATTTACCCAAAAGCCAATTAGGAATTGATATAGAGCATGGATTCGAACCAAAATATATTACAATAAGAGGAAAGGGCGAACTGCTTGCCAAGTTAAGAAAAGAAGTAAAGAAGGCAGACAAAATTTATCTGGCAACTGACCCTGACCGTGAGGGGGAAGCAATTTCATGGCATTTGTCAAAGGCTTTGAAGTTAGAAGATAAAAAAACGAGTAGAATTACATTTAATGAAATTACAAAAACAGCAGTAAAAGCATCATTGAAACAGGCGAGAGATATAGATATGGATATGGTGGATTCACAACAGGCAAGAAGAATGATAGACCGCATGGTAGGATATAGTATTAGTCCGGTGTTGTGGGCAAAAGTAAAGAGAGGATTAAGTGCCGGGCGTGTACAGTCTGTTGCATTACGTCTGATTTGTGACAGAGAAGAGGCGATTGATGCATTTATACCAGAAGAATATTGGTCTTTAGAAGCAGATTTTAAAATAAAAGGTGAGAAAAAACCATTACATGCAAAGTTCTATGGTACTGAAAAAGGAAAAATAGAACTTCATAAGGAAACAGAAGTACATCAAATAAAGAAAGCTTTAGAAGGTGCGGAATTTAAAATTTCAGATGTAAAAGTGGGAGAGAGAACGAAGAAGGCACCTTTGCCGTTTACAACAAGTACATTACAGCAAGAAGCGGCAAAAAATTTAAACTTTTCAACACAGAAAACCATGCGTCTGGCACAACAGCTTTATGAAGGAGTGGATGTAAAAGGAAAAGGCATGGTCGGACTGATTTCCTACTTGCGTACAGATTCTACAAGAGTATCAGAAGAAGCAGATACAGCAGTGAAAGAATTTATAAAAGAAACTTATGGGCAAGAGTTTGTTGTGAAAGAATCAGGGACAAAGGCGAAAGGTACTCAAAAGAAGATTCAGGATGCTCATGAAGCTATTCGTCCTACTTATGTGGAGCTGACACCTACAATATTAAAGGAATCATTAAGCAGAGAACAGTTTCGTTTGTATCAATTAATATGGAAACGTTTTGTTGCCAGCAGAATGGAAGCTGCAAAATATGAAACAACATCTGTTAAAATTGATGCCAATGGATACCGCTTCACTTCTTCCTCTTCAAAAATTGTATTTGAGGGTTTTTTAAATGTATATGCATTTGGCGAAGAAAAGGAAGAAAATAAACGAGTATTAAAATCTATATCAAAAGAAACAGAATTGTCTTTACTGGAATTTGAAGAAAATCAGCACTTTACACAAGCCCCGGCACATTATACAGAGGCATCCTTGGTAAAAACTTTGGAGGAACTTGGAATTGGCCGCCCAAGTACTTATGCCCCAACAATTACAACAATTATTGCCAGAAGATATGTAGCAAAAGAGAATAAAAATCTTTATGTAACTGAGTTAGGAGAAGTAGTAAACAATATTATGAAAACTTCATTTACAAGTATTGTGGATTTTCGATTTACTGCTAATTTAGAGTTGCTATTGGATTGTGTGGAGCAAGGGACAGTCACATGGAAAACAGTAGTAAGCAATTTTTATCCGGATTTGGCAGAGGCGGTGTCAGCAGCAGAACAGGAATTGGAAAAAATAGAGATTCAGGATGAAGTTACAGATGTTATTTGTGAGGAATGTGGAAGGAATATGGTGATTAAGTATGGACCGCATGGAAAGTTTTTAGCTTGTCCCGGATTTCCTGATTGCAGGAATACCAAACCGTATCTGGAAAAAATTGGAGTGCTTTGTCCAAAATGTGGACAGGAGATTGTGATTCGAAAAACAAAAAAAGGAAGAAAATATTATGGTTGTGAAACAAATCCAGAATGTGATTTTATGACATGGCAAAGACCATCTAGTGAAAAATGCCCGGACTGCGGTGGTGTTTTATTGGAAAAAGGTACAAAACTTGTCTGTATGGATGGAGAGTGCGGCTTTGTAAAAAATAGGGAAAAGAAGAAAGAAGAAGTTTTATAACTTTTAACAATAAATATATCACTATTCAGTCATGCTATTTGTACTAGAGCGTGTTTGAGAATTCATTGCCACAATCTGTATGCCCCGCTTTGCGTGTATATTTGTTCCAAATTCATTCAACGTAGCCCGCTGCACCTCATGAATTTGGACTAAATCCCCCACAAATTGTGGCGCACATCCTGTAACAAGCAATTTTCAAACACACTCTAGGGCGTGTTTGAAAAAATAAGGTATGGATATGAATTCTGAAGCATAACATAAATATCTATAAAAACAATGCTGTTATATAAAGAAGATTACTTTGTATTGCAGCATTTTTGTATAAAATATAAGATAGATTGAAATATAAAAATATGATATAATAATAAGTAAAGGCGGAAATAGGATGTTTTTGCCATCTGATTCACTAATAAATCTGTTTGTTTACTAGAGTGTGTTTGAAAATTAAAAATTGTACAAAAAATACCAAAAATGTCTGCGGTAATAGAGTGAGAATCATAGGAAATTCCCCATTATTGTATGAATGTAGGTTTGATTTTCACATAATTTATGCAATTTTTTGGCATATTGACGAACAGCAGGCAATTTTCAAACATGCTCTAGACAATTTCTTCATGCTGAATGGAAGTTTTATAAAATATAGGTGTGATTTGTACTTTGAAAAGAAACAAAAAGCAATATATGGAAAAAATTACTTGAAATGGGACCAAAATGTATGAAAAAGTAATATATTGTATGAAAAAAAAGTGTGAAACATGGAATTAGTTATTGTATTTTGAAAATTGTTGTGTTACTATTGAAAAGCATGGGAATTTAGAGAGATAAACAGAAGATATAGTTATTCCAGGGAGGGATGGAATCCATGAGTGTACAATTGCTGGATAAGACAAGGAAGATAAACAAGTTGTTACATTATAACAACTCACATAAAGTAATATTTAATGATATATGTCAGGTGCTAAGCGATATATTAAAGTCTAATGCTCTTGTGATTAGTAAAAAAGGAAAGGTTTTAGGAATACATAATAGAAGTGATATTGCTGAAATCCAGGAATTGATTAAAGATACTGTAGGAGGTTACATTGATGAAATGTTGAATGAACGTTTTTTGAATGTATTATCTACAAAAGAAAATGTTAATCTAATTACATTGGGATTTGAGTTTGAAGGAATGGAGCAATATCAAGGAATTATTGTACCAATAGATATCGCAGGAGAAAGATTAGGAACACTTTTTCTTTATAAATGCAGTTGGCAGTATGACATTGATGATATTATTTTAAGTGAGTATGGAACAACAGTTGTTGGTTTGGAAATGATGCGTTCTGTAAATGAAGAAAATGCAGAAGAAAATAGAAAAATCCAAATTGTACAATCTGCAATTGGTACATTATCTCTTTCAGAGCTTGAAGCAGTTATGCATATTTTTAATGAATTAAATGGAAACGAAGGAGTGTTGGTAGCAAGCAAAATTGCAGATAAAGCGGGAATTACACGTTCTGTGATTGTAAATGCCCTTAGAAAGTTTGAAAGTGCAGGGGTAATTGAAACAAAATCATCTGGTATGAAAGGCACATATATAAAAATTTTAAATGATATGTTGTTTGGAGAATTAGAAAAAAACATAGATAGAAAAAATTTTAATGCATAATAAACAGTAATAGAATCATGCAAATAAAATTTTGAATATATTTCAAAAAAACCAAGGTATTTTTGCAAAATATGTAAAATTTGAAAAAAATGTAATTTTTTGAAATAATCTTGTGTTTTTTAGAAAAGTTGTTATAATAGTAAAGGTATAAAGAAAGGAGTACATTTATGATTAGTTCAAATGCATTTAATTATGTTAACGTGTTAAACAAGGCAGCAGATGCAACATGGCTTAGAAATGATGTGATTTCTGACAATATTGCAAATGTAAGTACACCAAATTATAAAAGAAGAGATGTTCAGTTTGAAACATATCTTATGGAGGAATTAGCAGGAGCTGATACTTTAGATGCAGGAATTAGTAATATTAGTTTAGATTCATTGGGTGCAACCACTTATGTAGATAACAGTTCACTGAGTTATCGAATGGATGGCAATAATGTAGACATTGATACAGAAAATGCAGAATTTGCAAAAAATCAGATTAAATATCTTACATTGATGGATTCCATGACACAGGAATTTTCAAGAATAAGAACAGTTTTGGAAAAAGCTTAAAAGTATGATGAATTGTAAAAAGATAAGGGGGAATAGAATATGTCAGTGTTTGGTTCAATGGATGTAAGTACAACAGGAATGACCGCACAAAGATTGAGAACAGATATTATTTCACAAAATTTAGCCAATGTAAATACAACAAGAACATCAGATGGAACACCTTATTACAGAAAAACAGTCGTATTTGAGGAAAAAGATTTTACTTGTTTTAATGATTGTCTGAGTTTTGCTACTGGTACAATTGGAAAAGGTGTAAAGGTAAGCCAGATAGTAGAAGACAGAGATACTGAATTAAAAAAAGTATATGATCCATCTCATCCGGATGCAGATGAAGAAGGTTATGTATATTATCCAAATGTTAATACTGTAACAGAAATGACGAATATGATTGATGCAAGCCGTGCATATGAAGCTAATATTACAGTTTTTAATGGAACAAAATCTATGATAATGGCAGCATTACAAATGGGAAAATAAATTAAAAAAATAATATATGTAGTGAAAGGAAAGATAATATGAATATCAGTGGATTAAGTGGGATTAACGGAATTGCAGAGGATGGTTTATATACTTCAAGATTAAATCATAATGAGAGTGATAATACAACAAGTTTTGATGATTTATTTCAATCAGCATTAAATATGATTAATGAAACAAATGAATTGACCAATCGTGCAGAGGAAGAAGAAATTAAATATGCTATGGGTACATCAAGCAGTATTCACGACTTACAACAGGCACAGGAAAAGGCAAATATTTCTTTACTATATACAGTGACAGTTACCAATAAAATGGTAGAGGCATATAAAGAGATTATGAACATGCAATTCTAATATTAATGCTGCAAAAAAGTTGCTGTAGCAGGAAAAGGATTATGTAGGAGAGAGTGAAAATGGTAGATAGAGTAAAGCAAATACCTGCGAAATTATTAGAATTTTGGAATAAGTATACAAGTAAGCAGAAAACTGTAATTATTTGTGTGGCTGCAACAGTTCTTATTGCGTTGGTTATATTATATGTTTGTTTGACACGGACTACATATGAATATTTGACATCATTTGATAATACAAACGATACAAGTCAGCTGACAAGGTTATTAGAAGAGAATTCTATTACATATAAATTATCAAAAGACGGAAAAACTGTGTATGTGGATAAAGGCAAGACAACAGATGCGTTGTTGATTATGGGAAGCAATGATATACCAGAATCGCCAATGAGTTGGAATGAAGCACTGAAGAATGATATGAGTACTACAGAAACGGTGGCATCCAAAAAACAGCAGTTGGCATTTCAATCGGATTTGCGGACATACTTAGTATCAGTAGATGGTATCAAAGATGCGAATGTTGTAGTAAATACGCCTGTGGATGATGGAACTATATTTGCGGAAACGCAGGAAAGTTCGGTTAGTGTTGTTTTGACCCTAAGTGAAGAATTGTCTGAAGAGGCTGTACAGGGAATGGCATCTTATCTGGCGAGAGCAGTTGGAAATGAAAATACAGATAAAGTAACCATTATCGATACAGCGGGCAATCTTCTATTTGGAGGAATGGATGACGGCACATTTACAGGAAGTATTAAAAGTGTGATAGATTACAAAGAAAAGTTAAGTCAAAATATTAAAAAAGAGGTAATAGAGTTACTGCTTGATTATGATTATCAGGATGTACAGATTGGTGCATCTAATCTTAAGTTTAACATGGATCAGGTTGAAGAAATGTATACAGAATTTTCTGTCGCAGAAGGCAGGGAAGAAGGACCAAAAAGTTCTGACTATGATTACAAAAATGAAGGTAATTCAGGCTCAGGAGGCCCGCCAGGAACAGATACTAATGCAGATGAAACAAGTTTTATGCTGCAAAATGGAGGGACAACTGAAACAGAGACAACTTTGAAAAAGAATGAATATAATCCAAATAAAAGAGAAACAAGTACCATTTATGAAACAGGGGCATTTGATCCTGCATCTTCTACAATGGCAATTGTGTTAAAAAAATATCATTATTATAATGAAGAAGATATGGAGAAGACAGGACAATTAGACGGCACAACATTTGATGAGTTTATGGAGGCAAATAGTGCTATTATACCATTGACAGTAGATGATCAGATTGTGCAATTAGTTTCCAATACTACAGGTATTTCTACAGATAATATTAGTGTAGTGGCATATGAACAACCAATTTTTAATGCAAAAGCAGAAACAAGTACACCAATCTCTAATTATCTTATGATAATTTTGGCAGTATTGATTATTGCATTATTAATCTTTGTTGTATTCAAAGGAACTTCACCAGTGGAAGTAACAGAAGTAGAACCAGAGTTATCAGTAGAACAATTATTAGCAACTACAAAAGAAAATCAGAGTTTGGATGATATTGAATTTAGTGACAAATCAGAAACACGTAAGATGATTGAGAAATTTGTAGATGAGAATCCAGAAGCTGTGGCACAGTTGCTCCGTAACTGGCTCAATGAGGATTGGGGGTAATTAAGTATGAAAGAAGAAATTAGTGGAATACAAAAAGCAGCAATCCTGTTGATTACGTTAGGACCTGAAAAATCAGCAAATGTCTTCAAACATTTAAAAGAGGATGAGATAGAACAGCTTACTCTGGAAATAGCAAATACAAGGAGTATTGCACCTGATATAAAAGAGCAGGTTATGGATGAATTTTATGAAGTCTGCCTTGCACAGCAGTATATTGCAGAAGGTGGTATTGGTTATGCAAAAGAACTTTTGGAAAAGGCACTTGGTTCAGAGCGTGCAAGAGATGTAATTGGCAAGCTGACAGCTTCATTACAGGTGCGTCCATTTGAGTTTGTTAAGAAAACAGATGCAGCACAGTTATTAAACTTTATTCAGGACGAACATCCACAAACGATTGCATTAATTTTGTCTTATCTGTCATCAGGACAGGCAGCTACTATTATCTCAGCACTGTCTCCTGATAAACAAGCTGAAGTAGCAAAACGTATTGCTCAGATGGATAGAACCTCACCAGATGTTATCAAAGAAGTAGAAAAGGTATTGGAAAGAAAACTGGCATCTTTGGTGAACCAGGATTACACAATTGTTGGTGGTGTAGACTCAATCGTAGATATCTTAAATACAGTTGACAGAGGAACAGAAAAACATATTATTGAATCTTTGGAAATCGAGGAGCCAGAACTGGCAGACGAAATCAGAAGAAAAATGTTTGTATTCGAGGATATTCTTTCTCTTGATGATAAGTCTATTCAGAGAGTACTTCGAGAAGTGGATAATAACGAACTTGCAACTGCACTAAAGGGCTCTAATGAAGAAGTACAGAGTGTAATATTTAACAATTTATCAAAACGTCTGGCTGCTATGATTCGGGAAGATATGGAATTTATGGGACCAGTGCGGTTAAAAGATGTAGAGGAAGCACAGCAGAAGATAGTAAATGTTATTAGAAAACTTGAGGATACAGGAGAAATTATCATTTCCAGAGGTGGAGGTGACGAGATCGTTGTCTAATTTAATTAAGGCAGGTTTTTTTTATGTGAATAGAGAGGATTCTATGATTATCGATTCCGATAGAAAAATAGAAAAGTTTATGCCGGAACTTTTTCAAGCAGCAAATTCTAATGGGGAATTTGCTGCTGGAGAATTTACAGAAGGTATTGACGCAGTTCACATAGAAGCCGTAAATAATGAAATGGAGCCTGAGAATGAAATTACTTTTGAAGAGGAAAGAGAAGCAATTTTAGAGCAGGCAAAACAGGAAGCAGAAAATGTGATTGCAGCTGCTAATATAGAAGCAGAGCAGCAGAAAAAACAGGCATATGAGACAGGAAAAGCACAAGGCTATGAAGATGGAAAAAAGATAGCCCGGACGGAATTGGAAGAACAACAGAAGCAGTTAGAAAAAGAAAAGGAAAAATTGCAAATGCAATACGAACAACAGATTGCAGAAATAGAACCGCAATTTGTAAATTTAGTTGCAGATTTAGTAGAAAAAATGACAGGAATTGTTGCTGAAGAGAGAAAAGAAGTTATTACATATTTGATTCGAAGAGGATTGAAACAAACTGGAAGAAGCAAGAACATTGTAGTTGTTGTTTCAGAAGAAGATTTTTCATTTGTAAATAAGGAAAAAGAAATGTTAATGCAATATGTGGGAAAAGATTGCATGTTTGATATTATAGAAGATAGAAAATTAGTGAAAAACCAGTGCATGATTGAAACAGAGGGACAGAGCATTAATTGCAGCCTGGATATTCAATTGCATGGATTAATAGAGGATTTAAGATTGCTTACAGACATATAAAAGTGGGATAAAAGTCTGCTTACTTTTAAGTTTTTGGGTATCAAATACAAGCGGGCTTGTGATTGATAGTCTTGACACAAAAAATGATGGGAGTACATAGATATGGCAGAGAACGCATTGAATATTGATTTTCAAAAATATCAAGAGTTATTGGACAAATCTTATGAAAAAAAATTAGGTAAAGTAGCAAAAGTAGTGGGTTTGACAATTGAATCCATTGGACCAGAAGCAAAATTAAATGATCTATGTCTAATTACATCAAAAGGGCAGGAAAATGTAGTAAGGGCAGAAGTAGTAGGGTTTCGTGATGACAGAGTATTGCTTATGCCTTTTGAAGATGTGCAAGGAGTTGGACTTGGCAGTGTAGTAGAGAATACAGGAGAACCATTAAAAGTATTGGCAGGTGACGAATTGCTTGGAAAAACTTTAGATGGTCTGGGTGTACCTATTGATGGAAGTGAATTGAATGCACAAAGTGCATATTCAGTAGAGGCAGCACCTCCTGACCCATTGAAGCGCCGATTAATTGATGAAGTATTGCCGCTAGGTGTAAAGGCGGTAGATGGACTGATTACAATTGGAAAGGGACAAAGAATTGGTATTTTTGCAGGTAGTGGTGTTGGAAAAAGTACATTGCTTGGTATGTTTGCCAGAAATACGAAAGCAGATATTAATGTGATTGCTCTAATTGGAGAACGTGGAAGGGAAGTCAGGGAATTTATTGAAAGAGATTTAGGGGCGGAAGGTATGGCAAGATCTGTTGTAGTAGTTGCTACTTCTGATAAACCAGCACTAATCCGTAATAAAGCAGCGAAAACAGCAACAGCTATTGCAGAATATTTTAGAGATCAGGGAAAAGATGTTCTTCTTATGATGGATTCGTTGACACGTTTTTCTATGGCACAAAGAGAAATTGGATTGGCTTCAGGGGAACCGCCTGTTTCAAGAGGATATCCGCCAAGTGTTTATTCTGAGATGCCAAAGCTTTTAGAACGTGCGGGAAAAGCAGAAACAGGGTCTATTACCGGTTTATATACGGTTTTAGTAGATGGTGATGATTTTAATGAGCCAATTACAGATACAGCAAGAGGTATTTTGGATGGGCATATTATGTTATCTAGGAAACTGGGACATAAAAATCATTATCCTGCTATTGATATTTTACAAAGTATTTCTCGTGTTATGAGTTCTATTGCAACAAAAGAGCATAAAAAATCGGCAGGAAATTTAAAAAATGTATTAGCAACCTATAATGAGGCAGAAGATTTGATTAATATTGGTGCTTATAAAAGGGGTTCTAATAAAAATATTGATTATGCGATAGAAAAGATTGAAGCAGTGAATGAATTTCTTTGTCAGGATGTATATGATAAGTTTGATTTTGATGAAGAAATACAATTGCTTGATAACATTTTTGAAGGAGAATAAATCCATAAAGCAGGTTGCAATAGGATTTTTCGAACATACAGGAAATTGAAGAATATAGAAATAATCTGAAGGGCTTTGGGAATAGAGATATGGCAAAGTTTATTTACAAGATGCAGAATATTCTTAATATTAAATTGAAACTGGAGGACCAGGCAAAGACTGCATATGGGAATGCAGTAGCAAGATTGGAAGAAGAGAAAAAGATTTTGCAAAGGATTGAAGATAGAAAAAAGGGATATGAGATTCAGTTGTCGGAACTGATGTCTGCATCATTAGAGGTAAGTGAGATACTTCGAATTGAAAATGCAATTGAAATTATGAATTATAAAGCAGAAGAACAAAAAGTAGAGGTTATGGCTGCAGAGAGAGCAGTTGAAAAAGCAAGGGAAAAATTGCAGGAAGCAATGGTAGAGAGAAAGATACAAGAAAAGTTAAGAGAAAAGGCTTTTGAAGAGTTTAAGCAGGAAATCAATGCTCAAGAAAAAAAAGAAGTAGATGAGCTGGTTAGTTATAAATATACAAATAGAGCAAGTAGTGAGGAAGTGTAAGAATGGCTGGAAAAGAAAGAAATGAATTAGCAGATGGAATAGGCAGAAAAGATGGAGAAAGTGCAGGCAATAAAATAGTTGCATTCTTAATTGCACTTGCTATTGTGGTTATATGGCTTGGAGTGTTTGCACTGCTGATTAAATTAGATGTTGGAGGGGTGGGCAGCAAAGTATTTTATCCGGTTTTGAAGGATATTCCGGTGGTAAACAAGATTCTGCCAAGCATAGGGGACGATAGTTTATCTTCTGATTCGAATTATAAGTTTTTATCTATGGATGATGCGATTATAAGAATAAAAGAATTAGAGGCACAGCTTGATTCTGTAACTAGTGTAAATACTACAAATGACCAATATATTGCAGAACTTGAGGCAGAAATAACAAGATTGAAAACGTTCGAAGAAGAGCAAAATGAATTTGAAAAAAGGAAACTTGAATTTGATAAAGAAGTAGTGTATGCAGAAAAATCACCAGGACTTGAAGAATATAAAAAATACTATGAAGGAATCGATGCTGATAATGCAGCAGAAATATACCGCCAGGTAGTAGAACAGCTGGAGGCTGATAAAAAAATGTCAGAACAGGCTGAGAGATTTGCAAATATGGAACCTGCAAGTGCAGCTGCTATATTAGATGTAATGGCATCAGGAGATTTAGATAGTGTAGCGCAGATTTTAGAAAATATGGATGCAGACAAAGCAGCATTAATTATGGCAGAATTAGATTCTGCTACAGCAGCTAAAGTTACTAAAATGATGTTATCTGGAAGTGGCATCAAAAACAGCAACTAAGAGTGGAGGGAAGTAAAATAGAATGTATTGAGAAATAGTTTGTAAAATTAAAATACATTTTAGAATAGCAGACCAATACCTTAGCATATAGAGTGAAAAATTTTCACGAAGAGTCATAGAATCCTTTATTGAATAAGGAAAAATGACGAAATAATAATGGGATATCTTATTTATTCCATTAGGTGTATAAAATATTTATACACTATGGCAAGAACAATGAAAAGAAAGGAGGAAAAAGAGTGAATACAATGAATGTATCATTGAATAGTTTATTTCAGATGGCAGGTGGTTCAGGTAATACAAAGGTGTCTAATATGAAAAATAGTAATTTTGACACATTTATGAAATCAAGCACTGCTAAAGAAACAGCTACAATCAGTAAAAGTACTCAATCTGGTGTATCTGCATCTATGCAGAATAAGGAAACAATGAATACAACGGAACAGACAGTGGGTGAAACAGTAAAATCTACAGATGTTGGAAACAGTACAGATGTAAATGAAACAGAAGAGATCCCGGTTCTAAAAGAGGAGAATGTACAGAAATCAGTAGCAGGTGATAAGAATTTAGAAGAAACACTAGGAACTGTCAAAACTTTCTTGGAGCAGCTAAAAGAAACTATCCAGAATATCATAAAAAAGGATATGGATTTAGATGATAATGACATTGAGAAAGTATTAGAACAAATGGGATTAAATATGATTGATTTGCTGGATATATCAAATTTGCAGCAATTTGTACTCCAAAATGCTGGAGAAGAAATAAGTGGTTTATTAACAAATGAGACATTAGCAAATCAATTCAATCAATTACTGACTGATGTAGATGAAATGTGTATGGAACTAGAAGACAATCTGAATATCAGCAAATCAGATATCAGAGTATTATCCACTATGGTAGAAAATGAGCAAGCGTTTCAAAATGTGTTGGAAGGTTCTGAGAGCAATGTAGAATTTGATGATAACAAATTAAGTAGTTTGTTAAAAAATCTAGATACAATGTTGGAAGGTTCTGACTTAAAAGATAATGTAATGGAAGGATTGAACACAAACAACATTGAGCACACAGAAAAACAAGAGAACTCAGATTTAAAACAGGCACAGTATGTATCCTCAGAAGATGGTTTTATTACTGTAGAAACAGAAGATATTCAAAAGGATGCAAGTCATTCTGAACAGCGTCAGTCAGATAAAGGACAGCAAACAGATGAAACTGCAGTAACACACTTTGTACAGGAATTAGTACACGCACGTACAGAAATAGAAGAAACAGCTTTTAGCCAGACAGAGCAATTACAGCAGATGAGAGAAATTGTGACACAGGTAGTGGAACAAATCAAGATTGTTATAAAGGCAGATACATCTGCAATGGAAATACAGCTTAATCCTGAAAAACTGGGAAAAGTAAATTTGTCTGTAGTTTCTAAAAATGGTCAGATGACAGCTAATTTTGTAACTGAAAATGAAATGGCAAAAACAGCTTTAGAAAGCCAAATGCAGCAGTTAAAGGATACATTGCAGGAACAGGGATTAAAAGTAGATGCCATTGAGGTGTCAGTTTCGGATTTTAGATTCGAACAGAGTTCCAATAAGAATGATGAGCAGCAGAGACAGCCAGGCAGTGATAAGAAAAAATCTCCAAGAAAGATTGATTTATCTATGCTGGAGGATGGATTTGATGATTTGTCAGAAGAAGATACAATAGCTGCAAAGGTAATGATTGACAATGGAAATACAGTGGACTATACAGCATAAGGAAGGAGGAGCTTTATGAGTGAGTTAATGGCACCAGTAAAAGATGGTGTAGTACAACAATATACCAGTGAAGCTGCACAAAAGAAAGAAACACGTGGAACCAGTGAATTAGGAAAAGATGCATTTTTACAGCTTTTAGTGGCACAGATGAAGTATCAGGATCCGCTGAATCCATCCAGTGATACAGAATTTATTTCACAACTGGCACAATTTTCAGCATTGGAACAGATGCAGAATCTAAATGAAACAATGACCAATTCACAAGCGTTTGGCTATGTAGGAAAATATGTTGTAGTGGATTCAACAGATAGTGGCGGAAATGATGTTTCTGCAGAGGGCATTGTTGATTATGTGAAAATTTATAATGGAAAAGTGTATGTTGGTATGGGTGAAGATACATATTTAGCCTCTGATGTAGTAAGTGTGATTGATACAAGTTATTTGGCAGAGTTAAAAGCACCAAAAGTAACAAAAGGAACTGCTACATTTGATTTAGAAGAACCAGAAGATATTATCATTGATGTTTCACTGGGCAAAGAAGATGGTAAGGCGACTGGAATGGGTGTTTATATCAATGGAGAAGCAATTGATTCTAGTTATCTGACATATGATGAAGAAAAAGGAACAGTGAAGATTAGCAAGGATGCACTGATGGGCTTAGAACCTGGAATAGAATATGATGTTGGATTTGTATTTAATGATGTATTGCAAACAACAGTAACAGACACATTTACGATTAAGGTAATTGGAAATAAACAGTCAGCTGATTGATTTTAGATAACGGATAATCAGAAAAGTGCAGAAGTAATGTTGAAGAAACTGATTAAAGAATAAGCACAAAGAAATCTGTACAGTTGGGTGAAAGGTATAGGTGGGAGAATGAATATTTCAAATAATAATTTTGCTTCCATACAACAAATACAGAATCAGCTTTTACAAAATAACAAGCCAAAAGCGCAACAGAAGAAACAAGACAATAGTGGTTCTTTTCATCAAATATTAGAAGAGAAAAAATCAGCAGCTATAAGTAAGGAATTAAAATTTTCAAAGCATGCCAATGAGCGTTTGTCCAGCCGCAATATAGATTTGTCGGGAGAACAGATCGAGCGATTGGAGAATGGTGCCAGTAAGGCGCGGGAAAAAGGAATCAAGGAATCATTGGTAATGGTGGATAATCTGGCATTTATTGTAAATATAGAAAATAGTACAGTAATAACAGCAGTAAATGATACAGAAGATACC
>CAYRAV010000065.1:0-17975 GCA_964422365.1 uncultured Lachnospiraceae bacterium | reverse complement strand
GAATAAGCTGGTTATGGATGAGAGCCAGGGGGAAATGGCAGATGCACTTCAAGCACAGTATGAGTGTATGCAGGATATCTTACGGCAGCTGCGGGATTTGATAGACAATATTAGTACTGCTGTAGGCGGAGGAGCAGAGGCATTTAAAGAAAAAGATGCAGAAATTGCAAAAAAGTTTGGTAATAGCTAAGTTTTTTAACGTGCAGCAGTTGAAACATGTTTGAAAATTTACTGCCATAATCTATATGTCATAAATTGTGATATATATCTTGTAACAAGCAATGTTCAAACACAATATAAGAAAAGAGGTTAAAAATGAGAAAGAAAAAGCGCATGCTGGTTATGCTCCTGTCAGCATTGTTACTTCTGTCAGGATGCAGTTCAAAAAACAACAGTGAAGGGAACAGTGAAAAACATATGGTCAATAAGATGGCAACAGAGGAACAGATACAGATTTTAAAGGACAGCGGGCTGAAAACCCGTGAGATAGAAGAGATTGAGGAAAAAGGAATGTCACTGGCTGTGCAGAGTTATGTGGAAGTGTCACAGAAAATGTTAAGTTATCTGGAAGAAAAATATGACACTTCCTTTAAAATATGGGGAGGTTCCATTCCCGGGCTCTTAAGCCACAGTTATTCCATGACAGCTTATGCCACAGAGGGGATATGGGAATATGAAAAGTTTGACATTAATTACCAGACAGATGAAAACGGCAACGGTTATTTTGAGGATGGCTATTTTGCACTGATCAGAAGCCTTGAAGTACAGGAAGCTATGCAGGACGTTGCAGATAAGGCAGGGATAGATGCCAGGGTAATTGTTTTGCTGGATGGGAAAGTTGGAGATGGCTGCACCAAAGATACCACATTAGACGAAGCTTTAGATATGGGGGAATATATTAGAATTTATGCTTTTGTATTAACCTCCCCAAAACTTTCAGACAGCGAATTTAATAATGCAGCAGAAAAGTTAATGAAAGAGTATGAGCAGATGGGGAGTAGAATGTATATTGATTATACCATGTACCGGTTAATAGATGACTCACAATTGGAAGAAGCACATACCTACAAGGACATTGACATAGTACTTCCGGATATAGCAGTTGATCCGGAACAAAAGTTTGATTTAAGGTATTATAAATATATCAAACCAAAATCAAAGTAAAGAACTATGCTTTTATGTTGCCTGATGTAAAAAGATTTTAATGGATAGGAGAATGTTTATGGGAGAAATTAAAGATGAGGAACTACTGTTTTTGAGCAATCTTATGCATATAGCAAAAGAAAAGGATTTTGAAATGGATTTGTGGGAACAAACAAATGCGAAAAAAACGTTAGGAAATATGCTGGACGGACTGTTAGAAGACAATACCCTGGAAAAATTAAAGAACTCAAATGACATATATGATGGTGAAATCGAAGCAAAAGAATGGGCAAAGATGCTGGAAAGCATCCGCAGTAATGAAAAACTGTGCAGCATGACCCTGCAGAGGATATCAAAAGATGACAAAAATGGATTAAGTGTGTGTCTGACAGATTCAGACAACAACGCATATGTTGTTTTCCGCGGCACCGGTGCAGGGGAATGGTATGACAACTTCCTGGGAGCCTATGTGACCGATACGGAACAGCAGAGGAGGGCACTGGATTTCATCAACAGCCTGCCTTATGACAACATTACGGTTGTGGGACATTCCAAGGGTGGGAACAAAGCAAAATACACGGCACTTCTTTCCGACAAGGTGGGAAGGTGTGTTTCTTTTGACGGTCAGGGATTTTCAAGGGAGTTTTATGAAAAATATGGAAACCTGGCAGCGGAGAACAAAGGGAAAATCACAAATTATGCCCTGGACGGGGATTTTGTCAATATTCTGCTGTATGATGTTGACCCGGAAAAAAAGTTTTATGTAACAGGGAACGGGGTGGGAAAAAATTTTGCACAGAACCACAGCCCAAGTTCATTTTTTCATTATGACCGGTATGGAGACTACAGTTTCCGGATTACAGGACAGAACAAAGAGATGGCAACACTCCATTCTTTTGTCAACTACATATTAAACACCATTTCCGACGAAGAGAAAGAAATTCTGTTTCCGTTTCTGGGGAATATTGCACAGTATACATTGGGAAAACAGCCGCCTGATTACACCGAGCCCTATGATGTGGACATTGCGGAATATATCCTCAGCAGTGAAAATGCGGAGGCAGTGGGAATACTCACGGCATACCTTGTAAAATATGAGGAATATGACAACTCGATTGTGGAAAGTGTCTGCCTGGTGCTGACACAGATGGGGGTAAAAACCTCAGGGGTGGCGGCACTGTTAATGCAGATTGACCGCAACGGGATAGGAATAGAAAACATAGTAAAAGTTGCCGGTGCGGAAACTTATATGGCAAACGGGCTTCTGGAAAGGCTGGGATTTAAGAATGAAACGCTGGGCAGTCTTTCAGCCATAGCTGAAGTGGCGGCAAAGAAGTACAGCCGGCTGCCTGACAGGGAGGAAAACAGGGGGGAATACCGGGCGGATAACATAAAGCGTGATTTCAGTGAGGAAATGAGGGCGGAACTGCTGGGGCTGTGCAGCGAGATTGGGAATGAACAATGGTATGACATCACAAAATGGGATATATGGTACCGGTTTGAAGAATGGTTTGGACGCCTTGACATAGACCGCTATACGGATAACATTAACGGATATTACAGGAAAATGATGGATATTAATAATGACAATGCAGATGCCATCAATAAAATCTTTGATGAGGTTATTGAAATAGATGCCGGATACGGGCAGGCAATGAGAGAAAAAAATGAGCAGCTGTCTGAACTGGGGAGAAAAATTGCAGCGCTGCAGGTAAGATAAAAATAAATTCAAATATACAATATCTTAACATATGTTTTTTGAACAGGCAGCAGTTAGGAAGAGTAACAAGATTTATAAGGTATGATCTTATCAGTCTGTCATAAGGTATTGAATGTTATTGATAAAATTTATCAATAAATAAATATTACTGGAAATCCCATATATGCCACTCTATAATGAAAATTATACAAAAGAAAGTATACTATTTCTTTATGATAGAATAGTAAAAAAATTGTCAAGGAGATGGAGCGATGAAAAATCACAAATACTGGGCATGGGCAACAGTCATATGTTTTTTAATGACAATTTACACAGGTTATAAACACAAATAATCATTTTAGGAGGTAGATAATTATGTTAAATTTACTCAAAAAAGTAGATGTAAAAAAGACAGGAATCTTTGCAGCAGGGGTTTTATTTGGAACAGCAGGAGTTAAGATTTTATCAAGTAAAGATGCAAAAAAAGTATACACAAACTGTACCGCAGCAGTACTTAGGGCAAAAGAATGTGTTATGAAAACAGTCACAAATATTCAGGAAAATGCAGAGGATATTTTGGAAGAAGCAAAGCAGATTAATGACGAAAGAGCAGAGGCAGAAATGGTATTCGAAGATGTATTTGAAGAGGAAGAAGACGAAATGCCTGCAGAAGATGAGAGAACAGAGTAACCATACACTCCTTTGATGGAAAACGTTTTATATATAATCCAATCCATCTTTGATGCGGAAATTCTATTTTGAAAGGAGTAAGGGAAATGAGATTTTTGGTAAAGCATGAAATCAAAGGAAGGCTTCGTATCCATGTGATACAGAAAAAAATGACATATGCTGAGGCAGATACACTGCTCTATTATCTACATAATCTCAAACATGTTACATTTGCTAAAGTATATGAAAAAACTGGAGACGCAGTAATTTGTTATGTAGGAGACAGACAAGATTTAATCAAGGCATTGCAGCGTTTCAGGTATGATACAGTAGAAGTACCAAGTGATGTCATAGAAAATTCGGGGCGTCAGTTAAATGCAGAATATCAGGAAAAATTAATTAATAGAGTATTGTTTCGGTACGTTGAAAAGTTATTTATTCCTTTTACAGTCAGAGCAGTTTATACAGGATTAAAATCCATCAAATATATCTGGCATGGCATTAAGACTTTGGCAAAAGGCAAAATAGAAGTTCCAGTATTAGATGCTGCTGCAATAGGAGTATCTATAGTAAGAAATGATATTAATACAGCAGGGTCAATTATGTTTTTGCTTGGAATTGGTGAATTATTAGAAGAATGGACACATAAAAAATCAGTAGATGATTTAGCAAGAACCCTGTCATTAAAGGTGGAAAAGGTCTGGTTTGTTGGTGAAGATGGAAGAAAAGTCCTTGTGCCTTCTACAGAAATCAAAGAAGGGGATAAAGTTGTGGTACATATGGGAAATGTTATTCCTTTTGATGGGGAAGTAGTATCTGGTGAAGCCATGGTCAATCAGTCATCTTTAACTGGTGAAGGTGTTCCGGTTAGAAAAACAATAGATGGATATGTATATGCGGGAACGGTTATAGAAGAAGGAGAGTTAACAGTCTTAGTAAGAAAAGCGGGTGCTTCTACAAAGTTTGAAAAAATTGTAACCATGATAGAAGAAACAGAAAAATTAAAATCAGCATTAGAGGGAAAAGCGGCCCATCTGGCAGACCGCCTTGTACCATATACATTAGCAGGAACAGGCCTTGTATATTTGGTTACAAAAAATGTTACAAAAGCGTTATCTGTTTTAATGGTAGATTTTTCCTGCGCCTTAAAACTGGCAATGCCGATTGCAGTGCTCTCAGCAATTCGTGAGGCAAGCCTGTATAATATTACTGTAAAAGGCGGTAAATATTTAGAAGCTGTGGCACAAGCAGATACGATTGTATTTGATAAGACAGGAACATTGACAAGAGCAAAACCGACAGTGGTGGATGTAATATCTTTTAGCAAAGAAACGCCAGATGAGCTCCTTCGTATTGCTGCCTGCATGGAAGAACACTTTACACATTCTATGGCAAATGCAGTAGTAGAGGCGGCAACAGAGAAAAATCTGGAGCATGAAGAAATGCATTCAAAAGTTGAATATATTGTGGCACATGGGATTTCCACAAGAATCAAACGAAAAAAAGCAGTGATTGGAAGTTATCACTTTGTATTTGAAGATGAAAAATGTACCATACCAGAGGGAATGGAGGAAAGATTCAAAAATATACCAGACAATTATTCCCATTTATACCTTGCCATTCAAAAAAAACTTGCAGCAGTGATCTGCATTGAAGATCCTCTGCGTGAAGAAGCAGAAGCTGTCATAAACTCACTAAAAATGCTGGGAATCTCTAAAGTTGTGATGATGACTGGAGATAGTGAAAAGATAGCTGGTGTGATTGCAGAAAAAGTAGGAGTGGATGAATATTATTCTGAAGTTTTACCGGAGGACAAGGCAAGATTTATTGAAAGGGAAAAAGAAAAAGGGCATAAAGTGATTATGATTGGTGATGGTATTAATGATTCTCCGGCGCTTTCTATGGCAGATGTAGGAATTGCCATTAGCAATGGTGCAGAAATTGCGAGAGAAATTGCAGATATTACAATTGGAGCAGATAATCTATTTGAAATATTAACTTTAAAAATGTTAAGTAATAGTTTGATTAAGAGAATACAGAAAAATTATCGATTTATTGTTGGGTTTAATACAGGATTAATTTTGTTAGGAATTACAGGAATATTACAGCCGACCATGTCTGCACTGTTACATAATACTTCCACGCTTGCAATTAGTTTGGAAAGCATGAGAAATTTGTTGACCTGACAACAGAGGACAATAGAAAAATGTTTTGCAGATGCAAAAGAGAGGTAATCAATTGCAAAAATCTAAAAATTATACTTACAAAAACAAAAAAAAAGTGCTAAAATAGGATTATAAGAATGCCTTGTAATCGTGATAGCAAACATAAGCAGGAGTCTGTTTTGTTTAAATTTATTCTCGCAGGCAACAAGCTAAGGTCAAGCAGACTTGAATTTAGTTGCTGCCGTGAGGGCAAACCCTAGAGCGTGTTTGAAAATTACTTGTTACAAGATGTGCGTCACAATTTGTGAGTATTTGTTACAAAGTCATAAGGTGCAGCGGACTGCATTGAATGAATTTAGGACAAATATCCGTGCAAAGTGAGGCGTGCAGATTGGGGCAACGAATGATCAAACACGCTCTAGTTTGCTATAGGGATTTGAATTACAAAGCATACAGGTTCCTTTTATTCTTGTATATACATGGGGCTGAATTGTAACAATTGCCTAGATAGGAGGTGTGTGAAATCATATAACAGTTATTTATCAATTGATAAAGTTAGAAAGGAAGTAATGTTATGTTTGAGATAGGTGATTATGTGGTAAATGCATATAATGGGATCTGTGAAATAACAGATATTGTTTTGATGGATAGTTCCAGTTTGAATGAGGATAAGAAATATTATCTTCTGATTCCTATGGGAGAAAAAACTGCAAAAGTATATGTTCCTATAGAGAAGGCAGAACAAAGATTTAGGAAAATAATTAAAGAGGCACAGGCATGGCAGATTATTGACCGGATACCGGATATAGAAGAAATTCAAATTAAAAATGACAAAGAGCGGGAACAAAAATATAAGGAAATATTAAGAAGTAGTGATTTAGAAAAAACAATAGGAATTATAAAAAATATTTACCATAGAAAGCAAGCCAGAACAGCACAGGGAAAAAAGAACACAATAGTAGACGAACGATATTTTAAAATGGCAGAGGATAATCTATATGCAGAACTTTCATTTGCACTTGGAAAAGAGAAAGAGCAGATGGTGCAGTTGATTAAAGATAGAATAGCGAAGAAATGACAAGATATATTATTGCATAAGTCAAATCCACCACATCAATCTGACCGGGAATCAAATTTGTCTGCACATCAGGCTGCAGAAGGGTGCTTATGGCAATTGCCAAATGGAAATGCAGGCAGTCCTGCTTTACGAAAAGCATGCAGAGCAGACTCGATTCTGGTGGGAATAAAAAGGAAAGAGTGATACTAATTGACAAGAAGACAATTAGTATCACTCTTTTGTTATAGTTTAGTTATGTAAAGGTGGAGAGACATTTGCACAGGGAGTTTATTATATATTTTGAAAAATTCTGGGTGATATGGCAGGTAGTAGTCTTTTGTTATTGAAAAGAGGATAATAATATACATTTTGGGGAATAATACCCATTCGGGCATGCCACAGTAGATGTGCTTTACACTGAAAGTAAGATATGAATGGCATGACTGAATTGTTATTTTTGATAAAATATTATCAGTTATTGTCTTGACATATGTATAGTGATTAGGTATCATAAACGTATGTTAGATATAGCTAACTATGAAATTATGAAAGGAGCAATTATGAGTCAGGAAGTATTTCAAATGGCAAACAACATGGGAATAGAATCATTACAGATACAATTGGCATTACAAAGTGCTCCACTGTTAACAGGAGAGAAAATATCTAATTTAATTATTGTAAGTAGTTGTTATGCAGAGGCTGTTATGGAATTATTTAAAAATACAGAAATATCTTTTTTTATGATTTCATATACAGAGGAAAAAGCTATATTTCTGTTGTACAAGAGAAATGAACTGCTTTCCTGCCTGAAACAAAAAGAGGTAAGAAGATTTTTGCCAAAGCAGGATATGAGACAATGGAAACATTTGCAAAAGGAAAAAATATTGCATTATTTGGTTCTTATGGATGGGGCGATGGTGAATGGATGAGAGACTGGGAAACAAGAATGTTAACAGCAGGCGCAGTATAGTGAATGGTGAAGGACTTATTTGCCATGAGGCACCAGATGATAACATGTTATCGCAATGCAAGGAATTAGGAAAACAGTTAGCAGCTTTACAGAAATAGTACATATCTTGGTGTTATCTAAATTTTTTTAAACACACTTTAGTACAGCGAAAATTAAGTTTTGAATAGGTTGTGCAGAATATTTTTTTGAGAATGCTGTTTCACAAACGCAGGCATAGCAGTAGCTGCGTCGAGGCTTAGAGAGTAGTGCTTTTGGGAAGACAGGTAAGTTAAACAGCCAATTATTTAATATTTATTGTACTAGAGCGTGTTTGAAAATTCATTGCCCTAATAATCTGTACGCCTCACTTTGTGTGCTATTTGCCCAAAATGCATTTTTTAATTTTCAAATATGCTCTGGTGAGGAAAAGATGATATATTGGTATGATATATGAAATTTTATTGTATTTGTGGGAATACTAAATTCAAAGGATTGTAATAGTTACAAAGATTTTGAGAAGAAAAAGGAGAGAAACACATGAGTGTAGTAATTATTGGAGGACATGACCGTATGGTCTGTCAATATAAAAAAATTTGCAAGGAACATAAATGTAAGGCAAAAGTGTTTACCCACATGACAGGCAGTCTTAGTAATCAGATAGGAACACCTGATTTAATTATTTTATTTACGAATACGGTGTCACATAAAATGGTAAAATGTGCGGTGGTAGAAGCAGAAAGAAAAAATACGGAGGTGATTAGAAGTCATACAAGCAGTGGAAGTGCATTGAATGAAATATTAGCAAATGTCTGTAATGCTTAAATGTTGCGTCAATAGAAAAAGCAGATGTTAGAATTTTTATGTAACAGTTTGGTTATGCACAACTATTCCTACACGGCTGAACTTGTAATAGTTTGATTGAATTCTGCATTTTATTCTTGATATAAAAGCATTACAAATGATATAGTAAATAAAATTTATAGAGTTGGTGTGTCAACACTGGCAAAAACAACAAAAAATATATTCTGAGAACTGCCGGAAATAAATGTATGAATAATGAATAGGCATACATTTATTTTCGGCAGTTTTATATATAGAAAGCATGCAAATCATAGAGAGAATATAATTTGAGGGCAAATAAAGATTCATGTTTATTATTTAATCCTATAGAAATGATTGTAGAAACTGCCCTTGGGTGTGTCGGTATTCACATACATTTTGCACAATTATCTTCTGTATGATTAAACTGTTATGGGCAATCTGTCAGTATATAAAAATGAACTTGACATAAGTTGGTATAGTGCATATAATGAGTGTTAGCTGTCTAACAAATAAGGAAAGAACAGGTGGGATATGGAGATACAAAAGATTGGTTTTAGAGTGCGGCTTGTATCAAACTTGTTGCGAAGATATATCGACAATGTGATAGTGGTAAAACATGGCAGAAAGTTTACCAGAATGCAGGGATGGATTATTGGGTTTATTAGCAAACAGGATGGAAAAGATGTATTTCAAAAGGATATTGAAGAGGAATTTACCATTAGGCGTTCTACTGCCACAGCAATTTTACAGCGGATGGAGAAGAATGGATTGCTGACAAGAGTTTCTGTAGATTATGATGCCAGATTGAAGAAAATTCAATTAACACCTGCGGCAATGGCAGAACAAGAGAAAATAGAAAATGAAATTGAAGAATTTGAAGAAAAGTTAGCAGATCAGATTGATAAGGATGATTTGGCTGCTTTTTTTAGGGTATTAGATCAAATAGAAGAAAAATTGTCGAATCATTGAAGAAAAGTTTATGAGAATATAAGAAAGTTAATATTTTTTAATTGTTAGCCTGCTTACAATTAAAAAGTAATAATCAATACAGAATTTGAATAAAAAATAGAAGAAAGGAAGAATGTTATGTTAAAAAAATTAGCATCCAGTATCAGGGAATATAAAACGGCCTCCTGGCTGGCACCATTATTTGTAACATGTGAAGTCATCATGGAAGTTATCATTCCTTTTTTGATGGCAAAGTTAATTGATTATGGAATTAACAGAGGAGACATGAACTATATTCAGAGAATAGGAATTGTTTTAGTAATCATGTGTTGTTTTTCTTTGGCTTTTGGCGGGCTATCTGGAAAATATGCAGCAGTTGCATCAGCAGGTTTTGCAAAAAACTTGCGAAAAGATATGTACTATAATGTACAGAAATTTTCTTTTTCTAATATTGATAAGTTTTCAACTGCAAGTATTGTAACAAGGCTTACAACAGATATTACAAATGTGCAGAATGCCTATCAGATGATTATAAGAACAGCAGTCAGAGGACCTGTTATGATTATTTTTTCTATGATTATGGCATTTCGGATTAATGTAGAACTGGCATGTGTATTTTTAGTCACCATACCAATTTTGGCAATAGGTTTATATTTGATTATTCAAAAAGCACATCCTATCTTTGAACGGGTTTTTAAAACATATGATAAATTAAATAATGTGGTACAGGAGAACCTGCATGGGATACGAGTAGTAAAATCTTTTGTAAGAGAAGAATATGAAGAAGAAAAATTTGGAGATGTTTCAAAAACCATCTACAAAGATTTTTCCGTTGCAGAAAGATTATTGGCGATCAATGCACCGCTTATGCAGTTTTGTGCATATGGTTGTATGATTATGATTTCATGGTTTGGTGCAAACCTCATAGTAAGCGGAGTTATGACAACAGGTCAGCTCATGAGTTTAATCAGTTATATTATGCAGATTTTAATGAGTCTTATGATGCTTTCTATGGTAATGGTAATGATTATTATGGCACGTGCCTCAGCAGAACGTATCGTAGAAATTTTAGAAGAAGATGCAGATTTGAAAAATGGTGATCATCCTGTAATGGAAGTAAAGGATGGAAGCATTGTATTTGATAAGGTATCTTTTCGGTATTCTAAAAACAAGGACAGAAATTGTTTGAAACAAATTGATCTTTCTATCAAATCAGGTGAAACAATAGGTATTATTGGCGGAACCGGAAGTTCAAAATCCAGTTTGGTACAGCTTATTCCAAGATTATATGATGCAACGGAAGGTAAGGTTCTTGTGGGTGGTGTAGATGTAAGGGAATACGATATTGAAACACTGCGAAATCAGGTAGCTATGGTGCTGCAGAAAAATGTATTATTTTCGGGAACAATTAAAGATAATCTAAGATGGGGGCATGAAACGGCAACAGAAGAGGAAATGATTCGGGCATGTAAACAATCGCAGGCAGATGATTTTATCCGTACATTTCCAGATAAATATAATACCTATATTGAGCAGGGGGGAAGTAATGTTTCCGGTGGTCAAAAGCAGAGATTATGTATTGCAAGGGCGCTTTTGAAAAAACCAAAGATTTTAATATTAGATGATTCTACCAGTGCAGTTGATACAAAAACAGACTCGTTAATTAGAAAGGCATTTTTAGAAGAAATACCGGATACAACAAAGATTATTATTGCACAGAGAATTTCTTCTATTGAGGATGCAGATAAGATTATTGTAATGAATGCAGGAAAGATAGATGCCATAGGAACACATGAACAGCTCTTAAAAGAAAATGCCATTTACAGGGAAGTTTATGAGTCACAGAACAAAGCATCCTAATAATAAAAGAAAGGGAGGTCTATTATGCCAGAGAGAAAACAAAGAAAAAAGAGAAATTCTAAAGCAACCATCAAAAGATTATTATCTTATCTGAAAGCATATCGTGCCAGATTTATAGTTGTTGTTATTTGTATTTTAGTAAGTGCCATTGTAGGTGTGGCAGATTCTCTTTTTCTGCAAATATTGATTGACAATTATATTGAGCCTATGCTGTTACAAGATAATCCTGCATTTTCAGGATTGTTTAGAATGATTTTATTGATGGCGGGTGTTTATGTGATTGGAATTATTTCTACTTATTTGTATAACAGATTCATGGTAGTGATTTCACAAGGAATTTTAAAAGATATTCGTGATACAATGTTTGCACATATGCAAAAACTTCCAATAAAATATTTTGATACCCATACTCATGGAGATATTATGAGTTATTATACAAATGATACAGATACACTGCGTCAGATGCTGTCACAAAGTATACCACAGGTATTGTCCTCCGTTGTTACAATTGTTTCTGTATTTTGTGCTATGCTGTATTTGAGCATTTATATGACAATTTTTGTGATTGTATTTGTCGTGATTATGATGTTTGTAGTTAAGTTCATTGGCGGAAATAGTGCAAAATATTTTATAAAGCAGCAAAAGTCAATTGGTGCAGTCAATGGTTATATTGAAGAAATGATTAATGGACAAAAGGTTGTAAAGGTGTTCTGTCATGAAGAAAAAGCAAAGGAACAATTTGATAAATTAAATGAGGAATTATGTATCAATGCTACAGAAGCCAATAAATATGCCAATATTTTTATGCCGATTATGGCAAACTTAGGAAATCTGCAATATGTTTTGATTGCAATTGTGGGCGGGGCATTGGCAGTTCATAATATAGGTGGAATCACTTTAGGTGTAATTGCATCCTTTTTAACATTGAGTAAAAGGTTTTCTATGCCAATCAGTCAGGTTTCCCAACAGATTAATTCTATTGTTATGGCATTAGCAGGTGCAAAACGTATTTTTCAGTTGATTGATGAAGAAGAGGAAAAAGATGAAGGTTATGTTACCTTAGTGAATGCGAGAGAAGAAAATGGAGAGATCTTAGAAACGAAAGAGCATACTGGAATGTGGGCATGGAAACATCCTCATGGAGATGGCACTGTTACTTATACAAAATTAATGGGCGATGTGTATTTCAATGATGTAGATTTTGGTTATAATGAAGAAAAAATTGTACTCCATAATATTTCCCTATATGCAAAACCGGGACAGAAGGTAGCATTTGTAGGAGCAACAGGAGCAGGAAAGACAACAATTACCAATTTGATTAACCGTTTTTATGATATCGCAGATGGAAAGATTCGATATGATAACATTAATATTAATAAAATTAAAAAAGATGATCTGCGCCGTTCTTTGGGAATTGTATTACAAGATGTTAATTTGTTTACAGGAACAGTTATGGAAAATATTCGTTATGGTAAGTTAGATGCTACAGATGAAGAATGTATTGCAGCAGCAAAACGTGCCAATGCACATGAATTTATTTCCATGCTGCCAGACGGCTATGATACTGTTCTTTCGGGAGATGGTTCAGGTTTGTCACAAGGACAAAGACAGTTATTGTCTATTGCAAGGGCGGCAGTTGCAGATCCTCCGGTTATGATTTTAGATGAGGCAACTTCAAGTATTGACACAAGAACAGAAAGTATTGTACAAAAAGGTATGGATGCTCTGATGCATGGAAGAACAGTCTTTGTTATTGCACACAGGCTGTCAACAGTTAAAAATTCTGATGTAATTATGGTATTAGAACAAGGAAGAATTATAGAACGTGGTACACATGATAAATTGATTGAAGAAAAAGGAAAGTATTACCAATTATATACAGGAGCATTTGAGTTGGAGTAGTGTTTATGAAAAAGAATAGAACTATTTCCTGTTTGTTTCACAGGGAATAATTCTATTTTTTGATTCATAAAATGGAAAGAAAGTTTGCAACTATTCAAAACTGTTACCGCTTTTTGTGAAATGATATTTTGTTTTGTTGAAAACCAGCATAAAATGTTGTATAATTAAGAAAAAAATAGAGTTGTTTTACAAGTTATATGTAATGTGTTAGGAAATAATATGAGAAGTATAGAAAAAATGGAAGGCAAGGAGTATGAATATGAAAAATGCAGAGATTTTATTAATTGGAAATGCAGGAGCTTCGATGACAGAAGCATATAACAATTTATCAAGATATTTTAAAGTAAGTGCAGTTGGATTTGATAAGATGATTATTTATAAACAATTACATCAGAGGCAGCCGGATTGTATTGTAGTTAATTTGAAAGAGACAACAAAAGAGCAGCTTCAAATTTTTGAATTATTAAAAGCAGATGCAAAATGGGTGCGTTTGAAAATAGTAGTAATTGGATTTAGTTATGAATGTAATTCTTTAAGCAGTACAATGCGGATTTTAGTAGACAAGATGTTGATTTATCCGATTCCAAAAGATGATATTATAAAAGAAATTTGTGAAGTATGCGGGATTAACAATGTAATACTAGAAGAAAAAACAAGAAGTGTCGTAGATTCTTCTGCATATGAAGCAGGAAAGAAGCATGTTCTTGTAGTGGATGATGATGCAAGAATGTTACGGGCAGTAAAGAATTGGCTTGATGGGGTTTATGAAGTGTCGATTGTGAATTCAGGAGCAGCTGCTTTGTTATTTTTAGAGAAACAAGTACCAGATATTATTTTATTAGATTATGAAATGCCTGTATGTGATGGACCGCATACATTGGAACTTATTAGAAAAGAAGAAGCATTTAGAGACATACCAGTCTTTTTTTTAACGGGAGTTTCTGATGGAGAAAAAGTGAAAAGTGTAGTTACATTAAAGCCACAGGGGTATATTTTAAAGGGAATTACAAGAATGGAACTGATAAGAAAACTGAATGAATTTTTTTCTTCTTATATGTAATAGAAGAACGAGAGTATTGGGGGGGTTAATATGACAGAGAAGACAAGTAAATTTTTTCTGGAATATATTGATACATTGTTATTAGAAGACAAGGAGAAGAATGTGCTGCTTATGAGGCATGACAATGCTTTTTGTGTCACAGCAAAAGATATAGAAAAAATGAATATAGAAAAAAAAGGCTATCAGGTAATTTGTCATAGTTTTGAATATACAGAAATGAGAAGACCTTATGAGCCTTTTTTAGACATAATTAGTAATTTTATAAGAAAAAAGCAGGAAATGGATTCTAGTTTTTTTGTAGGGGATTTTTTAGAACAAGCAGAAGTATATCCAATGCACAAGCAGATATTTGAAACATATTTTCAAAATGGCAGTTGTGAACGTTGTGAAGAAATGATTATTGGAGAGTACCAGTATGAAAGAAGAAAATTCAGAAATGCAGTATTGTGTATGTTAAAAAAAATAGCAGAAGAACAGCCTGTTTTTATAGTATTAAATGAAGTAAACTGTGCAGGTAGTTCACTGTTAGAGATGCTGGAAGAAATTTTAAAACAGGATTATTGCGGGCATATAAAAATTATGGCAATATTTAACAAGGCAGGAAAAACACTTTCCTTTTCTGAAGACAGTTTGCAGCATTTGATAAATGTTTGCCAGGAATATGATATGGTGTGCAATTGGATTTTTGAAACAGAAGAAGAATTGATAGAAACGCTAATGGCAACAAAAATTAGAGACAACAACATTCCGCTGGATATTACAAATTTAAACAATATGTTCTATACACTTGAGTTTGAGCAGACTACTTATTATCTAAAAGAGGCTTTTGAGAGAAAAGAAATAGTTGGGATTGAGCTGCCCCAGAAAAGAAAACTGCTTCAGATGTATCTTTGGGCTAGCATGGAAAAAGAGGAATATTCTTATGCTCTGTATATTTATGATACTTTAGAGCAATTGAAGTCTGACAATCCGGATATACAACAGAGATACGAAGTAGAAAATAGTTATTTAAAAAGTTTAATCTATATATATAGTGGAAACAATACACAGGTGGAAAAAAGTATGGCAGAGTGCGAAATGGCGGTGCAGGAAGTAGAAGATGAAAAGCTTCAAATGCATGTAAAGCTATTAAAGAATATGTCATTATATCTGGGATGGAAAAATGTATGGATATGTGAAGACAATGCTGAAGTAGAAAAAAGTTTTGTTGCACAATGTGTCAAATATGGATATGAAAATCACCTTGCACATATTTATGTGTATAGTTTTAATTGTGATTATCAAAATTTTATAACGATAGAAGGAATCGAAGACAGGATTTCAGAATTTAATAAGGGAATTGCTCTCGGGGAAAAACTGCAAAATGAGCAGTTTTTAGTAGAGGCATATCGAAAAAATGTTATGCTTGCGTCTATTCATGGCTATTTTTCGGTATGCATTTATTTTTATGAAAAAATGTTAAAGATTGTAAAGAAAAGCAAAGATGAGTCTGGGGAGGCAGGTATTTATAATGGTTTAGGATACAGTAATTGTGGGTTGGAACATTATGAAGTGGCGAATACCTATTATAATAAAGCATTAATTTTGTATTATAAAAACGAAATGATAGATGAAATAGTGGAAACGTTATACAATTTGGGCATTAATGCCATATTGGCAGAAGCTTATGAAAATGCAAGTATTTATTTGTTAGAGGCTGCTAATATCCTTAATATGTTAAAACAAAGCACAATGAAAACATGTAATATATCAAAATTATTTGGTTTGATTGCACTTTCTTGTTTTAGGCAGGGAGTAATGTATAGAGCGCATTTATATTTAAATAATGCAAAACAGTTTTTAGCTCATATTTTAGGAAAAAAAGATGAGGAAAAAGAATATTTTGCCGATGATAGTATGTTTTTAGTATACTTTGTAAGCGGATTGATGAAAAAAAGAGAAAAATATTATGAAGATGCCAAAAACGATTTTGATAAGGCGGAATTCTATATGAAACGTTCCACAGGAGCGATGTTTTTTAATTATCCACAGTTTGCCATTGAAAAATATGCATTATTTATGGCAGTTGGAAGGACAGAAGAGGCAAAAGGCATATTATTGGAATGTAAGGAATACTGCGGGAAAAATCATTATATTTATATGGAGCAGAAAATCAATGCTTTGCTGGGAGAGAAAATAGCAGAACAGGACAAAATTACATTTTCTAAAATGGAATTAGAAAATATTTCTATTTATGAAATATCAGAAATGGTAAAAAAAGAGTGTCTTGAAAAAGAAAAAGAGGATCTGGTAAAAAGTATCCATCTTCTTAATATACTACAAAGATTAATGAACCATATGACAGGAACAGTAAAACAAGAAGTAGAGAATATCATACCCGTTTTTAAAAATAATTTCAATATTGATAAAGCATTGATGATTCGATGTACAGAAGAGGAAAAGAATATCGTATATGCAGATAGGGGACTTGATATTTCAAAAGAAGCAGTAGATTATATTGTACAATATTTTTATGAGAAGCCAAAAGGTTTTGTCGTTTCTAAGAATGGTGTAAGAGATGAAGAACATGATAAAATGATATCTATGTTCGATGAAGAAAGGATTTTTTCGTTTGTAGCTGTTCCTATATTTGAAGATGAAGTGTTAAAGAGTATTTTTATTGCTTACATTGAGATGAAAGACAGTTGGACATCTAAAGAGCATTCCATTTTAACGAAGGAAGATTTGGAAGTGTTTGCCTACGTATTCCGCCAGATTTCTAATGCTATAGATAGCTTAGAGGTAAGGGGAAAATTAGTGCAGGCAAATATAAGACTAAAAAATCAAATGGAACAAGTGATTGAGTTAAAAGATGAAGCGGAAGCAGCCAATGAGGCAAAGTCAAACTTTTTGGCAAATATGAGTCATGAAATCCGGACACCAATGAATGCAATTATTGGTATGGCAGAAATTGCAATGAGAGGTAAAATGTCCAAAGAACAAAAAGAAACCATAGCACAGATACAATCAGCAGGTAAAAGCCTTTTGTCTATTATCAACGATATTTTAGATTTTTCAAAGATAGAATCAGGGAAAATGGAAATTAGGGAAGGTGAATATAAAGTATCAGATGTATTAGCAGATGTAAAAAATATACTGTCTGCACGTATTGGTGAAAAATCATTACGATTGAAAATGATGGTCAACCAGGATATTCCTATGTATTTATATGGAGATGATATGAGAATTAGACAAGTTATCATTAATCTTGGAAATAATGCCATTAAATTTACAGAAGAAGGTTCTGTTACAATTGTGGTAGATTATGAACCAGATGGAGAAACTATTTTATTGAAATTTTCCATAAAAGATACAGGAATCGGCATTAAACCAGAGGATCAGAAGAAATTATTTACATCTTTTCAACAGGTAGATGGCAAGAGAAACCGAAAAATAGAAGGTACAGGTTTGGGATTATCCATTTCAAAAGCATTAGTGACACTAATGGGAGGCTCTATTTCTGTAACAAGTGAATATGGTGTGGGCAGTGAGTTCTCTTTTGAGGTACCACAAAGACTGATAGAAGAACCAGAAATAGAAAAAGAGGGCAAAAATGAGAATGTTGAAAGATTTACAGCACCAGATGCAAAAATTTTAGTCGTAGATGATAATCAAATGAATCTGAAAGTAGCAGAAGGATTAATGCAGCCTCTGAAAATGCA
>CAYRAV010000064.1:0-17998 GCA_964422365.1 uncultured Lachnospiraceae bacterium | reverse complement strand
ACTATCATAGTAATCAAAACAGCAGTTATCATCAAACTCCAAGGAAACATCAATGTCATCGTTCCAAATATTTTAGTTATTCCATATTGTATCATATACATTAATGGAAATGCAATACAACCTGCATATATCACACTTTTTAAAACAATCCCTATGCTTTCATATAAGAGCATCTTTTCAATCTGCTTCTTAGTCATACCAATTGATTCCATAATTGCAAACTCACTACCTCTTCCATTTATCCTACTACGAATGGAATTAAATAAATTTAATATACAAATTATAGAAGTTAACAATACAAAACAGCTCAACAAAATACGCACAATGCCAACAATTGCATCCACTACGGTTGCCACATAATCAGTTCTCATAAAAAGAATATATCCATTGTTTCCCAAATCACTTAATTTTTGTAATCTATTTAGAATATCCGAATTTTCTTCTGATGTCTTGATATACAGCGCTGCATCTAAATTTTCTGTAATCTCATTGATCTGTTTTGCTATATCTACACTCACAATCAAGCATAAATAAGGACTGTGAAAAGTTACAAATTCTTTTAACTGCTCATTTACAGCATATCCTGCAATTTGAATAGGAAAGTCAACCATTTTGTCTTCTTTTTGAGAATAAAGCTCCACTGGCAGATTATCTCCAATCTTTTTATCTGTCATCTGTTTTATATCAAAAAAACGATATCGCTCAGGTTTCTTATCATCAAAAATATAGTCTGATGTAGAAACAACCCCCTCCTGCATTACAATTGCCGCAGGTGTATCTGTGTTTTTCAGTATTTCTACATTTGTGCCGGTTGCTTTTGCAATTTTTTCCAGTGTTTCTGAATCCACTCCAAGAACATTTATCACATGCTTCTCATGGTATGCAGCTATCATTTCATTAAACTCTTCATCACTTAGTTTGTAGAGATGGAATATATCATAGACATCTGTCCAATATTCTTGACTATAACAATCCGTTGGTACGCGCCCTGCAAACATTCCAGAATACCATTCTGTTGTTTTTTCAATTCCATCTGCTCTTTCGATTTCTTTTTTCAGACTCTCATATTTTTCCTTTTCTGAACCTGATTCTAAGTAATAATCCCATTTTTCAAAATTTATTTTAATATCAGAAGAGTTCCCTGCCTTCTCATTTATTGCTTTTTCTATAGCAGAACATCCAAAAGATGTTACAATCATAATAACCATAAAGGTAACTGCTGCTGCTGTAATTGATTTTGTCTTCTTTGACTGCCGTTTCAGAGAGCTTGCTGCAAGCATATG
Source organism: uncultured Lachnospiraceae bacterium (assembly GCA_964422365.1). GTDB lineage: Bacteria > Bacillota > Clostridia > Lachnospirales > Lachnospiraceae > CAYRAV01. The sequence goes on along the minus strand of CAYRAV010000064.1, from coordinate 16,715 downwards.
TTCTGCATTTCCACACTTTACCATATATGTTTTCATTTTATATTGTTTGCTCTTTTTGTTTGTATTTCCACGAATACATTCGATTGAACCTATTTTTCCAATTTTTCTCGCTGGAAGACATGCAGAAATGAAAACAGTAACAATGCTTATTAAAACAATTATTACAATTGCTTCCCATGATATACTAAGTATGATACTGATTCCCTTCACATACTGCCCAAAACTAAGTATTTTATAAAAAAATGGTTGAAGCGCTGTCATACCAAGCTTCACAATACCAAATCCTGATAAAATTCCTACTGGCAGAGCAAATAATAATAAATAAAAAGCTTCATAATAGATACTGCTTCTCTTCTGCTTTCCGGTTGCACCAATAGAAGATAACATCCCCAGATAACGGCTTCTTTCTTCAAACGACATATTAAACATATTATAAATTAGAAATACCGAAGCAAATATAATAAATATAACAAAAAATACAGTAAAAAAAGAAAACAGTACATTTATTGTAGAGTCCGATGATTTTCCGGAAAAAGCAAGTACATAATTGTTAAAATCCATCTCACATTCTCCCAAAAGCTCCTGTAACTCCAATGTTGATGAAAGACGTTCTAAATCCAGTTTTATGGACAGATTAAATTTGTCAAGCTTGGTGATTTCATTTTCGTCTAACATAGTGATTGCTGTATAACCTGCTGCATTCGATGCTTCATATCCTGGAATTTCTATTATTCCAACGACTGTTAGTTCCTGCTTCTTTCCTGTATAATCTCTGTTTTCTTGAAAAGATTTATTTTCCTCATAATATGGAAAGTCTTGGGAAACATATATTGTTTGTCCATACTCTAGATTAATATTCTGAAACGGAAAAAAGGTACTTTTAATCCCCTTGTTGATTCCGGTTATGGAACGTATAAAATATTCTGCTTTTATAGTATCTCCAATTGCAATATTGGCTCCATCTGTCATAATTGCATCACTAATTACAACTTCATTTGCATTTTCCGGCAGTCTTCCACTTTTTAATTTTATGTTCATCCAGTCAAAGCAGTCTGCCTGATACCCTTTCACATTCAAATATGGTCGTAGTTCATTTGCAGATTGTGGAAATTCTGTTAAACCATAATTCACAGATACTGCTGTCTGTTCCACTTCCTCTAGCTGCTCTGCTTCTTTCTGTTCTTTTTCGGTGATATTATATAAAGCAACATGCCATTTTCCCTCTTTTTGGGATGCCACTTGTTCCATATACTCAATTGCGGTATCCTTACCTACAAAAACACAGGTCATAAGAAGAACCATAAAAACAATGCCTAAAAAAGTTGTAAATGTCCGCTTCCTATTCTTTTTCATGTATTGTTTCGTGACATAATATACAATATTTTTTCTCATTGTATGCCGCCTCCCATTATGTGAATCCGCTCATCTCTCGTAATCCTTCCATCTTCTATATAAATCATGCGGTCTGCCTGCAGAGCAATACTTTCGTCATGGGTAATTAAAATCAGTGTCTGCTTTTGACTACGGTTGGATTCCTTTAACAAACGAATAATTTCTGCTCCATTTTTCCGATCCAGGTTTCCAGTGGGCTCATCTGCAAGTACAATTGCAGGGTGGTTAAATAATGCCCTTCCTATAGATACACGCTGCTGCTGGCCGCCGGAAAGCTGGCTTGGCAGATTATTTCTCCTGTCTGTCAGCCCCATTTCTCCTACAATCTTATCCAGACGTTCTTTATCTGCAGTCCTTCCGTCAAGTAAATGGGGCAGTATAATATTTTCATCCACATTTAACACAGGAAGAAGGTTGTAAAACTGATAAATCAATCCAATCTGCCTTCTTCGGAAAATAGCAAGTTTATCTTCCTTTAGCCCATGAATATCTGTTCCACCAATCAATACCGTTCCACTGGTAGGCTTGTCTACACCTCCAAGAATATGTAAAAGAGTAGACTTTCCACTGCCAGAAGGTCCTACAATAGATACAAATTCACCTTTTTCCACACTAAATGAAATATGATCTAATGCTTTCACACAGGTATCATTTTCTCCATAAGTTTTACATAAATCCTCGCATCTAAGAATTTCCATAACTATAATTCCTCCATTTCATCATATACTTTGTCTTTTGATATAATTTCATTATATTAGCGTATTATGACTCTGTGGTGAATAATAAAGTGACAATTTTGTAAGATTGGATGTCTTGTACGGCATCTTTTACTTAAATTTAAGTAACTATTCAGAAGATACCATAGGCTTTGCACCTTCTGAACTGTTACAAAAATATTATCATTAAAAATGATAATTATTATCTTTCATCTTATAAACTATGACATATGCTCTATATTCTTTAAAATCCAATATGGATTCACACTTTTTTCTTCTCCATTAATATCAAGATAAATCCCAAAATGAAGATGCACACAAAAATTTCCAACAGTACCCTCTACCTGGCTATATCCTGTATCACCCATTGTTCCAATCACATCACCTGCATGTACTTCACTCCCCTCTTCTATTCCTTCTGCATAATCACACAAATGTGCATAATAATAATATACTCCACCAGGACTTCTCACTCCTATTCTCCAGCCACCTTTTTCTAACCATCCTTTTTTCTCCACTACTCCATCACTAACACTAACTACTGTAAAATACCCGCGTTCATCGTTGCCTGCTATAATATCTGTTCCTTCATGAAACCGTTTTCCCCCATACGTCCGTTCTTCATTCCATGAATTTTCATACCCCCATCCTACCCCATTTAACAAATCTTTTTCCACAGGAAATACTTTCATATCCTTTATCACTGCTTCATATTCCTTTAACCACTTCTTGCTTTCAGAAGTATTGTGATTTCTAAACCATACTATTTGTTCTTCATTCAGCTTCATTGCCCGAAATTCTTCTTCCGGCTGCTCTGATAATTTTACAATTTCTTTATGGTAAAAAGATTTTTTTTGTGTAGCGAATACAGCACATAAAACAACTAAAACCACCAGACAAATCCCTGCATACTTCATGTAACGTCTTCTGTCTTTTTTCATATTATAATACACCTCAAAACTGACTTATGAAGCAAAAAATAAACTATTTTCCCCATAAATCAAAAGCAATCATATTTTCCATTTATTTTTATGAAATCTATGATTGCTCTTTATATTCTTATTTTATTCTATGATAATATATCATCATTCAGAACGGCAAAATCTATGCCGTCTATAATGTCTTCATCTTTTCTAAAACCCTTATAATATATTCATATACCCGCTTTGCAGAAGAAATGGACAGCTTTTCTTTTGGTGTATGAATATCAAATATATCCGGTCCAAAAGATACAATGTCTATTCCCGGCATTTTTTCTGCTATAATGCCACACTCTAAACCTGCGTGAATAGCTTCTACTTTTACTTCTGTGCCATATTGTTCCCTATATACTTCGCACATCACTTCTCTTAACTTAGAATTTGGATTATATTCCCATCCTGGATACTCTCCCTTTTTCTCATAAGTACCGCCAAGAAATACGATCAAATGTTCTAATTGTTCTGAAAGATATTGTTTGTAACTTGCCACAGAGCTTCTAATAGAAAAAGAGAAAATAACATAATCTGTCTCTGCCCTGAATATTCCCAAATTCAAAGAACTTTCTACCAGTCCTTCTATTTCTGCACTCATTGTCTGAATTCCATTTGGTGCATAAGTCAACATTATAGATACTTTTTTCTCTAGTTCTTTTTCCCACACTTCGTAACTTCCCGCTCCTTCTTCTTTTACAATAACAGTCACATCAGGTTCACTGGTTCTTAATTCTTTCTTGATTATCGTTTCGAATTTTTTTATTATTTCTTTTACTTTTTCTACATCTTTGGTAACTAACTCCATCTCTGCTTCCCTGGGAATTGCATTATCTTTTAAACCGCCATTCATCTGAATAATAAAATATTCTATCTTTTTTCCTTGTAAAGTTCCTAACAACCGTCCAAGCAAACGATTGGCATTGATTCGATTTTTATGAATCTCTGCACCAGAATGTCCTCCTTGTAATCCTAAAATTTTAATTTTTATTTTTGTACCTTCTTTCGTTGTTATGTCTAATCTTGGCAGCATACAAGTAGAAGTCATTCCCCCCGCACAACTCGATAACAAAATTCCTTCTTCTTCAGAATCAATATTTAACATATATTTTGCCTTTAATGCAGAAGTATCTAAGCCAAAAGCTCCATCCATTCCTACTTCTTCATCTGTAGTAATTACTACTTCTAATGGAGGATGTAACAATGTATCATCATCCAAAATAGCCAGTGCGTACGCAATCGCTATTCCATCATCTCCCCCCAAAGTAGTTCCATTTGCATACACAAAGTCATCTTCTACAATCAAATCTAATGGCTCTGTTGTAAAATCATGCTTAATCTGACATTCTTTCTCACAAACCATATCCATATGTCCCTGTATCATGACTGTTTCACAATCTTCATATCCTTTTGATGCTGATTTCCATATTATTACATTCTCATATTTATCCTGTTTATATTTTAATTGATGTTCCCTTGCAAAAGAAACCAGATAATTACTAATCTGAGTATTGTACTTGGAACCTCTGGGAATTTCACTTATTTTTTCAAAATAATAAAATACTTTTTTATGATCTAAATGTTGTAGTTTCATATCTTATACTCCTATCTGTTCAGCTCTATCATTTACTATAAACAAGCACTATCATACTATTCTATTATACTCTTCAATAAGAATTACTATTCTTTCCATATTTGCTCTTTTCCTTTTTATAAGTTAAAAGAATTCCTTACAAATTGCTATTGCTCCATCTATGACACAAAAATCCAGTTACCATAACAACTTTTTATACGCCATGATTACTGGATTTTTTCATTATTCTACTATAACAAAAATTAATTTTTAAAACTATGGATTGGTGCAGGAATACGTCCGCCTCGATTTACAAAGTCATCACAAGAGAACTTACTTACCGGCATAATTGGTGCATATCCCAATAGTCCGCCAAATTCCACAGTTTCTCCAACACTCTTTCCTATAACAGGAATCAAACGTACTGCTGTTGTTTTCTGATTTATCATACCAATTGCCATCTCATCGGCGATAATCCCCGAAATCGTAGCTGCCTTTGTATCTCCGGGAATTGCTATCATATCCAGACCAACAGAACATACACATGTCATAGCTTCTAGTTTTTCCAATGTAAGTGCACCTTCTGTTACTGCATCAATCATTCCTTGATCTTCACTGACAGGAATAAATGCTCCACTTAAACCACCTACATAAGAAGATGCCATTACACCGCCTTTTTTCACCTGATCATTTAATAATGCCAGCGCTGCTGTTGTTCCTGGTGCTCCTGCATGTTCTAAGCCCATTGTCTGAAAAATCTCAGCAATACTATCTCCTACTGCTGGTGTTGGTGCCAAAGAAAGATCGATAATACCAAATGGTATGCCAAGTCTTTTAGAAGCCTCTCCTGCAACTAATTGTCCTACTCTGGTAATCTTAAATGCTGTTTTCTTCACTGTTTCACATAAAGTACCAAAATCAGCACCTTTTGCAGATTCTAATGCCGACTTTACTACTCCAGGTCCACTGACACCTACATTAATAATAGCATCCGCTTCTGTTACACCATGAAAAGCACCTGCCATAAAAGGATTGTCATCTGGTGCATTACAAAGTACCACCAGTTTGGCACAGCCAATCGAATCCTGTTCTTTTGTATACTCTGCTGCTTTAAGAATAATTTCTCCCATTAATTTTACTGCGTCCATATTGATACCTGTTTTTGTAGAACCTACATTAATAGAACTGCAGATTTTATTTGTAACAGCCAATGCCTTTGGAATAGAACGGATTAAGTATTCATCACTTTTTGTCATTCCTTTAGAAACCAATGCAGAATACCCTCCAATAAAATTAACTCCTACTGTTTCGGCTGCCTTATCAAGTGTCTTTGCAACCTCCACATAATCCTCTGGAGATTTACATGTTGCACCGCATACAAGCGAAATCGGTGTAATGGAAATTCTCTTATTTACAATTGGAATTCCATATTCTTTTTCAATATCTTCTCCCGTTTTTACAAGGTCTTTTGCTATAGTAGTAATTTTATTATAAATATTTGTTTTTAGTTTTTCTAAATCCGGATCAGCACAATCTAATAAACTAATTCCCAATGTAATTGTTCTTACATCTAAATTCTGCTTTTCAATCATTTTATTTGTTTCTAATACCTCAAATATATTAATCATATTGTTTATCTTCCTTTCCCCAGAAATTATCAATTTCCGACATTAACATTGTAACTGTTTTTGGGATGCCATTCACAAAATCTATTCACTAACAATATTTGTATTGGCTGGTTGTCTTGCCATGATGCTTACACAATAAATCTGTACCTTTTGAATAGTTACATCAATTTATTAAATACGGTGCATTTTATCAAAAATATCCTCTCTTTGTACTTTGATGATACAGCCGATTTCCTCACCAATTTTCTCTAATTCACTGCTGACCAAATTAAAATCTTTCTCTGTATCATTCATATCTACAACCATCATCATATTAAAAAATCCTTGTACAATTGTCTGCGAAATATCTAAAATATTAATTTTTCGTTCTGCAAGATAAGTACATACTTTTGCAATAATACCCACACTGTCTTTTCCTACTACTGTTATAATTGTCTTTTTCATGTTATTTCCTCCTAAAATTTACTCATTATGCTGTGTACATTTTGCTTTATTTCATAGATAGATGCAATTTTCTTACACAACCTTATCCACATAACTTTATTCTTACACTAATATTTCTTTCATAAACATTCATTTATACTGATACCATCACAGATGGTTCATCTCTTTTGGCAACGCTTAAAGTACAGTTATCTTTATATGGACTGTCACATTGTGATAATTCATACTTTACTGTTTCAAATGCCAAATCAGGATAATTATTTTCATGACTTAAATGCCCAAGAAAAATATGTTTCATTTTTTTATGTAACAGAGAGCAGATTAATTTTCCTGAATTATCATTCGATAAATGCCCTTTATTGCCTAAAATCCGCTTTTTCAAAAGATAAGGATATGGTCCAACCTGTAACATATTAATGTCATGATTCGCTTCTAAAAGCAATATTTCTGACTCTTTTAAATGTTCAATAGTATAATCATCATACATTCCAAGGTCAGTAGCAACTCCCACTTTATGCCCGTTAGATGAAAATGTATAACTAACTGGATTTGCTGCATCATGGGATATGGAAAAAGGATTGATTTGCATATCTTTTACCTGAATGGTTTTATCCGGCTCTATTGTATGAATCAATTCTTCTGGTATCTTTCCAACATTTTTTGTGTGAAGCATCGCATGAATAGTTTCTACTGTTCCATAAATTGGTATTTGATACCTTCTTGCCATGATTCCTACACCTTTAATATGATCTGAATGTTCATGGGTAATAAATAAACCATCAATTTTCTTAGGATCTACCTGAATAGATGCCAGACCTGCCTCTATCTTTTTTCCACTGTTCCCTGCATCTACTAACATATTGGCATGTTCACTTCCTACATAAATGCAGTTCCCGCTGCTTCCACTGAAAATACTACATAATCTCAACATAATTCCTCTTTTCTATTGCATTTTCACTTCATTTCTCACTTCTTCGCTATCAATTGTGATTCTATCCCTGCCATGCTGTTTTGAGTAATACATCGCCCAATCTGCACAATTCAATAACTCACCCGGATTGTAACAAGTATCAGGATAAACCGTAATTCCTCCGCTTATATTAACCTGTACACTCTGTTCATTCTTCTGAAATACAACCTGCTTAATATTTTCTCTTAATTCCATAGCATATCGATAGACATCTTCTTTATTTTTATTGGGATACAATATGACAAATTCCTCTCCACCATATCTTCCAATAAAGCCTCCATATTTTTTGGCAACTTTCTTCCCTTCTAGAGCAATTCTTTTTATGACCTCATCGCCAAATATATGGCCATATGTATCATTAATTTTTTTAAAAAGATCAATATCAAATAAAACTAATGCTAATTTCCCTTTTTCATCCACTGCCTTGTGCAGATATTCACTGTACAAAGAATTTAAATAACCTCTGTTATACACTTTTGTTAATCCATCCCGATTGGCAAGTACTTTCATTTCTTCATATAATGCTGCATTTTTTACTGCTATAGTAATCTGCGTAGCTATTGCTTCATAAAACCATTCATTATCTATAAAATAATTATACCTTGAATGACCTACAAATAGTGCTCCTACACCTTTTTCTCCCTGCTGAAATGGAATAATAATAATGGAACCTATCATTCCTTTTTTTAAAAAGGAGTACTTTCCTTCTTCTACATAGTTATCGATGTATATCTTTTGCTTTTGAATATACTTATCGAAACAACTTTTTTTCATTTCTTCTTCTAAATTTATTTCAAAGTTATAACCTATCTGTGATGCGATAGAATATATTGTAGTCTTTATCTCATCCATCTCTGAATTCACAATAATCGCACACACATCCACTTCAATCTCATTTAAAATCATTTTTGTTGTTAATTCTAACAGCCCGTCCAAATTAAGGGAGGAATATATATGTTTCACCAGTTCATTCTGTAACTTCAATTTAATGTTTGTATCTTTCATTTTATTATTTGTTTTTTCTATTTCTGCTTTTTGTGCAGAAAGAATTTGATTCACCCGTTGCATTTTTTCCTTATTTTCTAACAAATTACTATTTTCTTCTTCCAAAAGACTGATCTTCTGTGTTAATTTCAACTCATTCCCTTTCAACTTTTCAACATTCTTAGAAAATAAATTTGCCAAATACCATGCTGTAACCACATAAATAATATATGCCAGCAGCATAGCATAGAACTGTTCCAGCGGTTTCCCTTTTATCAAAAAAACAATAATGCCAACAATCCCAAAAGGAATTGCAGCAGAAAAGATACAGATATTCCGCTCATAACGATCCGTATACTCAAAACAAAGAAAATATTCTATTGCAAGTAACATCATACAGATAAGTGCTACTATTTTTGAATAAAAGATATCAAAATACAATACTCCAAACATTGCAGTGCATACTTCTAAATAACGCAATGCCATAAACTCTATCTTCTGCATCTTGTTATATTTTGAAAAAAGTACTTCCACCAGCATCCATATACCAACTAGAACTAAATAAATGTACTGGCTTATATCAACACCAAAGTAAGATCGCACTAAAATATATAAAATGAGCATCATACCTAAAATTCTATGATACTGATTAAACTTTAATTGCATATCCGTAGACAGCTTTCCATTTATCATAATATCTATTCCTTCCAATATAGTTCTATCTGATCACCTTCATAAATACTATCTGAAAATTCCACTAAGGAACCATTTCTTTTCTTTACAACTTCGGTTCCATGTGCCTCTGAAACATCAAATGGATATGCATCCAGAATATCTACAAATATATATTTTTCCTTTCCCGATAAGACTACTATTGTTCCATTCACTTGTACCTGAATGTTCTTCTTTCCATTATATTGATTTGATGGATGTTCTTCTATTTTTTTCTTTTCCACACCTATATTTTTTCCCATGCTTTCTGGCGGATATTGTTTTGTTTCATCCTCATTCTTTTCTTCCTGATTTTGTTCCATTTCTGCAATATGTTGTTTTTCTGCATTTTGTTCTGCCACTGCATTATTTGTATTTGCTGCTTTGTGTTCTTCTCCATCATTTGAGATTTTTACATTCTTCACTACAAAATCTACATCTGCCCCCTCTAATATTTTTTCATCTTCATCAATAATCTGTCCATCTACTAATATGGAACCATTCACTGCTACATCCAAAAATTCCAACAATAGTTCCTTTGTATAATAATCTAATATTTCTATCACATCACCCTCGCAAACAGAATAAAATTCGCTTTCCATCTGCCCATTCACTTCCACAATCGTTGGACAGAATATTTCTTTTCCATTAATAACAAAACGAATCACTTTCTTATATTCTGGAAGCTGACGGATTTCTACTTTTGCATTTTCACCTATTGTAGATTCTCGAATCTCAATAATATCATCTGGTGCAATTGCTGTACTCAACCCAACTTCTTTTCCATTCAACCGCACCATTGCCGCTTCTCCCATTTCACCACGTGCAAATTTCTTTTCGCCATTCACAACATAATTCATGCCTTTTCCACGTCGTGGAAACAATGACATATTAGGAAATCCAACTTGTACAGCAGCATCTAAAATAGTTAATTTATTATTGTCATACAGCTTTACCTGTTCTCCATTTATCCGGACAAAAATAAAATTGTTATTTTTCTCATAAAAATTCAAACATATTCCAATTGGTGTTACCAGAAGAGAATCCTTTTTAATCTCTTTTTGTAAAAATTCTACATCCTGAAGTACTTCTTCCCCTCTAAGTGCTACTCTTTCTTCTGGCAATTTTAAATGTTTTGCCAAAAACTTATCAAAATTTGGAATCTTGCCGCCGCCACCTACAATAAATACTGCACTAACACTTTTTTCCCCATTCAGTTCAATGATTTTATCTGCAACACTTTTGGTAATTTTATCAATAGTATTTTCTAATCCCTTTATCACTTCATCTGTTGATCGTTTCTGTGACAAACCCATAATATCTTTAAATGTTACTGTTTTTTTATGAAAGCATGCTGCCTTAATCTCTTCTGCTGTTTTAAAATCTACCAGATAACGCTTTGCCAATTCTTCTGTGAACTCATCACCCGCAAATGGTATCATACCATAAGCAACAATACTTCCATCTTTTGTAATAGATATATCTGATGTTCCTGCACCTACATCTACCAATGCAATATTTAACAACCGATAGTTAACTGGTATGGCTACATTAATTGCTGCAATTGGCTCTAATGTTAGATTAACCACATGTAACCCTGCCTTCTCTACAGCAGTATACAATCCCTCTATTACTTCGTTTGGCAAAAAAGTAGCTAAAACCTCTGCACCTATTTTCTTTGCCTTATGATCTTCTAAATTTGAAATTGCATAATCATTCAAATAATAATGAACAACGGTATATCCTACACAATAAAACTGGAACATCTCATTTTCTTCTGAATCCTTTAACTCATCATAGGCTTTTTCTACTGCTGCTAATTCCAAAGCATGAATATGTTCTAAATCAATTACTGTTTCATTTTCTAATTCATTTTCCACTTTTACTGTTATGGTTCGCAATACTCTTCCGGCAGCAGCAATACAGACATCTTCTAATTTACGGTCTATTTGTTCTTCTAACTTTTCTTTTACTTCTGTAATGGTTGCTGCTACTTGATGGATATCATGAATCTGACCATCTAACATGGCTCTTGTTTCATGTTCTTTTACAACTTGTGCCACTACCTTAAATTTTTTTTCATTTTCTTTGTATCCAACTGTACCAACGATACTTCGTGTACCAATATCCAATCCAAAAACAAAATGCTTTGGATATTTTATCTCATCTATCATTTGGATTCCCCCACATATTCCAACAAATATTTTTTATCCTATTCATTATAGCATATAAATAACTTTTAAGAAACTCTAAATTTGTTCATCCTTGAAAGCCCTGAAAAACAGATGTAGGATTTATAACCGGTCTAGAGGTTGTTTGAAAATTGCTTTTTACAAGATATGCATCACAATTTGTGGAGGATTTGTTCCAAATTTATAAGGTGCAGCAGGCTGCATTGAATGAATTTAGAACAAATATCCATCCCTTATCGGACAAAGCCCGCCAGCCTGAATGGCATGGATTGCGGTATGCTGGATGGATACGCAAAGCGGGGCGTGCAGATTGGGGCAATGAATTTTCAAACACACTCTAGTCTTGTTCTAATAGTTTCTCTATTTGCTGTACAACTTTACCGAAATCACCTTCGTTTAAAATCCTTTTATCCGTTTTTTCTATAAATTCTGCATCACTCCATTGGCTTCTCAAAATAGAATCTATTTTTTCATCGCTGTAGCCTCTGCTTGTTTTTAAACGCTCTCTCCTTGTTTGTTCAGAAACCTGTACATACCATGTTTCATCACAAATATCTCCAAATCCTGCCTGCAGCAATATGGCCGATTCTAAAACAAAATATGCCTCTTGTTTTTCTTTTACCTCTTTAATTTTATTTTCTATATACTTTCTCACCGCAGGATGGATAATATTATTTAATTGTTTTAATTTTTCTTCATCTTCAAAAACAATTGTGCTTAATTTTTTTCGATCAATTTTCCCATTCTCTTGTAGTATATGTTCTCCAAAATTTTCTATAATCTTGTGGTACGCTTCCTCACCAGGTTCCATACACAAATGGCCAACTTCATCAGAAACGACCAAAGTAATTCCGAATTTCTCCGCCATCCATTTTCCTATTGTAGATTTTCCACTGCCTACACCACCTGTCAGTCCAATCACCTTAGTGTGCTTCATACCAGTTTTCTCCTTCCTGTACATCTACTTCTAAAGGTACTTTTAATTCCATTGCATGAAACATTTCTTCTTCCAATATCCTTTTTACCTGCTCTTTTTCCTCTATCTTTGTTTCTACCAAAAGTTCATCATGTACCTGCAGTAACAGTTGTGATTTCAATTTCTCTGCCTTTAACCGTTGATTTACTCTAACCATAGCTATCTTTATAATATCTGCTGCTGTTCCTTGTATTGGTGAGTTCATTGCAATTCTTTCACCAAATGAACGTTGCATAAAATTACCTGAACTTAGTTCTGGTATCTGCCTTTTTCTATTCATTAGAGATAATACATATCCTTTATCTTTTCCAAATTGTACTAATCCATCTAAAAATTCTTTTATTTTAGGATATGTGGCAAAATACTTTTTAATATACCCTTCTGCCTCCTTTTTAGAAATATTCAAATCCTGTCCTAACCCAAAGGAACTAATACCATAAATGATGCCAAAATTTACAGCCTTTGCATTACTTCTCTGTTGGGATGTTACCTCTTCTAATGGGATATGAAAAACTTGGGAAGCTGTTATTTTATGAATATCCTGTTCTTCTTTATAAGCCTGTATCATCTGCTCATCGCCAGACATATGTGCCAGAATACGAAGCTCTATTTGAGAATAATCTGCATCCAAAAAAACATAACCTTCATTTGGGATAAATACTTTTCTAATTTCTTTACCAATTTCCATACGGATTGGTATATTCTGCAGATTTGGCTCTGTGCTGCTTAATCTTCCTGTTGCAGTAATAGTCTGGTTAAATTTTCCACGAATTCTTCCATCTTCTTCTATAAAATGTGATAACCCGTCTGCGTAAGTCGATTTTAACTTTGTTAGCTGCCGATATTCCAAAATATCTGCTACAACCGGATAATCTCCCTTCAACTTATCTAAAATATCTGCTGATGTGGAATATCCAGTCTTTGTTTTTTTGGCAAATGGCAATTCTAATTTTTCAAACAAAATTACTCCTAATTGTTTGGGAGAATTAATATTAAATTTCTCCCCAACTTCTTTATAAATCTTTTGTTCAATTTCTGTAATTCTTGTTTCTAACCTCTGTCCATATGATTTTAACTCTTCTTTGTTAACCCTGACACCACGTTTTTCCATTTCATATAATGTATATACCAAAGGCATCTCCACTGTTTCAAAAAGTTCTATCATCTGTTGTGCGGCTAACTCTTTTTCCAAAATATCTTTTGCTGCCATTGCTACATAAGACACATAACAACAGTATTGCATAAAATCTTCTTTCTTCTCCTTCTCCGCCTCCACATAGGAAAGTTTTCCAAACAAATCCTGATAAGAAGGTACTACGATATCCAGATAATCTCTTGCAATATCATCATACTGATAACTTTCTTTTAATGGATTTAGCAAATATGCTGCAACACTACAATCAAAAAATTCCCTTTGCTTTGACCACTCCAAATATTGTTCTTGCAAGTCTTCATTTCCGTATTTTCCCAATTTCCCTAAATATTCCTTTAAATCAAAAACCGAAATTCTGGCTGTGCTTTTCCATTTTCGTATTTCCTTTATCAACATATCACTTTTAATATCTTTTTCCATTGAAAAATAATAGACTTTCCTATCTGGGTTTTGACAAGCAACTGTCATCCCTAAGAACCTTTCTTCTTGTACCTCCTCCATTGAAAATAAAGAAAGTTGTCCATCCTGTTCTTCTATCATCTTATTTTTTCCTGTTCCTTTGATCCCTCTAGTTCTTTCAAACAAGCTAATTCCAAGAACTGCATTTTCGTTCTTTGCAGCATCGCCTATTTCTTTTAGTGCTATTTTTGCATTTTTCTTCTCTGTGACATAAACAAAATAGGATTCAATTTTACTATCATGGCTTACTTCATTATCAAAGCGAGACAAAATAGATTTAAATTCTAACGTTTTTAATATTTTATATGCCGATTCATTATAAATATTCTCCAGTACCGCTTTTGTGATATCAATTTTCACAGGCGATTTTGTATCAATTGTAGCCAATTCCTTACTTAACTTTGCTTTTTCCTCAAATTCTCTTAAATTTTGCCTTGCCCTATTTGGCATTACTTCATCAATATGTTCTAATGCACCCTCCACACTATCAAATTGAGATAGAATTTTAATGGCTGTCTTTTCTCCAATCCCAGGTACACCTGGGATATTATCTGATGTATCTCCCATCAATCCCTTTAAATCAATAATCTGCTTTGGCGTAATTCCATATTTTTCTATTACATCTTTTGTATGATAGTCTTCAATTTCTGTTGTTCCACGTTTTGTTTTTGGGATTCTTATTTTTATTTTTTCAGAGGCTAATTGTAACAAATCCCGATCACCTGATACCAAAGATACTTCCAGACCTAATTCTTCTCCTTTTATTGCCAAAGTTCCCAATATATCATCAGCCTCATATCCAGGCAGCTCTACAATAGTAATATTCATCGCTGTTAGTACTTCTTTGATTAAAGGTACCTGTTCCATTAATTCTTCTGGCATAGGTTTTCTTGTTCCCTTATATGCCTCATACATTTTATGCCGGAACGTAGGCTGCTTTACATCAAAAGCAACCACTAGATAATCGGTGTGTTCTTCTTCTAATATCTTAAACATAATATTTAAAAATCCATACACTGCATTGGTATGTTGTCCTTTCGAATTAGTCAAATCCGGTACACCATAAAATGCACGGTTTAATATGCTGTGTCCGTCTATTAATACAATTTTAGATGCCATAGTTTTCATTTCCTTTCTTGTATTCTCTTACATCTTTCATTACTGTTTCCTTTGAGTAACGATTCTGCTCTTTATGCCTTCGGTAAAGCGGAACTGTTGTATTTTCATTAGGTGACTGCCACAAATAAAATCCAAATTCCACAGCCTGCTGTGTAAATAATAGCTTTATGGCCATCAGCCTGTTGTATGATATTTAACTTTGAATATTTCTTTATTTACACAAAAGCGTGTTATAAGATGTGCATCACAATTTGTGGAGGATTTATTTCAAATTCATGAGGTGCAGTGGCTTTCTTTTTCTTTCATGCTTATTACATGTAATATCACTACTGCTATTGAAATCTGACCAATATACATGTTCACTGATAAATTTGCTCATTAGTTATCCTATTTTTTCCAATATCTTTCATTAATCACATGATGTTTCCTATAAATATATTTTTCAGAATCTTCTTCTGATAAATAATCAATCGCCCCTATACTTATCCAAATTACAGTTAAAAACAAAATTACAATAAATGCAATCTTTTTTTCGATAAGAAACAATCGTCTCTTTTTGGATTTTTCACTCATAGCTGCAAGATGTTTTTCAAAATCCATATGAAGATTCAATACTCCCATTTTGTCCTCATCCAATTGCTTAACACCAATAAAAAAAATATAATAGATCTCTAACTCCTCTTTACATTCCTTGCAATGTTCTATATGATTTAAAAATTCTTCTGTTGTGTTACCATCAAGCTTTCCACTTATAAAATCTGCTATTTTTCTTTGAGCTTCCATACATTCCATATTGAATCGCCTCTTTGTACATTTAAATCTACTACTCTTATATTTTTAAATTATATTGCAACTATTCAGAACTGTTGTTTATAATTTTCCTGAAGTATTATCTGAACTATAAATTTACACTTAAAGTGGACAAATTATTCATATCCAGCAGCCTTCCTATACATTAGATATATGTAATATTAGAAAAGAATCTGCAGGCCATCTTTTCTAAATCACTTATATTACAGTTAAATAGTCACAATTATTACTAATTGTATAAAATAATGCCAGTACACTAGAGCATGTTTTAAAATTCATTGCCCCAATCTGCACGCCATTTATTGCAATATTATAATATCGTTTCTTCTGCAATGGTCTATATATAAAGAAAGAGCTTTGTATCACAAAGCTCTTTCTTAGCTGCGGATGGCGGGACTTGAACCCGCACACTGTCACCAGCGTCAGATTTTGAGTCTGATGCGTCTGCCATTCCGCCACATCCGCTTATATTCTATTACGTTCAAGCTTTCAATTGCTTGACACGCATATTATAATATCACTTTTTAAAGCTTATGTCAATTACTTTTTTTATTTTTTCAATTATTTTGTTATAATTTGGTAACAGTTCAGCCATGCAAAAACAATTGTGCAATATG
>CAYRAV010000063.1:0-18005 GCA_964422365.1 uncultured Lachnospiraceae bacterium | reverse complement strand
CTATGAATAGGGGGATATCATGAAGAGGATAAACAGTTCAAAAACTTCAAGTATGCCAATGCTTGAACTGATTATCATCATTGGCATATTTGCAATCACTAGTACATTTATATTGCAGATGTTTTTAACGGCAAATACAGTAGAACAAAAGGCAAGGGATAAAAGTAAAGCGGCATTAATTGCAGAGAATATTACAGAAACCATTAAATCGAGCAATTCTTTTCAGGAAACAATCAAAAGTCTGGGATTTTCTAATGGCACAGGCATGGTAGAAGAAGACGCAGATGGAGGTTATAAGGTTACTGAAATTACAGAAGGAAAATCAAGTGAAGAAACAGAGATGGCTGAGGCAGTTTCCTATATTAAATTTTATGATAAAAGCTGGCAGGAGACAGATACAAATAATACTTATTGTGTAGTTGTTGTTCCATCTTACAATCATGCAGAAAATGGTACAATAGTACAAGCAGAACTATATGTATACAGATTATCACCATATGTGTTATTTCGTTTCCAAAATAAACAAGAAGTAAAGGAAGAACTATGTCATTTACATATTGCCAATTATGTCATAGAGAACAAGGAATAACAGAATGGAAAGGAGCATATTGTTATGAACAAACATAAGGGTTTGAATATGAATATAGGAACAGCCTCTATTATGCTGGTTTTGCTTATTTTTGTGCTGGTGGCATTTTCAGTCCGTTCGATTAAAGCGGCAAACAATGAATTAAGATTAGCAAACAAGTCAGTATCATCTATACAGGAATATTACACTGCAGATGCAGGTGCAGAAAATATTATTTACCTTATTGATGAAATGATGATTTCAGAAGACAAAGACAAATGGGAAGGTAAGATTGTAGAACTAAACAAACAATTTGAACAGGAATATGATCTTGAAAAAGTTGTAATGAACATAGATGAGGAAGAAAATATCATCTATTCCTTTGCCATAAAAATGGGGGAGACAATGAAACTTCAGGTAGGAGCAAAAGTGTCAAAAGGAGAAAAGAGGTGCAGCATTATCGAATGGAGAATTGTTTCAGAAAGGCAGGATGAAACATATGAATTAGAAGATGATGTGGAATTGTGGGATGGAATAATAGATTAGAGTATGAAAGACATAGCGAAACTGTAACATATGATTAACAAAGGCTTGTGTTATAATAATACACAAGCTATGTTTATATGCCAGAGTGTGTTTTAAAATTCATTGCCCCAAATTCATTTAATGCAGCCTGCTACACCTCATGAATTTGGAACAAATCCCCCACAAATTGTGACGCACATCTTGTAACAAGCAATTTTCAAACACGCTCTAGTATTTAACATAGAAAGGAAGGAAGAATATGAATTTACAGGAAATTCTAAAAGGTGCAGTAGACAAACAGGCTTCTGATATTTTTATTATTGTAGCACAGCCTGTTTCATATAAAATTAATGGAATAATTGAAAAACAGGATGATATTGTGCTGTATCGGGAAGATATTCAGATATTAATTGATGAAATGTATGCTTATGCGGGAAACAGGGATAGCAGTTATCGAAAAGAAGGAGATGATGATTTCGCTTTATCAGTTCCAAATGTGGGAAGATTTCGTGTAAATGTATATCAGCAGAGAGGTTCATGGAGTGCAGTGTTAAGAGTGGTTTCTTTTGATTTACCAGATGTAACATCTATGAATATTCCGGAAACAGTTTTAGATTTAAGCAGGAAAAAGAAAGGGTTGGTTTTGGTAACAGGTTCAGCGGGAAGTGGAAAAAGTACTACCATTTCTTATATTATTGACCAGATTAATATGACCAGAAATTGTCACATCTTAACATTAGAGGATCCTATTGAATATCTGCACAAACATAAAAAGAGCATTGTAAGCCAACGTGAAATCAGTATAGATTCTCTGGATTACAGCAGAGCACTAAAAGCAGCCATGAGAGAAGCACCGGATGTTATTCTGATTGGTGAGATGCGTGATTTAGAAACAATAGAGACAGGAATGACTGCAGCAGAAACAGGACATCTTGTACTATCAACACTGCATACAATAGGGGCTGCCAATACAATAGACCGTATTGTAGATGTATTTCCGGCTAACCAGCAGCAGCAAATCAGAGTACAGTTATCAATGGTATTAAAGGCAGTGGTATCCCAACAGCTGATTCCGACAGTGGATGATGATTTGGTACCCATATTTGAAGTAATGAAGGCAAATAGTGCAGTCAAAACACTGATTCGGGATGGAAAAGTGCACCAGTTAGATTCTGTCATTTTTTCATCAGGCAAGGAAGGTATGATGTCTATGGATAGCAGTATTCTGCAATTATATAAGAGCGGAAGAATATCACAGGAAACAGCTCTTTCTCATTGTTTAAATAAAGATTCTATGAAAAGAAGTTTAGGAATACGCTGAGTTTTGTATGGCAGAATAGTCACACAGTTTGTATGTTACTACAGTTTGGTGTATACAGAGAATATATAAATGCAGCAAAAGAAAATGTGAAAAGAAAGGAAATTTTATGAAAAAACAATGTATGATAACCATATTCATAGTAGGTTTGCTAATCGGGGCAGAAGGATGCCAAAACAATGTGGGGAATACAGATATACCAGCAAGTGCTGTTGTTACAGAAAATCCAGTGGAGACAATGATAAGTGCAACAACAGGGAGTGCATTAATAGAACATACAGTAGGAGAAGAATTATATAATACGATTACAGATGGAGTATATACATCTGAAAAAGGAGAGATACAAATACAAGTTCCAAAGGGATGGAAGACGATAGAGAATAATAAAAGTGTATTGATTGTTCCGGATATAGAGGATGTAATTACAGATAATCTTCATGTTCAGATTGCAGATAAAGATGAGAATTTTGCATCTTACGCAGAACCGGCATTTCAGAAATCTTTTGAAGAAAAGTTTGATGAAATTTCATTTGAGAAATTTGAAAAAATAACAGTCATAGGTTTGCCTGCTATTAAAATGGTATATAAGATTACGCAGAATAATGTGGAAATAACAGAATACCAATATATGATAGATGGAAACCAGACCATTATTATTACATATACAAATGTAAATAACCTGTTAACAGAAGAGGAATTCGATGCCTGTGTTAACAGTATTCAAATTTTAAGTGACAGTTCAGACATCCGGAAATAGCAGTTCATTAGAGAAAATAGATGGAAAGACAGGCAAGTGAAAATTTTATGAATAAAAAAAGTAATAAGAATAGAAAAAAACACAGTTACAATAGTAAAAACATAGAGAGCAGGCAATTGCATCTTTTGGATACACAGAGAAATAAGATACAAAAAGTTGAAGCAATGTGTGAGAGAAGGATAGAAACCGGATATTACAGATTCAAGCGCTCTGTTGTCAGTTTTTTTAAGTGGGGAACAGCATCTGCTATCACAGGAGTAACATGTGGAATATTTGGTGTGATTTTTCATTCTTTTGTATCAGATGCAACATGGTATAGAGGAGAATATCCAAATCTCATTTATTTTTTGCCTTTTGCAGGTCTTGCAATTGTAATGATTTACAGGATGTCTTATATGGAAAATGATGGAGGAACCAATACTATTATTAGTTCCATTCGTTCCAATGAAAAGATACCATTTACAATGACACCATTAATTTTTGTTTCTACAGTACTGACACATCTGTTTGGCGGTTCTTCCGGGCGGGAAGGGGCAGCATTACAAATTGGAGGAAGTACAGGCTATACAATTGGACATGCTTTAAAATTTGAGGAAAATGAACTACAGGTGGTGACGATGTGCGGTATGAGCGGGGTATTTGCGGCATTATTTGGCACCCCGGTCACAGCAACAATTTTTAGCATGGAGGTTATCAGTGTTGGAGTGATCTATTATGTGGCATTGGTACCATGTTTGATTTCTGCATTACTTGGATATGCGATTGCATCTTCATTTGGTATCCATCCAGTATCTTATGTATTAAATAGTATACCCCCATTTAATCTGGCCAGTATGCTGCAGGTTATCATACTGGCAGCTGCATGTGCGCTGGTTAGTATTATATTTTGTGTAGCAATGCATCAAATTGGACATATTTACCAGTCGAAGATAAAGAATTCATATGTTAGAATATTTGCTGGTGGATGTTTGGTTGTTTTATTGACACTGTTGGTTGGATGCCGGGATTACAACGGAGCGGGAATGGACATAATTGCAAATGCAATTCAGGGAAGTGCAAAACCGGAAGCACCATTTCTGAAAATTATATTTACAGCACTGACACTTGGTGCAGGATATAAGGGAGGAGAGATCGTACCTACTTTATTTATTGGAGCTGCTTTTGGAAATTTAATGGGAAATATATTGGGATTAGATCCATGTTTTGGTGCAGCTATAGGAATGGTGGCTTTATTTTGCGGTGTGGTAAATTGCCCCATTGCATCATTAATGCTAAGCATAGAATTATTTGGTATAGAAGGGATTCTATTTTTTTGTATGGCAAGTGCAGTAAGTTATACGCTGTCAGGATATTATGGATTGTATAGCAGCCAGAAAATCATGTATTCTAAGTTAAGACCGCATTACATCAATATCAATACAAAGTAATGTTTTATTGAATGTAGATTGCAGGGAAAAGCAGCAGCATACTTTATGGACAGGAGGAATCAAAGTGAAAAATTGGAAACAAAAAATAAAATCACCAGATATGATTTATGTGATTTTATTTATAAAAATTGTGACATATTATTGTCTAATTGGTGTCAATGTATTACAGAATATTCTTGTATTAGGCACAATTGCTGCTTTAGCAGGATTATTTTTCTTGTTAGGTGAAAGTGATGTAAAACGAAAAAAAGGGATTTTTATTCTTATCTATTCTTTTTTCAGTGTCATTATGTTTGCGGATACAATGTACTACAATTATTACAATCAGACGGTATCTGTTGCACAGATATGGCAGGTTTCCAATGTAGCAAAAGTGCCAAGCAGTTTTGCTGCGACATTGATACCGGCAAGTTTTTTACTTGTTTTGGATATTCCGGTTATCTATTATTATTTTAGAAAAATGGCAGCAGAGAATAGAAAAGAACAGTACAAATTAAACTTTTTTGGAAAGTATGGCATAGTAAAATGGCTCATACCGATTATTATTTTGTTTTTATCAGTGAATCCACTAGACAGTGTATTTATAAAGAAAATCAATAGTGTAGAATTTTTTTCTAATCATATCCGTGATATCATTGATGTATATTCTGAAAAAATAAATGCCAAAGAGGTTCCTGCTTATGAGGTGCTAGAAATAGTAGAGGCAAATACAGATAAACAAAATGGACATAAACTTCAAGGTATTGCGAAAGGAAAAAATCTGATTGTAGTACAGTTAGAGGCATTTCAAAATTTTGTGATAGGGAACGAGTATAATGGCAGAGCTATTACGCCAAATTTAAATAAACTGTTAGAGAAGGATACATTGTATTTTGAACATTATTATTCTACAGTAGGAAAAGGAAATACAGCAGATGCAGAATTTACAAGTCTGAATAGTCTGTATCCGGTAATGGACGGAGAATGTTACCGGCTCTATCAGGATAATACATATAATGGTCTTCCGTGGCTGTTAAAGAGTCAGGGATATTCTACGGTTGCCTTTCATGGTTACAATGGTGCCTTTTGGAATAGGCGTAATGCCTATCCAAAACAGGGAATTGATCAATTTTATGCTATGGAAGAGTTAGAGCAGGATGATATTGTAGGACTTGGAATTTCAGATAAATCCATGTTCCATCAGGCGGTATCTAAATTAAAGACACAGAGCAAACCGTTTTTTTCATTAATGGTAACATTGTCAAGCCACCATCCTTATAATATTGATGAAAGTCTATGGGGAATGGATATTCTTCCAGAAGATGAAGGAACAAAATTTGCCGCTTATCTGCAGTCTGTTCATTATACAGATGAGGCAATAGGAGAATTTATTCAGGAATTAAAAGAGGAAGATTTATATGATGATACTGTTATTGTGTTTTATGGAGATCATCATGGGCTGAATTGTACTATGGATAACAATGATGAGGTAGTGGGAAGATATTTGGGGAGAACTTATACTTATGATGAAATGATGAACATACCACTACTGATTCATATTCCTGGCAGTGGTATAAATGAAATGATTTCTACTTTGGGCGGTCAGATAGATTTGATGCCGACAATGGCGAATTTAATGGATTTAGATGTCAAACAGCCATATGTACTAGGACAGGATCTGGTAAATGCAAAAGATGGTTTTGCAGCATTTACAGCTTATGTATTTGAGGGCTCTTTTGTCTATCATGATATATTTTTTAATATATCAAGAGAGGGCATATTTGAGGGAAGTGAAGCATGGAGGATTAGAACAGATGATAAGCTGGACATAGAACAATATCTGCCGCAGTATCAACGAGCAATTAATCTGAAAAATGTTTCAAAGGATATATTAGAGCAGGATTTGTTAAAGGATTATATTTGTCGTTAGTGATAGGTACAGCTGTTTTTGCAAAAGAAGAAAGGAGAATTTATGGTAAATTTAGAAAAAGGCAGTAAAGTTAATTTAAGGAAGCAAGATGCAACATTAAAAAAATTAGAAGTTGGTCTTGGATGGGATACTAGAACTGATTTAGACAGTATTGCGTATTTGTTTGATTCTAATCATAAGATCAGAGAAACAGTATGTTATTCGTCTAAAAATCATAAAGGTATTTTTCTAAATGGCGATAATCTGACAGGAGAAGGTGAGGGAGATGATGAAATCATTACAGTAACATTAGATGAATTACCAGATTGGGTAACAAAGATTTCATTTTGTGCCAATATTTTTGCTGCCGGGATAAAGCTATGGGGAATAAAGGATTTTTCAAAGGTAAATGGTGCATATATTAGAATTGTAAATGCCATTTCAAAGTATGAAGTTTGTCGTTATAATTTACAGGAAAGCGGGAAAGGCTTTAATGCATTTTATTTTGCAGATCTTGTAAGAAATGGAGTAGAGTGGGAATTTATTGCGGTTGGAAAAGGTTTGAACGGCTCTATTGAAAAAATTAAAAAACAGTTATAGAATAGACAGACTGCAACCAGCTTTAGCTTGGTTGTTACCAAAGTAAGTAACTATTCAGCCATGCCATTCATAATTTACCAGAATGTACATTATTACCAAAAAATTTACGGTTTATCTGGTAAATTACTCATGTTAGGCATCCGCCCTATAGAAACAATTGTAAAATATGCCCTTAGTGAGCAAACTCCCATGTGCATATTTTACAATTGTTTCTGCATGGCTGAACTGTTACCAAACTAAATTTAGATTAAAAAATCATACTTGACAAAACTTTACATTTGTCGTAATGTATATTTATTCAATAATATGAATAAATAATCAAAAAATACAATTAGGAGGGATTGCCATGAATTTAAAAGGACGCAGTTTTTTAACATTGAAAGACTTCACACCAGAAGAAATCCAATACTTATTGGATTTGGCAGCTGACTTAAAGGCTAAGAAGAAGAATGGGATAGTAGGAAATAGCTTACAGGGAAAAAATATAGCCTTGATTTTTGAGAAGCCATCTACCAGAACCCGTTGTTCGTTTACAATTGGTGCAATAGATGAAGGAGCACATCCGGAATATTTAGGAAAAGATGATATCCAGTTAGGACACAAGGAAAGTGTAGAAGATACAGCACGTGTCTTAGGAAGAATGTTTGATGGTATCGAATTCCGTGGTTTTAAGCAGGACACAGTAGAAAAATTGGCAAAATACAGCGGAGTACCAGTATGGAACGGCCTAACAGATGAATATCACCCAACACAGATTTTGGCAGATTTTTTAACTTTAATAGAGCAGTTTGGACATTTAAAAGGTTTAAATTTTGTATATGTCGGTGACGGAAGAAATAATATGGCGAACAGCTTAATGATTGGAAGTGCGAAAATGGGACTTAATTTCACGATATTAGCACCAAAAAGTTTATGGCCTGAGGATTCACTGGTAAACTTATGCAAGGAATATGCAAAAGATTCAGGTGCAGCCATTATTATTTCAGATGAATTGGATGCAGTAAAAGATGCAGATGCCATCTATACAGATGTATGGTGTTCTATGGGAGAAGAAGATAAAGCAGCAGAGCGTGTTGCATTGCTGAAACCATATCAGGTAAATCAGGCATTATTTGACCGTACAGGAAAAGACAGTACCATTCTGTTACACTGCCTTCCAGCTGTAAAAGGAAATGAAGTGACAGAAGAATTGTTTGAAAAACATGCAGATGTCATTTTTGATGAAGCAGAGAACCGTATGCATACAATTAAGGCAGTTATGGTGGCTACTTTAGGAGAAACAGCAACCCCATAGTAAGTTTGGGACATTGATTTTTGCAATAGCTGCTGAATATCTGTAAGAGCATGGCCGGTTTACCAAAGGTATGCAGACCAAATTTGTTGATTGTAGGAATAAATTGTATGAAAGTTACAAAAAATAAGAAATTTAGAAAAAAAAGTCAATAAATTTACTAAAAAAATATCCTATATTCATAAAAAAGCCCCAAAAGGGCTTTTTTTATGATATACTAGATAGAACGGTAAAAAATTGCTGTATTATTTATGAACAGCTCTTAATTACTGTCGTAAAAAGTAAATATGAAATAGGGAGGAAATTATTATGTCAGTAGATTATACAACAATCGCCCCCGAAGTTACTAAATTTGCACAACTATGTGAGAAAAACAGTAAAATTGATTCGGACTTATACCAGAAATATGATGTAAAAAGAGGTCTTCGTGATATCAGTGGAAAAGGTGTTTTGACAGGGCTGACCGAAGTATCAGAAATTCGTTCTTATACGGTAGTTGATTTGGATATGATTCCTTGTGAAGGTAAATTATATTATCAGGGAATAGATGTGGAAGAGTTGGCAAATGGTTTTTTAAAAGAAAGCCGGTTTGGATTTGAAGAAACCACATATCTTTTGTTGTTTGGAGAACTTCCAAACAAAGAAGATAGTGAAATGTTTCAACGTTTACTGGCACATTACAGAGAGGTTCTGCCGACCAGTTTTGTACGTGATATCATTATGAAGGCACCTAGTGCAGACATGATGAATGCTCTTGCAAGAAGTGTACTTACTTTATATGCTTATGACGACAAAGCAGATGATACTTCTATTGATAATGTGTTAAGACAGTGTTTGCAGCTGATCGCATTATTTCCTGTACTTGCAGTATATGGATATCATGCATATGCCCATTATCATGACGGAGGCAGCTTGATTATCCATCAGCCAATTGCAGAATACTCTACAGCCGAAAATATTTTGCATTTATTAAGACCAGACAGCAAGTTTACAAAATTGGAAGCTCAGATTTTGGATATTGCACTTGTACTTCATGCGGAACATGGCGGCGGTAATAATTCTACATTTACAACCCATGTGGTTACATCATCAGGGACAGATACATATTCTTCTGTAGCTGCTTCTCTTGGTTCCCTAAAAGGGCCAAAACATGGTGGCGCCAATATTAAGGTGGCACGTATGTTTGATGATATGAAAGAAAAAGTAAAAGATTGGGAAGATGAAAAAGAAATCGAAGCATATCTAGTGGATTTATTAAATAAGAAAGCTTTTGATAAACAAGGATTGATTTATGGCATGGGACATGCTGTATATTCCATTTCAGATCCTAGGGCAAATATTTTTAAGGGACTAGTAGAAAGTTTGTCCAAAGAAAAAGGAAGGGAGAAAGAATTTAAACTTTATTCTATGGTGGAACGTCTTGCACCAAAAGTAATTGCAAAAGAAAGAAAAATCTACAAAGGTGTCAGTGCAAATGTAGATTTCTACAGCGGTTTTGTTTACAGTATGCTTGACCTGCCAAAAGAATTATTTACACCGATATTCGCAATTGCCCGGATTGCAGGATGGAGTGCACACCGTTTAGAAGAACTTATCAATGGTGGAAAAATTATTCGTCCGGCTTATAAAGCAGTTGCAGAACATAAACCATATAAGACTATGGAAGAGAGAGTGTAATAAAATTAAGGTACATTTCAATGAAATAGATATTAAGAATTAATCTGTAAGCAGAATGGTAAAGATTAAAAATATGTGTAACTGTTTAGAAGGTGCAAAGCCATATGTGCAAATGGTATATAGGAGCTGGCTCATAAAGTACCATTTGTACATATGGCTTCATAGCTGGTAACAGCATCATGAACAAAATAACCAGCCATAATATTATATTTTAGTAAATAGATATATTGTGGCATTTTGTGAATGGCATTTTCTGGATAGTTGCAATTTTTTTAATAAAAATGCATCCCCATAATCTGCATGTTCCTCTTTGTGGTATATTTGCCCTGGTTTAGTCAACGCAGCCCGCTGTATCTCATAAATGGGGGACAAATTGTGACCATATCTTGTAACAGGCAATTTTTAATCAATAAGCAATTTTCAAATTTGATCTGGTAACAAAAGAAAACAGAGAGATAGAGTTGACGATCTAAAAAAAACAGGATAAGATATTTTTAAAGGGGATGAGAACGTGAAAACAGAAATTTTACGAATGTTAAAGATAAGTGATGGTTATGTATCAGGACAAATGTTATGTGATACATTTGGTGTTTCCAGAACAGCTATATGGAAAGTAATTAATCAACTAAAAGAAGAGGGATACGAGATAGAAGCAGCATCTAAAAAAGGATATCGAATGATAAAGATACCAGACATTTTATCAAAAGAAGAGATAGAGAGCCAGATAGAAACAAAATGGGCAGGAAGAACAACAGTTTATTTTGATGAAGTAGATTCTACAAATACAAGAGCAAAATTTTTAGCCGAAGAAGGGGCTGTACATGGGACACTAGTAGCAGCAGAGCAGCAAAATGCCGGAAAAGGAAGAAGAGGTCATACATGGGAATCCCCAAGAGGAAACGGTATATGGATGACGTTGATTTTAAAACCTGATATTCTGCCGCAAAGCGCTTCTATGGTTACTTTAATTGCAGCTTTAGCTATTGCAAGGAGCATTAAAAAAAGTTATGGTTTGGATGCAAAAATAAAATGGCCAAATGATATTGTGATAAATGGGAAAAAAGTTTGTGGAATTTTAACAGAAATGAGTTCAGATATAGAAACAATTAATTATATTATAATTGGAATGGGGATTAATGCAAATATAACACTATTTCCAGAAGAGATACAGGATAAGGCAACTTCTATTTTTATAGAAAAGGGAAATGAAATGATTGCAAGAAGCAGCCTCATTGCAGGTATTATGAAAGAAATAGAGATTTTACTGGATACATTTTTTCAGACAGAAAATCTTGCCTTTATAAAGAAAGAATATGAAAGGTATCTGGTGAATATAGATAAAAAAGTCCGTATTTTAGAACCGAAATCTGAATATACTGGAACTGCTCTTGGAATTGGAACAGATGGAGATTTGATTGTGAAATTAGAGGATGGTACAATCAAAGAAGTAATGTCGGGAGAAGTATCAGTCAGGGGGATTTATGGGTATACGGATTGATTTTATGTATAAATTGTAAAGCGGCGAAAACATTGGCTGCTTTTTAATATGTATGTTATAGTTTGCTGAAAAGAGAAAAGGAAATACTGTACCTATTACTGAAAAATTTCTATGAAAGTACCCTTTTTTGCTTTAGCAAAAAACTGAATTCAGGTATACCCTAATGGACATACCGCAATTCATGCCCATTGGGGCTGGCAGACTTCGTCTGATAAGGTATTCCGACATGCATCTCATAACTTTCATTTATGGTGGTGCACTAAGGATGCATGGAGGTTTTGCAATTACATGAAATGAATAAGAAGAGGAAGGATAACATGGAACAAAATAAAGTATTATGTGGTTCAAATGCATATGAGGAAAAATATTATTTCAATCCGGAATTTGAGGGACTCCCGGAAGCGGTTAAGGAAGAACTACAGATTTTGTGTGTGCTGCATACAACAGATGTAGGAGGGATTATTACTTTAGAGTTTGAGGAGGATGGAACACTGATTATGAAAGTGGCAGCAGATGAAGAAGATTTACTTTACGATGAAATCGGAAGTGCATTAAAAGTCAAAGAGGTACAAAGACACAAGCAGGAATTATTAGAGTCGCTGGAGTTGTATTACAAAACATTTTTCCTTAAAGAACTGTTATGAAATCACTTTGTATTTTGGTGAATGAAAGATTAGTTCATAGCAGATGATAAGGAACAAAAAACGTAAGCAGGTGATTTTTTGAGTACAATTGCAGTTATTGATGATGATGTTTATATTGGCAATATGATAGAAGAAGTTTTAAAAAAGGAAGGCTATTCTGTGGTCAGAGCTTATTCTGGTACAGAAGCATTGTTGTTATTAGAACACAGTAAGCCGGATTTAATACTGTTGGATTTAATGCTGCCAGGACTTTCAGGGGAGGAAATTCTTCCTGAAATACGGGGGATTCCCGTAATTGTGGTCAGTGCTAAGGCAGATGTTCAGGGGAAGGTAAATATACTATTAGAGGGAGCACAAGATTATTTGACCAAACCTTTTGACACAAAAGAACTTCTTGCAAGAATTATGGTGCAGCTGCGAAACAGGAGTGCAAAAGCAAAATGGCAGAATTTGACATTTCAAGATATAGAGTTAGATTCTGTGCTGCATCAGGCTAGGATAGATGACAATATAGTGCGATTAACAAAAACGGAATATGCAATCCTAAAGTTATTAATGGAAAATGTGGGACAAGTTATTACAAAATCAGTAATGCTGGAACGAATCAGTGAGGATACACCAGACTGTATGGAAAGTTCCTTAAAGGTACATGTGAGCAATCTTAGAAAAAAGCTGCGGGAAGTGAGCAGAAAAGACTATATAGAGGCGGTCTGGGGAATAGGATTTAAATTAAGGGAATAATAGAAAATAGGAAGTGTTTGAAATCTTTACTATTTCTTTACCATTTTCTTTACTGATTACTTAACAAATGGCTGTTAGAATGTGGGTATTAAATGTAAGGAGGTAATGGAAATGGAATATGTATTAAGAACAAATGCTTTATCAAAACAATATGGACATTTCAAAGCATTGAATGGTCTTTCCATGAATGTGCCAAAAGGTGCGATTTACGGATTTGTTGGGAAAAATGGAGCAGGAAAAACCACATTAATCCGTCTTATATGCGGGCTTCAGAAACCTACAGCGGGAGAATATTTTTTATATGGAAAGCAGAACACAAAGAAGGATATTGGAAAATCCCGCAGAAGAATGGGAGCAGTAGTAGAAACACCATCTGTTTATCTTGACATGACAGCAGAAGAGAATTTGAAACAGCAGTATATGATTTTGGGAAGACCTTCATTTGACGGAATGGAAGAACTGTTGGAGTTCGTGGGGCTTTCTAATACCGGAAAAAAGAAGGCGAAAAATTTCTCGTTAGGTATGCGGCAAAGACTGGGGATTGCTGTGGCGTTAGCCGGAAATCCTGATTTTTTAGTATTAGATGAACCCATTAATGGGTTAGACCCGCAGGGAATTGTGGAAATGCGTGAACTTATTTTGAGATTAAATCGGGAACATCAGATTACCGTTCTGATTTCCAGTCATATCTTAGATGAACTTTCCCGGCTGGCTACGCATTATGGATTTATTGACCAGGGGCATATGGTAAAGGAAATTAGTGCAACAGAATTAGAATCGGCCTGCAGGAAATGTGTTCATATGGAAGTATCTGATACAAAAGTGCTGGCATATGTGTTAGACAGAATCCATATGGAGTATACTATTCTCTCGGATACAGAAGTTGAGGTATATGGCAAAATCAGTGTAACAGAATTAACGATGCAGCTTGCAGAAGAAAATTGTGAAGTAAAGTCTATGACAGAGAAGGATGAAAGTCTGGAAAGTTATTACATTAGTCTGATAGGGGGTGGCAGTCATGAGTAAACTTTTTCATGCTAATTTCTCCCGCTTAAAGAAAAGCAAAGTATTCTGGTGCAGTATCATCATTATGGTTTTGTATAGTATTATGGTATACAATTCCAATCATATAGAGATGGTTGAGTTTGGTGTTCCCATACTGGTGGATGACTTTCTTTTTGATTCACTGCTAATCATAGGTGTTGTGATGTCAGTAGTCTGTAGTTTGTTTGTGGGTACAGAGTATAGTGATGGTACGATTCGTAATAAAATTGTGACAGGGCAGTCAAGGAACAGTATTTTTTTCTCTCATTTCTTTGTATGTTCCGTGATGAGCGTGATATGCTATACGATATCGGTTATATTGATTTGTATAGCGGGAATACCCACATTTGGAGTTGTTCAAATGCCGCTTTCATCTGCTGTGTTATTATTTATGGATGGGATTTTTTTATGTATTGCATATGCATCCATTTATAATCTGATTGCAATGCTGAGTTCTAATAAAGCGCACACAGCGATTATCAGTGTTCTGCTTAGTTTTGTATTGTTCTTTTTTGCAGTTTATCTGTATGATTGTCTGGGACAGCCTGAAATGATTGAGCAGGTGCAGCTTGTGGATGGGAATATGGTTATGGAACAAGTTCAGAATCCGCATTATTTGACCGGGCTTCATCGGAAGCTGTATCAATTTTTGATGGACTTTATTCCAAGTGGTCAGGCTGCTCAAATTGCCGAGGGAGTGGCAGTGCGTCCATATTTTATGTTAATCTGTTCTGTAATGATTATTGTGATTACTAATGTTGTTGGAATGATTTTTTTTGATAGAAAGGACATAAAATAAAGGATGATACAAGTGTACCAGAGGGTGTTTGAAAATTGCTTGTTACAAGTGTGTATATCACAGTTTGTAAGGGATTTGATTTGTTCTAAATATATGAGAAGAGTGGCGGGGGGCATTGATTAAATTTGGACAGATAGCACCCAAAGTGGGGCAGGCAGATTGAGGCAATCATTTTTGCATGACTAAACGGTAACAATTTGGAGGAAAGAGAATGTTTTGGGTATCTGTGTTATGTATGGTATTTTTTGTGATTATTATCATATTGTCTGCAAGACTTTATTTTATCCATAAAGCAATGGATGAATTGTGTTCACAGTTTTCTATAAGATTAAAAGAAGACACAAATGTTGGCATTGATATTTCAACCAATGATAAAAAGATAAGACAGTTAGCTGCCGATATGGATCGGCAGCTAAAACTGCTTAGGAAGAAGCATATTCAATATACCCTTGGCGATCAGGAATTAAAAAAAACAATTACAAATATTTCACATGATTTACGCACTCCCCTGACAGCAATTTGTGGTTATATGGAATTGCTTTCACAGGAAGAGATGTCAGATATAGTGAAAGAATATTTATCCATTATGGATAACCGTGTACAGGCACTAAAAGAACTGACAGAAGAGTTGTTCCGTTATTCTGTTGTTATGTCTGTGGATTCCTATGATTCAAAAGAAGAAGTATCACTAAACAGTGCATTAGAAGAATGTATTGCTGCCTATTATGGTGCGTTCAAACAAGCAGAAATAGAACCCAATATTAGGATGCCCAAAACAGTGGTGAAGTGTAAGTTAAATAAGCAGGCATTATCAAGAATTTTATCTAATATTGTTAGTAATGCCATTAAATATAGTGACGGAGATTTTTCTGTCATATTAGAAGAAAATAGAACTTTTCATTTTTGCAATAAAGCAGGTAAATTAGATGAAGTGCAGGTGGGACATCTGTTTGAACGCTTTTTCACAGTAGAAAATGGGAGGAATGCTACAGGACTTGGTCTTTCCATAGCAAAAATGTTAATAGAGGAAATGAATGGACAGATAGAAGCAGAATATAAAAATGGAAGGCTTCATATTTTGGTTAGATTTTAAGACTGCTCTAAGGGGAGAATGTTATGAAAAAAATTTTAATTATAGAAGATGATAAAATGTTAAGTGATGAATTGAAGATTCTATTAGATAACAACGGATATGATTCTTATCAATTGTTTGATTTTCCACAGGCGGCAAGAAAGGCAGTGGAGTTTTTACCGGATCTGATTTTACTTGATATTATTCTTCCAGGGGCGAATGGACAGGATATTTTAAGAGAGATAAGGAAAGAATCAGATGTTCCGGTTATTATGCTTACAAGCAAAAATACAGATGTGGACGAAATTATGAGTATGAGCTATGGAGCAGATGATTATATCAGTAAACCTTATAATCCTACCATTCTCTTGTTGAGAATAGAGACACTTTTTAAACATATAGAAAAAAAGCAGGTATCAGATACGGTATCCTATCAGAATCTGACCATCAATTTGTTAAGAAGTACATTAGAATATCATGGTCAGGAAATTATTTTATCGAAGAATGAGATTACAATTTTTTATTTTCTCATACAAAATCAGGGAAGGATTGTTTCAAGAGATGAATTAATGGATTATTTATGGGATTATAATGATTTTGTAGATGATAATACGTTGACAGTTAATGTAAACAGATTGAGGAAAAGATTGTCTGAAATTGGAATATCCAACATTATCCAAACAAGAAGAAAGCAAGGGTATATTTTACTATGAACCTAAAAGCATATTTAAAAGATCATATCATTCATATTGTGCTGGCATTACTTCAGATGATAATGGTTGAAGCTGTTTTACTGCTGTTTTGTACAACATTGACTTTTCAAATATTTGTAGCTTCTATTATTTTATTTATCGTGGTGTCTGTATTTTTGTATGACTACCGCCGATGTGTCAAATTTTATAATGATTTTGAAACAAAACTGTCACAATTACAAGAAAAGTACCTTATTACAGAAATGCTGACAGAGCCTTCTTTTTATCAGGGAAAAATTTTATATAACAGCTTAGTGGAAATTACAAAATCCATGAATGATGAAATACAAAATCATATACGAATTAGCAATGAATTTAAGCAATATATTGAAACATGGGTACATGAAATAAAAGTTCCAATTGCTGCACTGACATTAATTGTTCATAATCATCAATCTTCAGCCACAAGAAAACTGAATACACAGATTAAGAAAATAGATTCGTATGTAGAACAGGTGCTTTATTATATTAGAAGTGAAGTTCCACAAAACGATTATGCTATTGGAACGTGTTCCTTGAAAAAAATTGTAGATACTGCTATTCGGGATAACAGAGATATACTCATTCTTCATCATTTTTTATTAGAGGAGCAGGTAAAGGATGTAAATGTGCTGACAGATGAAAAATGGATGGTATTTATGCTGGGGCAGATGATAAGTAATTCTGTTAAATATACACAAAAAGAAATGAAAAAAATAAGTTTTTCCTCTCAGGAATTTTCCGGAAAAGTAAAACTTATCATCGAAGATAATGGGATAGGCATAGACTTAGGTGATTTGCCAAGAATATTTGATAAATCTTTTACAGGACAGAATGGACGCAATGTAACATAATATCATGAAGGCCGCGGCGTATGGTCCGTAAAATGTGACATCGCTCTTCCGTGCGCAACCCAGAACGAGCTTCATCTCGACGACGCAAAAGCTCTCGTTGCAAACGGCTGCAAGGCTGTATGCGAAGGCGCGAACATGCCTACGACAATTGATGCAACCAAGTATCTGCAGGAGAACGGCGTATGGTTTATCGGCGGAAAAGCTGCAAATGCCGGTGGCGTTGCTACTTCCGCACTCGAGATGTCCCAGAACAGCGAACGCTTGAGCTGGACATTCGAAGAAGTAGATTCCAAATTACAGCAGATCATGGTTAATATTTATCACAACATCGATGACGCTGCAAAACGTTACGGCCAGGAAGGCAACTACGTAATGGGCGCAAACATCGCCGGATTTGAAAAAGTAGCGGAAGCTATGATCGCTCAGGGTGTTGTTTAAAATTTCGAATATTTAATTTCACAGAGTTTACAAAACGGGATACGGTAAAGCGTCGTATCCCGTTTTTTTATGCACAGAAACGTATGTAAAAATTAGCTGCATGCGCCTCGTGCGGCGGGCAGGGAAGAAATCC
>CAYRAV010000062.1:0-18241 GCA_964422365.1 uncultured Lachnospiraceae bacterium | reverse complement strand
GGATGAAAGCTTGGAAAGCCAGGAAGTAGCAAAGACAGAAAGCAGCTGGAAACCCTTTTGGTCCTTCATAACGAATCACCACAACATCACCTTCCACGATTTTTCCACCTTTGATAGCAGCAATGGCATCTTCTTCTGATTCAAATACTCTTGCCGGGCCTTCGTGTACCATCATCTCTGCTACTACTGCAGAACGTTTTACAACGCTTCCATCTGGTGCAAGATTTCCCTTTAATACCGCAAGACCGCCAGTCTGGCTGTACGGATGATCAATTGGGCGGATGACTTCAGGATTTTTGTTAATACAGCCCTTGATATTTTCCCCGACTGTTTTACCTGTGACAGTAATACACTCTGTATGTAACAATCCTTTTTTGTTTAATTCATTCATAACGGCATATACGCCTCCGGCTTCGTTTAAGTCTTCCATATAAGTTGGTCCCGCTGGTGCCAAGTGGCAGAGATTTGGTGTCTTTTCGCTGATTTCATTTGCGAATGCGATGTCAAAATCAAATCCCACCTCATGTGCAATGGCAGGCAGATGGAGCATACTATTTGTAGAACATCCCAGCGCCATATCTACAGTCAAGGCATTTAAAATCGCATCTTTTGTCATAATATCTCTTGGACGGATATTCTTTTCATACATTTCCATTACTTTCATACCTGCATGTTTTGCAAGTTTTAATCTTTCAGAATATACTGCTGGAATAGTACCATTTCCCTGTAAGCCCATTCCTAACACTTCCGTCAGGCAGTTCATGCTGTTAGCTGTATACATACCTGAACAGGAACCACAAGTTGGGCAGGCTTTGTTTACATATTCATTCACGCCCTCCTCTGAAAGCTTTCCTGCCGCATGAGCACCAACTGCCTCAAACATACTAGAAAGACTTGTTTTGTGTCCCTGCACATGACCTGCAAGCATTGGACCTCCACTAACAAATACTGTTGGCACATTGACTCTGGCCGCTGCCATTAAAAGTCCTGGTACGTTCTTGTCACAGTTTGGCACCATAACCAATGCATCAAATGCATGTGCCATTGCCATACATTCTGTGGAATCTGCAATCAAATCTCTTGTAACCAATGAATATTTCATTCCCATATGTCCCATTGCAATTCCGTCACATACTGCAATTGCAGGGAAAACAATTGGTGTACCGCCTGCCATGGCAACTCCCATTTTTACAGCTTCTACAATTTTATCAATGTTCATATGGCCTGGTACAATCTCATTATAGGAGCTTACGATACCTACCAATGGTTTTTGTAGTTCTTCTTCTGTTAATCCTAATGCGTTAAATAATGATCTTTGTGGTGCTGTCTGCATTCCTTTTTTTACTGCGTCACTTTTCATCCTGATAACTTCCTTTCTATTCTATTGCAATTTATTATTTCTTAATCCTTCTGACTAGAGCGTGTCTAGAAATTCATTGCCATAATCTGCATGCCCCGCTTTGTGCATCTATCCCCATACCACAATCCATGTCCATCCGGGCTGGAGGACTTTGTCTGATAAAGTATACCCATCAGGGTATCCCGCAGCTTATGCCCTTTCGGGCCGGCGGACTTTGTCTGATAAGGTATGTATATTTGCCCCAAATTCATTCAATGCAGCCCGCTACACCTCATGAATTTAGAACAAATCCCTCACAAACTGTGACACACGTCTTGTAACAAGCAATTTTCAAACACACTCTAGATTCTCTCACAAATCAAGCTGCCCATCTCTACAGTTCCAACTTTAGTTTTACCTTCTGACATAATGTCTACTGTTCTGTATCCATCTTCTAATACTTTCTTTACTGCTGCTTCAATGGCATCGGCTGCTTCATCTAAATCAAATGAAAAACGCAACATCATTGCTGCTGATAAAATAGTTGCAATTGGATTTGCAATGTTTTGTCCTGCAATATCCGGTGCAGAACCATGGCTTGGTTCATATAAACCAAATTTTGTTTCATTTAAGCTGGCAGAGGATAACATCCCAATAGAACCTGTTACCATACTTGCTTCATCTGATAAAATATCTCCAAACATATTTTCTGTTAAGATTACATCAAATTGTTTTGGATCTCTTACCAACTGCATGGCACAATTGTCTACTAACATATGCTCATAAGCCACTTCTGGATAATCCTTTGCTACTTCATCTACCACTTTTCTCCAAAGTCTGGAACTGTCTAATACATTCGCTTTATCCACACTTGTTACTTTTTTATTTCGCTTCATTGCAATGTCAAAACCACGCTTTGCAATTCTTCTGATTTCATTTTCATCATAAGTCAAAGAATCATATGCCTTCCTCACACCATTTTCTTCTATGGTTTTTCTTTCTCCAAAATACAGCCCGCCTGTTAATTCACGCATAATCATCATATCAAAACCACCTTCTGTGATTTCTTCTTTCAATGGGCAGGCACCTTTTAATTCATCATAAAGATATGCAGGTCTTAAATTGGCAAATAAGTTTAAAGACTTTCTTAATTTCAATAAACCGGCTTCCGGCCTTTTAGATGGTTCTAATTGATACCATGGTGAAGTACTGGTATTACCACCAATAGCCCCCATTAACACAGCATCACTTTTCTTACACACATCAATGGTTTCTTCTGTCAATGGTACTCCATGTACATCAATAGAAGCACCCCCCATTAAAACATCTGTATAGTTAAGAGAAAAACCGAATCTTTCCCCTGCCTTGTCTAATACTTTCTGTGCTTCTGTTACAATTTCAGGACCAATACCGTCCCCTTTGATTACTGCTACATTAAAATTCATTATATCATCCTCCTTTACTATGAGCACTTGGCGATGCCTGAACACTTGGTGAGGTCCCTCACGAACCTAGAGTGAAGGTATGCTGTGCAGGTAGTTTCGAGCCTAGTGCGAATGTAGTTCTCGTATCCTTAGCGAGGTTTTTTCGAGCTTAGTATAGAGAACTTCCTCACAAAAAAATAAAAAGCCCTAAGCAAAATGCTTAGGGCGAATATTTCCGTGGTACCACCTAAATTCAGAGACATGCTCTGCTCTCAATCAGTACGGATAAATTTTATCGATACTGTTCCTTGATAACGTTAGGATAACGTTGAAGCCTACTTAAGAATTTATTCATAAGATGATTTCCCCTCTTATACATCTTGTTCAGTTCAAGGCTCAAAGGCTACTTCCAAAACATGTCTATATCCATGTTTAAGTTCTAAAACTTTACCACCTACCCGAAGATTTTCACCCGCCATCTTCTCTCTTTGCATTCGGTGTGTATGTACTCCTCCTTATCACAGCCTGTAAGTTTTTTAATTGTTTATTAGTATAAACGTTATTCATTTATGTGTCAAGATGAAATTCTTTACATTAGATATTTTATCTAACAGTTCTGTTATACATACTTCTTCATTGGGTATCCATCTCTCCAAACCGCTGCATATTAAGAAACAGGCACATCCTATTCATAAGATGTCCCTTAAAAGATTCTGCTTGAGAACTTTCCAAATGTTCAAACAAAACAATACTTTCAACTCTCCTCTCTGCCAATAGTTCTGTTATATTTATCCATATCATATCTGCAAAGTTTATTTCAATATAAAAATTGACAAATAAGAACTTCTTATATATGATTAATATAATATATTCTTGTATAAACTTATGTAACAATACATTAAAAACTCTGGTGCATATCCAGCAAATCAAAGTCAGGAGGACATAACTATGACAATTTTAGTATTAGGTGGTGCCGGATACATTGGTTCCCACACTGTATATGAATTAATTGACAAAGGGGAAGATGTTGTTATCATTGACAACTTAGAAACAGGTCATATAGAAGCAATACATCCAAAGGCTCGCTTTTATAAGGGAGATATCAGAAATCGTACATTTTTAGACAGCGTATTTGACAAGGAAAAAATTGATGCTGCCATTCATTTTGCTGCCAATTCTTTGGTGGGGGAAAGTATGGTCAATCCGTTAAAATATTATGACAACAATTTATGTGGTACGAAAGTATTATTAGAATCTATGGTCGCACATGGCATTGATAAAATTGTATTTTCATCTACTGCGGCAACTTATGGGGAACCTGAAAAACTCCCTATTCTGGAATCTGACAAAACAGAACCAACAAATACTTATGGTGAAACAAAACTTTCTATGGAAAAGATGTTCAAATGGACTGCAAAAGCCCATAATTTAAGATATGTTTCCCTCCGTTATTTCAATGCATGCGGAGCACATGCAAGTGGAACAATTGGAGAAGACCACAATCCTGAAACACATTTAATCCCATTAATTCTACAAGTACCTAACAGCAAAAGAGAGCATATCAATATCTTTGGCAATGATTATGATACAAAAGATGGCACATGTGTCAGAGATTATATTCATGTAACTGATCTGGCACAGGCACATATTTTAGCTGTAGAATATCTTTGCAAAGGAAATGAGAGTGATATTTTCAATCTTGGAAATGGAATTGGATTTACTGTAAATGAGGTGATTGAGACTGCAAGAAAAGTAACAGGCCATCCTATTCCTGCTGTAATCGACAAACGCCGGGCAGGAGACCCTGCACAATTAATTGCATCCAGTGAAAAGGCAAAAACAGTACTTGGCTGGAAACCCGAGCATGATAGTTTAGAAGAGATTATTGCAAGTGCCTGGAACTGGCATAAGGAACATCCAAACGGATATAAATAAAGCAGCCATTTTAAACAAAAAATTGGTTTGGGTGTCAAATGCACCAAAGGTGCTTTCATGATAGTATATATGGTATGCTAAACTTGTTTACAAATACCATATGTACTATCATGGAAAAGTGCGAAACATTTTTGACATCCAAACCAAAATAATAAATTGGCTCAAATTATTTTTTTATTATCCCACATAAGACATATAATATGCGGCATCTTCTCCCGCCTGTGATGCTAACACTTCAAATAAATGATCTAACTGCCCTTTACACTGCTCATAACTGCAAAGTGCATATTCTTCGACCACATCTACAAGCATATCTAATGCATATCTTAACTGATGCTGTGGCAGTTTTTCTATAAACATTTTAATTTTTTCATACACATTTTCCTTTGCACTATAACGAATAGAGTACACCAGGGCTGTCACAACAGAAATTTTATATCTTTCCATCAGCTCTACTCCTCTTCCATATGTAATAAGACCTTTTAATTTCAAAAGCAGATAACAATAATCTTCATAACTCAAATCAAAACTGTCAATAATTTTACATTCCTCTTCCTGAGTATTCCTATATGCCTCTTCCATCTTCTCACCTAGTAACATCTCAATTTCATTTAAAGAATAATCCGAATCAAATACTTTCATCATGACTATACTCCTCCTTCGTTCTCTCAGTTTTATTTATACTTTACCCTCATTCTATGAATAATTTAAGAATTACCTTCTATAATTTCGTTCCTCTAATCATGTCATATTGTACAACCTTGCTTCGGTTCAGAAAAATAGAACCTTATTATGTTTCGTACGTTTTCATAAAATCCATTACACATTATGTGAATTTTATTTCACTTATTGAAAATATTCTGAGGGTAAAATAGGGGTTACAGTTCAACTATTCAGAAATAATTCATGACCATTCGAACTAACGGACTTTGTCCGATAAGGTATACCGCAATGAATTTTCAAACATGCTCTAAAATAATAATAATGCATGAATAGCATGACTGAACTGTAGCAAATTTTTGTTACATTTCATTTATATGAGTTTACATTTTAAAATATTCATGTTAAAATAAAGTTCGATGAGCAGCACAGATGATCGCACCTAAATATTTCATCTGCCTGTTATGGCAATCCGGTGAAATGCGACGAAAGGGTTTAGGTGAGGAAAGTCCGGGCTTCACAGGGCAGGATGCCGGATAACGTCCGGTGGAGGCGACTCCAAGGAAAGTGCAACAGAAATAAACCGCCATATCTTATCCCTATGCAGATACGCTGTAAGTCATACCCCTTCAGGGCTGGCTGACTTTGTTCGATAAGATATACAGATATGGTAAGGGTGGAAAGGCGGTGTAAGAGACCACCGCTCTATTGGTAACAACAGAGGCTCTGTAAACCCCATCCGAAGCAAGACCGAATAAAAAGTGTTACGGCGGCCCGTCGTGCTTTTGGGTAGGTCGCTAGAGTCTAGTGGTAACATTAGAACCAGATAGATGATCATTTGATACAGAACTCGGCTTATAGTGCTGCTCATCCTTATCTTAATTTCATGCCTGCTGCAGAAAAATTTCTTCTATCTCTTTACAATAACCCATTTGTAAATCTTTCTTAATTCAGCCGATTTCTCAAACAATTTTATTTCTGTTCCTTTTTCTGACACACAATTACTATTATCCTTGCCAGCTTTCCGAATGACATTCCACTCCTTAACACACTCTAGATTTGTAAAAAGTACTCTCAGAAAAATGTTCTGGATTTAAACTTTCAAAATTTAATTTTTTCTGTATTGGCTATACATTAAAAATACTTCCACCTACAAATTCCCGGCATATAGAGTTTTTTGGAATCTCTTCACTGCTTACACCAATGAAATAATCTAAAAATTTTAAAAGCCGTTTTGCTTCTACATACTCTTCACAATCCTTTGGTATTCCAAATAAAATCGGTTCTGCATATTGCTTTAGCACTGCTAATTCATAAATCAGTGCTGAATTAAACATTACATCTGCATCCTCCTGAAATGGAAAAATATACTTCTCTTCTCCCCTCCGTACAGACGGCCACATGGCAATCGTATCTTTTGCCAGAGTTCCTCGGGTTCTGGCATCCCGTACCATTCTTCTAAGTAATCTTCCATCTGTTGTTGGAATTCTGTTATGTTCATCAATATTTATTTGTGTCAAGGCACTAATATAAATTTTAAATTTGCTTTCCTTTGGCAATGCATAAGAAAGTGCATCATTTAAGCCATGAATTCCTTCAATTACCAGAATATCCTCCTGCCCTAATTTTTTTACATTGCCTTTATATTCTCTTTTTCCTGTTTTAAAATTAAATGAAGGCAGTTCCACTTCTTTTCCGTTTAAAAGATTTACCATATCCTCATTGAATTTTTCTATATCAATAGCCTCTAAACACTCAAAATCATAATTCCCATTTTCATCTCTTGGAGTATTTTCTCTGTCTAAAAAATAATCATCCAGCCCAATTGGATGAGGTTTTAGTCCATGTGCCCGCAATTGAATGGAAAGCCTGTGGGAAAATGTAGTTTTTCCCGATGAAGATGGTCCTGCAATCATGACAAATTTTTTATCACCACTCTTTGCAACCATTTCTGCCATCTGTGCAATCTTCTTTTCCTGTAATGCCTCCTGCACTAAAATCAAATCACTGCTCCCGCCTTTGGCAATCATTTCATTTAAGGCGCCAACAGTAGAAATTTCCATTGTCTTCCCCCATTGCTTGGATTCTTGTAAGGCCTGAAATAATTTTGGACGTTCTGTCCATACACCTTTTTCCTCTGGATTCTTAACATCGGGAATATGAAGCATAAAACCGTTTGAAAATTTCTTTAAATGAAAGTGCTTTAGAATCCCTGTACTGTAAGGCATATATCCATAAAAATAATCTTTAAAACCACCCAAATCATAAATATTCGCATTTGACACCCGGCGATATTCAAATAACCTCTTTTTATCATACATTTTATAATGTTCAAACAATGCCCTCGCATCAGTAGTGGAAACGGAATATTTACGGAACAATATATCTTCTTTTACATATTTTTTCATAGTATCTTCTATTTTCTGCAACAGCTGTTCTGTTATCTCCACACTGCCCTCTGTTTCACAATAATAAGCATTTCCCACAGAATATTCAATTCGTACTGTTTCTAACTGATTTGAAGGAATACTATCATATAATGCTTTCAACATCATAAATTTAATTCCTCTTACATAAGCTTTTCTAGCAACCGCTTCATCTACTGTTACAAAACGTACTTCACAATCATTTACTAACTCTGTGCGCAGTTCCTGTAATTTCTGGTTTACAAATGCCAGTATAATATCCTCCTGAAAATCCTGCTGCATATCTTGTGCAGCCTGATATAATGTAATCCCTTTTTCATATTCCTTCTTTATCACTTTCTTTCTAGTGTTC
Source organism: uncultured Lachnospiraceae bacterium (assembly GCA_964422365.1). Taxonomy (GTDB): domain Bacteria; phylum Bacillota; class Clostridia; order Lachnospirales; family Lachnospiraceae; genus CAYRAV01. The sequence goes on along the minus strand of CAYRAV010000062.1, from coordinate 10,105 downwards.
TCTATCGTAATTATAATTTTTTCTTCCATAACTTACACCTCTGCCTGTCAATCTATATACTATATGTTAAATTGTCAGAAACGGACTTTCTTCTTGTGCAATTATAATCTCTAATACCGTTCCATACTGTTGCTCTAAATATGTTCTTACAGCCTCAGTCATAAAATGCTCTGTGCCAAAATGCCCTGCATCAATAATCTGAAGCCCCTGTTCCAAAGCATCTTTTGCACTATGATGATCGATATCTCCTGTAATAAGCACTTCCGCATTATGTTCCAGTGCATAGGAAATCATACTTTTTCCTGCTCCTGTACTGATTGCTGCTTTTCTCACTTTATGTTCCTTATCCCCGGTTATTCTGATTGTATCAATGGAAAATTCCTGTTTTATCTTTTCTGCCAAATCTTTTATAGCCATTGGCTCCTTTAAAGTACCATAACGCCCAATGCCTTCCATTTCCATTGTTTCCTTATTTAATTTTAATGGTTCAAGCACATTTCTATCCTGCAGACCAATCTTATCTGCTGCTGCATCATTCATAATGCATATGTCATAATTCGTATGCATGGCATAATAAGAGATATCTGCTCTTATTAAATCTATGACCTTTCTTCCAATAAAATCACTATCTGTAATCTTTTTTACAGCAGAAAATATCATTGGATGATGTGTAACAAGCATATCTGCTTTTTCTGCTGCCGCCTGTGCGATTACTGTATCCGAAGCATCTAATGCAATCATTACTTTCTTTACTTCTTTTTCTTCCCTGCCAACCAAAAGTCCTACGTTGTCCCAGTTCTCCGCATACATTTTAGGAGAAACTTTTTCCAGACAATCCATAATCTCTTTACATCTCATAATAACTTAATCCTTCCTTACAGTACTCATATTCCTGTTTCATTTTTTCGTATTGTTCTTTATTTTTCTGCATGTCGCTTTTTTGTAACTGCGCCAAAATCTGTTCATATTTCTTTTTTTCCTTGTTCAGAAACGTATACAGACAACGGTCTCTTTTCTCTAATAACAGTTTTCCGTATTTATATTCCGTTTCCGACATTTCTAAAAATTTTTTATTCGAATTTGTTTGCTTTATATTTTGCTTTTCTAAAACCATTTCTCCAAAATCAAAATATTCCTCATCCACTTCAACTGCACATTTATGTTCTGTTGTTTTAGAATTATGCCGCATTTGCTCTCCTCGGAACATCATATAAAATTTACCTTCCTCTATCAGAATCTTCTCTTCTGCAATCTGAAATCCAATCCTGTACATAAACCTTCGTACATTTGCTGTTTCTGACTGTGGCTGCAGTACAAGCGCCTTACACTTTTTTACAATCTCTATGCTGTCTGATAAAATTTTCTGTACAAGACCGCCGCCCATACCTGCAATCAGCAAAACATCTGCCTCTCCTTGCTGCAGCTTCATTGCTCCATCTGATAAGCGAAGTTCAATCATATCACTGCAACCATATTTTTCTATATTTTCTTTTGCTTTCTGTAAAGGTCCTTGATTGACATCCATAGCAATGACCTTGTCCGCAATCCGATTCTGCACCAGATACATGGAAACATAAGCATGATCACAGCCAATATCTGCAACCTTACTTTTCTTTGGTACCATGTCTGCAACCGCTTGTAATCTTTTTGATAACTGCATTATTTTTCTCCAATATTTTTATCACTATTTTGCATTGATGATTATTCCATATCAGTATTTCTATGCTTACTTTCTACAACACTGATCTTCTAATATCCTTATTCTCAGTTTCCATACCCTTTTCATTATTCTAAAAAATCTTTTAACTTTCGGCTTCTGCTCGGATGTCTTAGCTTGCGAAGTGCTTTTGCTTCAATCTGTCTAATTCTCTCTCTTGTAACCTTGAATTCTCTTCCTACTTCTTCTAAAGTCCGTGCTCTTCCATCATCTAATCCAAAACGCAGGCGTAACACCTTTTGCTCTCTTTCAGTTAGTGTACCAAGAACTTCTACCAGTTGTTCTTTTAACAATGTAAATGCTGCTGCCTCTGCTGGTACAGGGATATTATCATCCTGAATAAAATCTCCCAAATGGCTGTCCTCTTCTTCTCCAATTGGTGTTTCTAAAGAAACTGGCTCCTGGGAAATTTTTTGTATTTCCCTTACTCTCTCTATAGGCAGGTGCATAAATTCTGACAATTCTTCCGGGGTCGGCTCACGTCCCAAATCTTGAACCAGCTGTCTCTGTGCCCGGATAAGCCTGTTAATCGTTTCCACCATATGAACCGGAATCCGAATCGTTCTTGCCTGATCTGCAATGGCTCTTGTAATTGCCTGTCTTATCCACCATGTAGCATAGGTACTGAATTTATATCCTTTTCGGTAATCAAATTTTTCAACTGCCTTAATTAATCCCAGATTTCCCTCCTGAATCAGATCCAGAAAAAGCATACCTCTGCCTACATAACGTTTTGCAATACTCACAACCAAACGCAGGTTTGATTCTGCTAATCTTTTTTTTGCCTCTTCATCGCCTTGTTCCATACGCTCTGCCAGTTCGATTTCCTCTTCGGCACTTAACAGCGGAACCTTGCCGATTTCTTTCAAATACATTCTGACAGGGTCTTCTACCCCCACACCTTCCAGTACAGACAAGTCAATATTCTCCAGATCCTCCTCTTCTTCATTATCCATCTCCATTTCCAATGCTTCTAATGCAATATCTTCATCTTCTTTTTCTTCCCGCAAAATATCCACACCATGATTCTCCAAATACTCATATACTTTTTCAATTTTTACCGTTTCCAAATCCATATTTTTAAAGAAATCATTAATTTCTTGATATTCCAATACATTTTTCTTGTTTTTTGCATATTCTAATAAATCTTTTAGCTTTGTACGAAATTTTTCCTTTGTCATTTGTTGTTCACTCATAAATGCCACATCCTTTCTCATTACATCCCTATCATTTATCTTTCACTATCCTGAAAAGAAATATGCAATTTTTGTAATTCTGCCTGTGCAGTAATTAATTTTTGCAAGTCCGCCACATCTGTTACATGTCTTCCCGCCTCATCTAAACTATTCTTTTTAATCCTCCTTACTATATCATTGAATATTTTTTCTTTTTCTGATAATTCCATCTCCTGCATAAAGTTTTCCCTAAACCCTTCTTTCTTCATTCTTACATTTTCTTCTGATAACAACTCCCAGATAGGAAGATTAGTATTAAATAAAGAAGCAACCTCTGCCTGTTCTTCTTTACTTTGAAAACAATTAATAATTTTGGCCGGATTAACCTCCCCTGTCTGCCCATACTGATGAAATAACTGCTTTGCAACTGTATGATAAGGTTCCTCCCTAAAATCCTCTTCTGTAAGAATACCTTTAATCGCTTCAAATAGAAAGGTATCCTCAATAAGCCAGGTCAGCAAAATTTTCTGTGACCGTTTCATGCCATCTTCCTTTTTCTTTCCTTTTCTCCTCTTTTCTTCTCTTGCAAATGTTTCATTAGAACCCTTAAAAGATAACTGTGCCCCATACTTATTGACTAATTTTCTTAAATCCTCAAAACGGACAGCATATTTTTCTGCCATTGCCTCAATATAATTATTCCTTTCTAATTCTTCAGAAAATACAAGAAGTTTCCGGGCAAGATCATTATAAAACTTCGTTTTCTGCTCAGGATCTCTAAAATCATACTCTTTCTCTATCAAACTTACTTCAAAATAAAAACTATTCTCTGCATGCTCAATTCTTTTTTGAAATTCCTCTGCACCTAATGCCTTAATAAACTCATCAGGGTCTTTATATGGCTCCATATGCACTATTTTAGGTGTAATACCTGCATTTTTCAGCATTGGGATGGCACGAAGTGCTGCCTTGATTCCTGCACCATCACTGTCATATGTCAGCAGTACTTCATCCGCATACCGTTTCATAAGTACTGCCTGCTGTTCCGTAAATGCCGTTCCAAGCGATGCTACCGTATTCATAAATCCTGCCTGATGAAGAGAAATTACATCCATATACCCTTCACATAACAAAAGCTGCCGCCCCTTTGCCTGTCTTGCAAAATTCAGCCCATACAAGTTACGGCTTTTATCAAATACCTTCGTTTCCGGAGAATTTAGATATTTGGGCATACCTTCTCCCATTACCCGGCCTCCAAAACCTATTACCTTATGATTAATATCCATAATTGGATACATAACACGATTCCAGAATTTATCAAAACTGCCCTTTGCCTCATTCATCGTAATCAGTCCTGATTCTTTCAGAAGTTCATCACTATATCCATGTTTTTTTAAATATTGATACAAATCATCACTATATTTATCCGAATATCCCAAACCAAATTTCTTTATTGTTTCATCAGTAAGCCCTCTCTCTTTCAGATAAGTATACGCATGCGTTCCATGCTCTGTGCGAAGCAGATAATAAAAATATTTTGCTGCCACCTTATTCACTTCTAACAACTTTGTCCGAAAATCCTGTCTTTTTCTATCCTCCTCTGAATACTCCATCTCTGGAAGATTTACTCCGCTCCGCTCTGCAAGAAAACGGAGTGCCTCCACAAAGTTAAAATTTTCATACTCCATTATGAATGTAAATACATTTCCACTGGCACCACATCCAAAACAATGATACATCTGCTTGGAACCACTAACAGAAAAGGATGGCGTTTTTTCATTATGAAATGGACAAAGCCCCATATGATTACTTCCTCTTTTTTGCAACCGTACATAAGAGGAAATTACCTGCACAATATCATTTCTTTGTCTGATTTCTTCTACGACTTCCTCTGGATAATACATATTCTGCACTCCTTTTTCTTTGTATCCGATTAAAGTATATAATATACATATTTTGTATTTATTTGATAACAATACTATTTTAACACATTTTAATATACACTCCAAACACCAGGTACAAAAATTTCCTTAAACTTCACTATGGCATAACGGTCTGTCATACCAGCAATATAATCACAAACAGTCTGTTCTTTGCTCTGTTTCCTGATTTCCATCATACGGATATACTCTACTGGAAGTTTCGTGAAGTGATTCAAATAGTACTGATAGAGCTGCTCTATCATATGTATGGCTTTTGCTTCTTCGCCTTTTGCCTTTGGATTTTCATATACTGTTTGAAATAAGTATGCCCGCAGCCCATATAATTTACTTCTGGCAGTCTGTGACATTTTTACATCATTGGTTTCTTCACTATTTAAAATAATATCATGTATCAATGTATTTAAACGTTCTCTGGAATTATGACCTAGAAAGTTTGTGTATTCTTTTGGCAGTTCTTCCTCAGTAAGTACATGTCCCCGTATGGCATCATCTATATCATGATTTACATATGCAATTTTGTCCGCCAGCTGGACAATTTTTCCTTCCAGGGTAGATGGTTTGCCATTTGACTGGTGATTTTTGATACCATCTCTTACTTCCCATGTAAGATTCAAGCCTTCACCATCTTTTTCTAATAATTCTACCACTCTCAAACTTTGCAGATGATGTTCAAATCCATTTTCACAAATATGGTTCAAAGCACGCTCACCTGCATGTCCAAATGGAGTATGACCTAAATCATGGCCTAAAGCAATGGCTTCGGTCAGGTCTTCATTTAACCTTAATGCTCTTGCAATGGTTCTTGCTGTCTGTGCCACTTCTAATGTATGGGTCAGGCGTGTTCTGTAGTGGTCACCTTCTGGTGCTAAAAATACCTGTGTCTTATGTTTTAATCTGCGAAATGCCTTGCTATGCAAAATACGGTCTCTGTCCCGTTGGTAAATAGGCCGGATATCACAGGGAGTTTCTTCCATATTACGCCCCCGCGAGTCATCGCTAAAAGCAGCATATGGAGATAATATCTCATGTTCACGTTCCTCTTGACGTTGCCTAATATTTTTAGATTGCATGGAAATATCACCTCAATTCTAAAATGGACTATTAAAATACACTTTTGTGTTTTCTTTTTGTTTCTCCTATTACTATATATATTAGACATACTTTTTGATTTTCCTTTTTTTCCTTACAAATTCTTTGTTTTTTCTTTCTCTTATGGCTGTACGATATACATTAAGTTTGAGAAGTTTCAACCTGAATTGCGGTGTATGCCCAGATGGGTACAAAAGCAGGGCATGCAGATTAGGACAATGAATTTTCAAACACGCTCTAGAGTATATTTGAAAATGAAAGCAGTATTCCCTCACTACTTTTAATCTAATCTTAATGCAACTCTAATCTAATCCTAATTGACTTTCCACAAAAAACAATGTAATCTATAAACTGTCTTGTGCACAAGCTTTTATGTACTCTGTGATAGAGGATTACATATATTAATTTGCCATTAAGAAAGGATGAATACCATGAGAAAAAACAAATTTTTCGCCCTCGCTCTGATAGGAGCTCTTACGCTTTCACCACTGACTTCAGTGAATACAAATATGCCAGTGTATGCTGAGGAAGCGGCATCACAAGATAACACTGCAGATACCGGTGTTTTACTGACCACAATTACTTCTGTAGAGGATTTACTAAAAAAGATTGATAACGATTTGCCTTATTCCAGTCAGGATATTGTAAACTCCTACTCAAACGGAAATGCATATAAACTTATGGTTCCTGAAGACGGATGGCTGATTTTAAAAGATAATTCCAGCAGTGATTTATTGCAGTCCTTTTCACTATATAGCAATTTTGACCTTACCAATTTAGTGGAAAAAAGCGATTCAGATCAAACGATCATTACCTATGTTGAAAAAGGAACTTATTACTATAGAGCCTCTAATAATGCAGCTAGTGTAACCCGAGCTACACATAGTATCTATGCCGGTTTTATTCCATGCTCTGATAAAATTTCCGTAAAATCCATAAAACTAAGCAAGGATAAGTCAACTGCAGTTATTACATTTGATACTTCTCTGGATTATGTTACTATTCGTACCGTAAGGGGAGACATTTATTATAAAGATTATAACAACAATACTGTCTGGCATACGGAAAACCGATTGAATTGTGCAGAAGATTTAAAATATACAGTTTCTTCTAATGGTACCTATACTACAAGAATTGCTCCATCTGGCGATACAGACATGTTCTGTTATATGATTAAATATCAGGTTTCCGGAATCAATTCTTCCAAACCTTCTGCACCAACAGTAAAAACTTATAAAAGAAATACAAAAGTTGTAAAAGGAACCGGAAAGGCTTATACAAAAGTATTTGTAACAATCGGAAATAAAACTTATAAATCTACAGTATCTTCTAATGGAACTTATTCTGTAAAAACCTGCAAGTTAAAAAAAGGTACAAAATTAAAAGTTTACTTAAAGAATTCTGCTGATACAGCAAGTAAAACAAAAACCGTGACAGTAAAATAAATATTTTTTCATATTTCAGAAAAGGGACTTTACATAAACTGCTGATAATCAGCAATGAAAGCCCCTTTTTTTTGTATTTTACTCATCGAAAGCGTTATTCAGTTCCTTTGTTCCTTCCAATACAAATCGTCCATTTTGAATAATGACAACACTTTCCCCATTCTCCATATGAACACTGATTTCTCCTAGTTCATCATAAGGTATTGTTATATCTGTATGGCAGTTAAAATATGCTTTCTCAACTTCCGTTTTTCTTAAATTAGAATACTCATTATCCTTTGCCACTACTTCCTTTCCATCAGGATTATAGATCTTCTGATCCTCGCTCATTTTATAACAAGTATCTCCTACCGCAAAGTGTGGTCCTGTCTTTTCTGCTATCAGAATAGGCAGTTTATGGGAAATCCCGAATTTTCTTCCCATTTGATAGGCTGTTGTGTTTGTTCCGATGGCAAATTCTCCGATTGGAAGAAACTCTCTATGATACATAAGATTTTCTTTGACAAATGCCTTGTTCGCCTCTTCCTCTTCAAAATTTTTACAACTGTATTCCGTAATAATTCCATCCTCAAACTGCAGCTCTAATTCCCTATACTTTAATTCATTCAAGTACACCTCACTCACATGAAGTACCCCTTTTGTACCTACCATCATTGGTGAAGTAAATACTTCCCCTACCGGAATATTTACATCTGCAAGGCAGTTCTCAAAATTTGTCTCCTTCTCAGGATTTTCTAACTTATGAAGCATTACTTTCATATCTGTGTGATTTTTGCCCATACCTTTTATTTTTACATATTCTCCCTGATCTAATACATCTATTATTTTCTGTTGTATCTCTTCATATTTTTTCATATCAAGGGTATTGACCTTTACTGTTTCTGCAAAAATTTCCTCAAACTCCTCTCCAATTTCAGGAATCGGAAATGCAATAATAGTAAAGCTGTATTCATCGCTTTTGATATATTCATTTGTCACAATAGAAGCATCTCTCTGATAATCAACTGAAATCTTCTGCTGCTTCTGTGTAAACTTAATGGCACTTTTCTTATCCACAGGTTCAAATGGTTTTTCTCCAAAAATCTCTATTACTGCTGGCCCCGCATAAACCTTTGCAAGTTCTGCATATTGCTCATATGCAACACGTAAATTTACTAATTTTCTCTCTGCCAAAGCCTTATCTAAATAGATTCCATTGTCAAATCTATGATCATACTCATATTGGCGGTTTACACCTGTACTGCAATAACCTATTTTCAAATGTTGTTTTTTATGGATGCTGCTTACTGCAGTACGGTAAATAACAGGCTCTAATCCCATCTTTCGAAACTGCCCGATTGCTGCTTTTACTACACGTTCGAAACCAATGTTGTAACGGATATTTACATTTTTCTTTTTGGACAAATCAATGCCTGCATGAACAACCCCCTCTCTAAACCCTTCTGTATAAGTAGCAGCCATTTTATCTATCTCTTCCTGCGAAAGCGTATTCAGAAACTTTGCTGTTCTGATTTCATTTTCTGAAATATACTCACCAAAATAGTACAAATAACGAATGTCGTTCAAATCACTTTCCATAATAATGTCTGTTGCAAAAGACAATAACGGATCTAACTGCTCTCTGATGCGTCTTGGCATGGTCACATCACAATAATCACTGACATAATAATAAATAGCATCTTTGATCCATTTCAAAATGCTCTGTTCCTCTTCTTCCTCCCTTTGCTGCATTAAGTTGTAGACTTCTATGAATAATTCTAATGCAATGGTAATATCAAATAATCTTCTCTCATAAGCATAGTATAAAGTTCCCCGAAGTTCTGTATAAAGAAAACAAAGCAAATGTCCATACTCTTCTCCTAACTTTTCAACGGCATAATCAGGATTGGCATAACTATACTCATAACTAAATTGAATGGCATGGTTCTCTAATTCCAAACCATCCTTTATTTCACTGTCTTCTTTTACCCCTTCCTGTTCCGCTGTACTCCATTCTGATACAACAGTAACAAGCTCTTCCTTATCAGCCTCCATTAATAACTTCTCTATCTTTTCTCCTTCTCTAATTCGGTCTTCCTGATTCATTAAATCCTGATACAATCCATAATTCAACTGCTGCAATGCTTCTAAGGGCAATGTCTGTATTTCTTCCTTTTCTGCCATTGCTGCTACTTCTTTTACTTGTAATAAAAATACTGCTGTTTTCATAAAATACAAGGCATATTTTAATTCTAATTTCTGTGCTGCCTCTTCTATTATTTCTTCTATACGCTCCATGGCAAGTTCATAGCGTTCTCTTATATTTTTATTTTCTGTTTCCGTCTCTTCTATCCACTTTTTTTTCATCTGCCAATGACCTCCTGATTTTTTATATTTGCCTGCGTTCCTAATAAATTTCTATTCTGTCTATAATTCTGTATTCTTTATTCTGCCTTTTTCCACATTCGGCATAATATAAGTTTCCTTTGCATATTCCCATAAAGCTTTTGAACCATCCTTTGTATTTTTATTTCTGTTTAGAATTTGTGACAATTCTATCTGATGTTCTGTCCATGCTTTTCCATCAGAAGCATCATTCAACATAACAGGTTGTATACAATCTAATGCATGGGCAAATTTTGCTTCCATTGTGATTCCTTCTTCAAATTCTTCCCATAGCTGCCGTATATAAACCGCCTGGTCTTCTGGTAAAATATGAAAAATCCGCTCTGCCGCCTTTACTTCTCGTTCTCTTTT
>CAYRAV010000061.1:0-18636 GCA_964422365.1 uncultured Lachnospiraceae bacterium | reverse complement strand
CTAAGAAAGGAACCTATTATGTATACTGCAAGATAAAAGACGGTTCAAAGAAAACGTTAATGAAGAAGGTGACAATTAAGGTAACAAAAAAATAATTTGATAAAAGGATACATTATAAATAGTACATTTGTATCAAAGCAGATACCGGACCAATGGTAAAATGGTCCGGTATTTTGCTGTTATAAAAAATATACTTGTTTTCCAGTGTTACTTATAATAAAATAAATAAAAATATTTATGGAAGGCAGGGAGATATCATTGGCCTTATTTGGAGGAAGAATCAATGGCGGAAGTAAGACAACAGGCGGATTGCAGAGTACAGGTTCTGTCAAAGGAATACAGGCAGGCATGGGAAAAGGCAGTCACGGAATGGATCTTCGTAACATGGCAAAGGGACAGACTTTTGAGGGAACGGTCATAGCAGTAAAGGGAAAATCAGTGACTATTGAAAGTGAAGGACATTATCTGAATGCCAGAATAGAAGATAGTGTATCCATTTCAATTGGAGAGAAAATTTCTTTTGTCATACGAGCAAACAGTAACAACCGTATAGAGATTGCACCACTTAGAATGGGCAGTATTTCAGTAGAGGAGCTGGTGCAGTACAAAGCATTGGAATCTGCAGGTTTGAAAGCGACAGAGAAGAATATGGAAATTGTAAAAGGTTTAATGAAATATCAGATGGCAGTAAATAAGGATTCTATTTTTCATATACTGGGATATCTTATGAAATATCCTGATTTGCAAGTGGAAGATATTTTGTTAATGAAAAAAATAAAAAAGCATGTCAAAAAAATAAAACTTTATCAATACAAAGAAAATGAGGAAGGAAAAAAAGAAAATCAGAACATAGGGAATGATGCAGCAGGAAATGTTATTTTAGAATTAGAAACAAGATATCTTGGAATTATTACAATTTATATTGAATGGGAAAAAATAAAAAGAAATATGGGACAGAATAACTTTTATCTGTTAGTTCAGGTAGAAAAAGAGCATACAAAAGAGCTTTTAGAAGAACAGGAAAAGCAGTGGAAAGAAAAACTGCAGGAGAAGGATATTATTTGTGAATCAGAATATGTCACGATAGAAGATAATAAAAAAGCGGAATGGATAACAGAAAAATTTTTTGGAAAACCAAAGAGTAAATTGAATTATGATGTGAAAGGCAAAGGAAAGTTATATATACAAGAATTTTTGCTGGAATAAATCAGAAGAGTAGTAATATGGATTTACTTGAGTGCCAAAAGTGTTACATACTCTTTTGGGCATTATATCATATTTATAAGAAAGTCTAATATGTCATATATAATATTTAAAACTCTTTTTGTGATTTTGGCACAGGAAATATTGATAAAATAATAAAATTATATAAAATTACTAAAAGGATAAGGGGAAAATTAGTGAATTTCACAAAAATATTTGACTTGTACTTTCTTTGTAATAATTGTACAATAAACATAAGGGTTACAGTAAATATGCAGCAAAAAAGAAAGGAGCAGAATATGAAAAAATATTTAAAAACGGCAATGATTGCAGCTGCAATTTTAGTAGTTGGCACTGCTGGTGCAATGACAGTACCAAAGGTTATTGCGAACAAAACTGTTGAAAATACTATTGCAAAAAGTGGAATTACGGTTCATTACAAATGGGACAGTGCTTCTTCACCGCGGTTTTATTACACAAGTATGAATGGAGAAAAAGTTTCCATGTCCTATCCGGGAGTGCCAATGGAGCAGGAAGCAGAAGGATGGTATTCCTATACAATATCAGCTGCTAAAGAGTTGGAATTTCAAATCATACTTGATGATATGGGGTTTCAGACAGCAAGTATATCTTGTGAATCAGGAGAGTATTGGTTTGATGAAGATCGTTTTGTAAAGAATGCTACAGAAGATTATCTGACAGCTACAGCAGAAAATAAGATTGCAAAGGTTACAGAACAAGAAGCAAATAATGTAATAACACAAGTAATGGGTACAATGGCAGTCAGGAAGGCAGAAAACAGCAAGGAAACTATCACCATTCATTATAGTTCAGAATGGAATGATGTACAGTTATATGCATGGAATGCACTTCCAAATGATGTTGAGTTCAGCTGGCCTGGAGAAAGGTTACAAAAGGACAGTGATGGGTTCTATAGCTATACATTTAATGGAGTATCCAAAGTAAATTTCTTATTCAGCAATGGAACAGAGCAAAGTGAGGAATTTACTTTAACAGAAGCTGGAGAGTATACATATAAAGATGGAAAATGGGCAAAAGATGGCGGAGATACACCAAGTACAGACACACCAAGTACAACTAATCCATCTACCAGTGGTCCGGATACAACGCCTGCACCATTTGAAAGAGGTGACTTCAGGGATGAGACCATTTATTTTGTCATTACAACTAGATTTTTTGATGGAGATAAAAGTAATAATGCACATTGTGAAGAAGACCAAAAGGCTCATAATGGAGATGATGATCCAGCATGGAGAGGGGATTTTAAAGGTTTGATTGAAAAGCTTGATTATATCAAATCGCTTGGCTTTTCAGCAATATGGATTACACCTGTTGTAGAAAACAGAAGTGGTTATGACTATCATGGTTATCATGCATATGACTTTAGTAAGGTTGACAGCAGATATGAATCTTCAGATGCAAGTTATCAGGATTTGATTAATGCGGTACATGAAAAAGGCATGAAGATTATTCAGGATGTTGTATTCAATCATACATGCAACTGGGGTGAAAGAAACTTGCTGCAATTAGACAGTGATGTATATTCAGAACGTAATCAAGCAGTTATGAATGGAAGCAATGATCCAGATAATATTTATCACCATAATGGTTTCTGTGGCGGTGGTGACTGGGATAACTACAGTGCACAGGATAAGACGATTGCGGATGATTGTTTCGATTTGGAAACAGAAAATCCGAAGGTATATAAGTATTTGGTAGATTGTTATAATAAGTATATTAACATGGGTGTAGATGGTTTTCGTGTAGATACTGTAAAACATATTTCCAGACTGACATTGAACTCTGTATTTTTACCGGCATTCAAGGAAACAGGTGGAGATAATTTCTATATGTTTGGAGAGGTATGTACAAAAGGGCATGATGTTTGGTATCGTGGAGAAGCACCAATTTCAACTGCTTTCTATACATGGGCAGATGATAGCAGCTGGACAGGAAGATGGAGCAATGACACTGCAAGTAATGAAAATCTGGTTCAGAGTCATTATACATCAAACCAATCTGGATCTTCCCAACCGGAAAGTGATAATGCTTTCTTAAAAGGCAATGAATATCACAAACCGGATTATAGTAAGAAATCAGGGATGGATGTGATTGACTTCCAGATGCATTGGAGTTTTATTAGTGCATCGAGTGCATTTGGTACAGCAAAGGGAGAAGATAAGTATTTTAATGATTCAACATGGAATGTAGTTTATGTAGACTCTCATGATTATGGTCCGGATGAATGTCAAACACTACGTTATAATGGTGGTACAGATGCATGGGCAGAGAATCTTGATTTAATGTTTACATTCCGTGGTATTCCTTGTCTTTACTATGGTAGTGAAATTGAATTCCAGGCGGGCAAGCCAATTGATGTTGGTCCGAATGCACCATTAGCAGAAACCGGACGTGCATATTTTGGTGACCATATTGAAGGAAGCGTTAACTGCACAGATTTTGCTACCTATAGTGGTGCAACAGGGGCTATGGCAGATACTTTGAATAGTACATTAGCAAAACACATTCAAAGATTAAACTTAATTAGAAGAGCAGTTCCTGCATTACGCAAGGGTCAGTATTCAACAGAGGGATGTGATGGCAATATTGCATTTAAGAGACGCTATACAGAAGGCAGCACAGACAGTTTTGTATGTGTTACAATCTCAGGAGATGCTACATTTAGCGGGGTGCCAAGTGGTACATATGTAGATATGGTAACAGGAGATAAGATTGAATGTAATGGTACGTTAACAGCAAAATGTTCTGGAAAAGGTAACATGAGAGTTTATGTATTACAGACAGCAGGAGCACCAAATGGCAAGATTGGTGAAAATGGAACATATTTAAAATAGTAAGTAGATTATATGTAAAAGAGCTTATGTATGATTAAGATACATAGGCTCTTTTGCTATTTAAATATATTGTTTATAATTTGCTGGAACATACATTTTGAACAAAAAATTATGGATTGAGTGGCAAATTATTCATGCTGGGCATCTGCCTTATAGAAATAGTTGTACAATCTGCTTTTACTGAGCAAATTTCCATGTGCAGATTATAAAACTATTTCTTCAAGGTTGAACTGTAACAAAAAATTCAATAAATATAGATATTATACTTGTAAAAGTTTTGTAATAATTGTATAATAATTTAATAACATACAATTCAAATCATAAATGGAATACCTCAAAGGACATACTATCATTTATGTCCGTTTTGGTCGGCGTACTTTGCCTAGTAATGTATCCAAAGGAACAGCTAGGAAAATGTGAGTAAAAATGCGCAGAGGCAGGAAAGGAGAAAAAAATGAAGAAATATCTAAAAACAACAATAATTGCAGCAACAATTTTGGCAGTTGGTACAATATGTGCAGCAACAGTACCTCGCTTTACTTCAGGCAAGACGATTGAACATACCATTGCCAAAAGCGGAATTACAATTCATTACAAATGGGATGGTAATTCCATACCACACTTTTATTACACAAATATGAATGGAGAGGAGGTTTCCATGTCTTATCCAGGAGTACCAATGAAGCAGGAGACAGAAGGCTGGTATTCCTATACTGTAGCAGATGCCAAAGATTTAGAATTCCGGGTTATTGTTGAAGATGTGGATTTTCAGACAGCTGATATCACTTGTGAAGCAGGAGAATACTGGTTTGATGAAGACCGTTTTGTAAAGAATGCTACAGATGATTATCTGGCAGCTACAGCAGGAAGCCAAACTGTAAAAGTTACAGTGGAAGAAGCAAATAATGTAATTACACAGACAATGTGTGCAATGGCAGTAAAGAAGGCGGAAAACAGCAGCGAAAGTATTACGATTCACTATACATCAGAGTGGAATAATGTACAGTTATATGCATGGAATGCACTTCCTAATGATGTGGATTTTGAATGGCCTGGAGAGAAGTTGGAAAAAGACAGTGATGGATACTACAGTTATACATTTAATGGAGTGTCTAAGGTGAACTTCCTATTCAGTAATGGTGCAGAACAGAGTGAGGAATATACGATAACAAAAGTAGGAGAATATATATATAAAGACGGAGAATGGGTAAGAGGTCAAGATACACCAAGTACAGACACACCAAGTACAGATGCACCTACACCAACAAGGAGTGGTCCTGTAACATCACCAGCACCGTTTGAAAGAACAGACTTTAGAGATGAAACTATTTATTTTCTGATGACTTCTAGATTTTATGATGGTGATAGCAGTAATAACTGTGTAAGCTGGCGTGATACAGGAACAGATGACAATAACAATAATCCTGGTAATGCAGCTGATGATCCTGTATGGCGTGGTGATTTTAAAGGTGTAGTAGAAAAGTTAGATTATATTAAAGCATTAGGTTTCTCTGCAATCTGGATTACACCAGTTGTAAAGAATGCTTCTGATTATGATTATCATGGATATCATGCAATTAATCATGCAGAAGTGGATGTACGTTATGAATCTGATGATTGCAGTTATCAGGATTTGATTAATGCCTGTCATGAAAAAGGAATTAAAATTGTTCAGGATATTGTAATTAATCATTGTAGTGATTATGGAGAAGAAAATTTGTTCCCGGTATACACAAGAACAGATGATATTTCAAAATTGGATAAATCTACAACAGCAATGACAGTTACAGATTTAGGACGCAGTATTGGAATGTCCGATGAAACTACCAGGAACGAAGCCAAAAGATGTGCAGCACTAAAGAGTGATACAAATGATCCGGAGCGTATTTTCCATCATGAGACAAATATACAGTGGGAAGGCTATACAGTGCAGACCGCACAATTGGGAGCACACTGTGTGGATTTGAATACAGAAAA
Source organism: uncultured Lachnospiraceae bacterium (assembly GCA_964422365.1). Lineage (GTDB taxonomy): Bacteria > Bacillota > Clostridia > Lachnospirales > Lachnospiraceae > CAYRAV01. The sequence continues at coordinate 12,580 of CAYRAV010000061.1, read as the reverse complement.
CCCGACTGTAGCAGAATACTTAAAAAAATGTTATACAAATTATATTGGTATGGGTGTAGATGCATTCCGTATTGATACAGTGAAACATATTTCAAGATTGTCATTTAATAGTGAATATCTGCCAGCATTTAAACAGGCAGGAGGAAACAATTTCTTTATGTTTGGTGAAGCATGTGTACTTCGATGCGAAGTATTCAATGATAACAAACCGCCTATTTCTGTATGTTTCTATACATGGAAAGAAAGTAAGGATTATGGCTGGGATTCATCAAAAACATTAGAGGCTGCCTTACATAATGAAAGCCTGACAGAGCAGCATTATAAGGATAATCTTAGTACAGAAGCACAGCCAACCAGTAATAATGCATTTTTGGAAGGAAATGAGTATCATACACCAGACAGAAGTAAGTCTTCTGGTATGGATATGATTGATTTTTATATGCATCATTCTTTTGAAAGTGCAGGACAGGCATTTGATGCAGCCAAGGCGGAAGATAAATATTTCAATGATTCTACATGGAATGTAATGTATGTAGATTCACATGATTATGGTCCAAATGCTGTTTCTTTGTATCAGAGATATACAGGGCAGCAGGATGCATGGGCAGAAAATTTAGATTTGATCTTTACTTTTAGAGGAATTCCATGTATTTATTATGGAACAGAGATTGAATTTATGAAAGGTGCCAAAATTGATGATTGGCAGAATGTGTTAGCAGAGTCTGGACGTGCTTATTTTGGAGAACACATGGAGGGTTCTGTTAATACGACTGATTATGCGAAATACAGTGGTGCAACAGGCGAAATGGCAAATACACTGAATCATCCTCTTGCAAAACACATCCAAAGGTTGAATCAAATTCGTAGAGCAGTACCAGCTCTTCGGAAAGGACAGTATTCTACAGATGGAGTAAGTGGAGGCCTTGCTTATAAGAGACGTTATACAGAAGGCAGTACAGACAGTTTTGTATGTGTCACAATCTCAGGGGATGCTACATTTAGCGGGGTGCCAAGTGGTACATATGTAGATATGGTAACAGGAGATAAGATTGAATGTAATGGTACGTTAACAGCAAAATGTTCTGGAAAAGGTAACATGAGAGTTTATGTATTACAGACAGCAGGAGCACCAAATGGCAAGATTGGGGAAGATGGAACTTATCTGAAGTAGAATAATACAACAGAGTAATAGCCAAATTAAGACAAAGAAGAGTTTGCATATCAGAATACATTGATATGCCAACTCTTCTTTTGTGACAGGCAGCTGCAGGCATGTTTGAAAATTGCCTGTTACAAGATGTGCATCACAATTGTGCTGCATTTGTTTTTCAATATTCCAATGGAAAGCACATTCACAAATCTGTAATGGCAATTTCACAATTAGACACAAATTGCACACAATTAATTTGTATAATAAGATTAAATTTAGTGCATTATGCAAAAGCAAGGAGGATTTATTTTGATTGAAGTAAGAAATTTAGTCAAAAAGTATGGGAATCATGTGGCTGTAGACAATCTAAGTTTTACAGTAGAAAAAGGCCAGGTATATGGTTTTCTGGGACCAAATGGTGCAGGAAAATCCACCACTATGAATATTTTAATTGGTTATATATCTGCCACAGAGGGAGAAGTACTGATTAACGGACACAGTATCTTTGATGAGCCGTTGGAAGCAAAAAAATGCATTGGATATTTACCGGAGATACCACCACTGTATTTGGATATGACAGTAAAGGAGTATTTGGATTTTGCTGCAGAATTAAAACAGGTTGAAAAAGCGAAAAGAAAACAAATGGTGCAGGAGGCTATGGACAAAACAAAAATTGCAGATGTGTCCAAACGTCTGATTAAGCAGTTATCTAAGGGATATAAACAGCGTGTTGGTCTGGCACAGGCAATCTTAGGATATCCTGAAATCATTATATTAGATGAGCCTACTGTTGGACTGGATCCAAAACAGATTATTGAGATTAGAGAGTTAATTAAAGAATTGAGCAAGGATCATACCATTATTTTAAGTTCACATATTATGCAGGAAATAAGTGCTGTTTGCGATCATATTCTAATTATTAATAAAGGAAAACTGGTAGCATGTGATACACCAGAAAGATTAGCAGAGATGAACAAGGCACAAAATGAAGTTCGTGTTGTTGTAAAAGCAGGAAAAGAAGAGGTAAAAAATTTATTGGCATCACATTCAAAAATAAAGAAATTCACAGTCATACCTGCAGAAGAGGAAGGATGTGTTACAGCCGTTATCACAACAGATTCGGACAAGGATTTAAAAGAGCAGTTATTCCGTATTTTTGCCAAAGCAGATTATCCTGTATTTTCCATGACATCAAAGACACAATCCTTAGAAGATATATTCCTTCAGTTAACAAAAGATTCTACTGGTTATTCTAGGGAACGGAATGAGGAAAGTAAAGGTTTATTCAAAAAGGAAAACAAGAAAGAGTGGAAAAAATAATGCTTGCTATTTATAAAAAGGAATTGCGGGGATATTTTACATCGATTATAGGATACATTGTAATCGGGTTATTAATGGTAATGATCGGATTGTATTATATGGGAACAAACTTAACAGGCGGAAGCAGTGTATTTGGTTATACATTAGGGAGTGTGTCTTTTATTCTGATTATTGTAATACCATTGCTGACCATGCGCAGCTTAGCAGAAGAGCAGAGGCAGAAAACAGACCAGCTGCTGTTGTCTGCACCAATTAATATTAGTGCTATTGTGGTTGGAAAATTTTTGGCAGTTGCAACAATATTTACTATTCCTATTTTGGTAAGCTGTACAATGCCAATTGTATTGAGTAAATATGGGAGTGTTTCTATAAGAGCTGCATATGCGGCAATTTTAGCATTCTGGCTTTTGGGACTGGCTATGATTTCTATTGGATTAGTAATTTCTTCGCTGACAGATAATCAGATTATTGCAGCTATATTAGGTTTTGGCGTAAATGTAATTATTTTTCTTATGAGTTCTCTTTCATCAATGGTGTCGCAGTCTGGTACATCATCCCTTGTGGGGATAACCGTGCTAATCTGCATTGCTGCATTGTTATTGTATTTGTTTGTGAAAAATATTGCCATTGCAGTGATACCAGCAGTAGTTGCAGAGATTGTACTTGTGGTTGTATATTTTGTAAAATCCGGCTGGTTAGAAGGGGCATTGACAAAATTTTTTACAAGTATTTCTTTTTACAGTAGATTTTCAGATTTCATTTATGGTGCATTTGATTTGACAAGTATATTGTATTATGTGACATTTATTGGATTCTTCTTATATGTGACAGTACAAATTATTGAGAAAAGAAGATGGAATTAGGGAGGATAGAAACGTGAAAAAAGAAGAAAAAAAACAATCATCTCTAAAAGTGAAAAAGTTGAAAAATAATTCTTACAATGCAGTTATGATTGTAGTTGTACTTGCGATTGTAATTATAGTGAATTTGATAGCAGATAAACTTCCTGCAAAATACACAAAATGGGATGCCACAGGTTCCGATGTATATGGTATTACAGATGAAACTGTAAAATTTATTCATAAACTAGAGCAGGATGTAACCATTTATTATATCGTAAAATCAGGAAGCGAGGTTGTAGAGATTCAGACTGTATTAGACAAATATGCAGATGAATCATCCCATATTAAAGTAGAGAATGTGGACCCTTCTCTTCATCCTGCATTTGTAAGTAAATATGAAGCAGATAGTTCTGCAATTATGATTGTAGAAAGTGGAGAACGCTATAAGATATTGTCATCTGAAGATATTATGTCTGATAATTCAGAAGAATATTACTATGGAACAGTAGATGAATATAAGGTAGAGTTTACGGGAGAAAACGCTATTACAAGTGCCATTCAGTATGTGACAACAGAGGACTTGCCTAAAATGTATGTATTGCAGGAGCATCAGGAACTTGGCTTAGATGATACAGCAAAAGGTTATGTGGAGGACAGCAATGTACAGTTAGAAGATCTAAGTCTGATTAAGCAGGAAAAAGTACCTGAAGACTGTGATTGTCTGCTGATTGCTTCTCCAAAGATTGACATTTCATCTGACGAAAAGGACAAAATATTGGATTATTTGAAAAATGGAGGAAATGCAATCTTTATTCTGGATTATATGGAAAAAGAAACACCTAATCTGGATGAAGTTCTAAAATATTACAGCCTGCAGCTGCAGAAAGGAATTGTAGTAGAAAATGATAATGGTTATTATATGAGTTATCCATATTATCTTATTCCAGAAGTTGCTTCATCAGATATTACAACAAGTGTAAAAGAAAATAATCAGACAATGGTAGTGCCGAATGCACAAGGCATCAAAACATTGGAAGATGCAAGAGATACAGTAACAATTAAAGATGTATTGACAACATCTAATAAATCTTATTTAAAATCTGATCCTGCAAATGCAACAAGTCTGGAACAAGATATGAGTGATGCCACCGGATCATTTTCTATTGCAACCATTGTGACTGAATCAGAGGAAAGTGACAAAGCTGATTCAGAAGACGAAGATGATGCAATCGCAAGTGAAATAACAGGTGAAGACATCAGTAGTGAAGAGACAGAATATAAAACCAAGCTGGCAGTATTTACCAGTTATGCTATAGTAGATAGTAGTATCAATAGTCAGTTGGGAAATGCGAATTTATCTGTATTTTTAGATGCTGTAGGCTGGATGTGTGAATATGAAGACAGTATTATCATTCCTGGAAAACAGCTGACGGATGGGTACTTGACAATTTCAAGTGCAGATGCCATCAAATGGTCTGTCCTATACATTTTCATTATTCCAATCGCGTTTATAGCAATTGGTATTGTAGTTTGTATAAGAAGGAGAATAAAATAATGAAAAAGAAACCTTTTAAGCTTATAGCAGCTTTGCTTATTTTGGTCATCATGGCGGGAGCTTATGCAGGACTTACTTTTTATGGACCAAAGGAAGAAGATTCTTCTACGGAAGAGGGAACGGAAGATATTACAGCATATACAATTGAAGCAGATAAGATTGCAAAAATACAGGTAGAAAACAATGCTTCTAAAACGCCTCTTACCTTTGCAAAAAAGGGAGAGAACTGGTACTGTGAAGAAGAAAAAGAATGTACCCTTAATCAGTACAAGATTACAGCAATGCTTGATGCCATTACAACAGTAGAAGCAGAGCAGAAAATTGGGAATAGTATGGAAGAAAATAAGGAGGAATTTGGTTTGGATCAACCATCTACCACCATTACTATTACATTAACAGATGACAGTAAGGTCACATATTATCTTGGAACCTTGAACAACATTTTACAGCAGTATTATTTCAATGTAGAGGGAGAACAGGATGTATATTTGATTTCTACAGTGATGTATAACAGCTTTGATTATGATATATTAGGGCTGGCACAATTTTTGGAGTATCCTGTATTGGGGAATTCTGATATCCTGGAGTTTGATATAACAGCAGAAGGTAAGACTACTTATTATAAAGATAAAGCAGAAGCAGCTAACAAAAAAGATGAAGCAGAAATACCAGAATGTAAGTGGTATACAGGAAGCAGTCTTGATAATCTCAAAAAAGCAGATGCTGAAACTGCATCAAATCTGATACAGGAGATAATTGGATTAACAAGCAGTTCCTGCATTAGTTATCAGTATACTGATAAGGAATTAGAAAAATATGGATTAACAGAAGATAAAGCAATTAAACTTCATGTGGCATATACTGAAACACATACTTCTGGCGATGATGAAGATACAGAGGATGATACGGACAGCACAGCAACACCTGCTGCAGATGAAACAGCAGGACCAGAAGCGACAGATTCTTCTGAAGAACATATGGTAATTGACCAGAAAGAATTTACCATTTACATTGGAAAAGAAAGCAGCGGAGAACGCTATGTCAGGTTAGAAGGACAGAAACAGATAGATAAGATGAATTTAAGCAGTCTGGAAGATATACTAGCGACAGCAGGACAAGAGAAATAGAGAATGTAATGGAAATAGGATATACTTAGAAAGCTAAAGCTTGTGAATGACTTTTGCAAGCTTTAGCTTTTGCTACTTTTGCAATTTAATTATCAAATTTAAAATTATGGGAATCTAAACTAATCAATATCATTTTGTGAATTACCTGTTGTCTAAAGCCAATGGGATTCCTGATTTATGTTGGACATTCAGTTCGTAGAAATAGTTGTATTATCTGCCATTAGTGAGCAAGCTCATGTGTGCAGATGATACAACTATTTTTTATGTCTGAACGGTAATGTTATTTTAAGATATTCTTTCATCATCTTCCTATCTTTACAGATTTGGATTGTCTTTCAGATTCTTTTCTTGGTTCGGTTATATATGGCTGTCTGTTCGTTGTGTATTTGGGTAAACGCGCTCTAAATCAGCATTGATTTCGGGTATTTCAAGACAGTTGTTACGCCCGAGAGGCTAAAAACATACATCAAAACGTATCATTATTCACAAAATTGATTTTTGTGAGACAGTACAAGCAAGGAGTGAAAATTTCCCTAAAATAATTTACAATAAAAGACAGAAAGAATAGAGACTTTTCATGAATAACAATACGGAAAACGATTAAAAGAAGATACAGTAAAATATGAATCTAGTGCATAAAGGAATGTGGAATAAAGTGCAGGAAACTTTGTAATCAGCAAAAGGCTCGAACATCTGAACAAAGACTGGAAGAGAGAGGAACGCAAGATCTAAGCACCTGTTTCTATTTAAGTAGTTTGAGAGAAGATTCTTGGATGATAGGGAAAAATAGCTGCACTAAAAGAGAATTAAGAGATACATAGTTATTGTAAATAGAAAACGGTACAAAAAATATTTTAACAAATTGGAAACATGTATAAAAAGGCAGGATAAGTTAGTTGAAGATAATTAATTTTAAATATGCTTTTATTTTTCGCAGAATATATAATTCTGCGAAATCCAGAATCAGTATAAAAATAACAGTCTAGCCATGCCATTCATATCTTATTTTCAGTGCAAAGCACATCTATTGTGGTATGTGTGAATGGGGATAATTTTTTAGAATGTACATTCTTACTAAAAAATTTACAGCTTGGCTGGTCAATCATTTATGTCGGTGTCTGTCCTGTAGAAACAATGATACAATGTGCCTCTAGTGAGCAAATTCCCATGTGCATAGTGCACAATTGTTTCTGTATGGCTGAACTGTTATGCACAAAACAATTAAGTCAATGATAAACCTTGCCTTAAAATTTGTCAACAAAATTTGTCAAAAATAACGTAAAAGCAAAAAAATAATAAAAATTATATTAAATACAGATAAAATATAACATTTTCTTAATAATTTGAGAAATAAAATTTATAAAAAATGTTAGGAGCGGATCATAGATGAAAGATATTGTATTAAAAGAAGAATCAGAAGAAATTACCTTTCAAGAACTTAGTAAAATGTGGCTGTTTGGAAAAGGGATAAAAGTAAAACAATCTACTTATCAGAAATATCAGTATTTATTGGATAAATATATTTTACCTTATTTGGGAGATATTTCTGTAAAAAATTTAAATACACAACTGATAAATCAAAAAATGGAGGAATTATATTTTACTGGAGAAAAAGAGCATTTATCACTTAGTATTATGAAGAGTGTTCTCTATATTGTAAAAGCGGTTTTAAAGTATAGTGCATGTATTGGAAAAATGAATTTGATGGAAGTTACCTTTGAATTACCCAGTCCTTCCATGGAGGAAACAGAAACTTTGTCCAAAGTTCAAATCACCCAATTATTGAATTGCATCTCACAAGAGAAAAGTGATAATAATTTAGGAATTTTAATCTGTTTATGTACTGGAGTAAGAATTGGTGAGGTCTGCTCTTTTCAAAAAAGAGACATAGATTTTCAGAATAAGGTAATCAGTGTCCGCACAACCGTTCAGCGTTTAAAGATAAATGGAGACACAAAAACTTCTTTGATAGTGACAGCACCAAAAAGCAGAAAGTCATACAGGATGATACCAGTGCCCGAGTTTTTGTTTAAAAAATTAGGTGATTACCAGCTGAATAAATTGGAAGAAAACCAGTATATTTTAGGACGGAAAAATGTGCCTTATGACCCAAGAACTTTGCAGTATGCATTTCAAAGGGTATTGGAAAAATGCAAAATAGACCATATCAAGTTTCATGGGCTTCGCCATACCTTTGCGACAAATTGCGTCAGAAATGGATTTGATATTAAAACATTAAGCGAAATATTGGGACATTCTACTGTAAATTTTACCATGAACCGATATGTGCATTCAGATTTGGAATGTAAACGGGAACAAATGAAATTGGTGGATAAAGTGTTGGGAGAATAAGAGGAATATGGTTATAATTTTATCCCATTAGGACTAAATTTAATGTTGCATTAACGAACCCCCATGTTATAATAATAGTAACCAAAGATAATTTTCTTGATACAGTGCAGAAATATATTGATTTTTTTCATAACGAAGAACTGAAAAAGGAGGTGTCCCATATGAGCGGGCTTGGAATGAGTATTTTGGAAGAAGGCAGGGAGGAAGCGAATATAGCCAGTGCACAGAAGATGCTGCTTGGTAACATGCAGATTTCACTTATTATGGAAATCACAAGTCTGTCCAGGGAGAAAATAGAAGGAATAAAGAAAGAAATGATAGAAAACGGGCAGTTAGAAGAGGAAAAAGAAGAGTAAAGTTAATCTAAAAGAAAGCTTTAAGGCAGACACAACGAAAGAGAGGACATTTATTTGAACAAAAGAATCAACGGAAGCCTTGACGTATTAAATTCCTTTCAGATCTCATCTGATGTAGAGGGAATGGATGCAACAAGCAAGGAAATACTGAAAAACAAAGAGGTCCTTGCAGTTATTTTAAAAGGAGTAGTAGAGGAATACAGGGATTATACACCACAGGAGATTATGGATTTTATTGAAACTGATTCCATCACCTCAGAAGATGATGTGACAACAGGAAGAACAAACACCCGTATTCAGGGGGAAAACGTGGAATTTACCCAGTTAAATGAGAAAACATCAAATTTTGATATCCGGTTTATTTCCAAAAACCCCCTTCTGTCCACTGATGTGCAGGTCAATCTTCACATTGACGTAGAGCCGCAGAGGAGTTACAGACCCGGTTATCCCATTGAGAAAAGAGGGATGTATTATCTGGCAAGAAGCCTGTCATCACAGCTTTCAATTATTACAGAGGATACGGATTACAATTGTCTGGAAAAATGTTACAGTATCTGGATATGCAGGGATAACATCCCCAAAAAAGAACGTTACAGCATATCCTATTACGGAATGGAAAACCAAAAGAACCTGGGGACATGCAGCCCGCAGAAAAAGAACTATGATTTATTAAAACTGATAGTAATCCGTTTAGGGGATGCGGAATGTCCCACAAAGGATGATCTGCTGGAATTCCTGAACGCACTTTTTTATCCCCATAAAGATAATTTTCTTGATACAGTGCAGAAATATATTGATTTTTCTCATAATGAAGAACTGAAAAAGGAGGTGTCCCATATGAGCGGGCTTGGAATGAGTATTTTGGAAGAAGGCAGAGCAGAGGGAAGAGCAGAAGGCAGGACAGAGGGAAGAGCAGAAGGAAGAGCAGAGGGCAGGGAAGAAGCGAATATAGCCAGTGCACAGAAGATGCTGCTTGGTAACATGCAGATTTCACTTATTATGGAAATCACAAGTCTGTCCAGGGAGAAAATAGAAGGAATAAAGAAAGAAATGATAGAAAACGGGCAGTTAGAAGAGGAAAAAGAAGAGTAAAGTTAGGTTAAATGAAGTATTAAAAAGTAAATAGAGAAAGATAATCCTAAAAGGTGCGAGTCTATGAAAGGAAAAAGCATAGACTTGGCACCTTTTTATATTTCTTTACTTTTCTATAAAAATTGCAATCTTTATAGATGGTTATACTTTGTACTAATTTTGAGCATTAAGTTTTTCTGAATCAATACAGTTTGGAAATGAAATTGTAGAAGTATGGATATAGGTAAAATGACAAATTTCGCAGAATTATATATTCTACGAAATGGAAAAGGGAAGAATGGAGCAAATTATACCTTGATTATATTATAGACAAAATGAGGGGGTTTTAGTAGGGAAAATAAAAAAAAGAAGCTGCATTTTATATCAGCAAGTAAGAAATTATTTCATCGCTGTGAAAAAAGCCAATGGAACGTATTTAAGAAATGTTTGGAAGGATGTTTACAAAGGAGGGAGATTGAGTGAAAAAGAGAATTTTAATGTCAGTAATGTGTTGTATGTTTTTATTGGGAAATGTATTCTTTTTCAATAAAGCCCAAGCATATTCATCAGTAAATAAGAATATTATGTTGGGATACATGGATGGAGGAGATTCAGCATATTGGGAAGAGTATGAGCAAGGGGAACAAAAGGATTATGCTCCCGAATCAACCCTGGCACCAGTCACGGAAGTGGTCAGTGATTTTACAGCAACTGTGGAAGATGCTGTAAAAGTAAAATTAAGATGGACAGTGGATGACACATATTACAATGAGATAACACATTTTGAAATTTATCGGAGTACCCAAAGAGGGGAACGCGGAATACTATTAAAAACCATAGAGAATACGGATGAATTATTTATGGTTGAACATTTTGATAAAGAAGATGGATCTTCCATAGGAATCTGGAAAGAAGATTATGCAGAGTATATAGATACAGATGTGACAATGGGTGTTACCTATTACTATACAATACGGGGAGTGATTAGTCATAATGGATTAATGTCATATGGACCTTTTTGTGATGAAGTATCGGTCTGTGTTACATTAGGCACTCCTTCTGTCAGTATCAAAGCGGTGGATGAACATACAGCAATGGTTTCATTTGAGGAGGTTACAGGGGCAGAATATTATGAAATAGAACGATCCGAAACAGATACGGAGCACTTTTCAGTTGTTGCAGAAATTCCTGCAGAAAGTAATTTGTCATATACTGATTCTTCTTTGGTACTGGGGAAACATTATTATTACCGGGTACGTGCATATTGTAATGTAGATGATAACAGAATTTATAGTGAGTATTGTTCAGTGAAAAAAATAACTCCCATTTTGTGTGCTCCGGTTATAAAGAGTGCAAAGGTAAAAAATGCCGCTACAATGGTAATTTCTTTTGGTAAGGTTACAAAAGCACAAGGATATTGTCTTTATAAAAAAAATACAAAAACCGGAAAATTTAAATTGGTTCAGACAGTAAAAGGCAACGCTAACACAAAATTTACAATTCAGAAGTTAAAAAACGGAGTGGAATATACATATAAAATTGCTGCATATAGAACAGTAAATGGAAAGCGGCTTTATGGAACTCTGTCTAAGAAAAAAAGTAAAATAATGGACTATTATGGATATGAAACAGAATCATGGGAAAGCCGTTATAAACGCATTTTTAGAAAGTCTGGGAAATATTGGTATGCATCAGAAAAAGAGGCTTCAAAAAATATGACAACCATCCAGATTAAAGTGTGGGACATTAGTGGAGGGAAAAAGTCACTCGTACAAAATACTTAACAATAAATAAAAATATCGCACCCACTGTAAAGAAAATGTTTGCTGAAATTTATAAGAGTAAAGAAAAATTTCCAATTCATGATATTGGAGGTTACAGCTGGCGAGGGAATACTTCCAGATCCGAGCACTGTATTGGACTGGCAATCGACATCAATGCTAATGAAAATTGTATGGTTCAGGGTGGGAAAATCCTGGCAGGATCCTTTTGGAAACCCAAAAAGAATCCATACTCCATTCCTAAAGACAGCGAATTGGTAAAGATTATGGCTAAATATGGTTTCTTTTGGGGAGGAAACTGGGGAGGAAAGCAGGATTATATGCATTTTTCGTATTTTGGAACTTAAATGCAAATTGTGATGTATTTAATCTCCCCGGGTCTAATTCCCCGCAGTTCATTTAAAGAAGTATATTATGCAGATAAGCATGATATAAATAAAATATGAGGAGGAAAGGCTTATGTTAAATATGGAAATTTTAACAAAGAAAAACAGAAAAAGCTTCAAAGGAATTCTTGCAGTTGGTCTGTCCATGGTTTTGGCAGTGACCGCATCAGGTAATGTAGTAAGTGGGAAAACAGGGACACCAAGTATTACAGCAACAAAGGTAAGCTTGGTAAAAGGAAAAACCAAAACCATTACCATTCAGAAAAATGGGGCAGCGGTTAAGAAGGTTACATGGAAAAGTTCCAATAAGAAAATTGCAACTGTCAAGGCAAAAGGAAAATTAAAAGGAACAATAACAGCTGTAAAGAAAGGAACAGCAACCATCACAGCTGCCGTATCCTATAAAAAGGGAAAGAAAACAGCATCTAAGAAACTGACATGTAAGGTGGCTGTGAAAGATGCTGCAACACAAAAAAGTCCAGAGGTAGAACCAACGCTGGTTGTGCCAGGGAGAACAGAAGAACCAATCAAACCGCCAACTCCAGTGGAAGTACCGAAAACCATAGAACCAATCAAAACGGCGGCTCCAACGGAAGTACCAAGAGTAACAGCAGAAGTGAAACCGACAGTAATACCAACA
>CAYRAV010000060.1:0-18643 GCA_964422365.1 uncultured Lachnospiraceae bacterium | reverse complement strand
GAAAGTGTTAAAGACTCTTGATGTAAAAGAGGAAGTGAACTAAATTTCCAAAATCAGGGTGCATTTACCGTGGTCTGCAGTTCCATTTGACTTGAGAAACTCTATATGTTGTGCTATAATAATTAGAAAGTAAAATTCATGTGGACATACTTTAGATAGATAAGGAGAAGAGGAATTTGCTGCAGAATGTAAAACAGGCATATCAAATATTGGGCATTTCAGAGTATGCTGCAAAGGAAGAAGTAAAAAAAGCATATCGTATATTATGTAAGGAATTTCATCCTGATAGAAATGCAGATCCTAATGCGACACAATATTATATAGAAGTACAACAGGCATACGAGTTAATTATGCGGACAAGACAGTATCATGAAAAAGCGGCTAAAGCTGTTCCATGTGCTGCACATGATGTGTTCTACAAAAATGCATGTATGACAGCAGATAGAATGGCATCGGCTGCGTCGAACAGAGAGTATCGGTCTGAAGGGAAAAATAGTAGTACATCGTATACAATGTTTTCAGGAGAAAAAAAGATTTTAGGCGGCAGTCCCTCTTATATGAAAAAATATGAAGAGATGCAGCAGAAGAATGAACAGAAGAGAAGGTTAGAAAGAGAAGCAGAATTACAGCGGAAAGAAAAAGAGCGAAGGGGAAGAGAAGAGCTAGCAGCAAGAATAAGGAGAAGGAAACTTCCTTCTGAAAAAGAAGCAGAGAGAAGGGAGAAAATAGCAGTTCAAAAAGAAGCAGAAAGAATTGCAGGAATGATAGAGAAATTGATGAAATTATAACAAGATTTTCTAAGACTGGCATTGATAAAAATAAAATGTAATAAATATGTAAACAGCTCAGCTATGTCATTTATAATTTACCGGAATATACAAAATAGCTAAAAAATTGTTACTGTTCACAGGTAGTACTTTGCACTTGCTGCAAAGTACGTAAGAATAAGTAGTGGTAGAGAAGAATCCAGCCTTTCGCTGAAAGCGAACTCTTAATAGGCTGGATTCCGTTACTGTGCACACCGTGGGTGTGAACAGTAACAAAAAATCAATTGTCTGCTGAATCGTAATACAGATTTTGTTGGATTCAGAACAGCAGATATGTTATAATAGGGTTATTACAGGTGCAGTTAGAATATATGTAGAAAAGGTACAGACACATATCAGGAACATGTTTGTAATGGTCAGTGTATTTTGCAGATTTTCAAATATGTTTTAGGGAAGGGAGCGAATAAATATGCATATTACACAAGAAAGAAGAAAATTTAAAAGATTGCCGATTGAACTTCAATTAGACATTAAGAAGGTATATAAACAAGATTATGTTGTAATTGAAAATGTAGACGTAGAAATTGCAGTATTTGATATATCAAAATCAGGTATCGGCTTTATCAGTACAGCAAAACTGCCATTGGATTATTACTTTGATGCTAAGATAAAATTAGGAGATGAGGATTATTTTTATACAGTCATACATATTGTAAGAGGCGAGATAAGAAAGGATGATCAGAAAGTATACGGAGCTGAATTTGTAGGTCTGGCACCGTTTTTGGCAAATAAAGTGGATAAATATGAAAAAATGCTGCATAGCTAATTGAAACTATGGTTATTGTTCAGCTATGCCAGTTCTGCGTGGGCAAACAGTAACAAATGATTGCAGATAACTGGAAAAGACATAGCATCATTGACAGAAGGTGTGTACAGCAACTGAAAAAGGCAGTAAATCTCTCAAGATTTACTGCCTTTTTCTATATTTATGTGCACGCACAGTTCCAAACCCATTTGTAAATAGTGTGGAAATAGTTAAAAAATTTGTATAATTGTGCAAATATTTATAGTGATATAGAATAAATAAAAAGCGGAAAAAAAGCGAATAATGAAAAAACTTAGGAAGTTGTTCACATAAATTACAAAAGTTATCCACAGAAATGTGGAAAAAAAGTGGATGAAAATACTATTGAATCAAGTTATACACTAAGTTATCCACTTTATACACTTTTTTGTGGATAACTTTTAGGGTGGAAAAGTGTATAAAAAACAGAACATATGTTTTAAAATAAAGAGAAAAAAGAATAGAATAGAAAATGAAAGATGTCAGACTAAATGGATAAATTGTCGAATAATTTATCTAAAAAAGATAAAATAAAACAAAATTAAGTGAAAAAGGATGACAATATTTGATAAAATTTGCTTGAATTAAAAAAAGATTGTGGTATAATTGAATTGTACCAATATTTTGGCTGATAATTATAAAATATTAGTGAATCCCAGCATTGGGGCTGGAGGGATGCGAATGGGGTATTGGTGCAAATAAATGGCAAAAGGAGTTGGACGGTATGCATTACATTATTAGTGGTAGAAATATTGAGATTACAGAGGGATTAAAATCAGCAATTGAAGAAAAGTTAGGAAAATTAGAAAGATATTTTGTCAATGATACAGAAATACATGTTACATTAAGTGTAGAGAAAGACAGACAGAAAATCGAAGTAACAATTCCTATGAAAGGCAATATTATCCGTGCAGAAGAAGTCAGCAACGACATGTATGTTTCCATTGATTTGGTAGAAGAAATTATTGAAAGGCAATTAAGAAAATATAAAAATAAAATTATTGAGAGAAAACAGTCAGGTAATCATTTTAATCCTGATTTTCTGGAAGAAGAAACAGAAGAAGATGATCAAATCAAGATTATCCGTACAAAGAAGTTTGCAATTAAGCCAATGGATGTGGAAGAGGCATGTGTGCAGATGGAACTTTTAGGTCATAATTTTTTTGTTTTCAGAAATGCAGAAACAGATGAAGTAAATGTGGTTTATAAAAGAAAGGAACGCACATATGGGCTGATTGAACCAGAAGCATAATCGGGTTTTGGTGCAGCAGGAAAATAATAAGCAATAGAAAAGAGAAAACTGTCATATTGGGACAAGAGTTACCAATATGGCAGTTTTTATTTTGTTATAAAACTCTAAATAACTTATTAAAATAAAAAAAAGTAGTTGAATACTAATCGTACAAATGATACAATAATAAACGGTGCTATATTAAGAATATATTTGTTTTGCCCGCTTTGAATATATGAGATGTAAGGGGCAGCAAATCATGATATAGAAGGAAACAAAAAACAATACAGGAGTGAAAAAAGAATGGGATTTTTTGAAAAAATATTCGGTACACATAGCGAGAGAGAATTAAAACGTATCTACCCGATTGTGGATAAAATCGAAGCATTGGAAACGGAATATGAGAAATTATCAGATGAAGATTTAAAACATAAGACAGTAGAATTTAAAGAACGGTTGGAAAAAGGTGAAACATTAGATGATCTTTTGGTGGAAGCATTTGCAACTGTGCGTGAAGCAGCCAAAAGAACAGTTGGAATGTGCCATTATAGAGTGCAGTTAATTGGTGGTGTTATCCTGCATCAGGGACGTATTACAGAGATGCGTACAGGTGAAGGTAAAACATTGGTTTCAACCTTGCCAGCATATTTAAATGCACTAGAAGGAAAGGGTGTCCACATCGTAACCGTTAATGATTATCTTGCAAAACGTGATGCCGAATGGATGGGAAAAATCCATGAATTTTTAGGGCTTACAGTAGGTGTGGTACTAAACAGCATGGATAATGATGAGAGAAGGGATGCATATGCATGTGATATTACATATGCAACTAACAATGAACTGGGATTTGATTATTTAAGGGATAACATGGTAATCTACAAAGAACAGCTTGTTATGAGAGACTTACACTATGCCATTGTTGATGAGGTTGACTCTGTATTAATTGACGAAGCAAGAACCCCTCTTATTATTTCAGGTCAGAGCGGCAAATCTACAAAACTTTATGAAGCATGTGATACATTAGCTAGAAAATTAGAAAAGGGAACAGAAAAAGAACTTTCTAAAATGGATACAATTATGATGGAGGATTCAGAAGAGACTGGAGATTTCATTGTAAATGAAAAAGACAAAAATGTAAATTTAACTGCCGAGGGTGTAAGAAAAGTAGAAGAATTTTTCCACATTGATAACCTGGCAGATCCTGATAATCTGGAGATACAGCATAATATTATTCTGGCATTACGTGCACATAATTTAATGTTCAGGGACAAAGATTATGTAGTACAAAATGATGAAGTATTAATTGTAGATGAGTTTACAGGGCGTATTATGCCTGGAAGACGTTATTCAGATGGTTTACATCAGGCAATTGAAGCAAAGGAAAAGGTAAAGGTAAGAAGAGAAAGCAAAACATTAGCTACTATTACATTTCAGAATTTCTTTAATAAATATACAAAAAAAGCTGGTATGACGGGTACTGCAACCACAGAAGAGAAGGAATTTAGAGATATCTATGGAATGGATGTTGTGGAAGTGCCTACCAATCTTCCAATTGCCAGAGTTGACTTACAGGATGCTGTATATAAGACTAAGAGGGAAAAATTAGATGCCATTGTGGCAGCCATTGAAGCAGCACATGAAAAAGGACAGCCTGTACTTGTTGGTACAATTACAATTGAGGCTTCCGAAGAAATTAGTGAAAGATTAAAAAAACATGGAATCAAACATCAGGTATTAAATGCTAAATTCCATGAGAAAGAAGCGGAAATCGTCGCACAGGCAGGTCAGTTCGGAGCGGTTACAATTGCGACTAACATGGCAGGCCGTGGTACAGATATCAAACTTGGTGAGGGAGTAAAAGAAGTTGGCGGACTTAAGATTATTGGTACAGAAAGACATGAGTCTCGTCGTATTGATAATCAGTTACGTGGTCGTGCAGGACGTCAAGGTGATCCAGGTGAATCAAGATTCTACATTTCGTTAGAAGATGATCTGATGCGTCTGTTTGGTTCTGAAAGATTGATGGGAATTTTCAATTCATTAGGTATGCCTGATGGAGAAGAGATTGAACATAAGATGCTGACAAATGCTATTGAAAAAGCACAGATGAAAATTGAAGGCAATAACTATGGTATTCGTAAGAATTTATTAGAATTTGACCAGGTAAATAATGACCAGAGAGAAATTATTTATGAGGAAAGACGCAGAGTATTAGATGGAGAAAGTATGCGGGATGCTATCTATAAGATGATTGATGATGTAGTAGAAGGTTGTGTAAATAGATGTATCAATGCAGACCAGCCTGCATCAGAGTGGGATATTCACGAATTGAATCAGCTGCTTCTTCCAATCATTCCATTAGAAAAGATTCATTTGTCAGATGAAGATAAGATGACAATGTCAAGAGATGAATTGTTACAGGATTTGAAAGAAAAAGCAGCAAAATTTTATGAACAGAAAGAAACAGATTTTCCAGAACCAGAGCAGGTAAGAGAAATTGAACGTGTTATTCTGCTGAAAGTAATTGATAGTAAATGGATGGATCATATTGATGATATGGATCAACTGCGTCAAGGAATCGGGTTACAAGCATATGGACAGAGAAACCCAATTGTAGAATATAGATTTATGGGATTCCAGATGTTTGATGAAATGACGGCTGCTATTATGGAGGAAACAATAAAAGCATTAATGCATATTCAGGTTGAAATAAAAGTAGAGAGAGAACAGGTTGCACAAGTAACAGGAACAAACAAAGATGACTCTTCTGTAAAGGAGCCAAAGAGAAGAAAAGTTCCAAAAGTCCAGCCAAATGATCTGTGTCCATGTGGAAGCGGTAAGAAATATAAACATTGCTGTGGTGCAAAATAATGAAATAAAATAAGAGTGAAAGAGAAGGTTCTTTTTCACTCTTTATATTTGCCGCCATCACATGAAGCAGTTCGCAGCAATGAATTTTCAAATACGCTCTAGGTCAATTGATAACTTTTTTGTTCAAGATATACATATTAGCAGAAATATGAATACATGGATTAACAGTGGATTAAAAAGTTAATAAATGTGATAGATTGTTTATAAATGGACTTGACATAAAAGGAATAATGAATTTACAATATTGATATGGAAAGATGAAAAAGCAGTTCTGCTTTTATCATAAATCTCAAACTCTTACAGTACATGGTAGGTATTTGAGTGTTGTGCAGTTACTAAAGTTAGAATAGTCTGGTTTATACAAAACTGCTTACAGAAAAAAATAGAAAGTTGGTGAAACAATGGTAGAATTAGATCAATTCAAGTACACACTAAGTAATTATAAGACACCATTAAAAGAAGTGGGGGATTCACTTTGACCTGGCTAATAAAATGCTAAGGGTAGAAGAATTAGAAAAAATAATGGAAACTTCTGATTTTTGGGATGATGCACAGAAATCTCAGGCAGCAATGAAAGAGTTGAAAAGCCTTAAAGATTCTATTGAGGGTTTTGAACATTTATCACAGCAATATGAAGATATTGAAACATTGATTGAAATGGGATATGAGGAAAATGATGCATCTTTGATTCTGGAAGTAGAAGAGGCACTGCAGTCTTTTGTGAATGATTTGGAAGAGTTAAGGATTAAGACTCTATTATCAGAAGAATATGACAAGGACAATGCCATTTTAACATTGCATGCAGGTGCAGGCGGGACAGAAAGCTGTGATTGGGCAAGCATGCTTTTACGCATGTACCAGAGATGGGCAGATAAAAAAGGGTTTCAGACACAGATTTTAGACTATTTAGATGGTGAAGAAGCAGGAGTAAAGTCTGTTACTTTAGAAATTAGTGGTGAAAACGCATTTGGATATTTAAAATCTGAAAGAGGTGTACACCGGTTGGTTCGCATTTCTCCATTTAATGCGGCAGGAAAGCGGCAGACATCTTTTGTATCCTGTGATGTTATGCCGGATATAGAGGAAGATTTGGATATTGAGATTGCAGATGAGGATATTCGTATTGACACATATCGTTCCAGTGGAGCTGGTGGACAGCATATTAATAAAACATCATCAGCAATCCGTATTACCCATTTCCCGACGGGAATTGTAGTGCAATGTCAGAATGAGCGTTCCCAACATTCCAATAAAGATAAGGCAATGCAGATGCTGAAAGCAAAGCTGTATTTGTTAAAGCAGGAAGAAAATCTTCAGAAAGAAGCCGCCATTCGTGGTGAAGTAAAAGAAATTGGCTGGGGAAATCAGATTCGCTCCTATGTTATGCAGCCATATACTATGGTAAAAGATCATAGAACGAATGAGGAAAGTGGAAATGTATCTGCTGTTCTAGATGGTGATCTAGATCGTTTTATCAATGCTTATTTAAGTTATATAAGTAACAGCAGCAAAGCAGACACTGAATAAATGTTTTTGCTTTAACTTTAAGTTTGTATCTTTTGTATCCATTATGAGGCAGAGAATGGACTGCTATAGCAGTTTTTGAATGTGAATCCTTAAGTACAATGTAAAGTGTTATAATTGACTTATGATTTTCAAACACGCTCTGGTATTTGTCCATGGAAATGGTTGTACAATCTGTTCTTAGTGAGTAAGCTCCTATGTACAGATTGTGCAATCATTTTTTTATGTCTGGGCGGCAGCTGTAAATATAAAACTCAGGTTTTTTCTATTGCAGACAAAAGAAAAAGTGTTTATAATAGAAGTAATTGAGGAAACTTGTCTATATGATATACATAAGAATGAAAATGTTTCGTAATTAAATACAAATAATAAATGGAGGGTTACTATGGCAGCGGTAAAGCAAATATTATGCAATGTAGGAGAGCAAGTTTATGGAATTGGTTTGATACATGTAAGGGGAATTGAAAAATATACTGACATTATTCATGTTCCAAATGCACCAAGTTTTATTGAAGGAATTATTAACCTTAGAGGTGATGTTATTCCGGTATTTAATCTTCATAATAAATTTGGTTTAGAAAAGACCCAGAGGACCGAAAATACAAAGTTAATTATTGTAAAATCGCGGGACATGTTGATTGCATTTATGGTAGATGAGGTTTCAGAAATTGTGGAGATAGATGACAGCGAATTTCATCCTATACCTAAAGTAGTGGAATGTGAAGAAACGTCCTATATTGAGTCCGTTATACAGGTAAAGGAAAGATTGATTGTAATACTTAATCTTGATGGTATATTGACGGAAATAGAACAGAAGAAATTGCAGAATTTAATAGAGGAACATCAATAAGTTCTGCATGGCTCAACTGTAACAAAAATTTGAATTTGCATCTTGTATAAGGTTGCAAAAAACGAGAAACTATGTTAACATATCTTTCTAGGGAAAACATGTGTATTTCCAGGACATACATTAAAATATAGAAACAAATGATAAAAGGGTTAAGAAAATGAAGCAATATAAGAGTTTCGTGTAACCTTTTTCAAAAGGGTATTAGAAGGTATCTGAAAATAATTGATATATTATATCGTGTAACAGGTAATTTTCAGACACATTTTAGTATAGTAAGTGAATGGGGGCATGGGAATGAAGGAATCGGATACATACTTTTTGGTAAAGAAAAAAGCACTTCCAGAGGTGCTGCAAAAAATTGTAGAAGTCAAACGATTGTTGGATTCCCAGAAAAATATTACAGTACAGGAAGCAACAGATTCGGTAGGTATCAGCAGGAGTTCTTTTTATAAGTACAAAGATGATATTTTTCCATTTCATGATAATGCTAGAGGAAAAACCATTACATTTATGTTGCAGATTGATGATAAACCAGGACTTTTGTCTTGTATACTCAATCAAGTTGCAAGTCATGGTTCAAATATTTTAACCATTCATCAGAGCGTTCCTGTTAATGGAATTGCTACTTTAAGTTTAAGTGTGGAAATACAACCAGATGAAGTAGATGTTACAAAAATGATTGAAAGCATTGAAAGTTTAGAGGGAATGCACTTCCTTAAAATATTAGCAAGAGAATAATAAGATATAGGATAGAAAGGAGATATTTATGTTAAATATCAGTGTTTTAGGTTATGGTACTGTGGGTTCAGGAGTTGTTGAGGTTTTGAATACCAATAAGGACAGCATTACAAAAAAAGCAGGACAGGAAATTAATGTAAAATATGTACTTGATTTAAGAGATTTTCCAGAAGATCCAATTCAGGAAAAAATTATACATGATTTCAATATTATTGCAGAAGACCCTGAAGTGAAAATTGTTGTAGAAACAATGGGTGGAGTAAACCCGGCATATGATTTTGTAAAAACATGTTTAGAGGCAGGAAAGAGTGTATGTACTTCCAATAAAGAATTAGTTGCAAAACATGGTGCAGAATTATTAGAAATTGCAAAGGGGAAAAATGTAAACTTCTTATTTGAAGCTAGTGTTGGCGGTGGTATTCCAATTATCCGTCCTTTGAACCAGTCTTTAACAGCTGATGAAATCGAAGAAATCTCAGGTATTTTAAATGGTACGACAAACTATATTTTAACAAAAATGAGCCAGGAGGGCTTAGACTTTGATTCTGTGTTAAAAGATGCACAGGATAAAGGCTATGCGGAACGTAATCCTGAAGCTGATGTAGAAGGGTATGATGCATGCCGTAAAATAGCAATTTTAACTTCCTTAGCATATGGTATGCAGGTAGATTATGAAGACATTTATACAGAAGGAATTACCAAAATTACAGATACAGATATTAAATATGCAAAAGCGTTAGATGCAAGCATTAAAATCTTTGGTACTAGCAGAAAAGAAGACGGAAAAGTGTTTGCTATGGTAGCACCAGTTATGATTGATAGAAATCATCCATTATACAGTGTAAATGATGTATTCAATGGAATTTTTGTAAAGGGTAATTTATTGGGTGATGTGATGTTCTATGGAAAAGGAGCAGGAAAATTACCGACAGCCAGTGCTGTAGTAGCGGATGTAGTAGATGCTGCAAAACATTTAGGAACAAATATTATGACAATCTGGAGCAGCAAGAAATTAGAACTTGGGAATATTGATGAATCAAAACAGCGTTTCTTTGTGCGTTTATCAGGAGATAAAGCAGCAAATGAAAGCAAGGTAAATGACATTTTTGGTGATGTTCAGGCAGTGGATGCCGGAATTGCGGATGAATATGCGTTTATTACAAATAAAGTGACAGAAAAAGTATTTAAAGATGCAGAAATGAAATTGGGAAATGTAGTAAGCAGAATTCGTGTAGATTTTTAGAGCATGTTTGAAATTGCTGTTACAGGATTTTACTGATAGATATGGTAAGTTTAAGGCTTTCAAGGTTTTTCTTGGAAGCCTTTTTCATAATACCATTATGAAAAAGGTGGAGTGGGAAACAGCTCTGCCTTTTATTGAAGAAAGTGGATGAATTTTATTAATCAGCATGGTATAATATTTTTGTTGCAGAGAGTAGAAAAATACAATTTAGAGGATAGCATAATGTTTGATAAAATAAATTTAGAGGATTTTTGGGATGATAATTTTGAAACATGTATCGAAATCCTTCAAAATCAAGAAAATTTTGAGTATGATTAAGGAGATTTTACAGTATAAATAGTCAAATTTTAGTTTGTTGACAGATTTTTAATGCAAAAAAGTTGCTTTATTTATTGATTTTGATATAATAAATAAAGGTAACTATTCAGAAGGTGCCATTCACAAAGTGCCAGAATATCCGTATTCACTAAAAATAGTGTGGCTGGCCATTTTGTTTATGATGCTGTTACCAGTTATGAAGCCATATGTGCAAATTGTATTTTTGAGCCGGGTTTCTACATACCATTTACACATATGACTTTGTATCTTCTGAACAGTTATAAACAAAGAAAAAATACATAGAGTTGCAGGGATTATAGAATCAAGAAAGGAAGTATCAATCATGAAATATATTGTAGTTTTAGGAGATGGCATGGCGGATGAGCCAATCGAATCATTAGAAGGAAAGACCCCATTGGCATATGCAAAAACGCCAGCGATGGATTTCTTATCAAAGAAATCAGAAATTGGAATGGTACACACAATTCCGGAAGGAATGGCACCGGGGAGTGATACTGCAAACTTAGCAGTAATGGGATATAATCCCAAAAAATATTATACAGGACGTTCTCCATTAGAAGCATTGAGCATTGGTGTAGATATGAAAGACACAGATATTGCACTGCGCTGCAATGTTGTAACAGTATCAGAGGATGATTTGCCATATGAACAGAAGACAATTTTAGACCATAGCTCAGGTGAGATTTCAACAGAAGAAGCTGCACAGTTAATTGAGGCGGTAAAGAAAGAACTTGAAGATGAGATGTACTGGTTTTATATTGGAACCAGCTATAGACATTTGACCATTTGGAATAAAGGTGAAGTAGTAAAACTGACACCGCCTCATGATATTTTAGGAAAAGTCATTGGAGAATATCTGCCAAAAGATGAAAAACTAAAAGAGATGATGAAAAAGAGTTATGATATTTTAAATAACCATCCTGTCAATATAGCAAGGGCGGAAAAGGGATTAAATAAAGCAAATTCAATCTGGTTCTGGGGGGCCGGAACAAGACCTGCACTTGATTCGTTTGAGGAAAAAACAGGAAAGAAAGGTGTTATGATATCTGCTGTGGATTTATTGAAAGGGATTGCAGTTGGTGCAGGTATGAGAAACATTGTTGTAGAAGGAGCAGATGGAACACTGCATACAAATTATAAAGGAAAAGCAATGGCTGCTGTAGATGCGCTTGTAAAAGATGATTATGATTTTGCTTATATTCATGTAGAAGCACCAGACGAAATGGGACATCAGGGAAGTATTCCAAATAAAATCGAGGCAATCGAATCATTAGATGCAAAAGTCATTCAGGTGGTGTATGACGAATTGAAAAAGGCAGGTGTTGACTTTAGAATGTTAGTAATGCCTGACCATCCAACTCCGATTTCATGCAGAACCCATACTTCTAATCCGGTACCATATATGTTATATGACAGCACAATGGAGCTTGACAAAACATGGAATTATAACGAAGTGGAAGCAGAAAAAAGTGGTATCTATGAGGAAAATGGATATAAAATGATGGATAAGTTGTTTTTTAAATAGTAACATACAAAATAAATATTATCTGCCATCTAATGGGGGATTTTTCATTCAAAATATGAGTGTATTCATCATTATTTTTTGGTGCAAAGCACACCCATTGTGGTAATTTTATCAGATAAAGTCCGCAGGTCCAAGTAGAAATGAATTGTGGTATGCTCTTTGAAGCATAGCTGGATGAACATCATTTGCCGGAATATCTATTTGGAACAAAAAAATTATGGATTGGCTGGCAAATGATTTATGTTGAATGTCCACCTTGTAGAAATAGTTGTACAATCTGACCTTAGTGAGCAAGTTTCACCTGCAGATTGTACAACTATTTTCTATATAGTCGAACTGTAACATGCTAGAGCGTGTTTGAAAATTCATTGCCACAATCTGCATGCCCCCGCTTTGTAGAATCATTTCTGTGTGGCTGAACTGTTACAAAAATGAGCAAACGCAAATTATATGGATGTTGGATAAATAGTGATTGTATGATATAATGAGTAAAAGATTGCCAAATGGTTTCTAAGATACAGGTCTAGCAAAATGCAATCAAACAAAAGTATGTTTTTATAAAAGGAGACTGAGATGGGAACACTAATATCAATTATTGTACCATGCTATAATGAAAGGGAGATGCTGCCCTTATTTATGAAAGAAGCAAATTTAGTGATGGATAAAATGGCAGAACAGGAATTTGAGATTATATTAGTAAATGATGGTTCTAAAGATGGTACAATACAAACTATGAAAGAAATTGCTAAGAAGGACAGTAGAGTAAAGTATATCTCATTTTCCAGAAATTTTGGAAAAGAGGCTGCTATGTATGCAGGATTGCAGTATGCCAAAGGTGATTTGATTGCCATTATGGATGCTGATTTGCAAGATCCTCCAAGCCTTTTGCCCCAAATGTATGCTGCAATCACGAAAGAAGGATATGATTCTGTAGCAACACGAAGGGTAACAAGAAAGGGAGAACCGCCAATTCGTTCCTTTTTTGCAAGAATGTTTTATAAGATTATCAATAAAATGTCTGATGTTGAAATAGTGGATGGGGCAAGGGATTTCCGGCTTATGAATCGGAAATATGTAAATGCACTTTTAGAGTTAAAAGAATACAACAGATTCTCCAAAGGATTGTTTGGATGGGTGGGGTTCCATAATAAGTGGATTGAATTTGAAAATGTAGAACGTGTAGCAGGAGAGACAAAGTGGTCATTCTGGTCTTTGTTTAAGTACAGTATACAAGGAATAGCAGCGTTTACAACAACACCATTGATGATTTCCTCTCTTATTGGAATTATATTTTGTTTTTTAGCCATGCTGGCTACCATTGTTATTATAGTAAGAAAAGTCTTGTTTGGGGATCCGGTAGACGGATGGGCATCTATGGTATGCATCGTTACATTTTTAGGAGGGATACAATTGTTTTGTTTTGGCATCATTGGACAATATATAGCAAAGATGTACTTGGAAATTAAGAACAGACCAGTTTATATTATAGATGAAGACAACCTGTAACATGGCTGAATAATAATAATAAATAAAGGAGAAATGATATGTTAATTAATATAATTGCATCTGCTGCGATATGGATTGTAGCAGCTGTAGGACTGATACGTGTTTTTTGCTATGCTGGTATATCAGAAAATAAAAGCAGCAATAAAATATTAGGCTGGATATTGGAAAAGAAAAAAAGTTACACAAGTTATGAACCCACAAAAAAGGATTATGTGAGAGTGGCAATGGCAGCATTGATTTTTAGAATTGTGATTTATGTTATTAGTGCGATAGCCATGCGTTTTTATTTGAATGATGCTACACCGGTAAATGGCAGTCAGTTTTTAAATGAATGGTTAAAATGGGATGCGAATAATTATATTAGAATTGCTACGTTGGGTTATGAAGGATATCAGGAAAATGGAATGTACACTACATTGGCATTTTTTCCATTATATGCATGGCTGATTAAAGCAGCAAATTTGGTTATTCCTAATGTGAGCATATCTGCACTGATTATGTCTACATTGTGTTATATAGTAGGTTCCTGTTATTTTTTTGGTGCCATGGCTTTAGATTATGGAAAAAATATTGCAAAAAAATCATTAATTTATCTGTCAGTTTTTCCATTTGCACTTTTCTTTGGTGCCATGATGCCGGAGAGTACATTTTTCATGCTGGCATCGGCATGTTTTTATTATACGAAAAGGCATAAATGGTGGCTTGTTGGAGTCACAGGTGCATTAGCGGGATTATCAAGAATGCAGGGCATTATCTTAATGGGAGTAGCTGGGATAGAGTGGTTGGAATATTATAAACCATTTACAATGATAAAAGAAAAACAGGGAAAAGAATTAGTAAAAAATATCTTTACAAAAGCGATTTGGATTCCGTTTATGCTAGTGGGAATCTGCATTTATCTGTATATCAATTATAGAGTGACAAAAGACCCATTTAAGTTTATGGAATACCAGTCAACTGTGTGGGGAAATGGAGCACAGTATTTTGGTAAGACTGTGTCAGAGATTTGGCGTAGGACTTTTAGCGGAGAACTGACTGGAGTAACGAGATTTACCGCAGGTACAACAGCAATTTTTTTGTTTGTATTGGCAGCCGTTTTACTTTTTTATGGAATACGCAGAGTCCATAATAAATATACTTTATTTTTGGTGTTCTATGTGATTATGAATTATATGCAAAGCTGGTTAATCAGCAGTGGAAGATATATGTCAGTTGCCTTTCCAATGTTTTTGATTATGGCAGTATTTTCGGATGAGCATGAAGAAGCAGATAAATGGATTGTAACAATTAGTTCAATGCTATTTGGAATTATTTTAATGGGATTTTTAACATGGAAACAGATTTTGTAATAAAAAATGTTTAGGGCATGCAGATTGTGATGCACACCTTGTAACAAGCAATTTTCAAACACGCTCTAGAGCATGCTATTAGAAAAAAGATAAGCAATATGAAAAGTTATTCATTAAACAGTTCCTAAGCGGATAGAAAGGATGAATAGAGATGATACATGGTTTTATAAAAGTATGTGCAGCCACACCAGACATTAAAGTGGCAGATTGCGAGTACAATGCAAATCAGATTTTGGAGATTATTAAAAAATGTGAAAAGGAAGAGGTAAAGATTGTTGTGTTTCCTGAATTATGCATAACAGGCTATACATGCGGTGATTTATTTTTGCAGGATACGCTGCTGCGTACTGCCAGGGAGCAGTTGATAAAAATTGCCCATGCAATGGCTGGTATGGAAATTTTAGCAATTGTGGGTCTTCCTTATGTAAGATATGGAAAACTATATAATGTAGCAGCTGTGGTGCAGAATGGAAGGGTACTTGGTATGGTGCCAAAGACTCATCTGCCTAATTACTCGGAATTCTATGAAGCAAGACATTTTATGTCAGGGAATGAAGAAGTTGTTTATGAAATGCTGCAAAATCCAAGAACAGGAATTCTTTTAAACAATGGTGAGGAGATTCCGTTTGGGACAAAATTATTGTTTCAGTGTGAGAATTTAGTTGATCTTGTAATCGGAGTGGAAATCTGTGAGGATGTCTGGGTACCAATTCCTCCTTCTTCTTATCATGCACAGGCAGGCGCTGCAATTATTGCAAATCTGTCCGCCAGCGACGAAATAACAGGAAAAGATAGTTACCGCAGGGAACTGGTTAGAAATCAATCTGCGCGATTAGTGTGCGGTTATATTTATGCAGATGCAGGAGAAGGGGAGTCTACTACTGATTTGGTTTATGGCGGTCATAACATTATTGCAGAAAATGGAAGCATTTTAGCAGAAAGCAAACGGTTTGACAATACATGTGTCATTTCTGAAATTGATATACAGAAGTTAATTCATGAAAGAAGAAGGCTTAGCACATATGAGGAAAAAGATCCATCAGAGTTAGGATATGAAGTTGTTACATTTGAATATGCATTAGGAAGAAACTGGTCTGAAGATGAGGAAGCATATGAAGGCAGTGGACAGCTTCCAGTAAGTAAATTAACAAGAAAATATGATAAAACTCCATTTGTACCTGCCAATCAGACAGAAAGAGACTACAGATGCGATGAGATTTTGTCCATACAGGCAGCAGGGCTGAAAAAACGTCTTGCTCATACAAACTGCAAGAGTGCAGTAATTGGATTGTCAGGCGGTCTGGATTCTACACTGGCACTTTTGGTAACTGTAAAAGCCTATGATTTGTTACAGAAAGACCGAAGTGACATTATAGCAGTCACTATGCCATGTTTTGGAACGACAGACAGGACTTATGACAACGCACTCATACTGGCGGAGGAACTCCATGTTACATTAAAAGAAATTAAAATTCATGAAGCGGTGACCATTCATTTACGAGATTTAGACCATGATATAAATGTTCATGATATTACTTATGAAAATGCACAGGCAAGAGAGCGTACGCAGATTTTAATGAATATTGCCAATCAGAATAATGGTATGGTCATTGGAACAGGAGATATGTCCGAGCTGGCTCTTGGGTGGGCAACATATAATGGCGATCATATGTCTATGTATGGGGTAAACTGTTCTGTTCCAAAAACATTAGTCAGATATCTGGTTAGTTATTATGCAAGTACAGTGGAGAGTGAATCTTTGCAAAAAGTACTAAAAGATATATTAGACACTCCTGTCAGCCCTGAGCTGCTGCCGCCAAAAGATGGAAAAATTGCACAGAAAACAGAGGATATTGTAGGACCTTATGAATTACATGATTTCTTTCTGTACTATATTCTGCGGTACGGATATGAACCTTCTAAAGTGTACAGGCTGGCAAAAGAAGCATTTGAAGGGGAATATGAAAATGAAGTTATTTTAAAATGGCTTAATAACTTCTACCGTCGTTTCTTTGCACAGCAGTTTAAACGGTCCTGCCTGCCTGATGGACCAAAGGTTGGAAGTGTGGCTGTGTCACCACGGGGAGATTTAAGAATGCCTAGTGATGCCTGTGCAGCAATGTGGATGAAGGAATTGGAGGCTGTAGTGGTACGATAAAAACGACAAATACAATTATTTCTATATGGCAGACACCATCAATTCATCATTTGTCAGTCAATCAATTTATTTTTTAGTGAAAAAAATATATATTTTGGCAAATGATGAATTGGCATGGCTGAACTATTACATTTTTTCATATATATGCCGAAATATATAGCAAATATAATGTTTGGAAATTTGTAACAGTCCGTAAGGTGTAAAGTCCTATGTGCAAGCGGTTACGAAAATTTATAAGCTCTCAGTAGTTTATAAAACATAAATTTTTTATAAACATTATGATACATATACAACAGGATAGGAGGTATTTTATGAAAGGGATACAATGGAATCTAAATGAAGAAAATTATCAGTTTTACACAACAAATGCAAAGGCTGTGTCAGAAAATGAAAAAGATACAGAAAAACAGCTGAAAAACGGAACAATTTATGCTGGAAATGTAAAAGCATTAGAGCAAAATTCTGTGGCAGGGGTAAAGGAAAATGCGCAAAAAAGGGCATTAAAAAAATTAGTGGACCAGTTGGTCAATGATTTGGGAAATGATGATATTCTTACAGGATATGAAGAGAGAATAGACCAGGCATCAGAAGATATAAAAACCAGATCGGAGCAAATAAAGGGTTTGGGTGATTCAAAGGAAAAGTTTATGGAATCTTATGGTGTAGCAGAAGAAGATATTGACCGGAGCCATAAGGGGTTGATTAGAAAAAGCCTGACACAGCCTGAAAAACTTACTGCCGAAGACAAGGAAACGTTAGCAGCAATACCTGATTCACAGAAAGACATTTTAACTTGTGAAGTAATGCAAGATATTCATACAAATGAAATTGATAATGACAGAGAAAGAAAAAAAGCTGCAGGGCAGGCCATAGATGATTTTAAGGTGGAATTGCTAAAAGAACATCCAATGGTAGATGCACAAAAAGAGGCAGATGCCATTATGGAAGAAGCAAAACAGACAGCTCTTGGAATGTTGTTTGAAGAAGGAAAAGATAAGATTGACAATGACATAAAAGAAAACGAAGAGGCACAGGAAAAGAAAGAGGAAGAGAAGAAGGAAGAAGAACAGAGAACAGAAAAAGACAGTGCCCGAACAGAGCAGATGAATATACAGGATTCTATCAGTGAATTACAAAATGCTGCAGTAAAGCATGAAAAAGTGCAAAGAGAAGTAAAGCGCATAATGGACGAAGAATTGTTAATTGAGGATGATTTAAAAGGCCTCAATCTGGATGAACTGTTATAAATGATTTGGTTATGCAAAAGGATGCGGATTGTAACAAAATATGCCGTAAGAGAGATTAGAGTTCTTTTACGGCATATTTTTTCTTGTTTTAAGGCAAACAGAATTAAAAAAAGATAGTTTGGTTGGTTATACTATTGGTAGTGCAAGTTTCTTATATAGTGCCATTTGTGATGCAAATGTTTCTTCATCAGGATGTTTTTTAATAAATTCATAATCAGCGAAAATCCGTTCCCGCTCCTGTTGTATCTGTGGAAGATCGTTCACAGATGTCTCTTGTGTTCTGATATAATAGTCAGTAAAAAGTCCGTTTGGTACAAAATTTTCATCTGTTCCTCCATCCGCTTCATCTATATCTTCTCCCATAGCAAGTTTTCCTATTTGCTCTAATGCTTCGGCCAGATGAAGTGTTCCTTCGTCACTTTCTAAATCGCTAACAACAAAGTCTGCTCCA
>CAYRAV010000059.1:0-18675 GCA_964422365.1 uncultured Lachnospiraceae bacterium | reverse complement strand
GAAGTATTTATTTACTGGAGATGCTTTTAAAATAGCAGATGGCTGCATTTCGGTTCATCCATATACAATGGATAGAAAACAGGCACAGGAAACAATTTATGATATAAAAGATAAATTGAAAAATTATAAAAAGGTATTCACAGCACATTATGGATTGATAGAAAATGATATAAAATAATATGAGGATAATCATATGAACATAGTAATAGTAAATGGAAGAGATGGAAAATTATAAAGAATTGTGCAAAATTTAGAATGAAAATGTTATGAAAAAATTTCTGAACTTTGAATGGTGCAGGGTTGTTTTTCTGTTTTCATGATATAATAATGACAGCAGGATAAAAGGAGTATGGATGGCATGGCTGAACTGGAACTTATAATTGTTATCAGATAAACAATTGTGGGTTATAGTGCGCAATAAATATGTCGATATAATAGAAAAAGTGTTAAGGGGATGGGATTATGTCTAATACAATCAGAAATATTTATAACATGAATACACAATTACAAAACAGTAATTTTATTAATTTAGGAAACAATGCAGCGGCTACAAAGAGGGTACATATCAATGCCAATGATTTTAGTAAAATACTTTCTGCTGGGAAAGTGACTATTGATGGTGTGGAGTTGGAATTGTCAGATGAAGCAGTAAAGGTATTAGAAGATGCACAAAAAGCGAGAGAAGAGAGGAAGTACAAACAGGAAATACAGGAAAATATGCAGACTGAGAAAGAAAATGCAGAGGCTGAAAAGGATGCATTTCTTGATTTGGCAAAACTTATGGAAATTGCCCGAAGAATATCTAGAGGGGATAAAGTACCTTTGTCTGATGAAAAGAAATTGATGGAATATGATGGGGATTTGTACCAGATAGCGAAACAGACATCTATTTTGAATGCGAATAAGAAGCATAAAAAGTATGATTCTATGTTTGATGAGGAAGAGGAAACAAATAAGAAGCCGGATGATACAGAAACAGTAGACAGCATTGGTGTTTCAGGTGTAGATATTGAACTTTCAGTGGCAGATACAAATGAAGATTCGACAAGGGAATGATTACTATGCGTTATTATCAAAAAACAAGCTATCATTTTTTATATTGGTCTTTTTTTCCGATTGCAGTGTATTGCATCTATTTTTTTGAGGGATACTGTATGATGGGAGAATTAAGATTCGATGAGTTCTTTATTGTGTTACTATGTTATGTTATGCTGGCGGCAAGTGTTGTATTTCAAGTTCAAAAGGAAAGGAATTTAGTGAAAGAAATTATAACAAATGGAAGATGTTATAACGGAGTGGTAGATAAGTTAATAAAAATGTCAATACAAACTACATTTTTTAGAGGAACCTCTTCTATGGAAGAAAAAACGGCATATTATCTTCAGGTAGTAGTGGATGATTGTGGACAGCAGCGTATTTTTCGCAGTGATGTTATGATTGGAAATATGAGCAAACATATTGAAAAAAACGTAAAGATATATGAAGATCAAGGAATGGCATTTGTTGTATGTAAAAAATCAAAAAAGAAGAATAAGTTTGAAATTGAAAAAAGAAAAGAAGTGGAAACAGTGTCATGGAATAGAGCCGTATTGAATTTTGCAAATCGATTATCTGTGTTTATGTTTCTTTCTTTGATAGTTGTGTTCTTATATGCTTTCTTTGATAATTGTGTTCTTATATGATAAGATAAAAATGTAAAGTGATAGAAAAAGGTAATTTCATGGATATTTTAGGGTGTGTTTGAAAAGTGCTTGTTAAAAAAAACTTTTAAGGGAAAGTAATTGCCATTATCCATTGAGTGGAGGATAAATGGGTAGTTACACCAAAGAGCAGATTATGGAGCAGGTAAAATTTCAGAAATAATATTTAAAAATGGAACTTTACAATAGAGGTAATAGAAAAATAAGGAGAATGACAAATATGGACATGCAGATGACAATAAAAAGGAAATTATATACACCACAGGAATTAAAAGAAAAATTTCCTATGACTGACAGAATGAAAGAAGTGAAAGAGAAAAGAGACCAGACAATTGCAGATATTTTAAGTGGAAAGTCTGATAAAATGATGTTGGTGATCGGACCTTGTTCTGCAGATAGAGAAGATGCAGTTTTAGAATATATCAGCAGATTGAAAAAAGTCCAGGAAACAGTGGAAGATAAATTGATTTTGGTCCCACGTATTTATACAAATAAGCCGCGTACTACAGGGGAAGGATATAAAGGAATTGCCCTGCAGCCGGATCCAGAAGAAGATCCTGATATGTTAAAAGGATTGTTATCCTTGCGGGAACTTCATATTCGTGCGGTACAGGAAACAGAACTTACCTGTGCAGATGAGATGCTGTATCCTGAAAACCACAGTTATTTATCCGATGTATTATCTTATGTGGCTGTGGGTGCGCGATCTGTGGAAAACCAACAGCACAGGCTGATTGCAAGCGGAGTTGGAATACCAGTAGGAATGAAGAATCCTACAAGCGGGGATTTAGAGGTAATGTTAAATTCTATTTTGGCAGCACAGATTCCACATACAATTTCTTATCGTGGATATGAGGTGGAAACACCTGGTAATCCATTTGTACATGCGATTTTAAGAGGTTATGTAAAAGAAGATGGAAAATGCTATTCTAATTATCATTATGAAGATTTAGAGAGATTGTATGAAGCTTATAGTGAAAGAAATTTAGAAAATCAGGGTGTGATTGTAGATACTAACCATGCAAACTCCAATAAGAAGTATCAGGCACAGGTTCGCATCTGTAAAGAGGTGCTGCATAGCTGCAGATTATCAAATGACATCCGATCTTTTGTAAAAGGATTTATGATTGAGAGTTATTTAGAAGATGGAAACCAAAAAATAGGAGAAGGCTGTTATGGAAAATCTATTACAGATCCTTGTCTTGGATGGGAAAAAACAGAAAGATTAATTTTGGATATTGCAGAACTGTTATAGAAATTTGCCAGTTAATTTATTGCTGGTTATAAGGCAGATAGAGAAATAAAAACTATCTGCTTTTTATAGTGTACTAGAATATATTTGAAAATTCATTGCCCCAATCTGCATGCCTCACTTTGCGAGGATATGTGCCCCAAATTCATTCAATGTAGCCCGCTACATCTCATGAATTTGGGACAAATCCCCCACAAATTGTGACGCACATCCTGTAACAAGCAATTGTCAAACACACTCTAGAGCGTGTTTAAAAATTAAAAATTACGCAAAAAAATACCAAAGTTGGACTTTTTTATTCCGGCGAGCAGCGGATTTGTTCTGCATACTTTCGGCAAAACGGAAATGCGTACATTCCAATTGACTTAATACAATATTTTTATAAGTGGTGATTTGATATGAAGAACAGTAAAAGATATTCAAAATATAAAGCGAAATTGAAAAAAATGAATAAATACGGCAGCTGGTTGAAATTTAAGTGTCCAATATGTAATGGAAGTTTATTTTTTTATGACAAGTATGATGCGATATGTTGTATTTCCTGTGATGTATGGATGAGTTCTAATTGTGGTGATCCCACTTGTCCTTTTTGTTCTAATCGTCCGCTTACACCATTTGAAGCATTATATTTTGAAAACAGAGAAAATGATTATGATAAAGATTGGTTGAGAGAAAATTATCAGCATAAAAATGATGGTAAATTACGCCATACACGAAAAAGAGAGCTATATGCAAAGCTTCACTCAAAATGAAGTCATATAATTACAATAAAAATAGTATAAATTGATGTAAAAGATAACAGTAAAAAGGTCAAAAAATGAGGGATAGAAATGTTCAAATTTAAGAGAAAGATGGTAGTAGAGCCATATAATAAGGAAAAACAACAAGCAGTTATTAGAACCAGTATTTGCACAGGAGAGCAGGTTGCCGGCTTTCGTGATAGGAAAAATGGAAAATTTCATGAGATCATGTTGATTTGTAGTGATGCAGATAAAATGTTTTTTATGAAAAAATATAGTGTTTTGGAAGAAGATATAGCAAAGGAGTATTAGGTAGTGGTACAGGAAAGATGTAATTTTGTGTTACAGTTTGAAGATTTAAAGTAAATTTGATTGTTTCCAAATGGTAGATGATGTGATATAATACTATGCTGTAATGCTTAAAATCATGTAAAAAATGGTGTAGCAATTGGTGTAGTAAAAATATAGAGAAAGGCAGAAACCTTTGAAGATAAAGGCTTTCTGGATAGGTATAGTAAATTATGAAACTAGGAATCGTAGGATTACCAAATGTAGGAAAAAGTACATTATTTAACTCATTAACAAAAGCAGGAGCAGAATCAGCAAATTATCCGTTCTGTACCATTGACCCTAATATAGGTGTGGTAGCAGTACCAGATAAAAGATTACAAGTATTAGATGATTTGTATCATTCACAAAAAGTTGTACCAGCAGCCATTGAGTTTGTGGACATTGCGGGATTGGTAAAAGGTGCTTCAAAAGGAGAAGGGCTGGGAAATCAATTTTTATCTAATATCAGAGAAGTGGATGCAATTGTACATGTAGTAAGATGTTTTGAGAATGGAAATATTGTTCATGTAGATGGCTCGATTGATCCATTGCGCGACATTGAAACAATTAATCTGGAATTGATTTTTTCTGATATCGAAATTTTGGAAAGAAGAATTTCAAAGGTATCGAGAGGAGCAAGAAATGATAAAAGTCTTGCCAAGGAGGAAGACTTATTAAAACGATTAAAAGCATTTTTAGAGGAAGGAAAACTTGCAAAGAATTTTGAAGTTGATGATGAAGATGAACAGGAATTATTTGAAAGTTATAATTTATTAACTGCAAAGCCCGTTATCTATGCTGCAAATGTATCAGAAGATGATTTGGCGGATGATGGAAACAGCAATGAGCAGGTTGCAAAAGTGAGAGAATATGCAAAGGGAGAAGGTTCAGAAGTTTTTGTTATCTGTGCACAGATTGAACAGGAAATTGCGGAACTAGATGATGAAGAAAAAGAGATGTTTTTAGAGGACTTAGGATTGAAGGAAGCAGGGCTTGATAAACTGATACGTGCAAGTTACAGTTTATTGGGATTAATCAGTTTTTTAACAGCAGGAGAGCAGGAAGTAAGGGCATGGACGATTACAAAAGGAACAAAAGCTCCACAGGCCGCCGGTAAAATCCACTCAGATTTTGAGAGAGGATTTATCCGTGCAGAAATTGTGAATTATGATAACTTGATTGCTTGTGGAAGTTTCAATGCTGCGAAAGAAAAAGGACTGGTAAGATCTGAGGGAAAAGAGTATATTGTGCAAGATGGAGATGTAGTATTGTTCCGGTTTAATGTGTAATAAAGAAAATACAAGCAGGTTTGTATTTGAAAGGCTTGGTGCAGAATATGACAGGTACGAAGATTAGTTTTCCTAATTTGGGGATAACTTTCGATAATGTAAGAAGTGGTTTTGATGTATTTGGATTTCATATTGCATTCTATGGTGTGATTATTGCATTTGGCATGATGGCAGGTTTTCTGATAGCCAATTATCAGGCGAAGAAAACAGGACAAAGTACAGAGATGTATCTGGATTTTGCGTTATATGCAATTGTATGTTCCATCATTGGTGCAAGAATTTATTATGTTATTTTCAGTTGGGACGAGTATAAGAACAATCTTATTGAAATATTTAATATCAGAGGCGGAGGACTTGCGATTTATGGTGGAGTGATTGCAGGTATTATCACTGCAGTAATATTTTCTAAAGTAAGAAAAGTAAAGTTTACATTATTAGCAGATACAGCATGTCTTGGATTAATAACAGGACAAATAATAGGCAGATGGGGTAATTTTTTTAACACAGAAGCATTTGGAGGTTATGCGGGAGATACACTTTTTGCAATGCAGATTCCATGGGAAAAGGCAGTATTACATATGTCCGAAAAATCAGCAGAACAGTTATCGAAATATGTAATAGATGGAACAATTTTAGTGCATCCGACTTTTTTATATGAATCTCTTTGGAATTTATGTGTGCTGATTTTGTTATTGTGGTATAGCAATCATAAAAAATTTGATGGTGAGATAATACTGCTATATTTATTTTTTTATGGTTTGGGAAGAAGCTGGATAGAAGGATTACGCACAGATCAGCTGCTGTTGTGGGGGACGCAGATACCGATATCCCAGATGTTAGCAATTATTATGGTGATTGGTTCAGCAATTGCTATTGTTATGATGAGAGTAAAGATAAGGAATAATTTACCAGACAGACCGTAAATTTTTTGGTAATAATGTACATTCTGGTAAATTATGAATGGCATGGCTGAACTGTTACGAGAATTTTGACACCTATACTAATAATGATATAAAAAATTATGGAGCTGTTGCATTAAGAACAAATAGTACTCTATGTAGTCTACAGCCAGGATATTGGCAACTATATATAATGTGCTATTTGGATGAATGAACGGCTCCTGTTTGTATATTCTGGTAACTTTAGCTGGTTCAGCAATACTGTAATAGATGTGTGCTACATGGGGAATAAGGTATGAACCGTTCTAAAGTGTGTTTGAAAATTGCTTATTACAAATTGTGAAGCACATCTTGTAACAAGCAGTTTTCAAACATGCTTTAGCAGAATTGTCAGGATTAAGAGGAAAATGTCGAGATATTTTAATTTAATAAAATTGTGGCTAAATAGAGGTTTTAAAATGAAAAAAAGTGGGAAAAGGGGTTGAACAATTTCCGAAAATATACTAAAATAAAATGTAAAGTGGTGGAAAGTGGTTCAAAGTGGTGGAGAGTGGTTCAAAATTACAGAGGGGCGGGTGCTGAAAGATGTTCATGGGCGAATACAATCATACGATTGATGCCAAGGGCAGAGTGATAGTACCTGCGAAGTTTAGAGAGGAATTAGGAGACAAATTTGTACTGACTCTAGGTTTAGATGGATGCCTTTTTGTGTATCCTGATGAGGAGTGGGAGAACTTTGTCAATAAATTACGTGAGCTTCCTGGAAGTAAAGAAGCAAGACAATTACAGCGTTACTTTATGGCTGGTGCGGTTACTTGTGAAGTAGATAAGCAGGGACGTATATTGATACCATTAAAACTGCGGGAAAAAGCAGAATTATGCAAAGATGTAGTTTTTGTAGGGATAGTAGGGAAGATTGAAATCTGGAGTAAAGAACGCTGGGAAAAAAATACATATGATGATATGGACACCGTTGCAGAACATATGTCGGATTTGGGAATTAATTTTTAGCTGGAGGAGCAATATGGAATTTGAACACATATCCGTCCTGCTGAATGAGACAATTGAAGAACTGAATATCAAAAAAGATGGGATCTATGTAGATGGCACATTGGGAGGAGCAGGACATGCTTATGAAGTATGCAAAAGGCTGGGTGCAAAGGGACAATTTGTTGGAATAGATCAGGATGCAGAAGCGATTGAGGCAGGCAGGAAACGTTTGGCGGATTTTGAAGAAAAGATAAGCATAGTAAGAAGTAATTACTGTAATATGAAACAGGTCTTAGGGGAACTTGGTATATCTAAAGTCGATGGAATTGTACTTGATTTAGGAGTATCTTCACATCAATTAGACACTGCCGGACGAGGGTTTTCTTATAGGGAGGATGCGCCGCTGGATATGAGAATGGATCAGAGAAATCCAATGACAGCAAAAGATATTGTTAACGAATACAGTGAAAATGAATTATTTCGCATTATACGGGATTATGGAGAAGATAAATTTGCAAAGAACATTGCAAAACACATTGTACGTGCAAGAAAAGAGAAAGAAATTTTAACTACAAATGAACTAACAGAAGTGATTAAAGCAGCCATACCAATGAAGGTGAGAAAAAATACAGGACATCCGTCAAAAAAAACATTTCAGGCGATACGGATTGAATTGAACAAAGAGCTGGAGGTTTTAAAAGATACATTAGATGAAATGATAGAATTACTTGATGATAGAGGGAGGATTTGCATTATTACATTTCATTCATTAGAAGATAGAATTGTAAAAAGTATTTATAGAAAGAATGAGAATCCTTGTACATGTCCAAGTAATTTTCCAATATGTATATGTGGGAATAAATCAAAAGGCAGAGTGATAACAAGAAAACCAATTATTCCTTCAGAGGAGGAACTAGAATATAACAGACGTTCTAAAAGTGCTAAACTGCGAGTATTTGAGCGCCGGTTGTAGTGGAGTTATCATAAAAATAAGAATGGATTGGGAAGGAAAGGGATTTAGAATGAAAGAAAGAAATGTTAGAAGACGGTATCAATATGTCGACGGAACTGCAGTAAGAAAATTGCAGCCGGAATATGACTATGATAAAGAGAGACGACGACAGGAGCCGGTGAGAAAGCCTGGTAAGAGA
Source organism: uncultured Lachnospiraceae bacterium (assembly GCA_964422365.1). GTDB lineage: Bacteria > Bacillota > Clostridia > Lachnospirales > Lachnospiraceae > CAYRAV01. The sequence goes on along the minus strand of CAYRAV010000059.1, from coordinate 10,324 downwards.
AAAAAGAAAAAAGCACCTAATATGGATCTTGGTACAACTCTTGGAATGACGGCTGCTGTTACAGCTACTGTATTTTTATGTATACACTATTTACAGGTGCAGGCAGATATTACGACTATGAGCAAAAAAGTGGCTGTAATGGAAAGTACAATTGCAACGATGAAAGAAGACAATGATATTGCATTAGAAGCTGTGACAAGTTCCATTGATTTAGACAATATTTACAAGGTAGCAACAGAAGAACTCGGAATGGTGCATGCTGAAAAAGAACAGATTATCACATATGATAGTACAAAAAGTGATTATGTAAAACAATATGGTGATATACCAAAGTCAGCATCTAAAAATATTGTTGACCAGATTCTGGGAAAAGAGTAATATTGTGTAAATGAAAGGGTTATGAACAGATAAAGGCGTTCATAGCATAATAGGTAAGATTATGTCAAAATATAAAGGAAACATTCAAAGAAAAAAAACGAAAAAGGAGAAAAAATTTTTGTACAGAATGCAATCAAGATTATTGGCTGCATTTTGTATTATTGTTGTGTTCTTTATTGTGCTGATTGGACGTATATGGTTTTTAACAGAAAAAGATGGAGAACGTTATGCAAAGAGGGTGTTATCCCAACAGACATATGTAAGCAATGAAATCCCCTATAAAAGAGGGGATATTGTTGACCGAAATCAGACTGAACTTGCGATCAGTACAGCAGTATATAATCTTATTATTGCACCAAAGACAATTCTAGAGGCAAAAAGTAAGGATGTAAATGTAAGTTGTAAAGATGTCACAATACAATATTTAACACAGTATTTTGATGTGACAGAAGAAGAGTTAAATAAAATTTTAGAGGAAAAGCCAAATTCTCAATATTCCATCATATTAAAGGAGCTTGACTATGATACTATAACAGCATTTGAGGAAATACAAAAGAAAAATAAAGATATTGTAGGAGTATGGTTTGAAAAAAAATACAAGAGAAAATATCCATTAAATGATATTGCCTGCGATGTTGTTGGCTTTACGACATCAGACAATGTCGGTTTATGGGGGTTAGAAGGGTATTATAATAATGAACTAAATGGAACAGCGGGAAGAGAATATGGATATTATGATGCTGATTTAAAGTTAGAGAGAAATGTAAAGTCAGCGATAAATGGAAATACACTTGTAACAACAATTGATGCAAATATCCAACGAATTGTACAGGATAAAATTTCTGAGTTTATGGAAGAAACAGGTGCAGTCGATGTGGGTGCCATTGTTATGAATCCAAACAATGGAGAAATATATGCAATGTCATCACAGACCATGTATGATCTGAACAACCCTTTTGATTTGACACAGGTATATGATGAAAAAGATGTAAAAGATCTGACAGAAGAAGAAAAAACAATAAAGTTAAATGAAATGTGGGGAAATTTCTGTATTAGCTATGGATATGAGCCGGGCTCTACGTTCAAACCATTAACTGTAGCAGCAGCATTAGAAGAGAATAAAGTATATGATGGTGAATGGTTTGACTGCAATGGAGGAGAAGAAGTAGGTGGAGGATGGATTGGCTGTGCAGTCAGGGGAGGACATGGTTCACTGACATTAGAAGGCCTTCTAATGCAATCCTGCAATGATGGTCTGATGCAGATTGTAAGAAGGCTGGGAAGAAGTACTTTTGCAAAATATCAGAGTAATTTCAATATGGGACAGAAAACAGGAATCGATTTGCCAGGGGAAGAACGCGGGCTGGTTCATAGCGAAGAAAATTTAGGACCAGTGCAGATGGCAACATCCTGTTTTGGCCAGGGGCTGACCACAACAATGATACAGATGGCATCTGCAATTTCATCTGTTATTAATGGTGGAGAGTATTATCAGCCGCATGTTGTAAAACAGATTTTGAATGATAATGGAGCTGTTGTGAAGAATATTTCTCCTGTATTGGTTAGAAAAACTGTTTCAGAGGAAACAAGTGCATTGATTAGAAAATACATGTATGAAACAGTTGAAAATGGTACAGGTAGTGCAGCTCAGATTAGTGGATATTCAATTGGAGGTAAGACAGGTACCGCAGAAAAAATTCCTCGTGGAAATAAAAAATATTTGTTATCCTTTATAGGATTTGCACCAGTAGATAAACCACAAGTAGTCGTATATGTTATTGTAAATGAACCAAATGTTGCAGATCAGGCACATAGCTATATTGCTACAAATGTTGTAAATGCCATTATGAAAGATATTTTTCCATTTTTAGATATTTATCCTGATAAAGAAGTAAAAGGTGAAGGTTCAGGAGATGATTCGGCAGAAAAAGAGACACAAAAGCCAAATGCATCTAAAAAGCCGGATGCAACAGAGGGACCAACAGGTACACCTGCGGCAACAGCACCACCGGAATTTTCAGAGGAGGAAGAAGGCTATGATATATTTGATCCCGATGATCCGGAAGTTTCACAGATAGGTGATCCAGGTACTGTGGAGATTACACCAACACCAATTACTGTACCAGAACAATAACATACTTTTATTAACTTTACCATAGAATAAACAAAAGATATAAAAGAGGTTTTTCTGTGGTAAAATTTCATTCATATCAGAAAAAAAATGCATTTATTGTTATTGTGATTGTCACAATAGTAGCAATGATGTTGTCTGCTCGGTTAGGATATCTTATGGTTTTCCAGGCAGAACACTATGGTGTTATGGCAAAGGAAGTACAAGAAAGAGAGCGTTCTATCAAGGCTGCAAGAGGTAAAATTTATGACCGCAATGGAGTAGAAATTGCATCAAATAAACCGGTGTGTACAATATCAGTTATTCACAGTCAGCTAAAAGACAAAGAAAAAGTAATAGAAGTATTAACCAAAGAACTTGAATTGAGTGAAGATTATGTTTCAAAAAGAGTAGAGAAAATATCTTCAAGAGAAAAAATAAAATCAAATGTGGAAAAAGATATTGCGGATAAAATCAGAGCATATCAATTAGAAGGAGTCATGGTAGATGAAGATTATAAAAGATTCTATCCTTATTCTAGTATTGCATCTAAAGTAATTGGCTTTACTGGCAGTGATAATCAGGGGATTTTAGGACTGGAAGTTGCTTATGAGAGTGTTCTGAAAGGGATAGATGGAAAAATTCTTACCTTGACTACAGCGAAAGGTGTAGAGATAGAAAATGCTGCTGAAGACCGTGTAGAGCCAATTGCAGGGAAAAATCTATATGTCAGTTTAGATGTAAATATTCAAAAATATGCAGAACAGGCAGCAGAAAAAGTGTTAGAAGCAAAAAATGCCAATACAGTAAAATTAATTGTTATGAATCCGCAGAATGGAGAAATATATGCAATGGTAAATGTACCAGAGTATGATTTGAATGATCCATATACCTTGCAGAATGTTGACATGTCTATTGTAACAGAAGAGAATAAAACAGAGCTTTTGAATAATATGTGGAGAAATCCATGTATTAGTGATACTTATGAACCTGGTTCTACTTTCAAGATTGTAACAGCAACATCTGCATTAGAAGATGGAGTTGTAAAACTAGAAGATCAGTTTTTCTGTCCAGGATATAAAAAAGTAGAAGATAGAATCATTCATTGTCACAAGACAGCAGGTCATGGAGCTGAAAATTTTATAGATGGAATTAAGAATTCCTGCAATCCTGTTTTTATGGAAATAGGAGCCAGGGTTGGTGTACATTCCATGTATCAGCATTTTAAAACACTAGGATTGTTTGAAAAAACAGGAATTGATGTGCCAGGTGAGGCAAATTCCATTATGCATAAAGAAGAAGACGTAGGTGCAGTAGAACTTGCTACTATGTCATTTGGCCAGTCCTTTCAGATTACACCATTACAATTGTTGAAGGCTGTCAGTATGGTAATTAATGGAGGAAAGGCAGTTACACCTCATTTTGGTATTAAAGTAGAGAATGAGGATAAGACTCAGATAAAAATATTAGAATATGAGGAAAAAGAAAATCAGATTTCAAAGCAGACATCTGAAACCATGAAACAATTGTTAGAAGCTGTAGTAGATGGCGGGAGTGGAAAAAATGCTTATATAGAAGGATTTCGAATAGGTGGAAAGACTGCTACATCTGAAAAACTTCCAAGAAGCAGTAATAAATATATTTCTTCTTTTATTGGATTTGCGCCAGCAGATAATCCCAAAGTGATAGCAATTGTATTAATTGATGAGCCCGAGGGGATTTATTATGGTGGAACCATTGCAGCACCAGTCATTGCAGAAGTTTTTGCAAATATACTTCCGTATCTAGGAATAGAGCAGCAATATACAGCAGAACCCACAATTAAACCAACAGATTAGCATGACAAACATTAAGTTTTGGAGGGTTAAGTGTAGAATATTTTCTGAGGGCGCTGTTTCACAAACGCAGGTGCAGCGGGCTGTAGCGATGAATTGTAAACACATTGGAGCATGTTTGAAAATTTATTGCCCCACTTTGCGTAGCTATCCGGACATACTGCAATCATGCCATTCAGACTGGCGGGCTTTGTCCGATCAGGGATGGATATTTGCCCCAAATTCATTTGATGCAGCTCGCTGCACCTTATGAATTTGGAACAAATCCCCCACAAATTTGACATACATCTTGTAACAAGCAATTTTCAAACATGCTCTAGTAACAGATTTTATAAAAATGGTTTTCCAGACTTGTAATTTCATTCAGGAAGGTCTATAATCATGAATTGTTTAATAGTAGATAGTAAAGGATTGTATAAAAAAATCTTATAAATGCAACCTTTCTCATAAAAAATACGCAAGACGATTTTGAGGTGAAAAAAATGCGGTTAAATCAAGTAATAGTACCAATTTTAATTTCTTTTGCAATCAGTGTAATTTTATGTCCAATTATTATTCCGTTTTTACATAAGTTAAAATTTGGTCAGTATATTAGAGAAGAAGGACCAGCGGCACATCAGAAAAAGGCAGGCACACCTACAATGGGAGGTCTGATTTTTGTATGCAGTGTTACTTTAACATCTTTATTGTATATCGGTGAATACAAAGAGGTAATACCAATGTTATTTGTTACATTAGGTTTTGGCTTGATTGGATTTCTAGACGATTATATTAAGGTTGTTATGAAAAGAAACCTGGGATTAAGAGCATGGCAGAAAATGTTAGGGCAGTTGATTATTGCAGTAACGTTTACATGTTATCTTATGTTCTACAGTGACATTGGAACAGATACAATGATTCCTTTTTATGGGTATATTCATATGCCGGCATATGTTTTTGCACCATTTGTTGTATTTGTTATGCTGGGTACGGTAAATGGTGTGAATTTAACAGATGGACTAGATGGTCTTGCAACAAGTGTCACTGTAATTGTAGCTACATTCTTTACAGTTACTGCTGTAGGAATGAACATGCATATTTCACCAGTTACATGTGCTGTTGTAGGAAGCCTGCTTGGATTTTTATTATATAATGTATATCCTGCAAAAGTGTTTATGGGGGATACAGGTTCATTGGCATTGGGAGGATTTGTAGTAGCTTCTGCATTTATGTTGAAAATGCCGTGGGTAATAGTAATTGTTGGTTTTATTTACTTATTAGAAACAATAAGTGTTATGCTTCAGGTAACATATTTTAAAATGACACATGGAAAAAGACTATTTAAGATGGCTCCAATCCACCATCACTTTGAATTATGTGGATGGTCTGAGACGAGAATTGTAGCAGTATTTTCCACTATTACAGCACTGTTATGCTTGATTGCGTTAATGGGAATACAATTTTAAATGCAGATAAGCATATATTAGGATAATAAAATGATGTAACAGTTCAGCCATGCAGAAACAATGATACAATATGCATGTGAGAACTTGCTCGCTAAGGGCATATTGTACCATTGTTTCCAGTTTTTTGCTAAAGCAAAAAGGGTACTTTCATAGAAAATAACAAAGAATAGTCAGCCAGCTGTAAAATGTAAAAGATAGAAGGAACGAAATAGGAAAGTTAAGGTGAGAATGATGGATTTTCAGAATAAAAAAGTAGTAGTAGTAGGAACAGGATTAAGCGGCATTGCAGCTGCGAAGTTACTAGAGCGGGTAAATGCAAATGTGACCATGTTTGAAGGAAATGAAAAAGCAATAGAAGCAGAGATAAAAGAAAAACTGCAGGGAGTGAAAGTGGATCGTATACTAATTGGCAGTTTCACAGATACAGTGGCAGAGGAAACAGAATTGGTAGTATTGAGTCCGGGAGTTCCAATAGACTTACCTATATTAGAGGTATTTAGACAAAAAAATATTCCAATCTGGGGAGAAGTAGAACTTGCATATCATTTTACAAAAGGAAAGATTGCAGCCATTACAGGAACGAATGGAAAAACAACAACAACAGCACTGGTGGGGGAAATTATGAAAACATATTTTGATGTAGTGTTTGTTGTGGGAAATATAGGGATACCATATACAGAACGTGCATTAGAAACAACAAAAGATTCTATAGTAGTTGCAGAGATAAGCAGTTTTCAATTAGAAACGGCACATGCATTTTGTCCAGATGTCAGTGCTGTGTTGAATATTACACCAGATCATTTGAATCGTCATCATACTATGGAAAATTATATTGCTGCTAAAATGAAAATTGCACAAAATCAAACAGAAAATCAGGTATGTGTATTAAATTATGAAGACACAGTCTTAAGAGAAGAGAGTAAAAAATTAAAATGCAAATGTATATTCTTTAGCAGTAAACAGAAGTTAGAGAAAGGCATTTATTTAAATGAGAATAATGAATTCGTAGTATCTGATGGTGAAAAAGAACAAATTATCTGTAAAACCAGTGAATTAAATTTGCTAGGGGTACATAATTATGAAAATGTAATGGCGGGTATTGCCATAGCAAAGAATATGGGTGTGCCAATGGATTGTATCAAAAAAGCAATCAAAGCCTTTATGGCAGTAGAGCATAGAATAGAGTATGTTGCAGAAAAAAATGGTGTAAAATATTACAATGATTCCAAAGGAACGAATCCTGACGCGGCTATACAGGGAATAAAAGCTATGGAAACAAAGACACTGTTAATTGGTGGAGGATATGACAAAGGTTCAGAATACAAAGAGTGGATAGAAGCCTTTGATGGAAAAGTAAAATATCTTGTTCTATTGGGGCAGACAGCTGATAAGATAGAGAAGACAGCAAGAGAATGTGGATTTCATAACATTGTAAAAGTAGAAGATTTACAGGAAGCAGTAAAATTTTGTGCATCTCATGCAGAGCCGGGAGAGGCTGTATTGCTGTCACCTGCCTGTGCAAGCTGGGGAATGTTTAAAAATTATGAAGAACGTGGGAATATGTTCAAGGAAATGGTTCATAAAATGTAAATGATATGAGAAGGATGCGAGAATCAAATCTGAAGAAATTACAATGAAACATAGGAGGGATAAGGTGGGAAGAACAGTGTCGAGAACCAGAAGAAATGACAGATATGCAGAAAGCAGCAAATTAGATAGAACCAGAGAAAAGACATATGTTTATTATGATTATAGTCTACTGTTTCTTGTATTATTTCTGGCTTGTTTTGGTTTGGTAATGATTTATAGTACCAGCTATTATTCAGCAGAATTGGTGCGGAATGATTCTATGTATTACCTGAAACGTCAGGCACTGCTTGTTATTGCAGGAACAGTTGCTATGCTAATTGTGTCTAAGATGGATTATCGGTTATTACTAGGAAAGATAAAAGGAATAAAAATATCTTTTATTATGTGTATCTATGTTCTGACTCTTGGATTATTGATCTATGTATTATTATTTGGTGCAGAATTTAACGGTGCAAAGCGATGGATCAAACTGGGACCACTGGGAACCTTTCAGCCATCAGACTTTGCAAAGCTGACAGCAATATTGGTTACATCATATATCATTTATCTATCTCCCCAAATTGTAAATTCTTTTATGGGGTTTGTAAAAGTAATGATTATTATGCTTCCAATTATTGGACTGATTGCAGCAGAGAACTTAAGTACTGCCATTGTAGTAACTGCTATTGTAGCTGGTATCTGTTTTGTTGCAAGTAAAAAGAAAATGTATTTTCTGGTTGCAGGAGGTTTATTTGCTACTGCAGTTGCAGGATATATTGCATTAGGAACATTTATGGGTTCCGGTTTCCGTGCACAACGTGTCCAGATTTGGCTTAATGTAGAAACCCATCCTAAAGGTTTCCAGATTTTACAAGGATTATATGCTATTGCTTCAGGAGGAATGTTTGGAAAAGGTTTGGGACAGAGTATGCAGAAATTAGGATATGTACCAGAAGCGCAGAATGATATGATATTTTCCATTATCTGTGAAGAATTAGGACTTTTAGGAGCCATTGCAATTATTTTTATATTTCTAATGCTTTTGTGGAGGATTCTAATTATTACAATTAGTGCACCGGATTTGTTTGGGGGGTTAATTTGTTGTGGAGTATTAGTACATGTCGCAATTCAGGTTATTATGAATGTGGCAGTTGTTACAAACAGTATGCCATCAACAGGTGTACCACTGCCATTTATTAGTTATGGAGGTACTGCTGTAGCAATGCTTCTAGTAGAGATGGGAATGGTGCTAAGTGTATCGAATCAAGTGAACCGTTAGAAATAGGGAAAGCACCTTTTTCTGCTTTGACCATATAATATATTATGGAAAGGAAGAGGAAGGTGCTGAAAATGTCTTATGTAAAAATTCAGGGTGGAATACCTTTACATGGAGAAATAAAAGTGCAAGGATCTAAAAATGCAGTATTACCTATTTTAGCGGCAGCACTTCTTTCAGAAGAAGAGATAGAGATAGAGAATTGTCCAAAAATAACAGATGTGGAATCAATGCTCATTTTATTGTCACATCTGGGGGTTAGTTATCAATGGAAAGAAGATGGTTTGCTGCTTAGGGCATCACATATTCACACAACACAGATTAGAAAAGAAGACACAGAACTTACCAGAGCATCTATCTTAGTGTTAGGTGCCATGCTTGGAAGAAAGAGGGAAGTGGAGATTGCGTATCCAGGCGGCTGTGCAATTGGCAAGCGTCCAATTGATTATCATTTAGAAGGATTTCGAAAATTGAATGTGGTAATTGAGGAAGATAATAATAGTCTGTTTTGTCAGGGCAGAAAACTGGCAGGAGCAAAGATTGTATTACCTTTTCCAAGTGTGGGAGCAACAGAAAATATTATGCTGGCAGCTACTTTGGCAAATGGAATGACACAGATTATCAATGCAGCAACAGAGCCGGAAATAAAGGAATTGGGGCAGTTTTTGTTAAAAGCAGGAGCGAAAATTTATGGACTTGGCACAGACCAAATTAATATAGAGGGAGTTGAAAAATTAAAAGGATGTAAGTATCATTTGGGGAGTGATAGAATTGTAACAGGAACCTATCTGGCTGCTGTGGCAGCAACACAAGGTGAAATTGAGTTAAAAGCAGATTGCAGAAATCAGTTACAGGCAGTTTTTTCTGTTTTAAATCAGATGGGAGCAGATATTCAATTTAAAGATAGTGACAGCAGGGAAAAAAGTATATATTTAAATATGAAAAGAAGACCCAGGAGTGTCAAAAAACTTTATACCGGAGTATATCCGGAATTTCCCACAGATCTGCAGTCCCCATTTTTGGCAGTTCTGGCTATCGCAGATGGAAAAAGTATGGTAGAAGAAAATATATTTGAGAATCGTTTTAAGACAGCAAAAGAATTGAATAAAATGGGTGCAGATATTATCGTGAAAGAACAAAGGGCATTTGTAAGAGGGAAAGAACATTTAATAGGAAACAATATAACAGCACCAGACTTAAGAGGGGGAGCTGCATTGGTAATCGCAGGATTGGCAGCAGAAGGTATTACTAAGGTTGGAAATATAGAGTATATCAATCGTGGCTATGAAAATTATTATAAAAATTTGAGAAAACTAGGGGCTCATATTGAACAAATAGAGGAATAACAATATATACCAGAATAAGGATGATGAGCAAGTCATAGAGAAAACAAGCCCAAGCAAGACCGAAATGGAGGAGATTGGATTTGCTAGATAGGAGGTAAAGATGGCGGAAAAGAAACAAAAGAGGGGAAAGCTCGTTTATAAGATAGCAGCTATTATAGTAATACTGTTGGTGTGTATCGGATTAGCTGCTGGAAAATATTATTTTAAAATTCATAAAATAACCATAACAGGAAATCAGTATTATACAGAAGAAGAAATAAAGAAAAAGGTATTTAATGGACGGTGGACAAGCAATAGCATATTGTTATATTTAAAATATAAATATGGAAAGAAGGAAGATATACCATTTATTCAAAAGATTGATG
>CAYRAV010000058.1:0-19100 GCA_964422365.1 uncultured Lachnospiraceae bacterium | reverse complement strand
TCTGCGAGTTTCATCTATCCCCTTTTAGGCTATCTATTTCCCGACAGCCCCTTTTGTTTTTTTAAATTCTAACCATCTGCTATTGGAAAATCTTAACGAACCACTCGTTCTAAATACCTGATATCATTCTTTTTTATATCTTCTTCTGCAAGAATGTAAATTTCAATCTTATCTTCTGAAACGGATAATTGATATATATTTCCATTAATATACTTTATATAGCCAAAACCCTGACTCAGACTTCTTTTTTCATATTGTTCCGGAACAGCAAAGGTAACAAATTGTCCGCTCTCACTTCTTAAAATAACCTCTTGTTTACCCAATTTTTCACCGATTGGGTATAATTTACTACAATTGAGCACCAGTTCATTTTCGTCTGCGTTTTTAAAGCAGATTGTAGAAGTAAAGTCTTTTGAAAGAAGTTTATTCTTCTTTTTGAAAAGTTTTTCATGTTCTTCATTGGCGGGATCATGAAGATGATCAGTTATTAACTTACCATCTTCCCGAAAGTAAAAATGTAACAATACATGTTCACCATCTCCAATTTTCTCTTCATTTGTCTTACTTCCATCTTCCATATTAATATCTAGGGTATAATAGGCAGCAGTATCTGCATTATAATCTGTATAAACTGTTTTTATGATATGATCTTCTTTTAAATAAAACAGATCCAGTATATCATAATTCCAATCTAATTCTATGCTTTTTACGAATTCCCCTTTTTCATATACTAGGATTCGTTTGTTCACAGTATCATCTAATAGAATCATATCATCTGACACATAAAAGCTGTCGGGGCAAACAGTTTCTATATCTTGATATCCCGGTGTGTTTTTTTTATTTGTTTTGCAGGAAAAAATCAAAGTATTTTCTGTTACCTGTATTGGATTTCTTGTTGCCTGTACTGGAGTTTCTGTTGTGTGTACCGGAGTTTCTGTTACTTGTGCTGGTTCTTCTGTTTGTTGTACAATATTTTTTCCTTCTTCTTCCGTTTTATTATTTATTGTTTCTTTTGTCCCACAGCTTGTTACGAACAAAATCACAGTAATCATGCATATTGTAAAAAGATTTTTCTTTTTCAATTATATTCCTCCTTCATGATCTGAGCTGCTAATTTTGTATGTTTACATATTTGTATGGATCAAATCCACTTTTATGCAAATCATCATATTTTCTACCTGTTCTTCCTACAATTTTTCCAAATGTATTACTTTCCTCTATTGTAACAAATACTGCTGCTATACATACTGCCGCTTTCTTTAAAAATTTTCCTTTCATATATTAACCTCATCTGCTGTAAAATATTTTGTATTGCAATACTTTTATATCATAGTATACTTTAAATATATTGTCAATTCTAATAATATAGAAATTGCTTTTTAATATAATTATAAATAAATAGTATATTGACATACAATAATGATTTAAAATATTGTACAAATAGTATAAAATTTCAGGCAATCATGAATAATTACTACAAAAACGGATTCTCAAGTTATTTTACAATATATAAAATAATATAGTCGAATTTAAATAAAACTTAATTTACACAGCATATTTACTATCAAAATAAAATTGTAAAGAGTAATCCAAATGTAAAATAGTCCAAAAAAAATGTAACATTGACATAAAATATTGATATTTTATTGTGATTGTAAGTAAAATAACAAGGAAATCAGCAAAAATCGACAAAATAATGTTTTCTGGATGATGAAGGGAAGCGAACATATGATAAAGATAGTAGTATGTGAAGATCAGAAGATGATAAGTGATAATATTTGTGGGAAAATAAAGCAACAGGAGTTAGGGGAAATATGCCGGATAGATACATTTCAAAAAGGGGAAGATGTTCTAAAGGCAATGGAGTGTGAGCATTATGATATTTATTATCTGGATATTGAATTGGAAGAGGGTGGCATGAATGGATACAAACTGGCACAGAAAATAAGAGAGCAAAGTAATTCTGCTATATTAATCTTTCTTTCAAGCCATGATGAATATGCATGTGAGGCATACGAGATCGATGCATTACGGTTTTTAAGGAAACCTATTGTGGAGGAAAAATTTAATGAAGCATTTAGAAAAGCAATAGAATTATTGTCAAGAGGAAAACAAGTATTTACCTATACAGTTCATTATCAGGAAAGACATATATTATTAAGTGAGATCAGATATTTTGAATCTGTAGGAAGAAAAATCATTTTACATACCTGTACAGGAGAAACAGATATCTTTTATGGTTCTCTCAAAGAGATGCAGAAGGATTTTCAGGAGAAATATTTTGTATGCTGCCATACCTCTTATCTGATTAATATGGAATATGTTAAGGAGATAGGGGCAGATCAAATTTGTTTGTCAAATGGAGAAAAACTGCCCATTTCAAGGAAATATAAAAATCAGGTGAGAGAGAAATTTGTAAAATATTTGTTTATGGTCAATCGGAGGGCAATCTAATGCAGCAGGTTTCCGGGATATTTCAATTAACCACCAATGTTCTTGATTATTTTATTGTACTATATTATTTTAGCCTGTTATCAGAAAAGAGACATGGCAGGAAGATAGTATTTTATTTGGTAGGTTTGGTTTATATAGCAGCAATTACATATGCGAATCAGGTAATAGGTAATCCGTGGATCAATCTGCTGGTATCTATTGTTTCTGTTGTAGGGATTTCAACATTTTATGAGAAGAAAAAAGAAATTGGAAATCTGATTATTTATGATGCCATTTATATTGCCATAAATGTTGCTGTAGAGATTTTTGCACTCTGTATTGTAAAGATTTTCTTAAATTCTGCAGATCTGCGATTGAAAGAAACATATATTTGTACAATTATAGTTGGTAGAATCTTAGTAATATGTTTTTGTTATCAAGTTGCAAAAAATAAGACTAGGCGTCAGGGAGTGTTAGCCAAAGAAATAGAAATTTTACTGTGTGTCAGTACAATTATTTCTATATGGATTGCTGTATCATTAGTAGATAAAATGATTATATATGAGGGATGGCATGTTAGCATGTATATGGGGGCTGCAATAGGCTGTATGTGCTTGGAGCTGATATTATATTTTTTACTGGAAAAATTTCAAAAAATGTATTACCAGCTATTAGAAAACCAACAAATGGAGTATGAATCAGAAAAAAAGGAAGAGTACTTAAATATCCTTGAGAAAAAGGAAAAAGAAATAAGAAGTATTCGCCATGACCTGAAGAATCAACTGCTGGAATTGAATGTAAGGCTTGATGATGAAAATAGGAAAGATATGGAAGAAAACAGTCATGAACAGGCAAAAGAATTTGTAAACAATTTAATTGAAACATTAGAAGAGAAAGATAAGTATACAGGTAACTTTATCATAAATTCTATTTTAAAAGAAAAAATAAAATGTGCCAGAGAGAAAGGGATATCAGTTACATATGAAATACAGATAGCAGATACATTTCAACTAGAACGAGGGGATATGGGAATTATACTTGGAAATCTTCTGGATAATGCCATTGAGGCAAGTGAGCAGGTAGAAGATCCTTGTATATTCATACAGATGCGGCAAAGAAATAAAAGTCTATATCTGTTCATTGAAAATAGTACAAGGGAGAGTGAAGAAAAGGAATTTGTTACAACAAAGGATGACAAGAAGAATCATGGTTTTGGTCTGGTCAGTGTAAAGAAAACAGTAGAAAAATATAATGGTAATATTCAGTTATACAGGAAAGAGGGACAGTTTATTGCAGAACTTGCATTGATGGAAAAATAAAAATTGGAAAATATTGGAACACGTTATTACCAAATTTCGACCAGTTTTTACAACATTGTAAAAAATATATTGATTTAGGAAAATTAGTGTGTTAGAGTGGTTTTGGACAGAAGAGAGGGGGGAATAAATGAAGGGAAAGATAAAAACCGGAGCATTGAATGGTGTACTAATGAGTATAGCATCAATGGCATTATTAGTCGCAACGAGTATTCAGAATTCAGCTTGTTTTTTTGCTACACATCAAGATGAAGTGCCACAAAGTGCTAAAAGATTAAGGAGATTCTAATGCTTGAAACGGTTGTGAACTTGATTACAGATAAAATGCTGCAGGCACAGATTATAGAAAAAGAAGATAGAGAACTGTATCAATATGGTATTAGAAATGGAATTATGATGATACTAAACTGGATTATGGTTCTTGGGTTTGGTATCTGTTATAGACATTGCTTCGAGATGCTAACATTTGTAGCAGGATACTCCATTTTGCGAAGTTATGCAGGTGGGTTTCATATGCCAACGCACAGAAGCTGCTTTCTTTTCTCAATTCCAATATATATGGTCAGTGCATGGGCAGTTTCCAATCTGCATTTTTCATTCTATTTGTTCCTGAGTATTCTTGCATGGGCAGTTTGTACTTTGTACATTGTTGCACCTGTTGAAGATTCCAATAAACCTCTAGATTCCATGGAACAAAAAGTTTATGGAAAGGTAGAAAAATTTCTAACAACTATTCTTTCAGTGCTAAGTTTAGCACTATATTATCTACAATTATACCGCTTTTCGATAGCCATACTTTGGGCAATTGCACTGACTGCAGTATTATGCTTGATAGGAAAGGGAAAAGATAGAAAAAAGGTCCGTTAAATCAGATTGGAAGGAAAAAGTTTTGTGTTGGGAATGTTATGAAAAATAGCATTCCCAATTGTGTTAAAAAAATACGTAGTTTTATAATCTAAATATCTGCAATATGTTAATATATATAGAATATAGTAGATTTTATGGTTTATCAGGTATCATTATTGTAGGTATTTAGGTTATTGTTATTAAACTATATATTTAGTGAATGTGAAAGAAAAATTTTTTAATTATATCATTATCACATAATAGAAATGAAATAGAGATTATTATAAAAAATATATAGAAAAATAGCATTTAAAATGGCAGCGGTTATATCAATATTTTTGGCATTAGGTAACAGAAATTCAATGATTGCAAGCAGGAATAGTGAAATAAAAGAACAAAGAACCTGTATTGTATATTTACATTCATGTTTCATATGTGCTCGAGATATGTTTAACAAATGCCTAAAAATAGTAGTTGGATGTAATAATTTAAAAAAAGGAAAATAATATTTACAAAGTATGAATATACTATAATATATCAAATTAGTATAAAATAAAAAAGTATAGGGTATTGGATTAAAAGATGATAAGAAGGAAACATTTTTAAAGAAGTATCAAAGAATATAAAGGAGATAAGTGATGAGAAGAATTGGAAAAAAATTAGTGTTGATGTTACTAACAAGTGTGCTTATTATGAATGTAATTTCAGACAAGGTAAGTGCATACCAGTTTACAGGACTTAAGCTATCAGACCCTAAACATGTTAAAATTTATATTGCCTCTAATGTATCATCATACAACATTTTAACATATGCCAAAAAATGGGATACATACTGTAGTGAAATAGGTATATCAACTACATCTGCATCTAGTAGCTCTAATATTGCATATCATGCTGCAAAGACAACTGATAATGGAACTTATGGGGTGACATATCCTAATGGGGATCAAAATGTAATTATTTTTTATAAATCATTTTTTTCATCAGATACAACGGATTCTCAAAGATATGAAACAATTGTACATGAAACAGGACATGCTTTAGGACTAGATCATCCATCAACTAGTACTGATCAAAGTAAAGCAGTAATGAGGGCATATGGATTCAATGGAAAAGCTTATCCATTATCTGATGACATTGCAGGAATCAGCAAATTGTATTAATAACATGAGAACATATTTTGTTTATGTTTGAATAGATAAGGAGATTACGATGGAAATTACTAAAAAAAAGAAAACATTATTGTTAGGTATAACTTGCCTTGTTCTAATTGGAATAGGCACATTATTACATAATAGGAATATAGAAAATAATACAAAAGATGTGGTGCTTTGTGCTAAAATTGATGAATACAACTCTGCTGAAGAACTAAGAAATGCCTCAGATATTGTTGTTACAGGTGTAAAATCATCAGAATCTGATTCAACTTTTGTTTATAGTGCCGATGGAGAAACTCTATTATGTGCTTATACCTTATCAGATTTTACAATTAGTGAAACATTAGAAGGAACAAAGGACAGTAATATATCTAAGACAATTAAAGTGTTGGAAAATGAGTTTTATGATGCAGAAACTGATACAAATTATCATATTGCTGGTTATAGTAAGATGATTATCAATAAGCCATATGTACTTTACTTAACTTATTCAGAAGAAAATGATTGGTATATACCGACAGGTGTTATTACAGGAAAAATTCCTGTTGATGAAAAGGAGGAAGTGATTGTAGATGACATTGAGAAGAGTAGTAAGGAGAATGTGGAGAAAGTTATAAGCAGTGTACGTAATACCTATGATTTTGATTCTATAAAAAATAAATGTAAGAAATAAAAACATAATAACAATCTGAATGACAATCTTTATAAGAGAATATCATTCAGATTGTTATGCAAGCTAAATCACCAAATTTTAAAACATGTTTTAGAACAACAGGTATTTATAAGTAAAATAAAAGATTGATATGTTTAGGGAGGAATGGATTTGAAGAATATTAAAATAAACTCTAAAATAAAATATTATGGTATTTTTATGATTGGATTGATATGCGTGCTTGTTATTTTTTTACTTGTTAGAAAAAATGCAGATGGTTCGGATCATATTGTTTTTAACCAAATGGAATCGGCTCAGACTCAAAAAAATAAAGTAGTTCTTCCAACAGGTGCAATTTCAGTCATATATGATTGGGATAAAGTATGTGAATATTATGGTAAAGATATTTCACTTTCTTATTTACCAGAATCTATCCAAAAGAATGACCGTTCAAAAGAGTATACAATATTTGAAGATGAGAATGGAAATGTGCTTATGGATAATATTACATTTGAATATTCAGGCATTAATGGTGAAAGTATTTCAATCATAACATCAAAAGGGAAACTTCCTATCTCAGATTTGCGATTAGTGAAAGGGGAAAAATCTGTTATTTCAGGTGTTGATGTGATGCTTTACAAAAATGATAAGATGCTGCAGGCAAGTTTTATTGATGATAATATTGGTTATCAGATTCAATCCGTTTCTATAACGGAGGATGAGTTTATGAAAGTAATAGAGAGTATGATAAAAAAAGACTGAACGTTTTTGGGTAATAGAATAGGAGAATGTTGCAGATGCCACAATAGCAATTCTGGCAGGCTCAACTGCAGTTAATAAAATAAATTGTAAATAGTGTGAATATAGCAGCAAAGTATGTGGGAATACATACTTTGTTTTTTATGTGCGCCCAGTATGGGTGCAATCTAATCGGTGAAAGTCGTGTGTTCTGCAAGCTGTTATCAGCTTACCAGTGAAAGTCTGGTCAAGGTAATCGCCAGTGAGCCTTGTAGCAAGCCCCCAATGCTTTTGGGTGACCGATTGTGTTGAAGCGGGGTATGTCTGTGAGAAACAGGTGCAAAATAACAGTCCGTAACATAAAGTGAATCCTGTAGCATCGTTACGTTAGCCCTGCAAAGGGACAAGAGGGAGTCGAGTCACTGACTTTCTGACGAAGACCATGGAAGATGTGGAGATACTGGAATGCAGCATTGAAGAACCCTTCGGTGTAGAGGGAGCGGAATGTTGTGATAATATGTGGATGAAAAGAAACTATCCACAGTCACCTTTTGAAAGATATGCAGATGATGGTGTTGTACACTGCCAAATAGGAGCCATATGAAAGGAGACTTTCAAGTACGGTTCTGTGAGAAACTAAAGGTGAAAGTCCTTTGGTTTACTCGACTGGGAGGTCGGTAGATAAAATAATTATCTATCTCCTACCCGATTTATATAAATAGGGATTTTGTATATATAAATAAAAATATTAGCATTAAAAACAGATAAGGGAGTTGAAATATGTTGTTGTCAAATTTCGACAGGTCTTTACAAATTTTACTTTTAATATTGAAAATGTAAATTAAATATGTTACAATTATTTTGTTTAAAGGAGGTGTAAAAACAATAAATAGGACATATATTTCATAATGCATTTCCAAAGAGACTGTGCATATTTTGAAAAGAAAATATAAAACAGATGTCCTAGAGCATGTTTGAAAATTTATTGTTGCAATCTGTACACCCCACTTTGTGTGCTATTTGCCCAGATTTAATCGATGTAGTCCGCTGCAACTCATAAATTTGGAACAAATTCCCACAAATTGTAACGTACATCTTGTAACAAGCAATTTTTAAACACGTCCTAATGCTACTGAATGTTGTATAATAAAAAAGGGAACTTTATGTGCTGGCACACCCAAAATACAAAATCCATAAATAAAATTGTATATATACATTTTATTATACACAGTTAATGACTGAAGTGTAAGAAAAAATTTTTTACAGAAAGGAATCATTTATATGAGAAAGTTAAATATGAAAAAAAGGACAGTTATTATGGCAATGGCAATGTTGATGGCAATTGGAGGAATGTCTGGTATTTCATCAGCTGCAAATAGAGGAGATCAATCATTTGATTTAACATTTAATTCTGCAGGAGGTACAGATACAACTTCATATCGGCAAAAAGATGATAACAGTAAGGTCTATATAAAAGTGAATAAAGTAAAATATACAAATAATAAAGTAACCGGATGGGTACAAGGAAAAAAATACAGTGATAGTACTACGAACCATAATTGCTCCGGTGGTTATTATTATACATTAAACAAAACAGGAGAACAGTGGATGACAAACTATGTAAATGAAGATGGATATGGATATGCAAGAATTAAAGCAGAAGCTCCATCAAATGCTCCAAATGTGGTGGAAGGTGTATGGAGTCCTGATTCAGGAAAATAATAAAGCAGGCTGATTTTTATTTAACATAGGTAGTAATCAAATGCCAAATCTGTAATAAACACATATAAGTTACAGATTTGGCTGATGAAAAATATACATCGAGGTGTCTTTCTATGAAAAAAAGGTACAAGATAATACAAGTTATAATTTGTATTTTCATAGTTGCTGCAATTATGCACATCAAATTATCTGAACATACAAGTAACAATGGGGGTGATAGGCAGCCTGAAATAAATAATATAATTTCGGGCAATAGTACTCCCAAAGAAGAAGAGCTGGAAAGTTCAGAGAATGGTGACATACCAAAAGACAAGGAAATAAAAGAAAGGATAAAGACATCAACAGCAGCATTTTGTGAAGAATGTGAAGAATGTGGTATGTATTATATTGTAAAGTCTGTCAAACAAAAAAGTGTCACAAATGCTTCGGGTGAACGTATACAACGTTTTATTATTTTATGCCATATAAAAAATGGCAGACGAAATGAGAAAATTAAATTACAAGAAGTTGCAAAGAAATTTTCGATTATAGTCGGTGAAACGGAAAACAATGGAGTATTGACAGGCAGCAAAAAGATTCTGGACTGCGAGGAAGAATGTGATTTAAAAATAAAAGTTGATTTTAACGAAATGGATACAGAATA
This sequence comes from uncultured Lachnospiraceae bacterium, assembly GCA_964422365.1. GTDB lineage: Bacteria > Bacillota > Clostridia > Lachnospirales > Lachnospiraceae > CAYRAV01. The sequence continues at coordinate 9,593 of CAYRAV010000058.1, read as the reverse complement.
TTATAAGGTTTATTATACTTTTCAGGAAACAGATGATGATAACATCATGATTTTTAAAACGGAATTTATAGAATAAAGCGGGGAATAAAATATGTTCAAATATTTTCTTATTAGAGTGGCTAAAAAGAAGAATTTTTACATTGCAATAGTAACAGGATTAATTATCTCTGTACTGTATGTTGTAAATGATGTGCTGCCATATAGTGATAGTAAATACAGACATTGTGTATATGATATTTGGATTGGCGGTTTTACGGGATCTATCTATGCTTCAATACTATATCTTTTGATTCCGTTGATTGTTTCCTTTCCAATGGCAGATTTTTATCTGTCTGACAGGCTAACGGGATATTATACCTATATTCAATCCAGAGGAAAAGAAAAGTCATATTTCACTAATTTATATGCATGCAATTTTTTAATAGGAGGTGTAGTGGCAAGCCTTCCGCTGCTCTCAAACATTTATTTATGTTATTTGTTTGTAGCAGATAAAAAGATGGATTTCATTACAGGAGAAACACATATTGTGACCTTATATGGAAAGGAAACATTATTTGCAAAATTATATTATGAGCATCCTCTCGCAGATATTTTTATTACCATTTTTATTGCATTTTTAATTGGAGGGCTTTTGGCAAGTATTTCACTGGCAGTCAGTTCATTGGTAAAAAATATATTTGTAGTATGGATTTCAGCATTTGTTCTTAATTATTTATATGAATCAATTGTTGGAATTATTATTCCTAACGGCAGTGGAACTTATCATATTATGTCGTATGTGCAGCAGATAATGCCAAGTGGAAGGGCAGATTTAACTATCATGCTCATGATTATGCTGGTAATGTTGGTAAGTTCTGTTTCTGTTTTTTATTTTGGAGTTAAGAGAAATGAGTTGTATTAGTAGAATAAAATATTTTATGTATGTGTTTTGGTCTGGTTTATCAACCAGAGTTTCTTTTCTAATTGCTGCACTTGGCATGATTGTAGGAAGAGTTTGGGAATCGGAAACCCAATATGAGGTATATTGGTTCTCATTTCGGTGGGAAAACTTACTGATTGGTCCCATAACGGCAATGATATTGCTCTTATCTACATGTATAAAGTTCTTTCAGGATGAAAATAAAATAGTACATTATAGAAACCGAAGAACTATTTTCTGGTACTCTATATTCTTATGTGGATTTGTGGGGGCTTTTATTAGTATTTGGGTAAATTTATTAATTTTTGCCATAAGTAAAGCCAGCCATATCACACAATTTGCCAATACAGATATAGAATTGCAGTATGGTATCAAGAATAGTATGGATGTGTTAGGGATAGTAGTAAGAACCAACATTATGATGTGGCTGTTATGTTTCATTCTTGGATTATTATATATGCTGGTTCAGTTTTTGTGGGATAAGATGATATATAGTATTTTAATTGTTTTTCTTGTTGTGGGGGCAGAAGAAGCAGGGAAGTTTTATTTCGGAAAGCAGTTATTTATGAAGTATGTTTTTCCTGCAGATAGTTATCTGTACTTTACATGGGATGGTTTCCGGGAAGGAGTTACATATCTGGTTTTATTTATATTTGTATTAATATGTTTGTTATATTTGGTAATAGAAAAAAAAGATTTTTATAAAAAACAAAAGGGGATATACACAATTAGTTAGGTTTAAATAGGAGTTCAGTGGATATGAAACTATATTGCTTGTTAAAAAGAGATGTTTATCTGCTTACACAACAATGGAAACGATTGTTGTTGTACTTTTGCAGTATTTTTCTTATTGATGTTTTTATGCTGCAATATCATCAATATATAATGTTTATCAGAGGATTTACAGGGATTTCTCTACAGGAATTTCTTGATGACAAAAGTAAAATTCCAATTCAGTGGATTTGGGCACAGATCGGAATTGCTTTGATTTATATGGATATTGTAAAAAATGACATATATCAAATATCAGATTGTTTATTGCCTCATGTAAAAAAGAAAGCATACTTCTGGTACAGTAAAGTTATGGCAGGGTTTATTTTTTCGATAGTGTTATCCATTGCATTTTTTATAGAAAAGACAATGCTGTTTTTATTCATTCCGAATATAAAAATGGCATCAGGGTTATCAGTAATCAGTATAATGAAAACAGTGTGTATGCAATGTCTGGGAATGTATGCTTTGTATTGTGTATATATTTTAGTGGATTTTATTTTTAATGAGATGGCAGGAATGATAGTATGTATTTTCTATGTAGTAATAGGATTACCTGTTGATATCAAAATTTTTTACTGCAACATATTCATGTATCAAAGAGGCGGCATTGCAGTAAGTGTACTTGCCTGTTCCATCGTTGTGTTAATCACCATGTTTTCAGGTGGATATATGATAAACAAATCAGATTTATTAAAAGGTTCCGTTTGGGGGTAAAAGGTGAAAGAAATAATAGAAGAAAGGGAAAATGCAAACACAGCTCTTTCATCCTTTGTGTTTGTGCCTGCAAAATATAAGTGGATTTATGCACTTGGCAGGTTTGGTGCAGATTATGAGTTATATTGAATTAAAAAATGTAAATAAAGTAATAAAAGGCAGACAGATATTAAAAAATATTAATTTATCCATAGAGAAAGGAACAATTACTGGTTTAATTGGTATCAATGGTTCAGGAAAGACCATGCTCCTGCGGGCAATCTCTGGATTGATTAGAGTGGATGGAGAAATAAAGATTAATGGAAAAAAATTAGAAAATGGTACATTTCCGGAAGATATAGGGGTACTGATAGAAATGCCAGGATTTTTACCTGAATTTACCGGAAAAAAGAATCTGGAATTATTAGCAATGATACAAGACAATGTTTCAAAGGAAGCGATAGAAGAAGCTTTAATAGCAGTAGGTCTCAATCCAAATGACAGAAGGAATTACCGTAAATATTCTCTTGGAATGAGAGAACGTCTTGGAATTGCACAGGCTATTATGAATAAACCTAAATTAATATTGTTAGATGAACCTACAAATGGAATCGATGCAGATGGAATCGAAAACCTGAAACAACTGATTCTAAAGTTAAAGGAAGAAGGTTTAACTTTAGTAATTGCCAGCCATGATATGCAGTTTTTGGATATGCTTGATGCCCAAAAATATGAGATAAAAGAGGGTGAATTATGTGAATATATTGATTGAGAATAAAAAACACAGAGTGATAGCTTTTCTAATTGGTATCAGTATTATCATAATCTTAATTGCTGCTTTTGTAATACGATATAATATGGTGAATAAAAATGTAAAAAAGACAATTGAGAATACACTTTATTTTGGTTCGGAGTATATTAATAATAATAATATATCATATACAATAGGGGAACCAAAGATTGCAAAGGAATATGATACAGATTATGAAACAGATGTTTACCGATATTATTTTCCATTATACATAGAGAATAGATCTTCGGATATGGTTTCCGTTTATGATATCATCCCTGGTTTTTGTGTATTTTCAGGGGGGGATGTCTGGTATGGAGATATTTCTGGTGAAGATGATGTACAAATAGATATAGAATCAAAAGAATCAGCTTCCTATTCCTTGATAATAGATGTAATACCAAATAAAGAGTTAAAAGAAAAAATTTATGAAGAGTATGAATTTTATAATGTTATTACAGATGGAGACCAGATTTATAAGTTAAAGTATAGTTTAACATAATAGCTGTTTCTTAACTGTTCCTTGTGGATGGATTTGAAAGAATCTGCATTTATATGGAATAAAAAACAGCTGTCTGCTTTTTAAGAAGAGACAGCTGTTTTTTTGTTTTATTTATTTTCTGCATTTTCAGTTTCTTTTGCATTTTCTTCCATAATTCTCGGTATTATAATATTTTTCTTGCGGAGCTGCCTTTTAATAAATGTATCTAACAGATAAGAAATTACTGCCACTACTGGTACTCCAAGAAACATCCCTAATACACCAAAGTAAGCACCTCCTACTGTAATAGCAAAGATAACCCACAAAGGTTTCAATCCGGTGCTGCTTCCAAGGATTTTTGGTCCAAGCCACAATCCATCAAACTGCTGTAGACATAAAATCAAAATGGCGAAGAATACAGCCTGTAGCGGATTTACAATAAGATATAAGAAAATACCAGGAATAACACCAATAAATGGACCAAAGTAAGGTATCATATTGGTTACACCAACAATAACACTTAACAGGAGAGCATAATCAAATCTAAAAATGGACATCAGCAAAAAGCAGAGGATACCAATAATAAAGGAATCAATGGTTTTACCAATAATGAAACCACTAAAAATTTTATTACATTCTCTTCCTGTTGTACAAATGTTGTCTGCGGCATCTTTTTTGAAAATCGCATAGAGCAGCCGTTTACAATTGATGATTAACTGGTTTTTATCAGACAACATATAACAGGAGATAACAAAAGCCAGAATAAAATTAATCACTATTTTTACAACATTCATAGAAACATTAAAAAGTACTGGAACAATGTTTTTGACTACATTGGTTCCATAATTCATAAGCTGTGGGTAGAGATTACTTAAATAGTTTTCGATTACGGCAAAATCCAGATTAGGGTATCTTTCATCCAGATTCTGTATATATGTCATAGCAGAGTTACTCCATTCTAAAATCTTAGGAGACAGATCCACAATACTTTGGGTAATCTGTGGTGTTACATAATTGACAAATAATACAATTAATCCAATTGCCCATATATAAGCAAGAAAAATAGATAAAAATTTGCAAGTGCGTTTTGCTCTTTGTTTTGTTATTTTGTAAAATAATAACTGATAAATCCAGTGCGTGATAGGATACAATAAATAAGCAATAAAAAAAGCTGCAAAAAATGGTGCGAGTACTCCTAAAAAATGAATGATGCCAGCTCGTGTTTCTTTCCAGTTCATAATCAAATAGATTATGATTGCACCAAGAGCAATCACAAATAATGCATAAATGCTGATGGTAAAATATTGCCGGTTCGATTCAAATACATGGGGACCACGTTTTAATAGTTTGTGTTTTTCAGATTTGGTATTTGTATTTTCTGTTTGTTCCATAATAAAATCCCTTCATAATTATAACAAGATGTAAAGTTTTATTAAGCAGTTTAGAGCATGTTTGGTAATAGTTTAGGTGGCTCTGCACACCCTGCTTTGTGTACCCATCCGGGTATCCCACAACTTATGCCCATTCGGGCTGGCGGACTTTGTCCGATAGAGTATGGATATTTGACTCAAATTCATTCAATGCAGCCTGCTACACCTCATGAATTTGGAACAAATCCCCCACAAATTGTGACGTACATCTTGTAACAAGTAATTTTCAAACACACTCTAGAGCAAAAGTGTTTTATGCCAGTCCTCTGATAATAATTATTCTAAAAGATTTGGTAATTATTCAAGACAATAGATATAAAATTGTAAGAAAAGGCTGCCTGCAGGATTCTCCTATAATTGGTTGTATCCATAGATGGAAGCTGGATAGGAATGTGCTGTTCAGACAATTTGTAAATTTATAGTTAAAACAGAGATTCTGAGCCATCATAAATAGCGGTCTTGAATAGTTAGCAAATTTGTATATTTCAAATTTCATTATATCTGCTTTCATAAAAACATGCAATTAAATTTTTGGGAATTTTTTGTAAAAGGATTAGATAAAGTAGATATGCAAATAAAGTAATGTTATAATAAGTAAAGTGTGAAAAAGAAGATGATATAGTATTTGATAAAGCATGTTTGAAAATTGCTTTCTGTTCATCAATATGCTAGAGCATGTTTGAAAATTCATTGCCCCAATCTGCATGCCCCGCTTTGCATGGATATTTGCCTCAAATTCATTCAATGCAGCCCGCTACACCTCATGAATTTGGAACAAATCCCCCACGAATTGTGACGTACATCTTGTAACAAGCAATTTTCAAACACACTCTAAAGTATCGGAAAAGTTATGTGAAAATCCAACCTGTTTTTATGCAATAATCAAGGGTTTTCCATGATTCTCATTCCATTATTATGGACATTTCTGGTGTTTTTGTGCAGCTTTAATTTTTTAAACATGCTATAGAAAGGGGATAAGGAACATGTTGAAATTTAATCGAAGAATAATTTTGTTTATGCTAATCGGAGCGATGGTACTGGCGGATGGATGTAATAGGACTGCAGTAGTGCAGGATAAAGAAACAGTCAGGCAGAACACAGATGTAACACCAGGAGAAGATGCAGAACACAAAGCAGATATAAGCAAAGAGGAGCACAGCGAAGATACAAATAAGTTATCCTTAGGTGATTCTGTACAATTACAAAGTACAACTCCAGAAAGTACAGAACCCATAGAAGGAACACCGATTTCTGGAAGTTACACCTATTTCAATGAAAATGGAACCTGTCTAAAAGAACGAATTTGTGTACCAGAAGGATTTACTCGTATTTCATATAAGAAAAATTCTTTTGGTGCGTTTTTGGAGAATTATCCATTATGTGAAAATGGGCAGCCGGTATTGTTGTATAATGGTAAGAAAAAAGGAAATCAGAATGTTCATGCAGCAGTATTTAATATGGAGGTGACAGATGGAGATTTACAGCAGTGTGCAGATTCAGTTATTCGTATGTATGCTGAATATTTTTATGAGCAGAAACAATATAACAAGATGAAATTTCATTTTGTAAATGGTTTTTCCTGTGACTTTGATCATTGGCGGAAAGGAATGCGTGTAAGCGTGAATGGAAATGATACAAGCTGGTATCAGGGGGCAGAGCCAGATGATTCTAAGAAAGCATTAGAAAGTTATCTGCGGATGGTATTTTGTTATGCCAGTACCCTTTCTATGGAACAGGAATCAGAACCGATAAAAAGTGATGAGATAAAGGCCGGAGATATTTTTATACACGGAGGCAGTCCGGGTCATGTGGTAATGGTAGTGGATGTTTGTAAAAATAAAAATGGAGAAAAAGCTTTTTTGCTGGCACAAGGTTATATGCCAGCACAACAGTTTCATATTTTGAAGAATCCGTTACATGAAGATAATCCATGGTATTATGAAACGGAAATCAGCTATCCATTTTATACTCCGGAATATACTTTTGAGGAAGGGAGTTTGATGAGACCGAAGTACTAGAGCGTATTTGAAAATTCATTGCCGCAATCTGCATGCCCCGCTTTGTGGTATATTTACTCCAAATTTAGTCAATGCAGCTCGCTGCACCTCCTAAATTTGAAACAAATCTCCCACAAAGTGGGTCATACATCTTACAGAAAGCAATTTTCAAACACACTCTAGAGCGTGTTTGAAGATGATAAATTTGAGAAAAATGGAAGATTAAAGAAAACTGCAGGCACAATAGTGTACGAAGTGTGTAGATTATGTGTGGTATGGAAATTATCAAAAGGGGCAGAAGGTCATATTAGAGTCAGATTTTTGTGGTTGTGTTGGCGATGAAACAATTCATTTAGAAATAGGGAGGTCATATGTACTGCCAATATATGAAGGGAAAGATACCATATTTTCTTATTTTGAAGAGGAAAAACTGGTATCAGGAAATGTAAAGAAGATAAGTAACCTGCAGATCATCTACCCGTTTCACAGACAGATAGAGATTACCTTTGATCATAAATATATTGCAGAAAGTGACTGGATTGTTCTGGCAAAAGAAAAAAATAAGTCGGAAATCAGGATTGAGGGAAAAAAAGATAACATGGAAGCTGAAATTTATCTTTATACAAAGAATGGATTTGAAGAATATATGGAAAAAATGATAAAAAAATATCTAAAATTCCAATAGGCAGCAGTTTGTTGTATTTGATTTGTAATAGAGTATTCATGCAGTAAAAACATGCTGATAACATGTTAAGTACTCATACTATATCAATTTAAGATTCCTTAAAATGATAGAAATCCAAATTTTATTCCAAATATATAAGTATACCTTGAAAGTATAGTTTAAATTGGTGGTTTATGTACAAGCAGGTTTTGTATAGAAAAGTATATACATGAAGTAAATTTTTAGAGAGGAGGAAGAATAGATGCATATACATTGCGGTATATTTGTTTGGGTATACCGCAATTCCACTGTTTTCAGATGGTGGATTAAGGCTGTTCAAAGTAGAGTCTTTGATATATTCATTATAGAATCAAGAACGATTTAATCCAATACTTCTGTAATCTGAAGGTCTGGACGAAGTGACAAATCAATAAAGCAGCTGCCCGACTGCACCAATGGACGTGTCAGATTGAATTTATTAATTAGGACAATCTGTCCAGTCTGTCCATTGTTCAAACGCACCTTATGGCGGATAAAATTATTGGCGAGTCTTGAAATGAAAGTTATGAGCATCTCGGAATCGTATTTGTGATGTCCATTTTCCTCTAATTCCTTCAAAATCAGAAAAGGGGAAATTGGTTCACCGCCCTCTGATTTCATTGTCATGGTATCATAGAAATCGGCAATGGCAATTATGCGGGAAATCGGGTTGATATTCGAAATATCTGCTTTCAACGGAAAACCGCTTCCATCCAGCCGTTCATGATGGGTAAGCACTGCCTGTTTCACCCTTGCACTGATATCTTTATTTTTGATGATATTATATCCCTCTATTGTGTGTTTTCCATATTTTTTTGGTAAGAGCTCTTCACGAAATGAAAAATTAGGAGGAAGCGTACCATTTGTTATTTTTAATAGTCCGATATCATGCAAAAGACCTGTCAATACTACATCTTCTATTTCCTCTTTTTTAAGGTTCAGCCATTGTGCCAGAACCTGCCCTAAAAGAGCTACATTAATTGAGTGTGCATATAAGCCTTCTGCACTCTGTTTCATACTTAGGAGCATGTCACACAGAGCAACTTCATTTCCTGCCTTTTCAACTATAGTATTTAAACTTCCAAGAAGAAATGAAACATCTAATTCTTTGTCTTGGGCAACGATATCTTTTAAACTTTGAGAAAGCGCTGTTTCTGCAACATGAAAGCTCTCTTTGAATTCTTTTATCTGCCCCGAACTTATCTTTGTAGTAGATTCTGCTGGGGAAATCTCTGCGGAAGAGGCAGGAGAGGCTGCCTGATAATCCACCATGATATAATCGATAAAATGTCTTGCTAAAAGTGAAACCACATCCTTTGTTACAGGAGTGCCTTCTGGAACAATAATTGCACCAGTACAAGAATAAACGTCGTTTACGACAATCATCCCTTTACGAAGCTGGTCTGTACGAACTCGTAGATAAGCCATTATCTATCCCCCATTTCTAATTTCTGATTTATTTTATATTGTAGAAAAGAACCTGTTATCATTCAGGTGTTAAAATTAAGAATCTCTTTAATAATATAAACGATAGTGCTTTAAAAAGCAATAAGGAAATTGTAAGACAGCAATAAACTCTTCACTAGAGCGTGTTTGAAAATTCATTGCCACAATCTGCACGCCCCGCTTTGTGTACCCATCCGGGTATCCCGCAACTCATGCCCTTTTGGGCTAGCGGACTTTGTCCGATAAGGTATACCCATCCGGGTATCCCGCAACTCATGCCCTTTTGGGCTGGCGGACTTCGTCCGATAAGGTATACCCATCCGGGTATCCCGCAACTCATGCCCATTCGGGCTGGCGGAC
>CAYRAV010000057.1:0-19450 GCA_964422365.1 uncultured Lachnospiraceae bacterium | reverse complement strand
CGGGAGGAAACAGGCAGAATATTGTGTGATTTGGCAAAAGAAGCAGATGAAGTATATCGAATTTACAGTGGTATTGCAATTAAGATAAAAGGAAGTGAAGTGTAATGTTTTCCTCATTATGTGCATGTCTCATAGGATTTGTGCTGGATTTGGCAGTGGGAGATCCCTATTGGATGTTCTTTCATCCAATCAGGTTAATTGGAAAAATGATTGCAGGCGGGGAGAGGATGTTTAGGAAATTGTTTGGAGATACACAAAGCGGACAGTTGGCAGCGGGAGTATGTATGGTTGTTTCTATTTCTTCTATTTCGTTTCTTGTACCATTTCTAATATTGTATATCTGTACACAAATAAACCCTGTACTTGCATTAGTGGCAGAAAGCATTTTGTGCTATTTTCTTTTTGCAGTCAAATCGTTAAAAGACGAAAGTATGAAAGTTTATAAAGCATTAAAAACAGGGGATATTAAAGAGAGCAGAAAGGCAGTTTCCATGATTGTAGGAAGAGATACAAATGCGTTAGAGGAAGAAGGTGTGGCAAAGGCAGCAATAGAGACAGTAGCAGAAAATACATCGGATGGCATTATTGCACCAATGTTGTTTATGATAATCGGCGGTGCCCCATTAGGATATTTTTATAAGGCGGTTAATACAATGGATTCTATGATTGGCTATAAAAATCAAACATACTTATATTTTGGAAGATGTGCTGCCAGGACAGATGATGTGGTAAATTACATTCCGGCAAGAATAAGTGCAATATTTATGCTGGCTGCCTCTTTTCTGTTTCCAAAGTTTAATGGGAAAAATGCATGGAAAATTTATAAAAGAGACAGAAAAAAAAGCGAAAGTCCCAATGCAGCACAGACAGAATCTGTATGTGCAGGAGCACTGAACATAAGATTATTAGGAGATGCGTATTATTTTGGGGAACTGCATAAAAAGGAATATATCGGTGAACCCATTGAAGAAGTGACCCCGGAAAAAATTGTAGAGGTGAACAAGTTGTTATACGCAACGGCTGGCATTGGTATCATTGTATTAGGTGTCATTAAATTTGGAGTAATATATATGAAGTCTTTTATGTAAGAAGTTTGGGACTGCTGCTATCTGAACTGTTGAAATAGTAGTTTTAAATAATAGCCGGAAAGTAGGGAATGGTATGAAAAATATACATGGTGGTGATAGTTACCGATATGAAAATATTTTAGATTTCTCTGCAAACATTAATCCTCTTGGAACACCTCAAAGTATCATAAAGGCAGTAGAAAAAAATTTAAACAGTATTGCACAGTATCCTGATATTTATTGTGAAAAACTGCGGGAAAAGATTGCTGCTGCAGAAATGGTAGACAAGGAAATGGTGATATGTGGAAATGGTGCAGCAGATTTGATTTACCGTCTGGTATTTGCAAAAAAGCCTAAAAAAGCACTGATACTGGCACCAGGTTTTGCGGAATATGAGCAGGCATTATGTGCATGTGGAACAGAAATAATATATTACTATCTAAATCACAAAGATTTTAGATTAGAGAAAACATTTTTAGAGGCACTGACAGAAGATTTAGATCTGATATGCATCTGCAGCCCCAATAATCCTACAGGTGCAGTGATAGAACCGGAATTATTGTATGCAGTCAGCAGAACATGCAGGGAAAAACATATATTTATGCTGATGGATGAATGTTTCAATGATTTTTTGGATGAGCCCCAAAAGTATACTTTATTAGAACAGGCAAAGAAAGAGAAACATATTTTTGTATTAAAAGCATTTACAAAAATGTATGGAATGGCAGGCATACGGCTGGGATATGGAATATGTACCAATCAGGAAGTTTTAGAAAAAATGTATGACATTGGACCTCCGTGGAATGTATCTGTTCTGGCACAGGCAGCAGGTATCGCTGCTATAGATGAGAAAGAATTTACCGAAAAAACAAGAAGGTATATCAAAGAAGAAAAGGAAAAGCTGTATGTTGAATTGGAGAACCTAAAAATACAGTATTGGAAAACAGATGCCAACTATATTTTTTTAAAAGATAGGAAAGGATTGAAGGAATTGTTATTGAAAAAGGGGATTCTAATACGGGATTGCAGCAATTATCCTGGATTAGAAGCCGGATATTACCGTATTGCAGTAAAAACAGATAAAGATAATCAAAAGTTAATAGAGGTCTTGAAGGAAGTCAGAGAAAAAGCATAGAGAGAATCTATGGCAGTATGCAGATAGACTGCACTTGCGATCTGATAACCTATCAGTTGAAAGATTAAGTAACTGGGATAATAATAGCAACAGGATTAAAAATGGAGGGATAAAATGGCAAAGGCAAAATCGATTATGATACAGGGAACGATGTCCAATGCAGGAAAAAGTCTGCTGGCAGGGGGATTGTGCAGGATATTCCATCAGGATGGATATAAAACGGCACCATTTAAATCACAAAATATGGCTTTGAATTCCTTTATTACAAGGGAGGGATTAGAGATGGGAAGAGCACAGGTGATGCAGGCGGAGGCAGCAGGAATTGAACCGCGGGCAGTTATGAATCCGATTCTGTTAAAACCTACTAATGATACAGGCTCGCAGGTCATTGTAAATGGGAAAGTAACAGGTACCATGTCTGCAAGGGAGTATTATAAAAATAAAAAAAAATTTGTACCTGATATTTTAGCAGCATATCATACATTAGAAGAAGAAAATGACATTATAGTTTTAGAAGGAGCAGGAAGTCCTGCTGAAATTAATTTAAAAGAAAATGATATTGTAAATATGGGAATGGCAAGAATGGCAAAGGCACCGGTTCTAATCGCAGGTGATATCGATAGAGGGGGTGTCTTTGCACAGTTATTGGGAACCATTGCCTTGTTGACAGAAGAAGAGCAGCATTATATCAAAGGACTAATCATTAATAAATTCAGAGGTGACAGGGCAATTTTACAACCTGGCATCGATATGCTGGAGGAACGTGGAAAAATACCAGTGTTAGGGGTGGTTCCCTATCTGTATTTAGATATTGATGATGAGGACAGCTTAACAGAGCGTTTTGAAAAGAAAGATTCCTGTGGTAAAGTAGATATTGCTGTGATACGGGTTCCTAGAATTTCTAATTTTACAGATTTCAATGCTTTTGAATGTTTAGAAGAAGTATCTCTTCGTTATGTATCTGCACCAGTACAGTTAGGAAACCCGGATATTATTTTTCTGCCTGGAACCAAAAATACAATGGAAGATTTATTATGGATGCGCCAGAATGGATTGGAAGCAAAAATACTACAGGCAGCGTCAGCAGGTAAAATTATATTTGGTATATGCGGCGGATACCAGATGTTAGGCGAAACAATCAGTGACCCGGAAGGGATGGAACATAAAGGTACCATTCATGGAATGGGACTGCTGCCGCTCCATACTGTGTTTCAGACAGAGAAAACGACAACAAGGGTAACGGGAACATTTGAAAAGATAGAGGGAAAGTTAAAGGAATTATCAGGAATATCTTTTGAAGGTTATGAAATTCATATGGGAACATCAGAATTCATCCAAAACGGAAAAGGAATGTCAGAGATTGAAAATATTATAGAACATCATGGGAAAAAATCAGATGGTGCCCAAAAGGAAAATGTGTATGGAAGTTATGTTCATGGAATTTTCGATACGCAGGATGTGGTAAAAATAATTGTCATGGCTGTATTAAAGGAAAAAGGACTTGATTACAGCAAAGTCAAAGAGTTTCAGTTAAAAGAATATAAGGAAAAACAGTATGATGCACTTGCAAAAGCAGTAAGGGAGGCATTGGATATGGAAAGAGTATATGATATGATAGATAAAGGGATTTAGGAATCTTCTGAATAGCTGCCAAGTTTGATAAATAAAAAGATATTAGAAAGTTAGGTGGATAGATATGGATGGAATACAATTAGAAGAAGTGCTGCCAAGAGAGATAGAGAAGAGAAGTTTTGAGATTATTACAGAAGAACTAAACGGAAGAAGTTTTCCTAAAGAACAAGAATCCATTATCAAACGTGTGATACATACCTCAGCAGATTTTGATTATGCGGACAACTTGTGTTTTTCAAAGAATGTGGTAGAGATAGCAAAAGAAGCCATTCAAAATGGTGCTTGTATTGTCACAGATACACAGATGGGAAAATCAGGAATTAACAAACGTTCTTTGGAAAAATTTGGGGGAGAAGTGTATTGTTTTATTGGTGACGAAGATGTGGCAGAGAAATCAAAGATAAGAGAAACTACCCGTTCTGCAGTCAGTATGGAAAAAGCGGCAGAATTAGAAAAAGATTTGATTTTTGCCATTGGAAATGCACCAACAGCATTGGTAAAACTGTATGAACTTATAAAAGAAGGAAAGCTTCATCCAAAACTAATTATTGGTGTTCCTGTAGGCTTTGTCAATGTGGTACAGGCAAAAGAATTAATTATGAAAACAACGGTTCCATATATTGTAGCAAGAGGAAGAAAAGGTGGCAGCAATGTAGCCGCAGCAATCTGTAATGCATTGCTTTATCAAATAGATACAGAGCGTTAGGAGGAGTCATATGATATTACAGATGGTCGGAATTGATTATGAAAAGGCGGACTTAGATACAAGGGAACTGTTTTCTTTTCATAAACATGCTTCCTTACAGGCAATGGAGCAGATACAGTCCGAATATGAACTAAATGGAGTGGTTTTAATTTCAACTTGTAACCGCACAGAGTTATATGTAAGTTCTGATGAGACAATAGATCATTTGTTTGAAATATTGTGTTCCATAAAGAAAGTTTCCGCCAAAGAATATTACAGGTTTGCAGTAGAACGAAAAGGGCATGATGCCATAGACCACTTATTTCAACTGTCCTGTGGATTAAAATCAAAAGTATTTGGAGAAGATCAGATTATATCGCAGGTAAAACACGCATTGTTACAGGCAAGAGAGGCACAGACCACAGATACTTTTTTAGAGAAGGTATTTCAGATGGCAATTGCTGCTGCAAAAAAGGTAAAGACAGAAGTACATTTAACAGCTGTTAAGACCTCTGTAATAGAAGAAATGATAAAAGTGTTAAAAAAAGAGTTAGATACATTAATCGGAAAAAAATGTATGGTAATTGGAAATGGGGAAATTGGACGGCTGGCGGCACAGCGGCTAGTAGAAGAAAAATCAGATGTCACTATAACTGTTAGAAATTATAAAACAAGAGAGATTGAAATTCCCAAAGGCTGCCAGACAGTTGAGTATAAGGACAGATATGATAAAATGGCAGGGTATGATATGGTGATTAGTGCAACAGCCAGTCCCCATCATACTATAAAGTACGAAGACAGCCATACTTTATTTGAGGATGGAAAACAGCACATTTTAGTGGATTTAGCTGTGCCAAGAGATATTTCCAGCCAGTATGAACAGGTAGAAAATATTATTTTGTACAATATTGATACATTAGGCGGAATATCAAAAACAGAGCAGGACAATGAAGCACTGGCATTGGCATTATCGATTATAAAAGAGCAAGAAGAAGAATTAGAATCTTGGGAAAATTTCAGAGTATATGTGCCTGCTGTGCAAGCCATTGGCCATTTGGGCGGGCTTACTACCTACAAAAGAGTAGAAAAAAATATAAATAAAATAATAGAATCTTCTAACAGAAAAGAGGTAGAAAAACTGATTCGAAATGCAGCTGAGAAAACCATTACATCTATGTTATTTGATTTAAGAAAAAATCTTCCTACAGAATACTGGCAGGTATGTATGGAGGCATTTGAGAAGAATATGATAAAGGAAGAGTAGGGAAGATTATGTGAACATATAGCATAAAGGAAGAGTAAAGCAGACCATATGAAATATATAGCATAAAGAAGGGGTGTGAGAAAAATTGAAAAGAGTAATTCGTGTAGGAAGCCGTGACAGCAAACTGGCATTGGTACAAACACAAATCATTTTAAATCAGGTTAGAAAAGTGCATCCTGAAATTGCTTTTGAAGTTGTTACGATGAAGACAACAGGAGATAAAATTTTAGATAGAAATCTGGATCAGATTGGGGGAAAGGGACTTTTTGTCAAAGAATTGGATTGTGCCTTATTGGAAGGGAACATTGATTTTTCTGTACATAGTTTAAAGGATCTTCCAATGGAACTATCATCAGAAATTCCCCTGATTGGATTTTCTAAGAGGGAAGACCCAAGAGATGCCCTTATATTAAAAAAGGGAACAGATGCGGATTTTGAAACAGGTTGTATTGGAACTTCCAGCCGCAGAAGAATAGAGCAGTTAAAAAAATTATATCCCAAAGCATCGTTTCGCGGGATTCGGGGAAATGTGCAGACAAGGCTTCGAAAATTAGAAGAACAGAATTATGCGGCGACCGTACTTGCAATGGCAGGACTTATCCGGCTTAACATGGAAAATGATATTAATAGAATTTTTTCTGTAGATGAGATGATTCCGGCAGCAGGACAGGGAATTTTAGCAATGCAGGGGCGGAGAGGAGAAGATTATTCTTATCTTACCTGTGTCTGTAATCAGGAGACGGAATATGCAGCAAAAGCAGAGCGGAGTTTTGTAAAAGAGTTAAACGGAGGGTGCAGTTCACCCATTGCGGCATATGCAAGTATTACCGGACAGGAATTGAAACTGCGGGGATTATATTACCATGAGCCTGCAAAGGACTATTCCACAGGAGAAAAAATAGGAAAGGTATCTGAGGCAGAAAAATTAGGCAGGGAATTGGCGAAGGAACTTTTGGCACAATGGAAAGGATGATGGAAATATGTCAGTGGAGCGGAAAAAAGAGGGAAAGGTCTGGCTGGTAGGAGCAGGAACTGGTGAATTGGGGCTGCTTACATTAAAGGGAATGGAGGTTTTGCAGGAGGCAGAGGTAGTTGTTTATGATGCCTTGATTAGTCTGGAACTTTTGGCATTACTACCACAGGAGGCAGAGCTGATTAATGTAGGAAAACGCTCTAGTCATCATCTTGTTCCACAGAAGGAGATTAATCAGATTCTTATAAGAAAAGCACAGGAGGGCAAACGTGTTGTGCGTTTAAAAGGCGGTGATCCATTTGTATTCGGACGCGGTGGTGAGGAATTAGAACAATTGTGTAGAGAAGATATTCCATTTGAAGTTGTACCCGGAATCACATCTTCCATTGCAGTTCCGGCTTATAATGGAATACCGGTTACACATAGAGAGTATACTTCTTCTTTTCATGTAGTGACAGGGCATAAAAAGAAAAATGGAACACTGGATGTTAATTTTAGGGCATTGGTACAGATGGATGCTACCCTTGTATTTTTAATGGGGGTAACAGCACTAGAAAATATATGTAATAGTTTAATCGAGGCTGGCATGGATGGAAATATGCCTGCTGCCATTTTAGAGAGAGGAACAACCAGCAGACAGAAAAGAGTGGCTGCAACAGTAGCCAGCTTAAAAGCAGAAGCAGAGAAAGCAGGAATCTCAAGTCCGGCGGTAATTGTAATTGGAAAAGTGTGCCGTTTAGAAAAGGGATTTGCCTGGGCAGAGAAAAAACCGTTATTTGGGCAGCAGATATTAATCACAAGACCAAGAGAAAAAGCATCAGGGCTTGCAAAGAAACTAAGAAAATCCGGTGCACAGGTGATTGAAATGCCCTCTATTGACACCATACCTGTATCCGCAATGAAAGATAAAAGGTTAAAGGAAAACTTTTATCAGGCAGTGGAAGCATTGAAAAAGGAAACAGAGCCGGTCTGTGCTGTGTTTACCAGTCCTCAGGGAGTAAAACATTTTTTTGAGCAGATCAGGCAGAAGAAAATAGATATGCGGGTTCTCCTATCTAACCATAGATTAACATTTGCAGTAATCGGTACAGGAACAAAGAAAGCATTAGAGCAATATCACATTTTTGCAGATTATATGCCGCCAATCTATTCTGCAAAGGCATTAGGAGAACTGCTTGCAGGCACACTGGAAAAAGATACAAAGGTTTATATATTCAGAGCCCTAAAAGGTTCTCTATATTTAACAGAGGAGTTAGAAAAGAAAGGCTTTTGGTATCAGGATATTCCAACTTATGAAACGGTTTATGGGCATGCACAAGAAATAACAGATAAGATAGAACAGGCATTTTGGCAGAATGAGATAGACAAGGTAACTTTTACAAGTGCCTCTACCGTAAAAGGATTTGTGCACACATTCAAGAATATAGACTATACAAAGGTAAATGCAATCTGTATCGGAGAACAAACAGCTGCAGAAGCACGAACGTATGGTATGAACATCTCGGTTTCAAAAGAGGCATCTATTGATAGTATGGTAGAATTGATACAATCAGGATGCTGATAAAAGATTCCGTATCCGTTTGAAAATGGCTAAATCACAACAGAGATTTTAGGAGGAATAATCATATGAAGATTGAGTTAACTGACAGACCAAGAAGATTAAGGAGTAACCCCATTATCAGAGGAATGGTAAGAGAAACAAGAATTTCTACAGACACATTGATTTATCCTTTATTTGTGGTAGAAGGAGAGAATAAAAAAGAGGAAATTCCATCTATGCCGGGACAGTACCGCTACAGTATTGACCGGTTAGGGGAGGAATTAGATAAGGTCTGCAGGGCAGGCATAAAAAGTATTTTATTATTCGGTATTCCAAACCATAAAGATGAATGTGGAAGCAGTGCATGGGATGCGGAAGGAATCGTACAGAACGCGCTTCGTTTTATCAAGGAAAATTATGGAGAATTGTACTGCATTACAGATGTCTGTATGTGTGAATATACCTCCCATGGACATTGTGGAATCTTAGATGGACAGTATGTGGATAATGATAAGACATTAGAAGTATTAGCGAAAACCGCACTTTCACATGTACAAGCAGGTGCAGACATGGTAGCGCCATCGGATATGATGGATGGACGTATTAAGGCAATCAGACAAATATTAGAAGAAAATCATTTTGTGAATACGCCGATTATGTCCTACGCAGTAAAGTATGCTTCCGCATATTATGGACCATTTCGCGATGCAGCGGATTCTGCGCCGGCTTTTGGGGATAGAAAAAGTTATCAGATGGATTTTCATAACAGAAGAGAAGCCATTCGGGAGGCTGGTCTTGATGTGGCAGAGGGAGCAGATATTTTAATGGTAAAACCGGGAATTGCCTATCTGGATATTGTAAGAGAAGTGGCAGACCGATATCATAAACCGCTGGCAGTATACAGTGTGAGCGGGGAATATTCCATGATTAAAGCGGCAGCAGCAGTAAATTATATTGATGAAGCTTCTATCATTTGCGAATCTTCCATTGCCATGTATCGTGCTGGTGGAGATATGTTAATTACTTATTTTGCAAAAGAGTTGGCAGAGTATATAAAGGAAGGCAGAATAGGCTGATAGAGGAAGGAAGAGGATTCATGGAATTTCATACAGACAGATCAGAACGATTATTTGATAGAGCAGTGCAGGTAATACCTGGTGGAGTAAACAGCCCAGTTAGGGCATTTGGACCTGTAGGAGGGCAGCCTGTATTTATAGACAGAGCAAAAGGACAGTATTTATATGATGCAGATGGAAATAAATATATTGACTATATTGGTTCATGGGGGCCGATGATTCTAGGGCACAATGATGACAGGATAGTGGAAGCTGTTATCAAACAGATGGAAAAGGGCATTAGCTATGGTGCAGCAACAGCCATTGAAGTAGAGATGGCAGAACTTATGACAGAGCTGGTACCCGCACTTGAGATGGTTCGAATGGTGAATTCAGGTACAGAGGCTGTGATGAGTGCCATACGTGCTGCCAGAGGATTTACAGGAAGAAATAAGATCATAAAATTTGAGGGATGTTATCATGGACATGCAGATGCCCTGCTGGTAAAGGCAGGTTCTGGTGTCATGACAGCGGGAGTGCCAGACAGCAGTGGTGTACCGGAAAACTGCGTGAAAGATACTTTAACAGCAGTATACAATGACTTATCAAGTGTAGAAGCATTATTTGCAGAAAATCCGGGGGAAATTGCCTGTGTTATTGTAGAACCTGTGGCAGCTAATATGGGAGTGGTACTTCCAAAAGAAGGATTTTTAGAAGGGCTTAGAACATTATGTGATGATAATCAGGCACTTTTGATTTTTGATGAAGTCATTACAGGTTTCCGTCTTGGTATTGAAGGTGCCAGTGGTTACTATCAGATAAAACCGGATTTGCTTACTTTTGGGAAAATCATTGGAGGAGGGATGCCGGTTGGTGCCTATGGGGGGAGAAAGGATGTGATGGAAGTTGTGTCTCCGGTTGGAAAAGTGTATCAGGCAGGTACATTGAGCGGCAATCCGGTGGCAATGCGTGCAGGTATAACACAATTGAAATTGCTGCAGACACACCCGGAAATTTATACCAAAATCAATGCACTCGGAGAAAAATTCAGAAATGGTGCAAATGTAATTTTAGAGAAGTATAAGCTCCCATATCAGGTAACAGGAATCGGTTCCTTATCCTGCATGTTCTTTACAGAGCAGGAAGTTGTGGATTATACTACAGCAAAAACTTCCAATACAGAACAGTTTGCCAAGTATTTTAGACATATGCTGCAGGCAGGGAATTATTTTGGACCAAGTCAGTTTGAGTCTGTATTTATATCAGCAGCACACACAGAGGCAGATATTGAGAAAACTTTGCATGATATGGAAATTTATATAAGGAGATATAAGGATAGAGCAGGCATCCATTGATAGTATGGCAGAATTGATACAATCAGAATTTAGATAATATAACAAGCAATTTTCAGATACGCTCTATTTTTGTATGATTTTGTATGAGATCTTCTAGGAAATAACCTTCGGTTTCATTTATGGGACAGCCTATGACGACTAATGTGGTATTGGTTTTTCGGGCACTGCTTACCTTTTCTAAAAAGCCTCCAATTTTTCCGGAGTTTTTTGTTAAGACATAGGAGATGTCAAACTGATGTATCATGGCTGTATTTAGTTCCTCGGAAAATGGACCCTGCATACAGATTAAATGTTTTCCCTGAAAACCAAGCTGAAAGCTGTTTGATACCATCTCAGGATTGGATAAGATTCTGGCATATATCCGTTCCCTGTAATTAGGAAGGCTGCAAAGTTTTGAAAGTTCTTTGCTTCCCGTTGTGGTCAATATATTGCCTGTTGTATTGGAAAGATAGGACACAGCCTCTTCCATAGAATCTACATATACAATATTTTTGCTATCTTCAAACTCTTCCTTGGGACGCAGGATGCGGAGATAGGGAAGTCCTGCTTTTTGGGCAGCCGATTTGATGTTTTTTGAAACAATTACCGCATAAGGGTGAGTGGCATCAAATACACTGTCAAAGGAGCAGGCAGTCATATAGTCATACATCTCAGTGGAATCCATCCGTTTGGAAATAATGGTAAGATTTGGGTGTTTTGGTAAAAGTATCGTTCCATATTCCGTAGCAACACAAGCTGTAATGGCGGCATTTTGTGTGAGAAAAAATTCTGTCAGCTGTCTGCCTTCTGTTGTACCGGCAAAGATAAGATAATGTTTCATAAGTAGACCTTCTTTCTGAATGTGATGTATTGCAGCTGTTCAGAAGGTGCGGACTTCTGTGAGGGAATGGTACATAAAAGTCTGTGTGAATGACACCTGTGGAACAGTTACATAAGTTAAAAGTGCAAATGAATGGGCAAAAGGGAAATGGCAATTGTCATACCCTGGTAAGGAGTTTTCTTTAAAAATAATTGTTTTGTTTTTGTATAAGCAAGTGCAGAACGTTCACATACATTGTCTACACCTGTAATATTTTTTACAAAATCAGAGGAAGAAAAAGTTCCGGAAACCTGCAATAATGTTTCTGCATCATAAGTGATAAATGGAATTTGGTATCGTTCGGCCAGCTGCCATAGCCCCTGTTCTTCTTTCTTTAAGTCAATACTGGTAATGGCTGCTAAAGATTTTGGATGAATATGATATTTTTGCAGAATAGAGGTTACAAAAGAATCTAAATGCGGGAAAGGAGTATTCTTTCTACAGCCAATACCAAGCACAACCTGCTTTGGAATTAAAAATAAAGTATGGAAAAATGGAGCAGGCTGTGTAAAAACACTGATACAAATACCAATTTTTTCTTTGGGACATTCTTGGGATAAGAAAAGTCCCTCTGGCAATTCGCCCTCGGGAATCATTCCGGATAATCCAACAGGAATCTGATCTAACAGTGAGGAAGAAACTTCCTTTGCAAGTTTCAAATCCGACAGAAAGAGATTGTGTTTTTTGGCAAAAATATCGACAGAGAATTTATGGTTAAGGTCAGTTGCAGTGGAAATAACAGGTACTGCATGAAGAAAATCGGCAGTTTTTTGTGTAAATACATTTCCGCCTCCAATATGACCGGACAAAAGGGAGATAACATAGTTTCCTTTTTCGTCGATCACAAGTACACAGGGGTCTGTTGTTTTGCTTTCAATGAATGGTGCAATAGAGCGTACGGCAATACCGCATGCACTAATAAAAATCAATGCATGTTCTTTTTGAAAACAATCTTTTACATGTTCCTTTAATGGTTTTGTAAAAGGAGTAAGTTTTGGCGAGCAGGCATATTTTTCCATTGTATAAGAGGTACAGGGCATTTGATTTTCCAAGAAGAAGTCATACAGTTTTAAAGAAAGAGAAGAGGCTTGTGAGGTAAATGAAAAAATAAAAATGTTCATAACTGTCTCCATTCTGTACCCTTTTGAGAGCACCATTATTGGCAGGTTTTATTGGTTATATTTCTTTAATAGTAACATAAATTTAAAATTTAGCAAGAATATAGTGGAAAAAAATTTGTATATTGATTAAAATATAGATGCTGCGTAATTGTTCAAAAGGTGCGAAACCATATGTGGAAATGGCATCTTCTGAATAGTTATGATGTTACAATATAAAATGTAGAAAGAAAGAGAAGAGGCAGAAAAAGAAAAGAAGGTGTAGGTTTGGAAAGAAAACATGGAATTTTAGTGGTCAGTTTTGGTACCAGTTATGAAGAAACAAGAAAGAAAACAATTGATGCAATTGAAAACCGGATAAGGGAAAACTTTAAGGATTACAAGGTATACCGGGCATTTACAAGTAAGATTATTTTAAAAAAATTAAAACAATCGGGAATGAATGTTTACAGTGTAAAAGAGGCATTAGAAGCAATGATAAAAAATGGAATCACAGAAGAAATCATTATTCAGCCTACTCATGTAATTAATGGAATAGAAAATGAATTTATGTTAGATGAGGTGGAAAAATATAAGAAATGTTTTAAGAAAATAAAATATGGAAATCCATTATTAACCCGGACAGAAGATTATGAGGAAC
This sequence comes from uncultured Lachnospiraceae bacterium, assembly GCA_964422365.1. Lineage (GTDB taxonomy): Bacteria > Bacillota > Clostridia > Lachnospirales > Lachnospiraceae > CAYRAV01. The sequence goes on along the minus strand of CAYRAV010000057.1, from coordinate 6,127 downwards.
TGGCAAAGATTATAAAAAATACTTATCCTGTAGAAGAAAAAGAAGCATTAGTGCTTATGGGACATGGTTCAGAGCATTATTCTAATTCAGCCTATCCGGCATTTGAATATGTTTTAAAAAATATGGGATTTGGAAATATCTTTGTTGGAACAGTAGAAGGGTATCCAAGTTTAGAAGAAGTAAAAATGCAATTAAAAAAAGAAAAGATGCAAAAGGCATGTCTGGTTCCCATGATGATTGTTGCAGGAGATCATGCAAACAATGATATGGCAGGAAAGAATGATTCATGGAGGGCAGAACTAGAGCAGGAAGGATATCCGGTAAGATACTGGTTAAAAGGATTAGGAGAAATCAGGGAAGTGCAGGATATGTTTGTCAAACATGTAAAGGAAGCTGTGAAGGAAGGATAGTTTATGGAAAGGAAGAAGGTGCTGCGGCAGGGTTACACAACAGGAACCTGTGCAGCGATTGCAGCAAAAGCAGCAGCCCTTATGGCAGTCAATCATTGTGTCATACAAGATGAAAAAAGAACAGATGAAGTTTACAGAGAAAGCATTATAGTGCCCAAAGGTCTTAAGATTTCAGCGGATATTCATGATATCAAAAAGGAGAATCATAAAGTTTCCTGTGCGGTCAGAAAAGATGCCGGAGATGACCCTGATGTGACAAATGGTATTTTAATCTATGCACAGGTGGAATTAATCAAAGAAAAACAGATTATAATTGATGGCGGCATTGGAGTAGGAACAGTGACAAAAGCAGGACTCCCACAAAAAATAGGAGAGGCAGCTATCAATCCTGTTCCTAAAAAAATGATAGAACAGGAAGTGAGAAATGTTTTAGAAGACAATGGATATTTCGGTGGTGCAAAAGTTATCATTTCTGTACCGGAGGGAGAGAACATTGCGAAAAAGACATTTAATCCAAGGCTTGGTATTGTGAATGGCATTTCCATACTTGGTACATCAGGGATTGTAGAGCCTATGAGCGAACAAGCTCTTATTGATACCATTTCTGTAGAGATGAAAATGGCATGGGCGAATGGGATTAAGAATATTATCATAACACCTGGAAATTATGGAGAGGATTTTATCAGGGACAAGCTTTGTCTGGATTTAAGTCAGGCTGTAAAATGCAGTAACTTTGTGGGAGAATCCATTGATCTTGCGGTAGATATCGGATTTGACAGTATTCTGATGATTGGACATATTGGAAAATTTGTAAAACTGGCAGCAGGGATTATGAATACCCATTCCCATCAGGCAGATGGAAGAATGGAAGTGTTTACGGCACATGCAGCAGTAGCAGGTGCACCAATAGAGGTAGTAAAGGAAATAATGGAATGTATCTCTACAGATGAGGCAGTGAACATTTTAACTGAATCAGGATTTTTGAAAAGTACAATGGAGGGTATTTTAAAAAAAATTGAATTTCATCTAAGACAGAGATGTGTGGATGAGATTCCCATTGGTGCGGTCTTATTTTCTAATGTATATGGAATTTTAGGAATGACAAGCCAGGCAGAACAGTTGTTGAAAAGGAGAGAGAGATGAGTGGTATTTTATATGGCATTGGAACAGGGCCGGGAGATCCGGAACTGATGACATTAAAAGCAGTCAGGGTTATGAAAGAATGTGAGGTTATTGCATTGCCGGTATCAAATGCAGAACTTTTAAAAGAACCTTTGCTGGAAAGGGAAAATCAGGAGAAAACAAAAGAATTATTAGAGAATAGTATTGCTTATCAGATTGCCTGTCCTAATGCACCAAAAATCAGAGAAAAAGCAATTTTATATCTTCCTATGCCAATGTGCAAGGATAAGGCATTATTGAAAGAAATTCATAATAAAAATGCAGATAAAATTATGACATTATTACAGCAGGGGAAAAAGATAGGTTTTTTAACATTGGGAGATCCAGCGATATATTCCACGTATTTGTATCTGCATCAACGTGTTGTAAAAAGCGGATTAAAAGCAGAAATCATAAGTGGTATTCCGTCTTTCTGTGCTTGTGCGGCAAGGCTGAATACAGGATTGGTGGAAAATAAGGAACAGCTTCATGTGATACCTGCTTCTTATGGAATAGAAGAGGCATTAGAGCTTCCAGGAACAAAAGTTTTGATGAAAACAGGAAAGAAAATGGCACAAGTAAAAGCAAAAGTAAAACAAAGTGGACAAAAGCTTTTAATGGTGGAAAATTGTGGCATGGAAAGAGAAAAAATATATACTTCTGTGGATGAAGTGCCGGATAACAGCAGTTATTATTCATTGATGATAATTAAGGAGGAAGGGTAAATGGTGCATTTTGTAGGTGCAGGCTCAGGTGCTGTTGATTTGATTACAGTACGTGGAAAAAAATTAGTGGATGAGGCAGATGTAGTCATTTATGCAGGTTCTCTGGTAAATCCGGAACTATTATCTTCCTGTAAAAAGGATTGTAAAACATATAATAGTGCAGTTATGACACTAGAAGAAGTGATAGAGGTAATGGAAGAAAGTGAAAAGGAAAATAAAATAACAGTGCGTCTGCATACAGGAGATCCCTGTTTATATGGTGCAATTAGAGAGCAGATGGATAGATTGGAGGAAAAAGGTATTTCTTATGATATCTGCCCGGGAGTTAGTTCTTTCTGCGGGGCAGCAGCAGCACTGCAGGCGGAATATACCCTTCCGGATGTTTCACAGTCTGTTGTGATTACAAGGATGGCAGGAAGGACACCAGTTCCGGAAAAAGAAAGCATTGAAACATGGGCAGCACATCAGTCTACTATGGTTATTTTTCTTAGTATGGGATTGTTACAAGAATTAGAGAAACGTCTGACTGCGGGAGGATATAAGAAAGATACACCTGCAGCTATTGTATATAAAGCTACATGGCCGGAGGAAAAAGTATTTCACTGTACTGTTTCAACATTGGAGAAGACAGCGAAGGAAAATCAGATTACTAAGACAGCATTGGTGATAGTGGGGAATGTTCTAAACAGCAGTTATAAGCGGTCAAAATTATATGATCCAACGTTTACAACAGAGTTCCGGCAGGGAACAGATATTTAGAAAAGGAAAGGCATGGTGTAAACAGATGAAAATATATGTAGTGGGGCTGGGCCCCGGTTCCTATGAAAATTTAACGATACGCGCGGACAGGGCATTAAAAGAATGTGATGTTGTGATTGGCTATACAGTATATGTTAATCTGGTAAAGGAATATTATCCCGAGAAGGCATTTTTAGAGACTTCAATGACAAAAGAAGTAGAACGGTGTAAAATGGCATTTGAGGAAGCAAGGAAAAGAAAAAATGTTGCTATGGTGTGCAGTGGTGATGCAGGTGTTTATGGTATGGCAGGTTTAATGTATGAGATTGGTGAGGAATATCCAGATATTTCATTAGAAGTGATTCCGGGAATTACTGCAGCATTGGGCGGCGGGGCTGTACTAGGTGCACCACTTACACATGATTTTGCAGTCATCAGCTTAAGTGATCTACTTACCCCGTGGGAAACCATTACAGAACGTCTGGCAAATGCAGCCAAAGGGGATTTTAGTATATGTCTCTACAATCCTTCCAGCAGAAAACGATATGATTATTTAGAGAAGGCATGTGATATTCTTTTACAGTATAAAAAGAAAAACACAATATGCGGAATTGTAAAAAATATTGCAAGAGAAGGGGAAACAATGGAAGTTCTTACATTAGAACAGCTGCGTGATACAAAGGTGGATATGTTTACAACTGTTTTTGTTGGAAACCGACAGACAAAAATTGTCGATGGAAAAATGGTAACGCCAAGAGGATATAGGATATAAGTACAGAAAGAAGGCAGGCAGGTGGAAAAAAAGAAAGTATATTTGGTCGGCATTGGTATGGGAAGTAAAGAGTGCCTGACAAAAGAAGCAGAGCAGATTATTTTACAAAGTGAAGTGCTGATTGGTGCCAGACGTATGATAGACCCTTTTTGGAAAGAAAATGCTGAACATACACAGGAATTTTTTGTTTCCTATCGCCCGGATGAGATTGGTACTTTCTTAAGAGAAAATCATGACTATAAGCAGGCAGCAGTATTGCTGTCAGGTGATGTGGGGTTTTATAGTGGTGCAAAGGGATTGTTGGAAGAACTAAAAGATTTTGAAGTACAGCTTGTTCCGGGGATTTCTTCCATGATTTATTTTTGCAGTAAACTGAAACTTTCCTGGGAGGATGTCTGTTTTACAAGTGCTCATGGAAAAAGCAGTAACCTTATTCAGAGAATTCAGAGAAATAAAAAGACATTTGCTCTATTAGACGGACCCGGGAAACTGAAAGAATTATGTGAAAAACTAGTGTATTATGATATGGGAACTGTTATGCTCCATGTGGGACAAAGACTTTCTTATATTGATGAGAAAATGATTTCAGAAAGAGCAGAAAATATAAAGGATTTTTCTTTTGGCAGTCTGTTGGTTGTATTGGCTGAAAATAAAAGGGCTGTTAACCCGGCAGGAATTTCCATTCCGGATGAAGCATTTATCAGAGCCAAAGTTCCGATGACCAAAAGGGAGATAAGAACAGTAAGTATCGGAAAACTGCAATTACAGCACGATTCGGTTGTGTATGATATCGGAGCCGGAAGTGGTTCTGTATCAGTAGAGATTGCAATGCAGTCACCGGATATACAAGTCTATGCCATTGAAAAAAATCCCGAAGCATTAGAGTTAACAGAGAAGAATAAACAGAAATTTGCAGCAGACAATATAGAGATTATAAATGGAACCGCACCAGAGATATTAGAGAAACTGCCTGCACCAACTCATGTTTTTATCGGTGGAAGTTCTGGAAATATGGAAACAATTGTGGAGCATATTTTTCATAAAAATGACAAAGCAAAAATTGTAATCAATACAGTTGCCTTAAATTCTATGGCAAAGGTAATGGAGTTGATTGACAAAAGAGAAGATTTGGAAACAGATATTGTGCAGATGCAGGTATCAAAAGATAAGAAAATTGGAGATTACCATATGATGATGGGGCAAAATCCAATTTATATTATATCCATTAGTAAAAAGATGTGTAATCAAAAATCATGAATTACAATGCTGTACGGCTGAACTATTACAAAATTATAAATGTTGAACAAAAAAGCACTTGACAATGTTAATATGGTTATGTATAATAAAAACGTTGCTGACAACAGCAAGAGAAGCAGAGTATCCACTCTCACCTTAGGGCATCGTAAGATAGCTGCTTGGGTTATCAATTCAGGTATAATAATCATTGAGATAAACTTGAAGCGTGGATGGCTTGTGCTGTTCACGCTTTTTTGTGAATAAGAGTAACTTATTTGATGTCCGGAAAATATTTGATTTATGGAGTGAAGTGGTATAGTAAACTATGGAGGTGCAGTACAATTAGCGAGTTAATGATTAATGAGCAAATTAGAGACAGAGAAATTCGTCTTATCGGTGAAGAAGGTAATCAGTTAGGTGTCATGTCTGCAAGAGATGCTATGAAATTAGCAAGAGAGGCAAATCTTGACCTGGTAAAAATCGCGCCAAACGCAAAGCCGCCCGTATGCAGGATCGTGGATTATGGTAAGTACAGATATGAGATGGCGAGAAAAGAAAAAGAAGCAAAAAAGAAACAGAAAACAACTGATGTGAAAGAAATCAGATTATCTCCAAACATTGATGAAAATGATTTGAACACAAAAGCAAATCAGGCAAGAAAGTTCATTCAAAAGGGAGATAAAGTGAAAGTTGCATTGCGTTTCCGTGGCCGTGAGATGGCTCATATGGGAATCAGTAAACAGATTTTGGATGGCTTTTATAGCAAATTAGAGGATATTGCAGTCATTGAAAAACCTGCAAAGCTCGAAGGCAGAAGTATGATAATGTTTTTAGGTGAAAAGCGTTAGATTACCATAGTAGATTAAAATCTGGAAAACAGATTTGAATTAAGGAGGAAAATTAAAAATGGCAAAGGCAAAATTAAAAACAAAAAAAGCAGCAGCAAAACGTTTTAAATTAACAGGAACCGGAAAGTTAAAAAGAAGCAAAGCATATAGAAGACATATCTTAACAAAAAAATCTCCAAAGACAAAGAGAAATCTTAGAAAACCAACTACTGTAGATGCAGCAAATGTAAAAGTAAT
>CAYRAV010000056.1:0-20146 GCA_964422365.1 uncultured Lachnospiraceae bacterium | reverse complement strand
TATATAAAAATGATGGTACAAAGTGCTCTTAGCCTGCAATCAGTCACATGCACTTTGCACAATCATTTCTGCATGACTGAACTGTTACACAAATTATGGTTTTATTATAACAATTATTGGCATTTATAAAATACCCAGTTTTATTATTTTAAATAATACCAGTTTCATATTACCTTTTACTGTATTGTATATTCATAAACCTCTTCATCCGAAAACTCAAAATACAATTTCATTCCATCTGTAGAGTTTTCTAACTCTACTGGACAATCAATTACATATCTTACCCCCAATGTTTTTTTACTTTGAATTGGATAGGATGGATCATCCGAAATACCTCTTGCAGCCGTTTCTGGTACAACAAATGCTATATAACTTTCTCCTGATTCTGTTTTTAATGTAACTGTGGCAATATCTTCACATGCCAAATCCTCATTTAATAAATTTTTCATCTTTGTTTTTATTTCCAGATAAATTCTACCATCTTCAGAAGGATAATGTACATATGTTCCAATTTTATATTCTGGTATAATATCATTCGTAAATGAAATTTTCCTTAACTTCATTTCTACCATATTGCTTTTTACTTTCTCTTCTTTGTTAATTATAATTGGTTCTATTGTTGGTGTGGGTACCGGCTCTGGTGCTGCCGTTTCTTCTATCACTGTTGGTTCCGGTTCTGAAATAATGGAATTCAACTTGTTACAGCCTGTACATGTTATACATGCTGCTATTAAAATACTCCCACATAGTGCTGTTTTTGTTTTCATTCATCTTTTCTCCTTTTTGTTTGCAGTTGTAAATTTATCAGACAAAAACTTCCTGACAAGCGGTTGAGACACAGATTCACAACACAAGTAAGCTGTGACAGTCCGCCCCTCATGACAATAGCTAGTGCTAAGTCTGCCTGACTTATACTGAGTTACTGATAAAAATAAATCTTTTTTGTAAAAAATTTTCACTGTATTCTCCTATTATATATTATAACTATATTTTTTTCAATATCACACATTTTTATCAACTAATTATAGTATTGCCTTTTTTGCTATGGAGAAACTAATTGTACAATTTGCACATGGGAACTTGATTACTAATGGCTGTCATTCAACGATTTATATAGTTTAAATATCCGATGCAAATCATTCGCTAAAATACTTGATGTACACCATTTACTACTTTCTATATCTTTAAAAAATATATTCAAGCCTGCATCCATTGCATTATGACAATATAAAAAAGCCCTTTTTATCAAAGGACTTGTAAAATGCGGAGTATGGGACTTGAACCCACACGTCTCAGAGACACATGATCCTTAGTCATGCCTGTCTGCCAATTCCAGCAACTCCGCTTATTCAATATATTTTATTACTTTACTAGAATATCATTTTCATGTGAAAAAGTCAATCCCTTTCTAAAACTAATCCAGGTAACAGTTCAGCCATGTAGAAACAATGGTATAATATGCATGTGGGAGTTTGCTCACTAAGGGCATACTGTACCATTGTTTCTATAGGGCAGACACCCACATGCATAATTTACCAGCCAAACCGTAAATTTTTTGGTAATACTGATGTTTTAAAGCCCCATAGAATCAAAAAACTCCCCGAGTTGGGCTCGAACCAACAACCCCACGGTTAACAGCCGTGTGCTCTACCATTGAGCTATCGAGGAAAACTTAATAATTTTAGTCTACTATATTTTCTCCGATTTGTCAATATATTTTTTAATTTTACCCATTTTTTCGCTACAGTTCAGACATGCAGAAACAATGGTGCAATATGCACGTAGAGGCTTGCTCACTAGAGTGTGTTTGAAAATTTATTGCCCCAATCTGCATGCCCCACTTTGTGTGCTATTTACCCCAAATTTAATCAATGCAGCCCGCTGCAACTCATAAATTTGGAACAAATCCCCCACAAATTGTGACACACATCTTGTAGCAAGCAATTTTAAAACACGCTCTTAAGGCATATTGCACAATCGCTTCTATAGGGCGAATGGCTTCCTCATGAATAATGGCATATCTGACTCAAAAAGGACTCTCACTTTACAAGAGTCCTTTTCTATTCACATATAACCTAAAACTATGCAAATTTTACTGTATTTAATTTCACGCCAGGTCCCATTGTTGTCGCCAATGTTACGCTTCTTAAATACTGTCCTTTCGCAGATGATGGTTTTGCTTTCACAACAGCTCCCATAAGTGTATCTAAATTCTCTGCTAATTGTTCTTCTGTGAAAGAAGCTTTTCCTACTGGCACATGAATAATATTTGTTTTATCCAATCTATATTCAATCTTACCTGCTTTAATGTCATTTACAGCCTTTGTAACATCCATTGTTACAGTTCCTGCTTTAGGGTTTGGCATTAAACCTTTTGGTCCAAGTACACGTCCTAAACGACCAACAACACCCATCATATCTGGAGTTGCTACTACTACATCAAAATCTAACCATCCATCATTCTGAATTTTAGGGATTAATTCATCTCCACCTACAAAATCTGCTCCTGCTGCCTTTGCTTCCTCTGCCTTTGCTCCTTTTGCAAATACAAGAACTTTTACTGACTTACCTGTTCCATGAGGCAAAACTACAGCACCACGTACCTGCTGGTCAGCATGACGTCCATCCACTCCAAGTCTGATATGTGCCTCAACTGTTTCATCGAATTTTGCAACTGCTGTTTTTTTAATTAAGCTAACTGCTTCTGCTGTATCATAAGTTTTTGTTCTATCAATTAACTTTGCAGCTTCCGCATATCTTTTTCCTCTTTTCATTCTATTAACCTCCTGTGGTATTATCGGTAAGCATCTCGGTAAAATTTTTATCATTTCATCTACCGAAGCACCACTTCTCTGATGCTATGCCTCCCACTATTACGACCTTACGGAATATCATTCTTTCATCTATGCCTTATTTTATAACTTTCTATTTTTATATATTTCGGCTTTGGCAGCTTCTGTTGCCATACCGCTGCATACCTATATAAATTATTCTTCTACTGTGATTCCCATACTTTTTGCTGTACCAATAACCATGCTCATAGCAGCTTCCACACTGGCTGCATTTAAGTCAGGCATTTTTAATTCTGCAATTTCTTTAATCTTGTCTTTTTTAATTGTAGCTACCTTTGTTTTATTCGGTGTGCCTGAACCTGATTTGATATTGCAGGCTTTCTTTAATAAAACTGCTGCTGGTGGAGTTTTTGTAATGAAACTGAAACTTCTATCAGCATAAACTGTGATAACAACAGGAATAATCATTCCTTCCTGTCCAGCAGTTCTTGCATTGAATTCCTTTGTAAATTGAACAATATTTACTCCATGCTGACCTAAAGCAGGACCAACTGGTGGTGCTGGTGTAGCTTTTGCAGCAGGAATCTGTAATTTGATATATCCTTCTACTTTCTTTGCCATGTTAGCGTACCTCCTGATAATTGTGGTTCATCGAAATTATATTTTAATTCCTCCCACTGTTTCACTTTTTGTTTTATAATTACAATTTCTTTACGTCAGAAACACTAATTTCTACTGGTGTTTCGCGCCCAAACATATCAATGTTAATTGTAATAATTCTACTTATTTCATTAATGTTGGTTACTTTTGCTTCCGTTCCTGCCCACACACCAGCAGTCACTTCTACCAAATCACCAACTTCTAAGTCAATACCCGCTTCTATTTCCCGCATTAATCCCATGCTGTCCATTTCAGCTTCTGTCAATGGTACCGGCTTAGAACCAGGTCCTACAAATCCTGTGACACCTCTTGTATTACGAACAACATACCATGTATCATCATTCATAATCATATTAATTAGTACATATGCAGGAAACAATTTTTTCTGTACCTGCTTTACTGTACCGTTTTTTTCTTCTGTCACATTCTGCATAGGAACTAAAACTTCTAAAATCTGATCCTGAAGCTTTCTGTTTTCAATTGTTTTTTCAATATCCACTTTTACTTTATTCTCATATCCTGAGTAAGTGTGGACAACGTACCACTGTGCTTCTGCCATATTATCACCCTATCCTATTTGAAGAATCTTATCAAAACCATATTTGATCACCAAATCGAGTAAAGCAATGATGAGACCTAAAACAACAGATGCCACTACTACATTAACAGACTCTTCTGTCACTCTTTGTTTTGTTGGCCATATAATCTTCTTACATTCGGCCTTCATACCTTGAAAAAAGCTCTTTTTCTGGGTATTCTCTGTAGTATTCGAAGTTTCTCCCATACTTTCCTTCCTTTCACGCAAACATTAATCTATGCTTAACGAAATTCAGATAATTATTTGGTTTCTTTGTGTAATGTGTGTTTTCTACAGAATTTGCAATATTTTTTTGTTTCCATTCTGTCAGGGTGTGTTTTCTTTTCTTTGGTCATATTATAGTTACGTTGTTTACAATCTGTACATGCCAATGTAATCTTTACGCGCACAACTGCCACCTCCGATTATTGTTTTTATATATTTTGTGAAAATGTGTCTGATTTTAGGCATAAAAAAAAGACCTATTCCATCGCTTGTTTACTATACCATATTATCACCATATTCGTCAACTATTTTTTCAATTTTTCTATTCGACATTTCTCATATTATGTATTATAATAGTAATAAGATATATTAAGAGTGTTTAAATCAGGCACTATCTGAGTGTATTTGAAAATCTATGGTATGCATCCTGCAACAGATGATTTTCAAACACACTCTGGACTTATACTTCATAAGAGAGGGAAGGTGTACCATATGATTTACGATGTATACAATTATTTAATTTCAGACTATGTACATAAATCAAATACACAGTATAAAGCACACAATAGCACAGAATTAAAAGATATTTATAATAAGATTGTAAAAATGAGCCAAAAGATGCCTCTTTACCTTTTCCATCTTTCAGATGATATAGAAAGTTTTGCTTTGGACTTAAAAGATTCTTCCATACAACTTGCAAATGCTTTCTCATATCTGGCAAATCATAATAATGATTCTGCTTACTCACTGAAAACTGCATATTCTGAAGATGTTAATGTTGCTGATGCTTCTATTGTATCTAGAGATTATAGCAGCCTGCCTGAACCTTTTATGTTGGAAGTTCATTCCCTGGCAAGAAGCCAGAAAAATCTGAGTAATGCTTTCCATCCTGACTATTCAAATCTTCCAGAGAATACTTACCATTTTGCCATTGAGACAGATTTAAATACATATGAATACAAATTGCATATTCCAAAGAAAATTCCCAACGAAAAGGTTTTTTCCAGCATTGCTTCTTCTATCAATCTTGAAGATTGTGGTATCCATGCCTCTATCATCCATGATAAAAAACATGATAAGATTCAACTTTGTTTAGAGAGTGATGCTACAGGAAGCAGTGATGGAAATTTAATTTTCAATATTTATGATCTGCTATCAAAAAATTCTTCAAATAAGGGTATTGTTTCATGTTACGGGCTGGATCAGGTTGTACAAACACCAAAAAATTCTTCTTTTTCTTTAAATGGTGAAGAAAAGACCTCCATGGACAATGAATTTACATTACATCACTCTGTCCGCTTGTCCTTGAAATCCGTCAGCGATACACCAGTACAGATTTCCTACCAGCCTGATTATAATAAAATTCTCTCTAACTTGAACAATGTACTTGATAGTTATAATCATTTAATTGATTTTTTAAAAGAAAGCAAAGAGCTTCACCCGCGTTCGTCCCTATTTATAAATGAACTTAAAAAACTAACTACTCCATATGAAAAAAAATTGGGAGATATAGGAATTATGTTAGACGATAACTCTCATCTTCTTTATGATCCTATTATCACAAATAAAAGTATTTTGAATGGTTCATTTGAGAATTTCTTCTCCGATGACAATGAGTTTACTAATAGATTTCTTGAAAAACTGCACACAATTATTCTAAATCCTGTAGAGTATATTGACAAAGTAGTTGTAACATATCCTAATCCATTACAGCCTAATTTTCCTTCTCCTTATGTTACCTCTATTTATAGCGGCATGTTATTTAATAATTATTGTTAAAACTAAAGTGTGTCTGAACATTCATTATAATAATGAATGTTCAGACACACTTTTACTTCCTATTTCCTTTGGTATACATATACTATTTTTATCCTTTTGTATATTCTGTTGGTGTCTTTCCTACTATTTTTTTAAATATCCTACTGAAATAATTTGGATCCTTATAACCCACCATATAGCAGATTTCTCTAATATTCTTTTCTCCTGCTAATAAATATCTCTTTGCCATATCAATTCTTAAATTTGACACCCACTCTATATAATTATATCCTGTTTCCTCTTTAAAAACTTTACTAAAATGCTGTGGTGTTATACCTACATAATCTGCTACATCTTCTAAAGTAATATCTTCCACATAATTATTCTGTATATAAGAAATTGCTTCTTTTACAGTATCAGACTTCCGTGTTTTGCGGTTTGTTCTAATTGCCTTGATAATATATTCAAATTTACAATATGCAAAATGTTCTATATCTTTTTGTTTTTTTATTTCTTCATAATATCCCGCATAATCTATATATTCATTTTCTGTACCTCCCTCTATTCTTACTGTATGACATACCAAAACAAGCAGTTCAAACAACTTATTAATCTTATCTTTCTTTTTTAACGGTTTTAACATTTGAAGCATCTCTGAAAACAAATCCAATGCTTCTGTCTTTCCAAATTTTATACTTTCCAACATTTTACTTTCTAATCTCAAATATTGCTCATTTTTCAACACTAATTTTCCCACATCTGAGATATGCACAATAGGACGGTTTTTAATATAACGCAATGCTGCCAGAGATTCTTCATATGATTTATGGATTTCTTTCATATCAACCGTATTTCCGACACCTATCAGCACTTTCAAACCAAATTTATCTGCCAGCATAGTTCTTAACAACTCTGCTAAATCTTCTGTATTCTTTTTTTCCCATTTACTTTTCGCTTCTTTCGTCACGCTGATATATATCATAATACGATTTGCAATTCTTGGACCAATTACACAATTTTGTATTCTTGAAATAGTCTGTTTCAACTCACAATATAAACTTTCATTATTATTAGAGATATCATTTTCAAAATTTTTTAACCCTTCTATTACTTCGATGTTTAGTATATATCCATACTCACTCAATCCAAATAACTCTTTATACTTTTCTATATCGATCTGAAAGGAGCCGTCAAACAACATACTATAAATCAAACTATATTCTGCCAATTCTATTGCTGCTTTCATACATGTTCTCTCTTTTTCATCTTTCTTACTTTTTTCCTCTTCACGCTGGATGTATACCAAAGAATTTTTAATTGCTGCCAAAAAAGCTGCTTTTACAATTGGCTTTCCTATATACCCCTCTACACCCATGGAAATGGCATGATTTATAATATCTACAGAATCAAATTCGGTCACTATTATAACATGTGTATCCGGATTCAATTCCCTCAATTCTTTTATTGTTTCCAGACCATTTTTTTCTTTGATATCCAGACTAATCACAATTAAGTCTATTCCCTGCTCTTCTGCTATTTCAACAACTTTCCTGCCTGAACCTGTCTTTGCAACTACTTTAATTTCTTTATAATTTTCATTTATCATTTTTTCCATCAAATCCATTTCCGCATCATCTAATGTTGCTACTACCATTTGATACATCTTTTCCCCTCCTGGTTTTTCTTCCTCTCATAATTATTATGAATTTCATCACAACTATTGATCCATTCCCCTCAAATGCCCCATCTCAAGTAGTGAGCATCGAATTTGTAGTAACAGTTCAGCCATGTAGAAAAATGATACAACATGCACATAGGAATTTGCTCACTAAGGACATATGATACAATTGTTTCTATAGAGCAGATGCCCAACATGAAGCATTTACCAGCCAGATTATAAATTTTTTGGCAATAATGTACATTTGGGGAAATGATACCTATTCGGGATGCCACAATAGATGTGCTTTGCACTGAAAATAAAGTATGAATGGTAACTGAACGGTTGCCAATTTGCAACATCGTAAAAGAATGTAATATTTGCCCTCATATGCAGCTGCCAACTGCAATTAAGCTTGTACTTGATAAATTACATACATAAAAGGACTATTATCATAATTTATTCAGAAAGCAAAATTAGAGTGTGTTTGAAAATTCATTCCATGCAGCCCGCTACACCTCATGAATTTGGAACAAATCCCCCACAAAGTGTGACGCACATCTTGTAACAAGCAATTTTCAAACACACTCTAGTACACACTCTTTTGTATTGATACCTGCCAACTATAAATATTTATGTATTTTACAAGTCTCTACTCAAATATGACAATAACAGTCTTTTATCTTAATTATTCTGCTTTTAAAATAACTTTAGCTGGACATTTTGATGCACACTTTCCACAACCAATGCATTTACTTTGGTCAATATGGGCAATGTTATTTTCAAATGTAATCGCATCTGATTCACATTGTTTTGCACAAAGACCGCAGCCAATACATCCATTGTCACAAGCATCTCTTACATCTTTTCCTTTTAAAGTAGAACTACATCCAACCGTATATTTTGCTTTATATGGTATAAGTTCAATCAAATGATTCGGACATACTGCAATACATTTTCCACAAGCTTTACATTTTTCCTTGTCTACTACTGCAACTCCATTAATCACATGAATCGCATCAAATGGACATATTTTCACACAAGAACCATATCCCATGCACCCAATATTGCATTTCTTCTCTCCTTTACCAGGAATTAAAGCAAGTTTTCTGCAATCCTGTACACCATAATAGTTGTACTGTAATTCTACTTTATCACAGGTTCCAGTACACTTTACAAAAGCAACTTCACGCTCTTTTTCTCCTGCATCCACACCCATGATTTTACTGATTATTTTGGCTTTTTCCGGTCCTGCTACTGGACAGGCATTCGTTGGTGCCTCTCCTGTTGCAATTGCTTTTGCCAAAGCGTCACAACCTGCAAATCCACAGCCACCACAGTTATTTCCCGGTAATACCTCGCGAACTTCAATCTCTTTCTCATCTACTTCCACTGCAAATGCATTCGCTGCTACACCAAGAAGAAGACCGATTGCCAGACCTGCTACACCAATCATTATTGCTGCTAAAACAATCCCATTCATCGTATCCACTCCTTCCTATATCAATCCTGCAAACCCGCAGAATGCAATTGCCATTAATCCTGCTGTAATCAGAACAATGGGAGAACCCTTAAAAGATTCTGGTATATCATTATTCTCAATTCTTTCACGAATACCTGCCATCAAAACAATAGACAGGAAAAAACCAAAACATGTTCCAAATCCATTTACCATACTTTCTGCAAGATTATATTCCTTCTGTACGTTTGTCAGTGCTACACCTAATACGGCACAATTTGTAGTAATCAAAGGAAGATATACTCCTAATGACTCATATAATGCAGGCATTGATTTTTTCATAAACATTTCTACAAACTGCACCAAAGCTGCAATCACAAGAATAAATACAATTGTTCTCAAATATGTTGCACCGAATTTTTGCAGGATAAATGTATCAATACACCATGTTACAAAATTGGCAATGGTAATAACGAAAAATACTGCTGCTCCCATTCCTGCTGCTGTATTCACTTTCTTAGATACTCCAAGAAATGGACAAATTCCAAGGAACTGACTTAGAATAACGTTATTGACCAGTGCTGCTGCAAGAAACATTAATATTAATTGTGTCATCTAAATCATTCCTCCTTTCCTTTCTGTTCTGCCGCTTCTTTAGCTGCTTTTGCCGCTTTGGCTGCCTCTGCTGCTTTCTTTGCCTGTGCAATCTTCTCAGCTTTTGCTGCAGCCCTCTCTGCTTCCAACACACCATGGTTTGCTGCACATGCACTTCCACTACAGTTCATACAGTTTCCTCCACAGGCAATCTGTGTACCTGTTACATTCGTTGCAGAAGGCATTTTAAACTTGTTCTGTAATGCTGTTAACATAGCAAGCACGAAGAAAGCCCCTGGTGCCAATACAAAAATAGTCGGCATATCGAAACTGTCTGGTACAATTGAGAAATCAAACAAACTTCCGCTTCCTAATAATTCACGGAAAATACCAATCGCTGTTAAACCAATTGTAAATCCCAGTCCCATTCCGGCTCCATCAAACATTGACAACAGCACACTATTTTTAGATGCATATGCTTCCGCTCTTCCTAAGATAATACAGTTTACTACAATAAGTGGTATGTAAAGTCCTAACTTATCATTTAATGCCGGCAGATATGCCTGTAATAATAGCTGAATAATCGTAACAAAAGAAGCTACAATTACAATAAATGCCGGAATTCTTACTTTGTCAGGAATGATTTTACGAAGTGCGGAAATCATCATATTAGACATAATCAAAACAACAGTTGTTGTTAATCCCATATACATTCCATTAAATGCAGAGGATGTTACTGCCAATGTAGGACACATACCAAGCATTAAAACAAAAGTAGGATTTTCTTTGATGATTCCGTTATATAAACGTTCTGCATATTTATTCATAGATTTTTCCCTCCTACTCTGTCACACTAAGTGCATTGTCAACAATGAAACGATATCCTGCATCTATAGCCTTGGTAACTGCTCTGCTTGTAATAGTTGCTCCACTCATCGCATCAATGGTTCCGCCATCCTTAGTTACTTTCAGGGTATCATCTGATTTCACACCTGCAAAACGACTTTTGAAATCATCTTTTGTACAGTTCGCACCAAGACCTGCTGTTTCACTTTGTGAAATCACTTCAATTGCTGTAATAGTTCCTGTCATATCCACACCAAGTGTCAGTGAGATATCTCCACCATATCCTTCTTTGGCAATTACTGACATAACATAACCTACTAGAGTTCCATTCGCATCTTCTGCCAGCATTACTTCTGAAAACTCCGTTCCTTCTGGTGTTGCTGCATTCATTTTGTCTGTTAATGCACTATCTTCTTTAAAACTTTCTGCCTGCCCCATCACCAGCTGATATGCTTCATCTTTTGCTTTTTGATTTGCTGCTGCAATTGGTTCTTCTGTCATTTGGTTAACAAAACCAAGCAGTGCACCTGCAACGATCGTGATGATAAAGAGTATCACTGCATCTTTTATGGTTGTGTTTTTCTGCTTTTTATTTTCCATCTTTGACACCCTCCCTTCCAAATGGTTTTGGAATGGTAAACTTCTCAATTAATGGCACACATAAGTTACATATAATAATTGCATAGGATACTCCTTCTGCCGAACCACCAAAAATTCGGAAAATTCCTGTTAAACATCCTAACAATACTGCAAATACAATCTGCCCCATTGGTGTAATTGGACTTGTAACATAATCTGTTGCCATGAAAAATGCTCCCAGCATTAATCCTCCTCCGCAAAGCTCTGCTGCAAGGTACATTGGATCCAGGCTCCGTCCTCCAAATAAAATAACAAATACTGCAAAAGTTGCAATATAAATCACTGGAATTCTCCACGAAATAATTTTCTTTGCTAACAAATAAATGGCTCCAAGTAAAATAGCAATCACGGATGTTTCGCCAATGGTTCCACCAATATTTCCGATAAACATATTAAGTACAGTGGTTCCATTTACTCCATTGTCACCTGCTGCCAGGATATCTGCAACTGTTGCTGCCTTATCACCATTTTTTAAAAGAGCAAGTGGTGTTGCACTTGTAACAGAATCATATGTAAAGCTTGTCATTTTTCCAGTAAAGGAAATCATAAGAAAACATCTTGCTGCCAATGCAGGATTCATAAAATTCTGTCCTAAACCGCCAAATAGCTGTTTTACAATTAAGATAGCAAAAACACCTCCTATGATGGCAATCCATGCAGGCATTTCCGGTGGAAGGTTTAAGGCTAATAATAAGCCTGTTACAACCGCACTATAATCACTGACCAAAATCGTCTTTTTCATGAATTTCTGATATAAATATTCTGTTAAAACACAAGTTGTTACTGTTACAGCTATAAGCAGCAATGCATGTAATCCAAAATTGTAAATACCAACTATTGCAGCTGGAATTAATGCAATTGCTACATCACGCATAATACTCTTTGTAGATACGTTACTCCGAACGTGAGGCGATGCTGATACATTTAATAATTCACTCACGATTTTTCCCTCCCTACTTTCTTCTACTATCCATGATACTTCTTCTTGTCTGTTTAAATGATTGTGTCAAACGGCGTTTTGCAGGACAGACGTAAGTACAGCTTCCACATTCATAACATTCCATACCATTGAGTGCCTGAAAACCTTCATCATCAAATCGTTCTGCATATTCTAACATTTTCTGTGGTACTAATTTGCTTGGACAGGCTTCCACGCACCTTCCACAACGAATACATGGAGATGGCTCATGCTCTGCTACTTCGTCTTTGGTCATACATAAAAATGCAGAAGATATCTTGGTAATCGGTACATCCAATGTAAATAGTGCCACCCCCATCATCGGACCACCCGATACGATTTTTACTGGTGGTTTCTTAAATCCACCTGCTGCTTCTACTACTTCTCTGGAATTCATTCCTGTTCTGACAAAAAAATTCTGCGGAGTTTGAACTGCATCTCCTGTAACAGTTACAACTCTCTCAATAAGAGGTATACTTTCACATACTGCATGATATACTGCTACTACAGTATCCACATTATTCACAATGCACCCTGCATCACTTGGGAGCATTGTGGAATTGATTTTTCTCCCTGTTGACGCATAAATTAACTGACGTTCTGCACCTTGTGGATATTTTGTCTTTAATACTTTCACCTCTATCTTGTTTTCACCCTGCACCAATTTTTGAAGCTTTTCGATTGCATCGGGCTTATTATCCTCAATACAAATATATCCTTGTGCTTTATCAAATAAAGATAAGATTACTTTCAATCCTCCAACAATTTTCTCTGGCTGTTCTAACATTAGACGGTAATCTGATGTCAGATAAGGCTCACATTCTGCACCATTTACAAGCACATAGTCAATAGCATTGTCATCTTTCGGTGTTAATTTTACATGAGTAGGAAAACCCGCTCCACCCATGCCAACAATACCTGCTTCTTTTACATATTTTCTAATTTCTTCCTTTGACAGCTTTGTATAGTCTCTCTTTTCTCCAAATCCGGATACTGTGCTGTATTCTTCATCATTTTTCACTATAATAGCCAGTCCCTTGCTGCCTGCTGCTGTCATTCTTGGCTCGATTGCTTTTACAGTTCCTGAAACTGAACTGCAAATATCCGCAGAAATAAATCCTCCTGCCTCCCCTATTTTCTGTCCTACAAGGACTTTGTCACCAATCGCCACAACTGGTTTTGCCGGTGCCCCGATATGCTGAGACATCAGATACACAAGTTCATTACCAGGCTGTAATTCTTTTATTGGTAAATCTTTTGACAAATCCTTCCCTTCAAAGGGATGAACACCGCCTCTAAATGTTGACGCTTTCATTGTCTCCTCTCCTTTCTATTGTATGAGAAGTTTCGTACTGTTTTATCATCTTTCCTTGCACTTCTCATACCTTATATGTTTTCTCATATAAGTTGTAAAGATTTTTGGGTTAAGCCACGCTTTTTTTGAATAATGCCTTACTTTTTTCAGCAAAAAAATAAAAAACATAGTTCAAATCTTTATTTTTGGCAAAACACCATTGCAATCATTTTACCACAGTTCTTATACAAAATAAATATTTTTTTACAAAAAAGTGTCATTTTTAACAATTTTCTCTTCTTTTTCGAATATTAGTTCTTGTAACCTTTTCCTAAATATATCCTGCTTTTTTGTTATATATTAATAAATCATTGCACAATTCTTAATTTTTTATATACTTCTTAAATTTATTGTGATATACTCTTATTTGTGATTATTGGCAGATAAATTTCACATTTTATAAAATCACCTCTCTTTCAGAGAAGATAACTATTTTTTATAACAAAAACAAAAGTATACAAGTTCATTTAAGGAACAGTTAGGAGTAATTATGATTAATTTCACAAAAACAACCATTTGGTCAACTGTACGGCGATTGAAACGATATATTTTTTTCATTTTTGTTTTATTGTGTGCTGTTTGTATTTTTTCACCAAGCAAGGTTATGACTGCTAATTCTTTGAAACAAAAACAAGTTATGATCACAAAAGCTTCAAACTTTACAGCTGATAGCTTTAATGGAGTAAAAGCCATTTACCGCAAAGGCAGAAATGATGGCAGCAGCAAAACCTATTCTTGTGCTGCATTTGTAAAAAAATACTATAAAAAGGTTTATAACAAGAATGTCTACAACCTGCTTTATAATAGAACCCCTTTGGTGACAAATGGAACATTTAAAAAAGTTTCAAAACCAAAAATTGGCGATATTGCCGCTTCAAATACAAACCATAGCACGACACACTGGGCAATTGTAAAGGCTGTCAATACTGACAATACTGTTACATTAATTGAACAGAATTGGAAATGGACCATCGGCAGCAGAACATATACAATCATTAATCGCAAAATCAAAAATTCTTCTGCACGTTTTTACCGTTTAAAGGGTGTCACTACAGAAGAAAATAAAATCAAAGATGATGAGACTGTGGAAGACAATAATGACGAAGTTGAGATTAAGGAGGAAAAAGTCGAAACAGTTGCTAACAAAAACAACTAACCAGTCAGATAACTCATAACTTTATGTAACTATTCAGCAGGTGCAAACTCCTATGTGCGAATACTCCTGCTGAACAGTTATTTTTTGTTTAGAAATCTATTCTAAAATCAAGATATATATTCCCGAACAAAATCTGCCAGCTCAAATGGGCTTGCATTGCATAATTGGATTATAACAATTTCTCTTTCATTCTGCTGCTTTTTCACTTTTTATCTTTGTTTTTGAACTGATTCATTCTCCTCCTCTAATAAAAATTCTGAAAAAATCCAATTGCTTATGTCAATTCCCTTATCACTCAAAAATAGTCTGTCTCCTTCTTCAAGCAGAAGTCCTTCTTTCATAAACTTCTGTATTATATTCCCATAAATATCATATAATCTTACAGAAAATTTCTTATAAAATAACTGTTTTGAAATTCCTTTTGTCATACGAAGTCCCAAAAACATAAACTCTTCCATTTTTGACTTTTTTGTTTGCTTTTCCCTCTCTTCTATCACATTTTTTCCATGTGCCAGATTTCTTATATACTCATTTAAATCATCAATATTGTGATACCTTTCATTTTGAAAACAGGAGGATGCCCCCAATCCCATTCCTATATAATCAATCCCCTGCCAATAGGAAGAATTATGTTTTGATTCTTTTCCATTTTTTGCATAGTTAGAAATTTCATATCGTTGATATCCTGCCTTTTTCAGTATTTTACCAGTTATCTCATACATTTCTCTTTCCACTTCTTCTGAAGGAAGCAAATCTTTTTTTTCTCCGTTTTCCCCATATAATTTTTCAAACAATGTATTTTCTTCGATAATCAGACTATATGCAGAAATGTGTTCTGGTTCTAATTCTATTGTATGATACAAAGATTGCTTCCATTTCTCTAATGTCTGTCCTGGCAATGCTGACATTAGATCAATGCTTATATTTTTAAAACCCACTTTTCTTGCCAGTTTATAATTTTTTGTAAATTCTTCAAAAGTATGAATACGTCCCAACAATTTTAATTCCTCATTATCTGAAGATTGTAATCCCATACTTAGGCGGTTAATTCTGCCTTGAAGATATATTGTTAACTTTTCCTCTGTTACTGTGCCTGGATTAACTTCTATCGTTGCTTCCTCCCAGAAATCTGTTATCTGGCCTTGTTCTAACATTTCCTGATTTCTTCCAATCTTTTTCAATGCTGCTAGTATACGCTGCATCTCAACCCCTTCTAATATAGAAGGTGTTCCTCCTCCTATATAAATGGTCCGTATTTTATAATTTTTTAATTTCTTCTTATAGTATTCCATTTCCTTTAAAAGTGCATTTACATATTTATGCTGTGTTTCTTTTCCTGTTGGTGTGGATAAGAAATCACAATACCCACATTTCTTTACACAAAATGGAATATGAATATAAATTCCTGTTTCCGGATATTGTTCCATGTTTTCCACCTTTCTAGCGTGTATATTTTTACTTTTTGTATTTATTATAGCATTTACACAACCTGTTTGCCATGAAGATATTTTTCTCTGGTTGCAAGTCCTCCCCGGATATGCCGTTCTGATTTATTCAAATCTAAAACCACTCTTGCCCTGCCTGCCAGAGATGGGTTAATCTTCAGCAATCTTTCTGTCACATCCTTATGTACTGTACTTTTACTAATTCCAAACTTTTTTGCAGTTTGTCTCACTGTTGCATTCTGCTCAATAATATAAGTAGCTATCTCTACTGCTCTTTCTTCAATATAGCCTTTCATGAATAAAACCTCTGTACTTAAACTTGTTTTTACAGTCTATGTATAGAGGTCGGTTTGTATGCTTTTTTCTTGATTAATCTCATTCCATACTTATGATTTTTGTGGACTTATGTCAATACATTGGACACAAAAAGTCGAACATTTTTTTATGCAGCCTGAACAGCTTTGTCCTCAACCTGCTGGGGTGTACTTCTTTTGGTTTTTTGCCATGTTGAACAACTCCTTTTTTTCTGATAATTATTATAAGGTGTTCAACTTTTCGTGTCTACAGTTATATACTAACACCAAAACCCCCTCCCCACTTATCCATAGGCAACAAAAAAGGCCGCAGTCCATATGAACTCTGCCCTAAACAATCCTTATTCTGCTTTCAATTCCCTCTTATATTTATAAAATGTAT
This sequence comes from uncultured Lachnospiraceae bacterium, assembly GCA_964422365.1. Taxonomy (GTDB): domain Bacteria; phylum Bacillota; class Clostridia; order Lachnospirales; family Lachnospiraceae; genus CAYRAV01. The sequence continues at coordinate 3,330 of CAYRAV010000056.1, read as the reverse complement.
TCCTTGCAAGCCCTATCAGCTTCATACAATCCGCATCTGATAAAGTACCATTAAAGTCTTTGCTATGCTTCTGTATCTGCTTCTTTGCTTCAATAGATTTCTTTGTTGTCAGCTTTGCCCCTTGCTTCTGTCCTATCTGCTTATCCTCTGCCCTCTGAACTGTTCCGATTTTAGCCCCTAAATCTTTCCAGTTTGCCCCACAGAAAGCACAATATGAGATTGTACGCATAATATTCAGCTATTTCCAAAAAAGTCAACTGAATTTGTGTGCTACTTGTGTGCTATGTGTGTGCTACGCTTCAAATTTCAGCACTTTTTACCACAATTTTAGAAAACACTGACATAAAGAAAACCCTTGAAAATACTGGACTTTCAAGGGTTCTGTTAAATATCTTATTCTTCTTGTAATTATCTCTTTGATAATTGTGTACCCTTAAAAATAAAGGCTTTCCGGCTTATTATGGGGCTACAATGGTGTTACGATTTACATTTAACCGCCACTGTTCACAATCCTTTTCTATTGAATAAATCCGCACATTCTTAACATTTCTACTAATAAATCTGCTTCTTGGGCAGCCGCATCTATGCGATTAACAGCTTGCTGTTTTTGAAAGGAACTCAAATTATTATTATTCATAATAAATGCTTTTATTGTCTTTTTAAATGCTTCATGCTGTGCCTGTTCCTGTATCTCCATATAATCCACCTACCATTTAATTTCAAAAAACCATGTTTGAAAATTGCCATAAATGTATGACATATGTTATTAGTATAACAGTAGAAATTATTGTTGTCAATAAATTTTGTTCTTATATAAACTGCCCCAAAACAACAAACATGCCTTTTTATTTACAGCGGTTCTGACAGCAATCCTACAAATCCCCCATTCTATCAGCTATTTCATTATCGGTCGACACTCTGCTTAGTTCTTGCTCTAACTCTTATACGGTTTTCTTGTAACGTGCTATTTCTTATCTTTCATGGCTCGATATTCATATAGTAGAACCGCCCTTTTGTACATTTCAAAAAAATTTCATATTGGCAGCAGGACTAAGCCTTTTTGAAAATGCCCGGCAGAAAAAGCCACTTAGTAGGGGCTTTGTGCGATTTCATATAAACCCCCTCCCCACTACCTACGGACAAAAAGAGGATATGCACTTAATACATACCCTCAATAATTGCTATTCATTTTCATTCTTTACAATCTCAACATATTTTTTCAATGTATTTCTACTTATGTTATGCTTCTGCATCAAATCTATCTGCTTTATACTTCTATCCTTGATGAATAATCGTATATCTGCTTTCAATTCATCCGACAACTTATCAACTTTCCCTGTTGCTCTGCCACTACGCTTACTACTGGCTTCTATTCCGTCCTTAATTCTTTGAACTGTTATTTTTCGTTCCTGCTCTGCCCTGTCTAGTTCCACTATCAGCAACAGCTTTACAGTGCTTTCAAGGCTCGTCCTTGTCACTAAATTCTGTGCCTTTGCTACATTTAATAACTGCTTTATATATGGTGTACTTACTGTCTGATTATCAATAAAAATCAATTCAACGCCTTTATTCAACAGTTCCATATACTTCACATATCCCTGTTCCGCTTCTCTCGTAAATCTGCATATATCTTTAAAGATAATCATATCTCCCGGCTGTACTATACTCTCTAATTTTTGCCATTGTTTACGCTCTGTAAAGTTCTTTCCGCTTTTATCTTCCCTAAACTCTAACAGATATTCAATATTGTTTTCTTTTGCATATCTCTGTAATGCACTTTCTTGGCGAGTAAACTTCTGTAAATCTCTTTCCTCTGATGTGCTTATCCTCATATAACTATATACATTACACATAATAGTACCGCCTTTCTTTCATCAAATAAACTATAGATATTTTGATAGTCTTATTATACTGTCATTTAATCTATTTGTCAATATATTTTGACACTTTAAACAACAACAATAACAAAAAAAGATATTTTGACAGTTTACACATCACATAAAACAGTGTCGATAAAATTTGATAGGGAATTGTCACAAAAGAAAGAATATGGTAGAATGGCAAAGAGGAACAATCGTGTTGCAAGGTGGTAGCCTCCCTAAACTTGAAAAAGAGGGGAGGTGGTGCAGATGGATACATACCAGATTTTAAGCCTGTTATTTTTGGGCGGTAACTTCCTGATTGCGCTGCTTGCCTATATTGATAGGAACAACAAGCGAAAATAAATAAGCCTACCTTGTACTTGGCGGTCTAGGTAGGCTTAAAAACTTATCCCGGAGGTCAACCACTTTGTGGGCGGTTGTTTCCTCTTTTGTATCTATACTATATCATGTTTTAACTTTTGTTTCAAGAACAAATTGCCGTTAATGCAAACCGTTAGATTTCTTTATCCATGATATAATTATCTTCTTTTTCCTGTAAGTCCTGAAAGAAACTCCTGACCTTGCTTTTCCTCAAAAGCTATTTCTTCTTACACCTTTGTAATCACCTATTCAGAAAATACACAATCGGACAACCCTTGATTTCCAATCCATAAAAACCTTTTAATTCGTCTGACATGCGCCTTTTTATTAACGTCATTTCTGGATAAATTCTTCTAAGTATGGAACGAACTGTATATAAAGCAAAACTATATTTTTCACATATCTTAGTACAAAATTCAGTTTCCAAAATATAACCCTGCTGCCTAATTGTTTTGTTAATTTCATCTTTCAAAATTTCTTCTACATGATTTTTAAATGTCATGGCTACCCTCCTTAAATATAACCGTAAGGAACATCATATATTGTTTTATGTTCTTCTAATCGTGGAATAGGTTCTAAATTATATTCCTCTGGATGTTCTTTACAGTCTGTTTGTGCTTCCACGCAAGCGGCTCTTAAATTATCTACTACTTGCTTTGCTTCCTCGTTCTTTGGTATCTCGCCCCAAAAATCAAAATCTGTAAATGATAATAGGTTATAAGGCAGCAGAAATCGGGCAAACCAAAACGCCCATTTATCAAGCGGCATTTTCTCCGATTCTACACGCTGTTTGTATTCCTCCCATTGTCTTTGATACTCTGCATCCACTTTAAGATTTGGTAAACCGCTGTCATTTAACGGCAAATTCTTTGTGTTTCCTGCATATGTAGGCTTGCTATATTCCGTTGCCCTCGTTACTGCCGGAGCAGGATAATAAGCATTAGGCACTACCTCTGTAAAGTTTTTCTCATGTTCCGCTTTTTCAAGGTCATACAGAATCTTGTACGGTAACATTACACCCTCATAATGCAATTTCATATATGCCCCTAAATGATACATCATTGCATAATGTTGTTTTCGTTCTTTC
>CAYRAV010000055.1:194-20490 GCA_964422365.1 uncultured Lachnospiraceae bacterium | reverse complement strand
ATTTCATTTCTGTTATGGTATCTGTTCGGGATAACTCTTCAATGGTAAGGGTAACCGTTCCATTTTCAGGGGTAAATTTCAATGCATTTCCCAAAATATTAACGAGAATTTGTGATAAACGTAAGGAATCGCTTATCACTTTATTTGTTTCATAGAGGGAATCAATGATAAACTTTACATTCTTTTCTATTGCCTGAGGACGTACAATAGAATCTACGCGATTTACAATATCGGTTAGAATAATCGGTTCTTTATTTACTTTCATTCTTCCGCTTTCAATTTTGGACAAATCGAGGATATCATTAATCAGACTCAGCAGATGATGGGAAGCCGAATCAATTTTGGTCAAACATTCTTCTATTTGTTTGGCATCATTTATTTTTGTTTTTGCAATTTCAGTCATTCCAATAATTGCATTCATTGGTGTGCGGATTTCATGTGACATATTAGATAAGAAAGAAGATTTTGCTTGGTTTGCACTATCCGCATTTAGTTTGTTCAAGGCATTATTAATAATACGTGTCGCATCTTCTATAAAGTATTTATCAATATCGCTCCATGAATAGTCCTCTTCTTTTTTATCATATAAAATCACACCAAATACAGTCCCCTCTGAAACCAGTGGACAGGAAAGTACAGAGCCTAACATAAAAGAATAAGCAGAATCAGGAATCTTCTTTGATGTCTCTGCATAACGTTGTTTGATTAATTTGGTGGTATCAATTATTTTGTATGCGGAATATAATTTCAACAATTGATTCAGGTCACTTTCTGTAATAGGATTAAAATTTTTTGTAATGATATCCTGTTCATCCAATACCCATTGATAAATGATTTCTGCTCTTAATTTCAATGTTGATACATTAATAATTAAAATGCGGTCTAGTCCGAGATGTTTTCCGACCTGTTCGATAACCATGCGCATACCGCTTCTTAAATCTTTCGTATCTTCAATGAGGTCAGCCATTGTATTGAAAAATGTAAGTTCTTCCATCCATTGTACAATATCAAAGTTTTCTTTTGCCAGTTCATAAGTTACATGTGACCTTCTTTTGGCACCGTGGGATATTTCGTCTTCAAGTGCATCTATTTCTGCTATTTTTGAGGTTAGATTTTCAAGTGCAGTGGATAATAGATGCTGGAATGGAAGGATTCCAACTTCCAATTCGCTTTCGCAGGTTAAATGTCTGATTTTTCCCTCTCCAATGTACATTTTTTTCAATGCATCTTCAATATTGCCCCTAATTTGCTGCATTTCGTTCATACTAGTATCTTCTTTGTAGACAAGAAAGATTGCACCTTCATAGCGGCAGACGATAGTATGCTCAGAAGAATGGTTGCGGACAAGTTCACCAATATTTTGTAAAATCATTTCTCCAAATACATGCCCATATACTTGTAAAATATTCAGATAATTTAAGGCATTTATCAGTAATATACCATGGGTATGCATAGCATTTTCAATGGAATAGATTTGTTCTTCTGTATTTTCATAAAGGTATAGTCCTGTTACACGGTCTCTTTTTTCTTTTTCCTTTTGGAATTCGTGTTCTTTTTTCTCTTTTGTAATATCTCTTAATTTACCAATTACCGCTACTGTATTACCCTGCTCATCTTTTCGGGTTTTACCTTCATAGAGCAGCCAGATATCCAAAGTACTGTTATCATCATTTTGGCAGATATGGAGTTCAGACTGGTTGTCTAATTTACCATTGATCAGTTTTGTAATTGATTTAAGCAGAGGAATATTATCTTTATATACATTTTGTGCATAACTGCGGAAGTTTTCGATTCGAATTTCATGTTCAAGTTTCTGTTGAGGCTTTAGGATATTTCCTGTTGCTGTATATACATCTGTCATCAGGTCATATTCAATAATAATGTCAGATGTACTGTCTATCGCAATTTGAAATCGTTCTTTTTCTTTGGTAATTTCATCTATTAGGTTATTTTGCAAATAAAAATAAATGTCTATTCTTTTTAGAAAAAAGAATAGTGCAATTAAAATTAATCCGAATTCAATGGTTAATCCAAGCAGATAGCCTGTAAATGTGCGGCTGCCGTTTTCATAATTTGAATATAAGCTCTGATGCTGCCATATGGTATTAAAATATAGGGAGATTATCATGCAGATATACTCCACAATGCTAGTAAGCAAGGTTAGTTTTTTGTTAAAATATAAACAGCTGATTGCTGGGGCAAATGCATACATAAGCCATACCGGAGCACCACATTGTAAGGTAATCAGGCTGACCATAACTGCAAGTACAAGTATCGTATAGGACATAAATATTTTATCTTCTAACCGCATTAAATAAAGTACAGTTGGCATAATATTGCAAGATATAAAAAATATCAGTAAAATTTTTACGATATTTGACTGAAAGTGAAAGATGTGAAGGTCATTTAAAATTAATGCGATGGGTATTCCGGGAGAGGTAATTGACAAAATGATAAAAACCAGTCGGTTGACATATGCAATATTTTGTTTTTTAAATTTTAGTAATTCCTCATGACTGCTCATATAATCACCTCGAATTTCTTTTGTTTTATATTTTACAATATTATTCATCTGTGTACAGCTGTAAAAAAGCAGACTGTGTAGATTTACTATACAAAAGGCGGTTTTTTTGCTTGTTTGTATATAAATACATTTTTCTTTATTATACAGGATTTGTGGTTATTCAGCAAGGGCTACAATAATACAAAAAACATAAATAATGTAACAGTTCAGCCATTTTAGCATGTCAGACTGTAAGAATAAATTTTCTTTTGACATTTTAAAAAATTTAAGCTAAAATATTTTGTATCGAGTAGCAAAGAGCGTAAATCCAGATAGGGATTTGTGCTCTTCTTTTTTTGATAAAAATCTCGGTAAAATGGTTATGGCAGCTTTCCAGAAAAGTTTCCAGGTATAAAAGAAGGAGGATGACATGAAAGAAGAGATTTCAACAAACAAAATGGGAACGGAGTCAGTTCCTAAAGTAATGTTAACTATGGGGATTCCAATTGTTTTTTCTATGGTACTGCAGGCTTGTTACAATATTGTAGACAGTATGTTTGTAGCTAGGATTCAGGATTCAAGCGGTGAGATTGCAAATATGGGAGAATATGCATTAAATGCACTGACGCTTGCTTTTCCTGTACAGATGCTGGTTGTATCATTTGCAATCGGAACCGGTGTAGGTGTGAATGCATTACTGGCAAAATGTTTGGGGCAGAATGATAAGGAAAGAGCATCAAAGGCGGCAGGAAATGGTGTGACATTGGGATTTATTATTTATGTATGTTTTTTAATATTTGGTTTATTTGGAATAGATATTTATCTAAAGAGTCAGACATCAGATCAGATTATTTTAGATATGGGAACAAAGTATCTGAAAATCTGTACTTTGGTTTGTTTTGGAAATGTTATGTTTGTTATTTATGAAAAGTTATTACAATCTACAGGAAAGAGTTTATTTTCTACTATTGCACAGGTTGCTGGTGCTGTTGTAAATATTATATTGGATCCGATTTTGATTTTTGGGTATTTTGGTTTGCCCAAAATGGGAGTGTCAGGTGCAGCATATGCAACGATTGTTGGTCAGATTGTATCTATGTTAGTTGCTATGATTTTTCACTATTCTAAAAATAAAGAAGTAGAATCGGGATTAAAATATCTAAAGTTAAATAAAAATATTGTAAAAGAAATCTACATGGTAGGTATTCCTGCAATTATTATGCAGGCACTCATGTCCTTTATGACTTATGGTGTGAATATTATTTTTGTTGCAGTTTCGAAAGAAGCAGTTACTGCATATGGTATTTTTTATAAAATACAACAGTTCTTATTCTTTGCAGCATTTGGTTTGAGAGATGCGATTACACCAATTGTTTCTTTTAATTATGGAATGGGAAATAAAAAGAGAGTAAATCAAGGCATCAAATATGGTATATTGTATGTAGAGATTATTATGCTGGTTGGCATTATTGTATTTGAAATATGTGCAAAGCCATTGGTTGGTATGTTTAGTCTGTCAGACAAAACAGCAGAGTTATGTATACTTGCAGTCCGCCTGATTGCAACAGGATTTTTATTTGCAGGTGCAAATATGGCATTACAAGGTGTTTTCCAGGCATTAGGATGCGGCATCAGTTCTCTTATTGTATCCTTGCTTCGCCTATGTGTTGTTGTATTGCCGCTTGCATGGCTTTTTACAAAAATGGCAAATGCAGAATTTATGATGTGGCTTGCTTTTCCAATTGCAGAAGCAGCAGCATTTATAGTAGCAGCAGTATGTATGATGCGGGCAAATAAGCAGATTATTCAGACCATGGAAAATAGGGAACTATCATGAAATTTTAAACATGCTCTAAAATACAGTACATTACCAAAGGCACGCTTGTGCACTAAGTTCGAAAGAACCTTACTAAGTGCACAATGCGAAGTACCAGCGGTGTCAAAAGTACCTTGCTTATAGTATGTCAATCTGTACAAATAAAGTTAAGGTTACCTGGAGTTTTGCAATTAGCTAACACTTTAATAAAAAAGAGAGGAGGGATGTAGTGGTTTATCAGTTTTATTATCAATTTCCTATTGGAAGATTATGCATACAGGAGGAGAAGGAAAAAATTATTGGAATTCACATAGAAAATGGAGCGGACAGGCAAAATAAGAGGGATAAAGAAGATTTACAAATAAAAGAAAAAGAAACTCCTTTGATTATAAAGGCATACTGCCAGTTAACAGAATATTTTAACGGGCAGAGAAAAAGTTTTGACCTTCCGATTCATCCATCAGGAACAGAATTTCAGAAGAAAGTATGGAGGGTGCTTTGCACAATACCCTATGGAGAAACTTGCAGTTATAAAGATATTGCAGGCAAAATAGGTAATTTTAATGCCTGTCGTGCTGTAGGGGGTGCGAATCATAAAAATCCCATTATCATTGTTATTCCATGCCACCGTGTGATAGGAGCCAATGGAAGTTTGACAGGATATGGCGGAGGACTCTCTGTAAAGGAATATTTGTTGAAGCTGGAGCGAAGATTACACAACGGCAATTATTGATATATTATTGTTTGAATTATGATGGAGAGTGAAAAGGGAAAAAGAAAAATAGAAGAAAGGGAAAGTGATGCAAATCATATCATTTACCCTTTTGTCTGCACCTATCAAATACGAGCAGGCTTGTGTTTGATAGGTTTGATTAAAAATGTGGAAACAGAATCTGCTGCAAGCAGGCAGAACTTTTGAATAGTTTGCTTTATTTGAGAGGAAAATAGTGAATGTTAATAAGTTGTTATTTTTAAAAATGTTATGTTTCAATCTTATATCCACATCCCCATATAGTTTTTATATATTTTGGATTATCAAAGGAATCTCCCATTTTTTCCCTTAGATGGCGTATATGCACTGTGATTGTATTATTATTTTTGTCAAAGTATTCATCACCCCAGATTTCATGGAATAATTGTTCTGAACTAACAACAATTCCTTTTTTTGAACATAAAATTTGTAAGATAGAGAATTCTGTAGGTGTTAAGGATAATGGTCTTTCATTTAAAATGCATTTATGAGCTTTAATATCTAAAACCAGATCAGAATGAACAATCACATCTTTCATAGGGGGATTGCTGGTATTATATTGTTTGTATCTTCTTATTTGGGCTTTCACGCGAGCAACTAATTCTAATGGATGGAATGGTTTTGTAATATAATCGTCAGCGCCTAACGTTAACCCCATTACTTTGTCAACTTCTGTCTTTTTTGCTGTGAGCATAATAATAGGATAGAGGTATTGTTTCCGGATCTGCTTGCAAATCTGCAGACCATTCATATCCGGCAGGATGACATCTAACAATGCCAAATCCAAAGATTCATTTTCAATAAAGTGTAAAGCTTCTGAAGCAGTGTGGCATTTGAAAACTATAAAATCTTCGTTTTCAAGGTAGAAAGCTACAAGATCTGCGATTTCTTTTTCATTATCTATAATAAGTATTTTATCTGACATAAATTTATCTGCTCCTTCCTTGGTATTTTCTATTGTTAAAATATGGGTTTTCTCAATTATATGCTGTTATGTTAAAGCGCATTTGAAAAATAAAAGTTACACGAAAAATGCCCCAAATGTCCATGGTAAGGGAATGGAAAACATAGGGAATCCTTGACTGTTTGATATTTAAGGAAATTTCATATATTAGACGTATGAAACTAAAAAAATATTTCAAAAAATTTAGTTTTTAATAATGGTTATGATTGTTATGCAATAGTATTTGAGTGATAAATAGAAATATTCTTGTTTTTTATTTGGCATGTTTAGAGTGTGTTTGAAAATTGCCCGCCATTCGTCAATATACCAAAAAATTTCATAAATTATGTGAAAATCCAGCCTGCCTTCATACAATAATCGAAGATTTCTATGATTCTCATTCTATTATTGTGGACATTTTTGATATTTTTTGTTCAAATTTTAATTTCATACACGCTCTAGTGCATTTTGTATTATTATTTATGCTGTTTTATGCAATTTATTATTTTTTTTATTAATTAAAATACAATAAACTTGACTTAATTATTTTATAAATATATAATATAATAAAATGATTTAAAGAATAAAAACGATAGATTTCTTGTAGAAACTAATAAGCAAAGAGCAGAGCATCATGGAGGAAAAAGGGTTGTGGATTTTCTAAGTTTCGGATTATAGCCTGGTATGATGTTGTCTGTTTCAAAAAGAACATTTACTTTCAAAGGACCCTGGCTTTTTATAGATAAAATATATGCCTATACTTCTGAAAAATAGTGTCTTTCTTTAAAATCATTTTGTTTTATTCAATATTATAAATATTATGATAGAAGGGAGGAAAAGATGACAAAGAAATTAGTGTATGTTTGGTATTTTGGGGTGAAGTTAAATTATGCAATAACAGAATACAAAAAAACAAAAAAATAAGGCAACTTAATTATTTAAATTTTTACATAGCATTTTGTACTTTGAGCGAAGAGAAAGGAATGAATATGAAAAATGAAGATTAAAAAAACATTTTTATTAATAATGACAGGAATAATTATTATAACAATGACATATGTACCTAATATACATGTTTTGGCAGATGCCTTAACAGCCGAGGAGGTTATTCAATCATATTATGATGATGTGAATACTAAAAATGTTGAAAAAATTTTAGATGCTTTGGATGGTGAATATGGAGAGTGTGCCCAAAATATTTATACTGACAAAGAAAATATAACTAATCACATAGGTATATTTAATATTTCTAATGCAGAAGTATTAAGCATTGAGGAGGTATCTTTGTCTGATGGTTTAGCACTAGATCTTACTGATTATGATGGTGAAATAATAAAAGCATATAAAGTTAGAGTTAATATAACAAAATATCAAGATGATGATGAGTTCAATAATGGTATTAATGAAATCTATTTTATCCTTAACAGCGATAATAAGATTATTGGTTGTCAAATGCTTGATGATATGCCTGAAGTAAAGGAAAATGATAATAGTTCTTTGTTTTCCTATGATGCACCCGTTGCGAAACCCTCAAGCAATCCTTCAACGATTAAAGTATACAGAACATCAACAGGAAAAATAGAAAGTGTTGGATTTGAAACCTATTGCAAGGTTGTTACTACATGTGAAGTAGGCTACTCAAGTTGGGACAAAGCTGCATTAAGAGCATGTGCAATGGCAATAAAAAATTATGGAATTGCACGTGTAAAAAGGCAGAAATATGCAGGGCTTGGATATGATGTTAAGGACAATACATATGATCAAGTATATAACCCGAGTAAAACAAGGGTAACACAATGTGATGCTGCTGTAGATTTTATTTGGAATTATTATTTGGTTGCTTCAGATTCTAAAATATTTCCAGGATTTCATGTAGCAAATGTAAATGTTAGTTCTTATGCAGCAAAACACAAAGGTATCTTATCTCAAGAAAAGGCACAGAGTTTAGCTGTTAATAATGATTATACATGGAGGCAGATTTTAAAATACTTTTATACTAGAGAAAATGGCATAACTTATTATAACAGCGAAGTTCCGGTTGGTAGTGTATCTATTGTTGAATAAATAATTGTATCACAGTTATTAAAATGGCAAGGAGGATTCGAATAATGAAAAAAGATTCAAAATTAACAAGAAGATTGTTTTTTGCTTTATCGGGAATAGTCTTTTGCGTGTTGTTAGCATGCAGTTATAACGTAAGAACAAGTGCAAAAGAGAATCAGGGGGATGGCAATTCTGTTAACAATGGAAATTTTAGGGTTCTCAATTCTACATTAAGTTCCAGTGAAAATGTTGATAATGCATATGAAGTGGTTTATTCAGCTGAATTAAAAATAGGGGAGGAAAAAATACCATTAGAGATATTGCTCAGTCCAAAGGAATCTACAGATGGGGCAATTAAAATTGGAAACCAGGAAATTCCAATTAGCCCCGAGTTGGCAAAAACTGTAGGATATGCCCATGGAGAAGCGAAGGCATACGATTTTACTGGTGATGGAAAAGAGGAAATTGTTCTGGTTATTTCAGGAGGAGCATCAGGAGCGATTCAGGCAATGCAGGTCTTTGGCAATATAGATGGAAAGTGGGATGAAATTGATATCCCTTCAGAGATTTATAGCGATGCCCCTAAATTTGTGAAGAAGCAATTGAATGAACTGGATATAAAAATGGATAATTCGATAGTTTGTTACCGTACTATTTCTTTCAAAAAAGAAAAAATTTTAATTGATTATCATCTTTTTGCAGATTCAGGAACAACTGATATTGGCACAATCCAAAAGGAATTGTCTTACTCTTCTGATAAAAACAGATTTGTATTGGGAAATGATGTGGTCATACCTGCAGCAAACAGTTGCCTTGTAACAGCTGCTGCAAGCAAAAAAGCAATTACTATCAAGTGGATTTCCAGTGTAAAAAAATCTTCTATCAAAGGTATGCAGGTCAAGGTTGCTGCCAAGAAAAACATGAAAGATGCAATGACCTATAAGCTTGACAAAAAAGAGGCAAAAAAGATGTCATATAAATTTACAGTAAAGAGTGGGAAGATTGCTGAAAATAAAGACTATTACTTCAAGGTAAGGCTAAAAGTAGGAAACAAGTGGACAAAGTGGAGTAATATCAAAATGTCTAAAACTGTGAAATAATAGAAAAAATTCAATTGAGATTACCAACATGTATGTTACAAAACTAACTTTAGGTGTTTTTAATTTCGATATTTTGGTATATCATAAGATTATTATGTAATAGCGGTGTAGCGTAAGCTATGCCGTTATTTTATTGTCTTTCTGCTTTACTATCCGTTGTATACCGATAGAATAGGGTGAACAATGTTCTTAAAGACTTAAATTTCTTCAAAGGGAGGTATCAAAACCGCGGAAACGTTCCATATACAATTTAACGTTTGGGTGTATTGACAAGTAGCAGGCAATTTTCAAATATGCTCTGGCAATACTCTTTATAAAAATAAAAATTTTTTGTAACGAAATAAGAGAAAGTAAGTCTTATTTATGGAGGTGAAAATTTGAAAAAAATTGAAGAGCTCTATCAAATGTATTTTAAAGATATTCTTCTATATATAAAAGCCTTATCCAAAAATGATGATATCGCAGAGGAAATTACCCAAGAAACATTTTTTAAGGCAATGAAGGCAATTGATACATTCAAAGGAGAGTGTGATATCAGGGTATGGTTATGCCAAATTGCAAAAAATACTTATTATACTTATTACAAAAAGAATCAAAGGTTTGTATTGGAAGAAGTGGATGAACAGTTACCGGATGCGGCCGTTTCTATTGAGAAGGATATGCTTGAGAAAGAGCAGGTTGTTGCCATACATAAGCTGCTGCATAATATGGAGGAACCTTATAAGGAAGTATTTTGGCTGCGTGTGTTTGGAGAATTATCATTTCGGGAAATTGGAGAAGTATTTGGAAAAACGGAAAGCTGGAGCAGAGTAACATTTCATCGGGCAAAATGTAAAATTATTAAAAAAATGGAGGAATAATATGGACGAGAAAAACTGTGCTATAATAAAGGACTTACTTCCCCTATATGTAGATCATGTTTGTTCAGAGGAAAGTAAAGAAATTGTAGAACTTCACTTAAAAGAATGTAAAAACTGTAATGATTTGTATCATATGATGAAAACGGAAGTAAAAGTATCAGAAGATACAGATAGCAGTGTAATTAAAGGCGTAAAGAAAAGAATTTTTATAGAAAAACTGGCGATTGCAGTATTGGTTATAGTAGTAATAGCGGGAGCTGTAAGTTTTGCGTTGTTTCCCCTTTTTATGGAGAAAGTGAATATGAATCATGTGGTTTCTATGGAACAAATATCAGTGGAAGAAGATGAAAATGGAAATCTATGGCTAATCCGAAGTGGAAATGCAGCAGCGGCATCTATGATTCTACCTGAGATTTATCAGACAGATGGAAAAGCAGTAAATTCTTTTTCCACAAAAACTTATACAAAGAGTGATGCAGCAGTACCATTAATGTTAAAGGTTGTGTTTTTTGAAAATCGTATGGACCGGTGGCTGCAACAGATCATAAAGGAGGATACCTGTACGATTAAAGAAGAAAAAAGCATTATTTGCAGCAGGGAAAACAAAGAAAAATATGAGAAAATTGTATTTGAACAGGAAAACGGAAAAGAAAAAGTATTATGGGAAAGGGAGTAGAAAGATGGAAAAACAAAAGTTTTATGTGATAGGGATTGTAACAGGAGTGATTACATTTTTATTAGGATTTTTTATGGCACCGATAGAAAGCATGGTATTAGGTATTGTGAGTCTTATTATAAATATAAGAAAAAAATCGGAGTACCGCATTAGGATAGGTTCTGCATTTACAATTGCGGGAATGTTGATAGGGGCATTGGTCCTTATATTTGATTTATGGATGAAATGGAAGGGAGTAGGAAGTACAGATTATTGGCTTTTTAAATTAATGTAATATAAAGGATAGAGGCAATTAGGCAATGTTAATAGTAACAATTATAATTGAATGGATACGTTGTTAGATTCAGTATCAGTTCAAACAAATGGATACTAGAAACAAAGCGGATTGTCTATATATACAGTAGTATGGTATCCTGCAGTTAATATCTGAATCTTCATTATGGGTTTTATGGCTTATCATGTGGAAATATAAATCAATTCAGTCTGAACAGTACATAAGAAAATGCAAAAAAGATTCACAGAGTCGCAAAAAGTGAATTTCTGTGTTATACTATTTTTTGAAATTATGTGAAGGGAGGATGATGGATTCGATGAATAATGCAGATGAGTCTGAGAAGTTAAATTATCATTTATTGGAATCGGAAGCAAATATGTTTTCATTGAAATGTCTGATATTTGCGCAGATGATACATGGTGTTATGTGGATATTGAATATTTTAAATATTTTTATAGTAGATTCGTTTTTGATGAATAGAAGTTTCTTTGGAAGTTGTATGGTTGTACTAATTACAATTATAGTTTGTATGATTGCAGGCACAGAAAAATCACAAATAAAATATTTGATTATGGTTATGCTTACATTAGAAATTACCATAATTAATGTGAATCTTACATATCATACAGTGCTGTTGTTCGTATTGCCTTTATTATATTCCATTCAATATTGTAATAGAAGGCTGGTTTATTTTTCTTATATATTATCAGTGATTAGTATTTATATTTCTTGTATGATTGGTTACTCTTATGGATTGTGTGATGCCAATATGGCAGCGATTACAATTCATCCGCTGGCTGAATACTGTAATAAATTAACGGGTATTTTAGACTTTGGATATGTGAATGATGAACCGTGGCTGACTTTGGCATTATTTTATGTACTGCCAAGAAGTCTGATTCTGCTTGTGCTGATTCCTCTTACAAGAAATATTTCTGATAATATTGCCAAAAGAGCAGTACGTGAACAGAATTTAAGCCGGCTAAGCGAGGAAGATAAAATGACTTCTTTGTATAACAGAAATAAATATATAAAAATGATACAAGAGTATTATCCAACAGTCCAGAAAATCGGGGTTATATTCTGGGATGTGAATGGATTAAAGAAAACGAATGATACACTTGGTCATGAATATGGAGATTATCTGATTACAAGTATTTCAGCATCCATAAGGGAAGTTGCGGAGGAAGACAAAAGGGTGTATCGTATTGGCGGAGATGAATTTGTAATGATTATTGAAGGTGCAACAGAAGAGGGGATAAAAGATATTTTAAGAAAATGGGAGAAACAAATTGAGAAAAAAAATAATGTATCAAAGATTATGCTTTCTGCGGCGGTAGGCTTTGCGTTAGGAAATGGAAAAGAAATAGAAGAGGTAATAAAAAGAGCAGATGCAAATATGTATAAGGAAAAGCAGAAATATCATTTGGGGAATTAATATATGAGAAGTGTTTTTTGATATAAGATAGGATTTATTATGGGAAGGAATCCGGGTATTTGGAGAGAGTGTCAGGATGTAGTATTTGGGTGTCAGGAAGCATTTGGGAAATGAATCAGTGGAGGAAAGCAATTACATGGAACGCATTTTAATTATAGAAGACGAGAAGGATGTCAATCAACTATTAGCACAGACTTTGCAAGATGATGGATATGAAACGGAATCGGCATATAATGGGATAGATGGTATCCAAATTTTAAGAAAAGAACATTTTGATATGGTTTTGCTGGATTTGATGCTGCCTTATAAAAGTGGTGATGAGGTATTAAAGGAGATTCGAAAAGAGAGTAATATTCCAGTAATTATTATTTCTGCAAAGGATCTGGTGGGAACGAAAATTGATTTATTGATGATAGGAGCAGATGACTATATTACGAAACCATTTGATTTGGGGGAGGTGACAGCGAGGGTGATTTCGAATCTGAGGAGGTATCATAAGATAGACTCAAAGAAACAAATCACCTATAAGGAATTGCAAATGGATATGGAAGCAAAGTCTATTATTATAGATGGAGTGGATTTGGAATTGACATCAAAGGAATATCAATTATTAGAGTTGTTTCTAAAATTTCCTAATAAAGTATTTTCTAAAGCAAATCTGTATGAAACAATTTGGGAAGATGAATATTTAGGAGATGATAATGTGATTAAGACTCATATTAGTAATCTTCGCAATAAAATAAAGAAAGCAAACAGTAAAATAGAATATATTGAAACTGTTTGGGGATTGGGATATCGTCTTGCCAAATAAAACTTTACCATTTCTTAACTATTTTCATGATTTTTTTAACCTTTATTAAACTTTTAACAGATATACTCTTTTTGTAAGCATAGAGAAATCAAATATAAGTAAGCTGTGAGGGTTACATATTCCACAGCTTACTGCAAGTATATCATTTCTCAAAAGAAAAAAGCAGGAGGAATAAAAACCATGAGTAACATAGTTTTAGAAACAAAAAATCTTTCCAAGCACTATAAATCCCAATTGGCATTAAGCCATGTAAATTTGTGCCTGAAGCGGGGACGGATTTATGGTTTGATTGGAAAAAATGGTGCAGGTAAAACTACCCTTATGCGTATGATTGCAGGGCTTGGTTTTCCAACGGAAGGCACAATTGAACTATTTGGCAAAACCAGCCGGAAACAATTAGAACAGGAGGGAAGACGAGTCGGTACATTGATTGAATCACCAGGATTGGTAAGTGGAATGACCGCAAAAGAAAATATGCATTTACAATGTTTGATGCGGGGTGTTCCAAATTATGAGGTGGAAGATGAATTATTGGAATTGGTAGGACTTACTGACACAGGAAAGAAAAAGGTTAAGAATTTTTCTTTGGGGATGAAACAGAGACTTGGGATTGCAGCCATACTGACAGGGAATCCTGAACTGTTAATGCTGGATGAACCTATTAATGGATTAGATCCTGCAGGTGTCATTGAAGTTCGGAATTTATTAAAGAAATTAAGCAAATATGAAAATAAAACGATTCTGATTTCCAGCCATAATCTGCCGGAGTTATATCAGACAGCCACTGATTACATTATCATCCACAAGGGAGAAATCAAAGAAACCCTTTCTCATGAGGAATTAGAAGATCGCTGTAAATGTTATATTTCCTTAGAAAGCACCAATGTAAATCAACTAACAACAGTATTAGAAGAAAAATTTAAAACTGAAAATTTCAAAGTGATGCCGGACAATAGTGTCAAATTATATGGTTTGTTAGAGGAAAGAGAGAGGCTTGGCCAGGTTTTATATGATAATGGTGTTGTAATCACGAAGCTTGCAGTAGTTGAAACAAGCCTGGAGGAATATTTTATGAGTGTGATTGGAGGAAATAAGCATGTTTAGTTTGTTAAGAAGCGAATGGTATCAGGTAAGAAAATCGCTGCCAGTAAAAATTACTTTTGCTATCACATTGGCTGCATCAATTATTATGAGTTTTCAGCTGACAAGCGAAAAATATATTGAACTTTACAAGGATTTAGATCAGAAATATCTATTATTTGGGGGCGGAAGCCTAAGCAGCAGTATGTCAGATGGGGCTGCAAGTCTGCTTTTTGCCAGTTTATTTGCTGGATGGCTGATTAGTGGTGCATTTGAAAATCATACGATTCAGGAAGCGATATCCTATGGGAAAAGCAGAAACAAGGTATACTTGGCAAAGATGTGTATGTTTTTATTTGTGGTGACTATACTTTGTCTTGTGTATTGGTTTGGGAGCAGCATTGCACCATTTCTAAAATATGGCATGGGTACATCAGAAGTTGTGGGAAACTTGTGTAATATAGAATATATTATTGGTATGGTATTTGCAGGAACATTAGCATATATCAGTTTATTTTCACTTTGCGGTCTGGTCGGTTTTTTGAATCGGAAAATTGGTGTGACTATGGGCATTTGTTTTGTTGCTGTTTTGTTTGGAGGGAATCTTCTTGCAGCAATTGCATCAGAAAATATTATAAAAGTAGTGAATTATACTCCATTGGGTTTATATAATCAAGTGTTAAGACCGGATGTGCAGTGGACAGACATCTGGAAAACCAGTTGTGTGAGTTTAATCTGGACTGCACTGATTTGTGGTGTGGGGCTTTGGAAATTTAAGAAAACAGAACTGAAATAAAGGTAACGATTCAGGAGGCAGTATCTGCACATATGAGTCCGATTTTTTGGTAGTTGCAAAACCTTCATACATCCTTAGTGTACCACCATAAATGAAAGTTATGAGATGCATGTCGGGATACCTTATCGGACGAAGTCTGCCAGCCCCAATGGCATGAATTGCGGTATGCCCATTAAGGTATACTTGAATTTAGTTTTTGCTAAAGCAAAAAAGCTACTTTCATAGAAATAGGATTGTTACAAGATAATTGTCATATAGAGAGGAATACAATGAAAATTGCATTAATAAGTATTAGTATACTTTGTATTGTTTTACTGATAGACCTCATTGGCATCAAGCTGCAGCTGCGAAGCATTAAGGAGCAGTTGGAACATCGCAGGAGGGAACAGAGCAGGAGTCCAATTTTATTAGAGATGAATGACAAAGACATAAATGAACTCACAACAGCACTTAATCAAACATTAAGGCAGGAGGCAAATCTGAGGGTGTCTCAGGAAATACAGGAGCAGGAGTTTAAGAATTTAATTACAAATATTTCTCATGATTTGCGAACACCCTTAACAGTTATGAAGGGGTATCTGCAATTGTTGGAACGATGTGAATTAGATGAAGCTGGAAGGGGATATCTGAAAATATGCTTTCGCCATACAGATGAACTGGAAAGACGGGTACGGCAGTTTTTTGAATATTCTTATTGGGTTAATCAGGAGGATTGTATTCAGCTCCATTCCGTAAATGTAACCAATCTTGTGGTAGATGTCATGACAGATTTCATTCCAGTTTTTGAAGAGAAAGGGATTTCTATGAAGCTGGAAGATGATACGATATATAAAGGGATAGGAGAGGAGGAACTCTTAAAAAGAGTAATACAGAACATATTGAAAAATTGCCTACAGTATGCCATAGGTGAAGTGGTAGTTTCTATTGGGGAATGGAGCGATGGTAAATCTGCTGGAAATAGTAAGTTAAAAATTTGTATTGCGAATCCGGTTGCAGAGGATTGTAATGTTGATACAGGTAAGGTATTTGAACGCTTTTATATAGGAAATACAGAAAAGAATCAATCTACTGGGCTGGGACTTTCCATTGTAAAATTGTTGGTTGAAAAGATGCAGGGAGAGGTTTTTGCCAGAAAAGAGGAGAATGTGTTTTATGTGGGATTTTTTATTTGTGCAGACAGGCAGCCTTAGAGCGTGTTTTAAAATTCATTGCTCCAATCTGCACACCCTATTTTGCATAATCCATCCAGATATACCACAATCCATGTCCATTCAGGCTGGGCGGATTTTGTTCCGTAAGGTATAGATGTTTGCCTCAAATTCCCCACAAATTGTAATGCACATCTTGTGATAAGCAATTTTCAAACACGGTCTAGCCAGAATCCCAATAAGAGAATAAGTGAGCAGAAATCCTTATTATCGCTCTTGTTTTTATTTACCATTATGTGGTATGATTGATATAGCATAGATTTTCTGTATTTTAACAAATTTTTGGAATCTAAAACAGAGAATCATGCTGTTATCAACTAAAATTTTGAAAGGAGTTTCTACTATGTCTCAATGGAAAACAATTACTCCGGAGGAATTCCAGCAAAATACTTTCAAGGCAATTGGGAAGGATTGGATGCTGGTAACTGCTGCTAAAGATGGAAAAGTAAATACAATGACTGCATCATGGGGAGGTCTTGGTGTAATGTGGGCCAAAAATGTTGCATTTGTTGTTATTCGTCCACAACGTTATACCAAACAGTTTATCGATGCTTCTGATACGTTGTCTTTAAGTTTCTATTCTGAAGAATATCGTAAAATGCTCTCTTATATGGGGTCCCATTCTGGAAAAGATACTAATAAAATCAAAGACTGCAGCCTTACAGTTGCTTTTGAGCATGATACTCCTTATTTTGAAGAAGCAGAGATTGTATTTCTGACAAAAAAATTATATGTACAAAGTTTTGATTCCCAATGCTTCCTTTCACCAGAGCTGGATGAAAAGTGGTATGCAGCAAAGGATTATCATGACATGTACATCTGTGAGATTGAAAAGATATTAGTAAAGGAATCATAATTTTTTAGCCGTATTCCTAAAAATAAAAGGGATGAGTGGACCAGATTGTATTTGTTATAGGGCTGCATGATAGTTGACAGTAAATTTTTGCTATGCTATAATACTGGCAAAACCAGCAGGTGTTCAAAACTTTTATCAGGAATGATAGTTGTGATTAAGAAAGGGGAAATACATTATGAAAAAAAGACAGTTTGGGACAATCGCATTAACCTTAGTATTAGGAATAGCAATGGCTTTGCCGGCAACAGTCGGAGCAACGGCAAAAAGTATTACAATTACAGGAAAGAGTACTGTTTATGTAGGGGATAAGATTGAGTTAGACACTAAAATTTCACCAGCAGGAGAGAAGGTAAGTGATAGCAAAATCATATGGAGCAGCAGCGATTCTTCTGTAGCAAAAGTTTTAGAAACAAGAGATGATGACACTACAATTAAAGGAGTGAAAGCAGGTAGTGCTGTTATTTCTGTAAAGATTGAAGGCACAAACATTGCAGATACTTGTAAGGTAACAGTAAAAGCGAAAAAGAAATCCACAACAGATACATCTGCAGATAAGTTGAAAATCGCTAATTATAAGAAAAAAGCAAAAGCAATCAATAGTGATATTAAGAAAGCAGTATTAGCAAATACTACTGCAAAAAGAAGAAAGCAGTTTTATGCTTTCAAAAATCGAATTGAAACGATTGAAGATAAGTTAGAAGCGTTAGAAGACAAATGGGAAAATAAATACGAAAGTGGAAAGATCACTCGTACAACTTACCGTTCCATGGAACAGAAAATTGAAGCAGTTGAAGATTATTTGGATACAGTAGAGGATGCGTTAGAAAGAAAATTCAGCTATGAATTTGATGATTAAGCAGAAAGATAAGGAATTTTACAGCATTGCATAACAGTATTGTTATGCAATGCTGTTGTTGTATTGGCAATAAAAAACACATAAACCGAGTGCTTTTACGCACTCGGTTATTCTTAAAAAGAACTTTGCTTTTGAAATTCTTCAAAGTGTTCCAAAAATGCTTTTTCTGAAATACCTAATAATTCTGCAGCTTCCTTTGCAGAAAATTTGTTCTTTCTATACAGGTGGAAGGCTATTTCTCTACGCCCCTCTTCACGCCCCTCTTCACGTCCTTCTTTGCGTATTTCTGAAAATTTTCGTTCTAATGTCATATAATCCACCCTCCATTTCTTGTTATTTCTTACTTCCTGTACCGCTTTCTCCAACTCTTTTGTGTAGTCATCTGTTGGATTATTTCCATCAATATAGGAAAGTAGTGCCTGCATTTCAGGAGAGATATCATTCATGACACCTTTTGTGTTCAAAATAACCGTCATTGCTTCATCCTGTAATGCCAATTTCGTATCTTGTATGCATCGGTTTTCAAAGGTATAGATATGTCTGCCTTCACCGAACAAATCAAAGGTACATACAAAAATAACATAACTTTTCGTTAGTTCCGCATAATCAGCACCCTTTTCTAAAATGTTTAAATCAATCAAGCCATGATAGTAGCGGACACGTTTTGGTAAATCATTTGAGTTTGTTGTTTGCATTTCAATGTTGTATACAGTTCCTTCATCATCATCTACATAAACATCAAGCCTAATGCTTTTTGCTGGTATACTTAAGTCAATTGCAGCCTGTGTTTGTGGATATTCAATATGTTTAATTTTAATACAGAGTACAGTTTCTAGAAACTGTTTACAATACTTTGGGTTTCTCATAATGATACCAAACATAAAATCATCCTGTAATTGAAGTTCCTCAAATTTCTTTGTTTTGTGCGTTTTTCCCATCTTTCATGCCCCCTAAAATTAACTTTATATAAACAAGAAGAGGGTAATATTACACCTCTTACTGAAATATCATAATCTCCAACAGAGATGCAATATATTTTTTCGATTTTGTTTTTTGCAACTAATCTTTTAGTGTTCAGTATTATGAATATAGTTATTTTTGTCTTTTTACTTTAGCAAATAGAAAGACATTCCCTAATACACTCGTATTAGAAACAACATGGAGTTTCTTGCCCCATTGAAAAATAAAATATTAAAAATTTCTACACTTACAGTTTAACATAAAATAGTCCCCTTAACAATGTTTTTCGGTCACTTTCCAGAATAAAATATAACAGTTGAGTCATACCATTCATAGCTTATTTTCAGTGCAAAGCACATCTATTGTGGTATGCCGAATGGATATAATTTCTTAGAATATACATTAATTATATCAAAATTTACAGTTTGGCTGGTAAATTGTTTCTGCATGACTAAACTGTTACTCACAAACTAATTTAGTAGAATATTTTGGGTGAAATGAGGAGATAATTATAGTATATCATAGCACCCTAAAAACAAACTATTAGTTCATCAAATAAAAACTGATAATTAATATTAGTAGATCTGGCTGAAGATTGAGAATATATATATAAGAAAGGACAGTAACTGCAATCTATGATTATAGTTTTGGAGTTACTGTCTTTTCTTTTATCGTTTTCGTTTTACTTTAATTTTATATGTCCTACTCTTTCCATTTTCTGCCTTTACTGTAATTTTTACAATCTCATTTTCCCCTGGTTTTCGTTTTACTTTTATTTTATTTACACTTTTTCTGTTGATTTTTACGGTAGATGCTGAATCGGTTTTTTGGTATCGGATGGTTGTGCTGGACATAGTTTTGCCTAAAGTCAAAGTGTAAGAAGTTTTTGACTTAGTAAACTTTGGTGTTAGCTTGCCTTGTGTATATATGATCTTTGATAAAGTATTTATTTTACTTAATGCTCTATTTATTTTAAATTTCATAGAAGTTGTAATGTTACTTCCATCTGTGGATTTTGCTGAAATAATTACTGTTCCAATGCCTTTACATTCTACTTCACCATCTTCAGATACCGTCGTTATTTTGGTATTGCTGCTTTCCTATATTACCTCTAAATCTTCGTTCAGTTCATCTGGAAATGCTTCTGCATAAACGGTAAAATTATCTCCTACACGTAATTCTTCATCCTCATCTACATCAGAATACATGATTAATTCTTCAATCATATCTGGTTCTTCGGTTGGATTTGGAGTATCTGTGACAGTTGGCTCTATTTCTGGATCGTCTTCTTCAGCTGGATTCGGAGTATTTGTGACAGTTGGCTC
>CAYRAV010000055.1:0-94 GCA_964422365.1 uncultured Lachnospiraceae bacterium | reverse complement strand
TATTTCCAGATCGTCTGTTTCGACTGGGTTCGGAGTATCTGTGACAGTTGGCTCTATTTCCAGATCGTCTGTTTCGACTGGGTTCGGAGTATCT
>CAYRAV010000054.1:0-20856 GCA_964422365.1 uncultured Lachnospiraceae bacterium | reverse complement strand
GTCCTTGCAAAACAGTTTTTCCCAGAAATGATTGATACTGTATCTAATGCACTGACACCAATGGTAGCAACAGCGAGAACGATCAAAGTAAAACATCCGGATTCAAAAGTAGTATTTATTGGGCCATGCGCAGCGAAAAAACTAGAAGCTTCTAGACATGATGTGAGAAGTGATGTGGATTTTGTCATTACGTTTGAAGAACTGGCATCCATGTTTGAAGCCAAAAATATCAATATGGATACTTATGACAAAGAAGTATCCATTCATGATGCCACAGGGGCAGGAAGAGGTTATGCAGTAGCAGGTGGTGTTGCCAATGCTATTGAAAATTGTATTCATGCATATTTTCCAGATGTGGAGGTGGATATTGAACATGTGGAAGGACTGGCAGAATGTAAGAAGATGCTGCTGTTGGCAAAGGCAGGAAAAAAGAATGGCTATCTAATTGAGGGAATGGGTTGTCCCGGTGGCTGCATAGCAGGAGCAGGTACGAATATCCCAATTAATATGGCAAAAAATGAAGTGAAAAAATTTGTAGATAACTCGTCTAAAAAAATTCCTCCAAAAGAATTAGAGGATATTGAATTATTGTAGTAGTCAAATCTAAAATGACTTCATAAAGATACTTTAAATGGAACTATTGCAGGAATAAAATACTATAGCTGGATTCATTGCAATAGTTCCATTTTTATATTTCTAAATCTTCCAATCCTGCAGTATTGGCTGTAGCTGTTTTCCATCTAAAGCTGCAAGTACAGTATCTGTCAGAAGCGCAGTGTGTGCAATCATGGAATTTGGTTTTTTGTGAAAATCATCCTGACCAAAGGGAACAAAATATATATTTTTACAGTGCAGAAGTGCACCAATATTTTTCAAATTCATACCCAATGCATCATTCGTAGCCAGAGAAATGACAACTGGTTTGTTGTTTCGCAAATGGGATTTGGCTGCCATGAGTACAGGGGTATCTGTAATGGCATTTACTAATTTGGCAGTAGTGTTTCCGGTACAGGGAGCAATCACTAGAATGTCTATCAGGTTTTTAGGTCCGATAGGTTCTGCTCCCTCTAAAGTTGTAATAGGCATATGACCGCTTAATTCATATGCCTTTTTGGTAAACTCTTCTGTATTGCCAAAACGACAATTAATGTTTTGAACCGAATAAGAAAAGATAGGAAGTACATTTGCACCTTGATCTAAAAAATGTTTCATTTCCATAAATGCTTTTTCGAAAGTACAAAAAGAACCAGTCATGGCAAAGCCGATATTTTTGCCTTTTAAGGTCATACAAATTCCTTCTTTCATAATGCATTTTCGTCTATGGAAGATAGAATGGTCTGTGCAATTAGTTCGCCGGCATATTTTGGTGCAATTTTTCCAGGGATGCCAAGTGCGTGCTTGACAAGGACTGGAAAAGAAGAGATACTCTTATAATCAACACCACCCGGCAAGGAGGCAATGTCAATGATGACAGTACCAGGGGACAATTGTGAAAGAGTGGCTGAATCTAATAAGAGTGCAGGTACAGTATTAAAAATATAAGTGTATGCTGCTAAAGGAGATGGTGAAAAAAGTTCCATATCAGCAGCTTTTAATATTACATCATATACTGTTTCTTCTATTTTTTCATGGGAGAGTTTATCTGATGTTTCTGTTATAGTTTCATTTATTGTATAAGGGAGCTGTCCCTCAAAGAAATGAAATCCCTGTTTTTCAAAATATTCTTTTTGTTCAGGATGTCTTGTATAAATGGTAACATCAGCATCAAATGCTTTCAGTTTTTGTGCAAGTACAGAGCCGCATTTGCCATATCCTAATACAAGACATTTCTGATTTTCAAGTACAGTATTTCCTAATGCGATGGCTTCCATAATGGCACCTTCTGCAGTTGGAAGAGCATTAGCAGCAGAGAAATTCTCATCTTCTAAGAAATCATGATAGCAGATATTGTCAGACTGACAAAATTCTTTTACTTTTTTAGGAATCTTTCCCGCAAATAAAAAGCATGGTTTCGTTTTGAGAGTTCTATGCTGCAGGCAGCTGATAAAATAATTGATGTCAATCGGAGCATTTTTTTGAAAAGGCACCGAAGTCAGAAACAAAGTTTCGGCATCTTTAGAAAAAGGAATACCACAGACAAAAATAGAAGCATCTTTTAAGATGTTTGGTAAATTGCCGGAAGCAACCCCGTTAGCAAGACCATAAGCAGATACAGGATAGTTTTTACTGCTTAAATATTCATATGCATATACCTGCCGCATATCACCACCAATAAATCCAATATGAGGTAAAGTGTGAGATGGATCAGATTGTTTCATGTTCATAAAAAGCACCCTCCCTTAATTATAATATGAGATAACAAATAAAAGGTTCATTTTGTTCAATATATGAAATAAACCATTTTGATATGTTAGGAATGGTATGGTTGAATTACTGTTCTTTGATATTCAAAAATTAATCGTTCTCTTGTCACGTCATAAAATATGTGATATACTCTAATTTAATCGAAAAAATCCAATAGTAAAATAAAAACTGTAAAAAATCAGTAACGTATGGTAACAGTTCAGATAGGTCTGCACACTTTGTTGTGCAAGACCGTACGAAAGCGTAAATGAAGCATGGCTGGGAGCAATTTTCATGCGTAAGCCTGCTCTTGGCCGTAACAGGTTACTGGCTGAACTGCTGCAACATATGGGATAACATAGGAGGAAATAAAATGAGCGATTTAACCAGCCGGATTGAGCAGTTAAAAAAGGAAAGGGATGCAGTGATTCTTGCACATTATTATGTAAATGATGAGGTACAGGCAATTGCGGACTATATTGGTGATTCTTATTATCTTGCCAAAGTGGCATCAAAAATATCACAAAAAACAATTCTGTTTTGCGGTGTTTCTTTTATGGGAGAAAGTGCTAAGATTTTAAATCCCCAGAAAACAGTATTAATGCCTGCTGCTGACGCAGATTGTCCTATGGCTCATATGGCATATGTAGATAGAATTGAAGAAGTAAGAAAAGAATATGAGGATGTGGCCGTAGTCTGTTATGTGAATTCTACTGCTGAACTTAAGATGCATTCAGATGTTTGTGTAACATCATCAAATGCATTAAAAATTGTAAAAGCTTTGCCTAATAAACATATTTTCTTTATTCCTGACGAAAATTTAGGAAGGTATGTGGCAGAGCAGGTTCCTGAAAAGAATTTTATTTTTAATGATGGTTTTTGCCATGTACATACAAGTATCAACAAAGAAGAATTAGAAACGGCGAAGAAAGTACATCCGGATGCTCTTATTCTGGCACATCCGGAATGTAGAAAAGAGATACTGGATTTGGCAGATTATATAGGAAGCACATCTGGTATTATTGATTATGCAACAGCAAGTGGAGCACAGGAATTTATTATCTGTACAGAAATGGGAGTTTTGTATGAATTAAAGCAGAAGAATCCTAATAAAAAATTTTACTCTGTGGGACACAGACAATTTTGTCCGAATATGAAGAAAATTACATTAGAAAAGGTTTCTTATGAATTAGAACATATGGAAAATCAGGTAGAATTAGATGATATGTGCATTGAAAAAGCCAATCAGCCATTGGTGAGAATGTTAGAACTTGCAGATTAAATAATAGCAAAGCATTGTTAGAGGCGGCTGGAAGCAGAAAAGTTGAACAAATGTTTGACCAGCCCTGAATTTATGGCACAATATATGTGCTGCTGGAGGAAAAAATGGAAGAAATGATAGAAAAGCTTCAGAACGAAAAAACGGATATATTAATTGTAGGTACAGGAGCAGCAGGTTTGTATTGTGCTCTAAATATTCCGGGTGATAAGAAAGTGTGTATGATTACAAAGGATATTGTGGAACATAGTGATTCTTTTCTGGCACAAGGCGGGATTTGTGTTTTAAAAGACGAAGAAGATTATGAGAGTTATTTTGAAGATACAATGCGTGCAGGACATTACAAAAATAATAAAGCATCTGTAGAAACAATGATTAGGAGTTCTCAGGATATCATTCATGATTTGATTGGATATGGAGTAGAATTTGAACGTGAGAACGGAGAACTCAGATATACCAAAGAAGGTGCACATTCCACAGCAAGAATATTATTTCATGAAGATTTGACAGGAAAAGAGATTACTAGCAAACTGTTGAAGAATGTACAAAAAAGAGAAAATATAGAAATTAGAGAATATGTTACAATGATAGATATTATTGAACAGGATAATACATGTACAGGTGTTGTTGTGAAAGATGCAGATGACAGACTTTGTGTCATAAATGCAGATTATGTGGTGCTGGCGAGCGGCGGAATTGGCGGATTATATGAACATTCTACGAATTTTAGGCATTTGACAGCAGACGCAGTTGCCATTGCTCTAAAACATGGCATTAAAGTGCAGGATATTAATTATGTGCAGATTCATCCTACTACATTGTATTCACCAAAGCCGGGAAGAAGGTTTCTGATTTCAGAATCGGTGCGCGGGGAAGGAGCAGTTCTTTATAATAAAAATATGGAACGTTTTGTAGATGAATTACTGCCAAGAGATGTAGTGACACAGGCAATCAAAAAAGAAATGGACAAGGATGGCACAAAACATGTCTGGCTTTCCATGAAAGAAGTTGATGCAGATGCAGATGAGATGATCAAACGTTTTCCTAATATTTACCGCAGATGTTTAGAAGAAGGGTACGATATTACAAAAGAGTGTATTCCTGTTACACCGGCACAGCATTATTTTATGGGTGGTATACAGGTTGATTTAGACAGCAAAACGTCTATGAACAGACTGTATGCGATTGGAGAAACAAGTTGTAATGGTGTTCATGGTGCAAACCGTCTGGCAAGTAATTCTCTGTTGGAAGGCCTTGTGTTTGCCAAACGTGCAGTAAAACATATGATAGAGCATTATATGGTAAGTAAAAGCAGGGAGGAAAATATTTCCTTGGAACCATATAAGGATTTAGATGTATTAAAGAAAGAATATAGGGAAATTGTAATGAATGAGATAGAAAGGATGAATGGTTATGGGAAATCTTACGACGATGAAAGTAAATGTGGATGAGTTGATTCTTCAGGCACTACGTGAAGATATTACGAGTGAAGATTATACAACAAATGCCATTATGCCTGAGAAAAAGCAGGGACAGGCTGAATTGTTATGTAAGCAGGATGGAATACTAGCAGGCTTAGAAGTTTTTGAGAGAGTATTTCAGTTATTGGATCAGGATGTGGTAATGGAAGCCTATTTTAAAGATGGAGATGCAGTTAAAAAAGGAGATTGTATTGCTCTTGTGCGTGGTGATATCAGGACACTGCTTTCAGGTGAGAGAACAGCACTTAATTATTTACAGAGAATGAGTGGTATTGCAACACATACAAAACAATTGGCTGCTTTATTAGAAGGAACAAATATTAAATTATTAGATACAAGAAAAACAACACCAAATAATCGTATTTTTGAAAAATATGCAGTGCGTGTAGGTGGTGCTGTGAATCACAGATATAATCTGTCAGATGGTATTTTAATTAAAGATAATCATATTGGTGCAGCAGGAAGTATCAAAAAAGCGGTGGAACTGACAAGAAACTATGCACCATTTGTAAGAAAGATTGAGGTAGAAGTAGAAAATTTGACAATGGTACAAGAAGCCATTGATGCAAAAGCGGATATTATTATGTTAGATAACATGGATACAGAAACAATGAAAAAAGCTGTGGAGATGATTGGCGGGCGTGCAGAAGTAGAGTGTTCTGGAAATGTGACAAAAGAAAGAATTGCTGAGTTAGCTACTACCGGAGTTGATTATATTTCAAGCGGTGCATTGACACATTCTTCCCCTATTTTGGATTTATCACTGAAAAATCTGCATCCAGTTGAGTGAAAGACAGAACAGTGTGTGAAAGATGAAAGGAGATAAAAATCATGACAAAGATTGACATTATTTCAGGTTTTTTAGGAGCTGGTAAAACAACTTTAATTAAAAAATTGTTAGAAGAGGGATTTAAGGGCGAGAAAGTTGTTTTAATTGAAAATGAATTTGGTGAAATCGGTATAGATGGAGGGTTCTTAAAAGATGCTGGAGTAGAGATTACAGAAATGAATTCGGGATGTATCTGCTGTTCTCTTGTAGGTGATTTTGAAACTTCTTTAAAAGAAGTATTAGATAAATTTTCACCAGACCGTATTATTATTGAACCATCAGGTGTAGGTAAATTATCAGATGTTATTGTTGCTGTAAAAGGTGTGTTAGAAGAAGGCAGAACAGAGTTAAACAGCTTAGTGGCAGTGGCAGATGGAACAAAATGTAAAATGTATATGAAAAATTTTGGTGAATTTTTCAACAATCAGATAGAAAGTGCCAAAACAATTATTTTAAGCCGTACCCAAAAAATGGATCAAAAGAAATTAGATGCCTGCATTGCACAGATTAGAGAACATAATGAAAATGCAGCAATTGTTACAACTCCTTGGGATGATATTACGGGAAAACAGATTCTAGATACAATGGAACAGAAGAATTCTTTGGCAGAAGAAATGCTAAAGGAAGAAGTGTGCCCATCCTGTGGACATGTGCATGCCCACGATCACAATCATCACCACGATCATGACGAACACCATCATGACCATGGATGTTGCGGACATGATCATGAGGAACACCATCATGACCATGAATGTTGTGGACACGATCATGAGGAGCACCATCATGACCATGAATGTTGCGGACATGATCATGAGGAGCACCATCATGACCATGAATGTTGCGGACATGGGCATGACCATCACCATCATCATGCAGATGATGTATTTACAAGCTGGGGGATAGAAACACCACATAAATTTGAAGAAGAAGCAGTGAAATCAGCATTAGAGAAATTATCCAATACGGAGGAATATGGTGTTATTTTGCGTGCCAAAGGTATGCTTCCAAAAGAAGATGGTACATGGATGTATTTTGATTTGGTACCAGGTGAATATGAAATGCGTCAGGGCAGTCCTGAATATACAGGAAGACTTTGTGTCATCGGTACAAAATTAAATGAATCGGGATTACAGCAGTTGTTTGGAATTTAATTGGAGGGAAGGAAATGCCAAGAGAAGAGGAAGAAATTTATACCTATCTGTTTACAGGTTTTTTAGATAGTGGAAAGACTACACTGATTATGGGTACTTTACAGGATACAAGTTTCTCAACAGGTGAAAAAACATTAATTATATGCTGTGAAGAAGGTGAAACAGAATATGAGGAAGAGATTTTAAAGAAACATAATGCAGTGGTAGTAATGGTAGAAGAGCAGGAAAATTTCACCACAGAATTTTTAGAAGAATGTAGAAAAAAATACAACCCTGACAGGGTAATGATTGAATATAATGGAACATGGGATATCGAGCATATTATGGAATTGGAAATGCCGGAATACTGGGTGTTGGTGCAGTTACTGACAACAGTAGATGCGTCTACTTTTGAAAGTTATATGAGCAATATGCGTTCTCTGCTTGTACCACAGTTTACTTACTCAGAAGTAGTTATTTTCAACAGATGTACGGAAGAAACACCGAAGGGCAGTTACCGCAGAATGGTAAAAGCGGTTAACAGAAAAGCCCAGATGATTTATGAAAGAGAAGATGGAACAATGGATAATTCAATGGATGAGGAACTTCCATTTGATATTACAGCAGATGTAATCGACATTACAGAAGATGATTATGGTATCTGGTATATGGATGCCTTAGATCATCCGGAACATTATGAAGGAAAGAAACTTCATTTTAAAGCAGTCATTTACCAGCCTCCGGAATTTCCAAAAGATTGGTTTGTACCAGGAAGATTTGCTATGACTTGTTGTGCAGATGATATTGCATTTATTGGATATAAATGCAGAGCAGTTTCCGTTTCAAAATTTAAGAATAGAGACTGGGCTTATGTTACAGCAACTGCAAAGGTAGAAAATGTAAAAGAATATGGTGGTGAAGGTTTGGTTTTATATGCGGAGAAATTAGAACCGGCAGAGAAATCAGAGGAAGAATTGGTGTATTTTACTTAAGTTTTTGGATTATAGCAATAGAATAATAGTGTTGATAGAGTTACCTCAAAAAAAATTTCTATAAAAATTATGATAACAAAATGTTAGAAATAATTTTGTAGAAGTTTTAAAAATTAGGGGTAACTCTTTCTTTTTGATTTTTAATGTTATATAAATACAATTAAAATGTAAAGTTGTGATGAAATTAAAA
Source organism: uncultured Lachnospiraceae bacterium (assembly GCA_964422365.1). Classification (GTDB taxonomy): domain Bacteria; phylum Bacillota; class Clostridia; order Lachnospirales; family Lachnospiraceae; genus CAYRAV01. The sequence goes on along the minus strand of CAYRAV010000054.1, from coordinate 12,612 downwards.
TAAATATAAAAAAATATAAAATTTATGAAAATCTTATAAAAAATATGTAGAAATAAATTGATAAAGTATGTTAAACTATACATAATTTGAAAAATAAATAAAATTTTGATGTTTTATTATACAAAATAGTAAAATAAATATTGTAATTGAATAATAATATTTAGACAAAAATTAATACATATAATTTGACAAAAAACAACAATTTTAGTATTATTTCAAATAAGTTTTTAGAGTATGTTAAGAATAATTATTTTAGAATGTACATCATAATTTAAGGAGGGAGATAGGATATGTAGTTTGATGTACGAGGCTGAGGCAATGAATGTTTAAGCGCACTGTATTTTAAAAACTTATAGTTAATAAAAAGAAAGAGAGGGATATACAAAATGATAAATGTGAAGAAAAAAGTAGCAGGTTTATTGAGTATGATAATGCTGTTTACTTCAATTTTATCTGGCACAAGCATGACTTTAATTGTAGATGCAAAAAAGGCAGATGATGCAGCGGATATAAAAATAGTTTTAAAAGATGATGAAGTAAACACAGAGAATGTAGTAGAAAACTTAGAAGGTACCATAGAAAACATAAAAGAAGTGGAAAATATTACATATCAGGTATATTCTAAAAATAATGAAGTGACATCAGAAGGAAATGCAAAAGTTGAGGACAATAAATTTGTTGCTGAAGATGTAAAATTGCAGGATGGAGAGAATAAAGTCATTTTTACAGTTGAAGATATAAAGGGAAATACAGCAACAGAAGAGATGAAAGTAACTTATGATGCAGGAAAATTAGCAGAAATTCCAGAGAAAAATCTGGTAAAGGATGAAAGCGGAGAAGTTTATGTTAACAATACACTTTTGATTAGCTTTCACTTAAATGTATCAGAAGAACGCAGGGAAGAGATTATTGAATCTGTCAACGGAACTGTAATTGGAAAAATTAATGCGATTAAATGTTATCAGGTACAGATAAAAGAAAACAGTTTAGAGGAATTAAAGAAGATTTCTAAGCAGTTGATGAAAAATTATCCTAAAGAGGTAATGTCAGCTAAGTATGATTCTGTTAAGGATACACAAATTTATGTGCCGGATGATCCTTTTGATGATGGAAAAGATTGGACAGAAGAGAGTCCTGAAGGAAATAATTGGGGATTTGAAGCAGTACAGATGGCATCTGCATGGGAAAAGGCAGAGGAATTTCTTGATATTAATACCGGACGCTTTCAAAATGTAAAAACAGGAGTAGTAGATGATGGCTTTGATATGTTTCATGAAGATTTAGGACATGTAACAACATATCTTTACTACAATAGTGAAAGTATTCCTCAGGATCATGGAAGTCATACATCAGGTATTGTTGGTGCACAGTGGAATAATGGAAAAGGAATTGCAGGGGCATGTCAGTCTGATATGGTGTTAATCAGTACTATTGATGGTAGTAAAAACTTGTTGGACTCTTATTTAACACAGGGTTTGGTTGCTGCTGTAACAAATGGTGCAAAGGTCATTAACTATTCCATTGGAGCAAGATATCCATATACTGGGGATGCAGAAGAAACGGCAAATATGATAGCAAGCCTATATGTGCAGGGATATGATTTTATTTATGTACAGGCAGCGGGAAACAATTCTTATGATGCAATGTATAATGGAAGTTTTTGCAGCATTACAAAAAAAGTAGCAGAAAAGTGTGCGAATAGTTATGGAATTACTGCAAATGATATTTTAAAAAGAAGAATGGTGGTAGCAGCAGTAGGGCAGAATCAGAAAAAAAATTATGAAATAGCAAAATTTTCAAATTATGGAACACAGGTAGATATTTGTGCACCAGGAGTAGATATCTATTCATTGGTTTCAGATGGAAAATATGAAAAGGAGTCTGGAACATCTATGGCAGCTCCATTTGTAACAGGAATTGCTGGTTTGGTGTGGGCTGTTAATGATAATTTAACAGGTCCTGAGGTAAGAGATATTATTTGTAATGACAGTAATTCTACTGTTACATTGGCAGACAGAGATAATAATAGAATCAATATGATTAATGCTAAGTTATGTGTAGAAGCAGCTTATGAAAAGGGATTTCATATTGAACGTTATGCTGTAGGCAATGGTACAGAAAAAACATATACAATCGGTGACAGTATAAACTTATCTGTAAGTGCAGCCAATAGTGTGAAATACACATATGAAGTAAGAGAGGAAGAAACAGACAAGGTTATATATAAAAAAGAAAATGTAACAGAAGACAATATTGCGTGGATACCAAGCGAAGTTGGTAATTACAAAGTTATTTTTTATGCATATGATGAAAATGGAACTTGTGCACATAAAACGGTTGAAAATATCAGAGTAATATCAGATAATAGTGAACCATTAGAAATTACTTCCTTTGCTGCCAGCAGAGATCAGGTATCTGTTGCTAAAGATGTGGAATTATCTGCTGAGATAAAAGGTGGAAAGGCTCCATATACATATCGTTTTGGAACAATATTTAATGGAAAAACGTATTATAGCAATGGAGCATATATTACAGATAATGCAGATGGTTCTTTTTATGAAACAAATAAAATTATATTTCAGCCAAGAAAATTATCAGGCTCAGAGGATAATGCAGATGCGATAGGACTACATACATTATTTGTGGAAGTCAAAGATAGCAATGGAAAAGTAAGAAGTAAAAAAATTAAAAAATATAGAGTAAATGGATTAGAAATCAAAGACATAAAAACAAGTATAGAAGCTCCACAAACAGTGGGAACATCTATAGAATTAATGGCAGTAGTAGAAAATGACGGCTTGGAGATTGGCGGTACGGAAGTATTTTCTATTAGTAAAAAAGGTGGTACGGAAAAGGTACTTGCAATACAGTCAGGAAGTCATAGTGCAACATGGACACCTGAGGAAGCGGGGTACTACACCATTACTTATCAAATAACAGATGCATTAGGACAGAGGGCAGAAAAATCTATCCTGTATCGTGTAAAAAAAGAAGCTGTCAATGAAACGGTAATATATTATGCAGGATATGATACACCATACATTCATTATAAAGTAGGTAATCATGCATGGACCGCTGTACCAGGAATGGCAATGGATCATACAAATGAAGTACAAGGCTATTATTATAAAGCAGTGATTCCTTTGGGAACAGAGCAGGAATGTACAGTATGTTTCAATGATGGAAAAGGAAATTGGGACAGCAATAATGGAAAAAATTATAGTTTTGGTCCGGGAACCTATGGTTATAAAGATGGTGTGAAGGAAACTTTTGAAGATGGTTTGAAGTTGCAATATTATTTATTAAATTATAGTAAATATAGTATTAATGCAGGTATTTCAGTATATGGGGGAAAGGCACCTTATACATTTGAATATAAATGTTATTCAGCAGAAGATATAGAATATAATGTAAGACATTCCGAAACGGAGCAATACATTGAACGGAGTCAGGGCTGGGTATCGGTGGACAGGCCGGGCACATATTATGTGACAGTAACGGTTACAGATTCAGATGGTAAGCAGATTAGTGAAACAAAATCTTGTAGTTTTGCACCATATTCTTTCTGCTTTACTACAGATGCAGCATCTCCTCAAAAGGTGGGAACATCGATTCGTTTAACAGCACAGATTGAAAATATGCCGCTTGCATCTCGTTATGAGTATACCACATATTTTATTTTAAAGGATGGTCAGATAATAGGAACATTGCCTTATAACTGCTCAAATAGTAATATATGGACACCAACAGAAGCAGGAAAATATACAATTTTTGCATATTTTCGCGATGCTGCTGGAGATGTGGGGACATATTTTATGGATTATGAGATCAAAGATGAGATAAACAATCAGACAACAATTTATTATAAAGGATATAACACACCATATATTCATTATAAGGTAGACAATGGGGAATGGACAACAGTTCCAGGAAAACCAATGATAGAATCCGATGCAGTTGCAGGATATACTCATGAATACACAATTGATTTAAATGAAGAAGAGGGTGTAATGGTATGCTTTAATAATGGAAATGGAAGCTGGGATAGTAATAATGGAAGTAATTACAAATTTGGAACAGGATACTATACATATCAAAATGGAAAGATTACTAAAATTGAAAAACCGGTACCAATATTTTCCATTAAAAGCTTTGATCTGGATACAAATTTAAGCGAAACAACCAGAGGAAGAATTGTAAAATTAACAGGAACTGTTCAAAACAATAAGGGAACAGTATCCTATAAATATGCAGTAAGAGATTCTGCGGGAACAATTACAGATTTATGCAGTTATAGAGAAAGCAATAATGCAATCTGGCAGCCATCTAAGACAGGAAATTATACTTTAATTATGTATGCAAAAGATTCGGATGGAACAGAGATACAAACAGAAAAGAATATGAAAGTAAATGAGCAGCCAATTCTGGAGGGAATTACATTTGATAAAGTTTCACCTCAGGAAGTGGGAACTACAATACGTGCTACAGTGAAAACATCAGGAGGAACAGGAAATAAGAAGTGTTTGGTATATGTAAGAGGTGGAAATTATCAGTATACTCCAAAGGAATTGTATTTCAAAATGGACAGTGATACATCAGGAACATGGATTCCGGATATGGATGGAAACTACACTGTATATGTTACTATAACAGACGATTCTGGATTTATTACAATGATGAATTGTGGTGAGTATGTAGTAGAAAAAGCAACAGAAAAGAGTACAACCATTTATTATAATGGATACAATACCCCATATATTCACTATATGATAGATGGCTCTTCATGGACAACTGTACCAGGAGTCAGAATGGAAGAAAGTACAGAAGTAAATGGGTATACACATAAGATAACAATACCATTAGGAAATGCAGAAAAAGTAACAGTATGCTTTAATAATGGAAATAATTCATGGGATAGCAGAAATGGTCAAAATTATACATTGAAAGCGGGGGTTTTTGGAATTAAAAATCAAACGATTTACGAATTAGGACAATAGTAAAATCAATCTTTTCAGACGCTCTGGTACAACGAAAATTAGGTTTTGGAGTTTAAGTACAGAATATTTTTTGAGAATGTACCTGCACAAACAAAGGTGTAGTGAGTTGTGTTGTGGCTTAGAAAAGTAGTACTGTCAAGAAGATAGGCAGGCTTAACTGCCAATTACTTAATATTCGTTGTACCAGATATCAAAATAAATGATGGAATGGATGAGTTGGTTAAGGAAAAACGTATCATGTAAATGTATAATTGGAATTGTAAAGATAAGGTGGGAAAATACCTCACCTTATTTTTGATGTTTAGTTTTTTTCAAACTGTCGTCCTTCATGATCCATTTCATAATTATCTTTGTAAATTAATTGAGAGATAGGAACAATGGTATAGCCCTTTTCCTGTAAACCTTTAATTAAAGACTCTAAGGCATCTTTTGTAAATTTTGCTCCATTGTGACAGAGAATAATGGAGCCGCTGCCAAGGTGCTTGTGATTTAAGACGGTGTTGATGATAGAATCGACACCATAATCTTTCCAATCTAGGCTGTCAACATTAGTTATAAAATGAATAATAGAAATGAACAGGAAGTTTAGAGAATTCTAGGCTTCCTTTTTTGTATTAAAAAATAAGGACAGGCTGTATGAAATTGGTTGTGTCGCACCAGCAACAGACCATCACAAAGTGGCATAACATGACCTTCTTGTATTCTCAAGTCCGGTAAATGCCGGACAGAGAATGTAAAGAATTTTGCTGGGATGTGTTTAAGATAAAAATAAAAAGAAAGATTGGAGAGCAGAGTATGAAAAATAATGCGACAGTTTATGGAATTGATCATGGATTTGGACTGATAAAGACAGCACATACAGAACTAATATCAGGTGTAAGGGCATTTGGAGAGGAGGAACCGCCTCTGACCGACAGAACTGTGCTTTTCGATGGAAAATATTATGTATGTGGTGGAAAACGTATGAATGTTATGGGAAATAAGACAGATGATGAAAATTATTATATTTTGACACTTGCCGCATTGGCGGAAGAAATGAAATTAAGCAGGAAAAGAAGTGATAATGTAGTGATTGCTGCTGGTCTTCCAATTGAGCGAATGGGACATGAGAAAAGTAGTTTCAAACAGTACATGTTGAAAAACAGGAAAGTTGATTTTGTTTATGAAGGACTTACTTACCATGTCAACATTGAAGATGTACTGGTGTATCCACAGGGCTATGCAGCCATAGTAAGCAGGATCGGAACCATGCTCGGCACAAATATTTTAGTGGATATAGGAAGCTGGACGATTGATATTCTTCCAATTGTAGACAAGGTACCGGATTCTTCGAGATGTTCCAGTCCAAATCTAGGAGTAATTAAATGTATGACAGACATTAATAATGAAATGAGAAGAAAATTTAATGTTGAATTAGAAGAATCCCAGATGCAGGATATTATGCGTGGTGGAACCGGACAACTTTCATCAAAATATCTCGAAGTGGTAAGAACAATCATTGTGCAGTATACGGAGGGAATTTTATCAAAGCTTAGAGAAATTGGATTTAACTTAGAAGTGACACCGGTGTGCTTTATGGGTGGCGGAGCAGCCGTTATGGAGAAGTATGGAAGATATAATAAGGAAATGACCACAATTATTCCAGATATTCATGCAAATGCGATAGGATATGAGTTTATTGCAAAACAGAATTTGAAGAAATAGGGGAAAGGAAGTGGAAACAATGGCAGAAATAAAAAAGATAACACTTCGTTTCTATTTGGAGAACAAAAGAGATAAAGGGCTTTGGAATCTGATACAAAATGATAATAATACAAATGAGTATATTAAAAATCTTATTCAAGAGGCAATAAAGCAACAGCAACAACAGTCTGTATTAGAAGAAGTAAAAGAAGCAGTAAATGAAATTAAGGATATGGTAAAGAGATTAAGCAGGGAAGGGATGTCGATGCCAAATATTCTAAAAGATGCTGCAGATGGGATGAAAAAAAATGATGAAATTATTACTGCAGATTCGAACAATGAATATATTGCAAAAAATTTAGAAGTACAGCCAAATGAAGGAACAGCATCTGCTATAGATGCGGAAGTAATGGATTTTTTAAATAACCTTTAACTTTGTAACAGAAAGAACAGGAGAAGCAGAGATGGACAGATTTGATTATTTTTACGGGGCAGAAGCAGACCGGTATTCATTTTTCAGAATACCAAAGATTTTGTTTCAGGATGTAAGGTTTATAAAACTGTCCTGCGAGGCAAAAGTGCTTTATGGCATTATGCTGGACAGGATGGGGCTGTCCATAAAAAACGGATGGCTGGATGAGAAGAAAAGGGTATACATTATTTTTACAATTGAGGAAGCAATGGAACTGCTGGCATGCTCCAAGCCCACAGCAGTAAAGATATTTTCTGAACTGGACGAAAAATCAGGAATTGGCCTGATTGAGAAAATAAGAAATGGTTTCAACTGTCCAAGCAGAATTTATGTAAAAAATTTCATTTGTTCCAGCAATATTGTTGATACAGAACAACTGGAGGATGGCTGGTCAGGTAGACAAACAGAGGAAATGGAGAAAACAGAAGATGATGTTCTGAGGTTAAAAAATTTAACTTCAGGGCAGGAAGAAAGAGCAGGTGATAGAGAAGATGAAGCTGCTGAGGTAAAAAATTTTAACCTCACAGGTAAAAATTTTTTACTTCCGGAAGTTAAAAAATTTAACCCTAATAATACTGATATAAATAATACTGACTCTAATACTGTTTCTGAATCTATATCTATCCATCCATCTATCAATACTATTTCATCAGATGGATGGAGAAAGATAATCAGGCATAATATCGACTATGAAACTTTGTGTAAGGATTATGATATGCATGATATGCAGCTGCTTGATGAACTGGTTGAATTGGCAGTTGAAACATTAATGTTGAAAAATATTACAGTTAAGATTTCAGGTGAATATCTGGAGCGGGAACTGGTACAAAGCAGGCTGTTGAAACTGAATATGCTGCATGTCCAGTATGTCATGGATTGTTTAAAGAAAAACAGAAGCAGAGTTAGGAATATAAAGTCATATCTGCTGACCTCTCTCTATAATGCTCCTGTAACGATTAACAGTTATTACCAGGCAATGGTGAATGCAGATACAAAAGTACCATTGGAGGGAATACCATAGATTTGATTCAATGATGGCAAAATTGTAATCAAAAGGGAAATATGGTGGCAAACTGCCGTCAAAGAGGAAAAGTAGTGATGTCAAATTGCTGTCAAAAGGGAAAGCGTGATGGCAAACTGCCGTCAAAGAGGAAAAGTAACGATGGCAAACTGCCGTCAAAAGGGAAAGTGTGATGGCAAACTGCCGTCAAAAAGAAAAAACAGTGATGGCAAACTGCTGTCAAAAAGAAAAAAATTGATGGCAAACTGCCGTCTGAAACGGGGTATTAGGGGCTGTCCCCTAACAAGATGGTAAAATGTGCACACATTTTGCGTATCTTGCAAAGTCTATTTCTACAGTTTTGCAGGAAAGTGACAGCAAAAATGACACAATTAGAGGAGGTGAAGCATGGAAAAGGCTGTAAAACAGAAAAAAACAGAAGATAAGCACTTTCGTTTTTCCATGGCAGATGCAGAAAGGTTAAAGAAGGGGGCTGAACAGAATAAGATGAGCGAGAGTGCTTATATCAGACTTCTGTTATCAAACCGCCCATCCGACCACCAGGATATTAAAGACAGAATGGACAGCCTGATTAACGAGATACATAAAATTGGTGTAAACATTAATCAAATTGCCTATGCATGTAACCTTAATCCGATTTTTTATGAACAGGACAGGGAAAAACTCATGTTTTACATAAGGGAATGTCGCAGACTTTTACTGGAGGTGGTGTCTTATTGCAATCACGAAAATGATGCACATGTCACAGGCAAAGGGGCAGAGTCAGGCAGGTAAGGCAAGGCATTTAAAGAATTCACTGGAATATATTTTAAATCCCGAAAAAACAGAAATGGGAATTTTGACGGGTGGTAACCATGTAATTGCGGATGCAGACTTTGCATTTGAAAAAATGCTGGAAACCAAAAGAACGATGGAAGAACGGTATGGCTATAAAAAAACAGATGGCAGACAGGGATATCATTTTGTACTTTCCTTTTCACCAAAAGACAATATCTCACCTGAAACGGCAATGGAGATTACTAAAAAATTTGTCGAGGCTCATATCCCCGATTATGAAAGTGTGTATGCTGTGCATACGGATAAAGAACATTTACACAGTCATATCGTATTTAACAGTGTCAGCATGTCAGGAAGAGGAGCAAAGTACCATTATAAAAACGGTGACTGGGCAAAAATCATTCAACCAATTGTAAACCGCCTGTGTGAAGAATACGGACTGTCCACAATAAAACTTGAATCTTCAATAGAACTTGATAAGCAGAGTGAGAAGAATAAGCAGAAAGGAAACCACAAGAATCAAAATTACAGGGAATGGCAGGAACAGGCAGAAATAAAAAATCAGGCAAAATCAAAAAAGACAAAGAATGAATTGGTACAGGAAGATATATGGGAATGTCTGAATATTGCAGCCAGCCGTCAGGAGTTCGATTTTGAAATGGAGAAAAGAGGATATAAAGTATATAGAAAAGGAAAAACAAAAGATTTTAAGCATACAGCCATTCTTCCACCAGGGGCGGGAAAAAATACAAGACTGAGTGAAGAACAGCAGGAAGTTTTAAATTCCCTTCCAGAAAAAGTAGAAAAGAAGCCAAAAAGAAAACCTCCGCAACATGGAGAAAGAGAAAAGAACAATGCAAATAACAGTAAGAGCAGTGCAGTACAAAAGAACAATATGGAAATAGAGACGGAAATATTGGAAAAAAATGAAAAAGAATCCAGCGATAACAGGGATAAAATAAATTTAAATTTGGATGGGATGGATAAGGATAGAAGCAGAAAAGCAGCACCAAAAATTGAGTCTGTCAGAATCAAGGCTGAAAAATCCCCAAAAGAAAAAGTGAAAAAATTGGAAAAATTATGTGAACCCATCAGTCCCATTCAGGTTCAAATAAAGTCAGAGAAAATGACATTTCTAATGATGGAAACCATATCAGCAGTATTTATCCGGAATGATTACAGGAAAAGGCGGAAAGGGAAATATTACAGGGAATATGTAAAGTTTGATGCAGTGCAGAAAAGAGTAAGATATCTACAGGGAAACAATATTACTACAATGGAACAGCTGGAGAAAAAGATGGAGGAGCTGCATTTTTTCAGGGAAAAATTGACAGCACAAAAAAAAGAAATTTTCCAGGAGAGGAAAAAATATGAAAAGGTATTCAGACTTTATGAAACATTAGAAACATTACGTATCCCGGCACAGCTGTATATGGAAGGAGACAAGACTCTTTCAAAGGAGTATAAACAGCTGAAAGACGCACTGGCGGAACTGAAGAAGTCAGGCATGGACCTAGAAGAGATAAAAAAGAAGCATGCCTCTTTCAGGGAAGAATTATCTTACATGGGGAAAATAGAACATATGCTGAAAAAAGAAATATATTTATGCGAAGACATAAAGAAAGAGAGTATCCAAAGCCGGCAGACACAGAAGAGAAAAGAATATCAGGCTGAGACCAAAAAGAAAAAAAGGGAAAGGGCTGCAAGTAAAAAGAGATAAAAGAATAGAAAAGGAGGGAAAGAACGATGGCGGAGAAATTGACACCGGAGCAGAAAGAATATATATCATCCCTGGCAGAGCAGGGATACAGCAGGGAACAATTGTCAGGGATAACGGAAGCCATTTTGCGAAAGGGTATTCGGAAACCGGAACCAGAACAGGCATTTTTACCTTTATCCATGGAGGAAAAAAGTTTATTGCCGGCAGAGAAGGAACCATTGGTAAAAGAAGAAACACCAAACAGGAATGCAAGGGCGGAACCAGAGGAAAAAACCGCAGCGGAAAAAAACGCAGCAAAACCGGAAACTCCATCAGAAGTGCCAGAAGATGCGGCAGAAATTCTTTCCATGGCAAAGGATGTCGTAAGACAGCTGAATGAAGTGAAGGCAAAGTATGAGGCAATGGATGAATTTATACATAACCATGTGCTGGAGAGAAAAGACAGGGAAATTGACAGACTGGAGGAAGAGAACAGGAGGCTGAGGGCGGAACTGGAGAAAACAAAGAATGAAATTAGGGCTGCACCTTTTCCATCTTCACCAATGCCAGAGAAAAAAGCACACAAAATTGCCCCGTTGAAGTTTTGGAGAAAGAGAACTTCACAAAATTACATTATCAAATTGTTCTCAAATCCAAAGTTTACAGCGGAACAGATTTCAGAAATCCGCATGGGTCTAGAAGCGGATTTGGATGAAACGCAGATTAAGTCATATGCCAGGCAGGAAATATCTGCCAGGCAAATGAAAGAAATCAGGATGCTGTACGAACTGCAGAACAGGAAACAGAACGGTAATGAGAAAGGGGATGTATAAATGGAGAGTACACCAAATAGCAGCATGAAAGAGGCAGCTGCAATCATAATGCATGTACGGCAGGCGGTAGAGGAACATAAGAAAATACAGCAGGTAGTAGAAAATTATCTGGAAAAAAATGGAATAAAGAAGGAATATGAGCATTTTGTGGAAAAAAGAATGAAAAATGTGAAAGAAACCGGACCTGATATTTCAAAGCCGGACAATTTATCAAAAAAAGATGAAAAAAGAGAGAAAAAGAGAAATGTAAAAAGAGCAGCAGCACGCTGAAAATAGGAGGAATAAAGAATGAAAAGAAATTTAAAAAGGGCAACAGTTTTGTTGATGGCAGTGGTGTTAGCATCATTCCCAATAACAGGCACTAAAAGAAATTTTGAAGCTGTAAAGGCAGCTGATAGAGCACTGGAGGCACAATGGGAGAAGTTGTCCGTTGAGACTGCGACAGCAGGTCCAAGCCAGTACATAAATAAGTGTACAGTTTCCTTATATCCGAATTGGGGCAAATTGAATGGATATTCAACGGCACAAAGGTATCCTATCGAAAAAGGATGGGCATTTTTCTTTGCAAACTACATCCCTGAACGGGAAGGATATGAATTTTTAGGCTGGAGCGAAAATGAAGATGGCAGCGGGGAACTGATAGAACCAGAATCGTATAAATATATTTATAACGATTTGGATTTGTACGCACAATGGAAGGAGATAACAGAACCAACACAAACACCATCAAAAGATCCTAATCAAAATGTTAATATGGTTTCAATAGTTCTGGATCCCAATGGAGGCAGGCTGTTAAGTTATACAAGCCCGCAGACATTCTATATTGATAAAAGCAAAGCATTTTTCTTTGCAAATTACATTCCTGAACGGGACGGATATGAATTTTTAGGCTGGAACACGAAGCTGGATGGTACGGGCGAAGGGGCAGCTCCAAGAGCATCAAAGTTTATCTACGGTGACAAAACTTTTTATGCTCAATGGAAGAGTTTGCTGGTTCAGACAGAAGAACCAACAATGATGCCAACACAGAGGCCGACAGCTGCCCCAACGCAGGAACCAACAGTGGTTCCAACACAAGAGCCGACAGCTGCCCCAACGCAGGAACCAACAGTGGTTCCAACACAAGAGCC
>CAYRAV010000053.1:0-21221 GCA_964422365.1 uncultured Lachnospiraceae bacterium | reverse complement strand
CTCTGTACATTGTCCAAAATCAAATGAGAAATGTTCTGCTTTTCCGTTTCTATGGCATAAGTCTGATTCTCTATGCGGGATAGTGTCAGCAGTTCACTAACCAATTCATTCAAACGAACACTTTCATCATGAATAATACCTGCTGCCATCTTGTAATCCTTTAATACATCTTTTTCTATTCCCTCTGCATAACCTTGAATGGACATAAGAGGTGTACGCAGTTCATGGGATGCATTCTGCAAAAATTGTTTCTGTGCCTTATCATATGCTTCAAGCCTCTTTGACATCCGATTAAGACTAATGCAAAATTCATAAATCTCCTGATTGCTTTTCTCAATCGGTACTTCGATAAATTCTCCTTTTCCAATTTCCCTTGCATAATCACAGGCACGGACAATTGGTTTACTAATACTTTTTGCCACTCCCAGTGCAACTAAAATACAGATGGAAACAACAATAATCAGAACAAAAATCAAAATTGCATTCAGACTATATGAAATATTTCTAAAACTCTCTGTACTGCTGATAAAGACAACTGTAATATTTTCCAACTCCACATATTTTTTCAAAACAATACCTGCACAAAAATAAGTTTGCCCATGCAGGCTGATTTTTTGTATCTCTCCAATCCCATGCTCTAATATCTTATCCATACCCTTTTCATAAATCACTTCTGCACTTTGTGGAATAGTATCGCTTCTTGGATACACAATCTCTCCTTGCAGATTTACCAGAAAAAATTCTGTATTTGCACTCAGCTTTGTTGCTGTAAGTCCTGCACTCAATTCTGCAATAATTGATTTGAGTTCCCCTGATGCATCCTCTGTTTTTGTCTGTTCCTGCACCTCCACAAGTGAGGTCATCGTTTTTATTGCATTGCTAAGTTCCCTCTTTGTCTGACCATTTACATAAAAAGTCATACCCAGGTTAAAAAAAATTAAAATTGCAAGAGGCAGTATAATAATAACACCAATAAAAGGAGTCAATATACACTTACGAATTGTTTTCATATTCCCATCCTTATCCTTTTTCATTGTCTTTATGCTTCATCTTCCAGAATCTATTCTAAAGTGTGTTTGAAAATTGCTTGTTATAAGATGTGTGTCACAATCTGTGGGGAATCTAGTCCAAATTCATGAGGTGTAATGGGATACATTGAATGGATTTGAACCAAATATCTGTGCCTTATCGGACAAAGTCCGCCAGCCTGAACGGGCATGGATTGCGGTATGCCCGGATGGGTACGCAAAATAGGACATGCAGATTATGGCAATAAATTTTCAAACACACTCTAACTCAATCCGAAATCCATAGCCCCATACTGCACTAATCTTCACATTACTATCTTTAATCTTTTTTCGAAGCCTCTTTACTGTATCATCAGTCGCTCTTGTATCTACTTCAAAATCATATTTCCATACCTTCTTCAATAATTCCTCTCTGGAAATCGCCTTTTCTTTATTACTGATAAAATAAGTAATTAACGCATATTCGGTTGGTGTCAAATCCACATTTTCACCCTTAATTTTCACTTCTTTGCTGCTTGTATTAATCATAATATCACCAAATTCCAGCTCCTCTACCTCTTCTTCTGAACGATCAAGAGCAATTCTTCGAAACACTGCCTGAACACGTGCTACCAGTTCCATCGGAGAAAACGGTTTTGATAGATAATCATCGCTTCCCATTGTAATCCCTGTAATACGATCAGACTCACTATCTCTCGCAGAAACCATAATAATCGGCACATTATGAATCTTTCTGATTTCCCTGCACACAGCCAGTCCATCTGTTCCAGGCATCATAACATCCAATATAATCATATCTGCCACTTTCTTATGAAAGGCCTCCAATAAATCATCTCCATTGTGAAAAGCCTCCACTTCAAAACCTGCATTTTCCAAAAAACATTGTATCAAATCACGAATATTTTTTTCATCATCAGCAATATAAATTTTCTTTTTCTTTTCCATGTTTTCTTCTCCTTTCTAATTACAAACTATTTTTTAGGCAATTACAAAACTCTGTTTACTTTGTAAATATTTGTGCAAATGGTATGTAGAGGCTGGCTCATCAAATACCATTTGCACATATGACTTCGTAGCTGGTAACAGCATCATGAGCAAAATGATCAGCATAATTTTTTATTTTAGCGAATATCGATATTCTGGTATTTTGCGAATGACACCTTCTGAATCGTTCCAACTATTTTAAATATCATTTTACGTTACAACTCTGTTTTCAGTATATCACACAATATTTTATTACAAAAGTCTTTCATACACTGTTGCCACAAATTTGCTTATGCTCTCTCATTGTGGTACAATATGAAATAAGCTATAATATTGATTATTCAGACAGGAGGCGATGATTTGAAAAAATCATGCAAATTTGCATTTTTCTTCGCACCTCTTTTCTGTTGTCTTTTCTTACAAAGTTGCAATGGTTCTCGTTCTGATGCAGATATATCTGAAACAATCTTATCCGCACCAGTAACTGCAACTGCTGCAACTCCTACTTCAAAAGACATAGAAACAACCGTTTCTCCAGAAGCAGCCCCTCACTCCAAATCTGCTTCTGAACAGAAAACAGAAGAAACTTTAGATGCTATTTTAGACCAGCTTGATGAATTAGATGCTATCCTTGATGGCTATTGATGTAAAAATTCCACTATTATAAAAGGAGGATATTTATGCAAAAAAATGTTTTTATTGTTGACTACAAATATATAAAAATTGCTTTTCGGTTTCTAGGCATTGTAATGCTTACCTGTTTTCTATGTTTTTTGCCATCTAAACACACTTATGCAAAAGAAGCATCAGCACGGGCATCTATTGCACTTTCTCAAACCCATTTCAACACAGAAAATTCTTCTGTAGAAAAAATGGAAGAAAACGATGAAATTTTAGAACAGATGAAAAAAGAACAAAAAGAGCTTAACCAGATTTACAAAGAAAAGATAATTAAGTACAAAAACTCTTCTTCAACTTTGACAAAAGCACAAGCGGAAGAGTTGCAGCAAATCAACAATACTATTTCAAAAAAAAACAAGCTCTTAAAGAATAAGTTAAATAAGCTTTCTAACAACAAAAAAAAGTATCAGGAGCTTAATCCGTACTCTGAAAAAGCCAAAAAAAGATGCAAGAATATCATTCACCTACAAAATGATATTATCAAATGCATGAAAAAAATCAACCGCTTATTCAAACGTGAAATTACTATTTTAGATAGTGTAAAATAGTACATTCTCACAATAGGGCAGGTATTTCTATAGGGCAGATGCCGGTATTTATAATTCCTAACAATAGAAAGCCTGCTTTTTATTATATAATTTGGTCAATCTATACCTTTTTGTTCAAAATATATATTCTGGCAAACTATACTTACCCAGAGTGTGTTTTAAATTTTATTGCCCCAAATTCATTCGATGCAGCCCACTGTACCTCATGAATTTGGACCAAATCCCCCACAAATTGTGACATACATCTTGTAACAAGCAATTTTCAAACACGCTCTAGAATGAATATGCTCTACACTAAAAATAAGGTATGAATAATACATCAGAATAATAATAAAATTTATATATAACCAAAAACAACATTAAAAATACCATACAATATAATTTTACCTGATTTGACAGCAATTGATTATCTTGTATGGTTTTCTTAATGTATGATATCCTGATTTTCCCTCATTGATATATAAAACATACCAATACTTTCAGAACTTATTTTTGTACCAAAGCAGAGCATGTCTGAAATTCATTGTCACAATCTACACATCCCGCTTTGTATGCGGTTTATTCCAAATTTAATTAATGCAGCCCACTACACTTTATAAGTTTAAAATAAATTCTTCGCAAATTATAATGCATATCTTACAATAATTCATTTTTTACACACTCTGGCAGATGTCTAAAATTTGTACTTATCTTTTCTGATTAATGGGATGAATCCCTTCTTTGCGAACATTGTGAGTCTGGTTTTGATTTTCGAGTTTACTTTTTTCTGTAATACTATTAAACTCTGCCTGAACCCTTTTTTGCTCTGCTTCTTCATTATAGCCATTAAATTTTACTGTATTTTTTATTTCTCGCATTTTGTCACCTCAAAAATTATAATAAGACATAAAAATTTCATTTGACACTCTTATATTATAGTAAATTTATGAGATTTTATACAATATTTTTTCTACATCATGAAACACATTTTAAGTAACAGTTCCACCATGCCATTATACCTTACTTTCAGTGCAAAGCACATCTATTGCGGTATGACGAATGGGTATCATTTCCCAGAATATACATTATTATCAAAAAATTTACAGTCTGTCTGGTAAATTATCCATGTAAGGCGTCCGCCCTATAGAAACAATGGTACAATATGCCCTTAGCGAGCAAGCTCCCATGTGCATATTGTACCATTGTTCTGCATGGCTGAACTGTTACCATTTTAACACAAAAAAACTGTTATACAAGCATCTATTGTACTACTTGTATAACAGTCCTTCCTAACATTAATCTCCAATTACATTTACTGCCATATATGGTGTTCTATAATTCCACTGTGACACTTTAATTCCTGTCTTTCTTGAACTTGCATGCACAATTTTACCATCACCAATATACATGGCCACATGACCAATCCTTCCAAGCTCATTATTCCAGTAGAAAATTAAATCTCCTGCTCTCAAATCCTCAAAATCAATCTCTTCTCCATCATTAGCCTGCTGATATGATGTTCTGCTAATGTTAATACTTGCATGTTTTAACACTTGTTGTGTAAAGCCACTGCAGTCTGCTCCTTTTGTCAAACTTGTTCCTCCCCACACATAAGGGTTTCCAACAAACTGTAAAGCAAATTTTACAATCTCTTTCCTTTCCTTGCTTATCTTTACATCTTTCAAATCAATATCAAACTCTTCTGCAGTTGGTACTTCCGGCTCCACATATGTTACTTCTGGTGAATCAATCAAAACTTCTACTTTCAAACCATCTGATAATGTATAACCCTCTACTCCATCTGCTATTATAACCTTTGCTACTTTATCATCAATATTCTCTAATTCATAAGATACATTGTTTTCCATATATCCTAATAATTCTTCATCTTCTTTTGTAGTTTTTACTGTAGTATCCACATATTTACGTTTTACATAACCCCGGACACCATTTTCATCTTCAATTTCTACCCAAGAATTTTTCATACTGATAACTGTAACTTTGTCATCTTTTTTCACTTGACTGTAAATATTAGAAATTGGCTCTTCTACCCATTCTACTCTTACATATTTTCTGGCTACATAACCAATCAATCCATCTTTTTTCACTTTTACCCAATCATCATTTTCATATGCAATAAAATCAATTGTATCTCCCGCCTTCAAATTATCGAGAATCTTTCCCTTATCTTCGTCCGGTTTGGAACGGAAACGCAGCCCTTCTCCGCTTTTCTTAACAATACATTTTTGTAATTCAACAATCTGATCTTCTATAACATCATTTTGAGATTTTGTATAATAAACCATTGTATCTGTATTGATTTTTCCTTTTACTACATATTCTGCTATATGTTCTTTCGCAGCCTTTTTGGTTTTATATACTGGCTGATATGCATATCCCTGCTGTTTTGCTATTTTCTTAAATAAATCTAAATTATTTGCTATGTATTTTCCCATTTTCTTTCCGGATAAAGTATAGTCCGTATATACATAACCTTCCATATCCCCAACTTTTACTTTTACCCAGTCATCTAAATACTCCACAACTTCTACGGACTGTCCTACCTCTAACTCTGCTATAATCTCTGAACTGGAATTAGGTTCCAGACGAACATTTAAAAACGAGGGTACATCTGTTACCAGCATATTTTCTGGTACTGTTACATTTACACCCTCAATTCCCACATAGTTAGAAATATCTGTATATTTCGTATCTGCAAGTGAAATGAATGTATTGCCAATTGTCAATATGCCTACCAGGCCCGCTGTCGCAATAATATGTGCCTTTTTCATTTTTTTCATCACTAACATCTCCTTACTAACCTGTTTTTAAATGCTTATTTCATGCCAACTGTTACACCTTGAAATACTTTGTTATCAATATACTTGTGCCTGATATTCAATCTGTATATCGCTTCCCCTGTTTTCAATTTTGTATTTTTGAACAATCCATTCACATAATCGATATGCTTATTATACATCATTACTTGCACCTTTTCAAGATAAACATTTTTACAGAAAAGTCAATTGTATAATTTATACAATTTTATTGTGTAAATATTATAAATTTTTCTAATATTTCTGTTAATTCTTTTACTTTTTTAACTGTTCATCTACACAGAAATAATGATATAGAGCACACTTAACCCCTTGCTCACAGAAATAAAATAGAAACAACTTGGTTAAACTATTAATTATTTATTATTTTTGCACTTTTTCGAACATTTGTGCTTGACTACCTACTATACTTATGTTAGAATAAAATAATAATTCTAAGGAGGAGATTTCAAAATGGTAAAAGAAAAAAATATTGCACTTTGTATTGTTTTTACATTAATAACATGTGGTATCTATGGTATTTATTGGTTTGTTACATTAACAGATGATACAAATACTATTTCAGGAGAAAACGGCACATCTGGTGTAATGTCATTTGTACTTACTCTTGTTACTTGTGGCATTTATGGTTTATACTGGGCATACAAATGTGGTGAAAAAATCGATATTGCCCATCAGAATCGTGGAGAAGCTTCAAGCAACGGAGGCATCCTTTATTTAATTTTATTTATTTTTGGCGGAATTATTGCATACGCATTAATCCAGAATGAAATTAACAAATTTGCTAAGGCTTAAGCAATTTAAGTACATAACTTACATGTAAAAATTAAAGTATCCCTCTATGGAGTTCCGTTTACAGAACTTTATATGAGGGATTTTTCTTATCAGTTAAGACTAAAGCAGCATATAAAAGACTTTAAAAATAACACTATTGTGAATATTTATTTTTATGATGGCATCCACAGGATTAAGCAGGCGTATGATATATACAATAATAAATGCTGCCACAATTCCCACCAAACATCTCTGATAAACTTTTCTACTGATTTTTCTTTGAAACATCACTATCATTGCAGCTGCCGGAAGCAGGAAACAAAGTGGATGATAATAAAACGCACTTATAAAATCCAATTGTATCATAGAAACACATGCTCTTGTCATGCCGCACCCCAAACACGGAATCCCTGTAAAAAATAGTATGGGGCATCCCATATTCGAAAAATTGTAAAACAAAATAACACTAATGATGAGAATAAATACCAATATGTTCTTTTTGTTCAGCATACTGATGTGCACCTCTCTTTTTATTTTTTACATGTATCGCTTCACTATAAAACCTAAAGTAATGGACAGCCAAAAAAGGGCACACTTCACCCCTAACAAACTAAAGATTTTAAAAAATATAAATTATACTGACTGTGCTATTATGATATCAGATCCATCTCATTCTAATTATTTCAGTTTTTAGTCAAGCGTCAATTTTGTGTTTTTTATTGAATTAATTATAATATCCAACATCTAAACCCTAATATTTTTGCACTCCATCTTTCAGAATTAGCCTTTGGTAACATTGCAACTGCACATTTGAAACATCATTTGCACCATCTCGGTACAGTTTACTCTATTGGATTTTCCATCTAAAATATCAGATAGAAAAATATTGAAATACAATAAAAAATTTCTATTTTGGAATAACAAATAAACAACTTGCTTAATAATTCCTTCAAATTACTGTATCCTAATACTTTTCCTCCAAATACCAAGTATACAAACAAGCCATAACCATTAATTGGTTCCTTATAAAATTTGAAGCAATCCAATCTTTCATTCTCTCTTTCTTATTTGTATATTGTTTAATATACAATTCAAACATTGTGCAATTATAATTGTCCTTTTGACTAAAGCCGTTATGATAAAATACTTTACCTTCCTTTTGCATTACCTCTTCGTATGTTTCTTCTTCCGATGCTTACTCTATCTTCACAACAAAATATTTATTCTGTTCAAACAAAATTCTTTCTACCATAAATGTGACAAATTGATGAAGCTAAAAAAATTTTCTATAATTCTCACGCACACTCCTAAATATGAATCTGAAAATTCTCCTAGTATGTGAAGAAAATCCAAATCACACCCTACCATTATATGCTTCGCAATAGAGCAAAAATAATGGGTATTAAAATATTTCATATCTAATTTTAATCATAAAAATCGTCCACTAAACATTATAAGTCCAAATCTTGAATCATAATATCTTGAATAGTTTCTTCTATAACTTTTACACATTCATCCGTTTTCTTCTTAATATCATTCCCCCAGAATCTAATTACAGTCCAACCCTCAAATAACAGTCTTTTATTTATTTCGTCATCTCGTTCTCTATTGCGTGATATTTTATTTATCCAAAACTCGCTATTATTACTTTTTTCCAACCGTGGCTTCAATATCTCCCAGTCTTTCCCATGAAAAAATTCTCCATCACAGAAAATTGCTATCTTATATTGTGTTAAAACAATATCAGGACTACCCGGAAGCTTTTTGTAATTTTTTCGATACCTATATCCTTTTCTCCATAAAGCTTTTCTTAATATTACCTCTATTTTGGTATTCTTCGCCCGGATATTCTTCATATTTTTATGTCTCTGTTCCTTTGTTAAAACATCTGCCATTTAAAATCGCCTTCTTAAACAGTATCTCCATCACTTAATACAAAGTTTCTTTCAAATTTAACCCCTACTGCATCCGCAATGCTCTCTAATTCAGCTACTGTAAAACTTTCCCTTTTTAACTTAGCATTAAAATTTTGCGGTGTTGTTCCCAACCTTCTTGCTAACTCTGCCAAACTTATTTTCTTCCTAACACATAACACTTTTATTTGTTCAGATATTGTCATATCACTCCTCCTTACCATGTGTCAGATATAAATGTAATACAACTTTATCAGTCTTCCTATCCAAATCATATGTACTGTAATCCATCATAATCAATTTGCAGATTTAATGCATGAATTAAACTATGATGATTCGGCATAATATAAGAAAATTATCTAATAAATTTATCAACACTTTGGAAAATATTTTATATGATGAGCCTCTATGATATTAAAACCATATTCCTCTCCCACATTTCTTCCGCATATCAGAATCTGTATGTATATAATAACTTTAACATATCAACTTCTTTCTTAAAATTAGGTACATTCCTAGCTCTGCCATTATCAAAAAGCTCATCAGATTCATCCCATCTTTGCCTAATATAAGCATTAGGTATAATATCCAACCTCTTAATGCGCAGAAACAAATCATCCATCGCCTTTGAAACCAAACCTATATATCCAACTCACAAAAAGGGTTGTCATTGCACTTTGAAATGTAAAATACTACTAAAGATTTCTTTTCGATTAACTGTCATTCTCTTTCACCTAATATATTTTTATTAATATCGATTATTTGTCTAAAAATGGCTTCCAAAACATCTACAACAATACTGTTCCCTGCCATTTTTATAAGTTTTTCTGTCGAATACAATCTTCTACTTTTTGTTACTATAGGATTATCACTAATAACTTGATCAAAATCTTGCTCATCAAATCCCATTAGTTTAAAACACTCTCTTGGAGTTAAATATCTCCACTTTGTTTTTTTTCTATCCCAGTTTTTATATGTAATCAAACCAGAATTAGGATTACGATCTTGCTTTGTAGTTACTGTATTCACAATTATCTCATTTATTTTTTTACCATCATAAAGCATATCATTATCTTTTAAAATTTTTTTCCTTGAAGGAGTATTATTAGGTTTGCTTGCATCTGCTTCTTTCTTATACTTTGGAACATCTTTATAATTCAAACAAAGAATATCTTTTAGTTTCAAATCTCTTTGCCTTAAACATTCAGCTTCGCCATTTTCCAAATCATGTTCTTCAAAATACTCTTCTATATTTTTTATAGTATTTACATCATTCTTACAGAGAACACTTATCATATATGCCCTTTCTCTTTTTTGCGGAATACCAAAATTTTTTGAATTCAGTCGATATATTTTATTGTAATATCCTAAATCTATTAAAGTTGATTTCCAATCATCAAAATCTTCCTCATGTGGTTTTGATAATATATTTACTACATTTTCCATAAGCAAAAATCTAGGTAATTCTTTTCCCTGTCTACTCATTTCAAGTAATATTCGTTCAACTTCCCAAAGCATACCTGAACGATTATGGGCATCCCTTGCAATTCCGCTTTTGTTTCCATGCCAACATCCACATAAAGACAAATCTTGACACGGAAATGAATATGTAAATAAATCAATGTTTTCTGGTATATCACTTCCTTTAATATCTGTTATACTAACTAAATTCTTTGTTTCTTTTATTGCCGCATATAATTTTCTCTTCAAATGCATCGGTATACGCTTAAATGATTCGTTAGTCATAACTTTTTTACCATCAGCACTCAACGAATAACCTTTTAAAAGCTCTGTTATCTCTTCATCTGAAATATCTGCAAATTTATCAACATCAATTTTTCCTTTATGTATCATACAATATGCTAATATTACATTGATATCCCAATCTACAGTATTTACAATCTCAAATGGCTGTCCAATCCTTGTTAACGCCTTCGCTTGACTGCCAATTCCACTAAAAGCTTCAATAACTCTAAACATTTCTTTTCTCCTTGGATCACCATACAGTATAGTCCAAGCCGTCCAAATCAATTGTATATGTGATTTGTATTACCGACTCCGGAATATGATCATCCTTAAATGAGGATTTCGTAATCTTTGGAAATTTATCATCCACCTCATATTTTCTTTTTTCTAACACTTTGTACTTTTCTTCTCTAATACTTGCTCCGCATTCATATCCTAATTGATATAGTTGCTGTTCAAGCTTATCCTTATCATATCCATCCGCAACTAGTTTGTTTTTCATATCATTAATAGATACTCCACTCTTTGATTGCTCCAATCTGCAAAAATATAGTTGTAATCGTTTCAAATTCTGAAGCTGATGTTGTCCTGTAATAGTTATTATAGCACCATATCGTTTAATAGTTGATTTTACTTCATAACTACTTTCATACCCCTCAATGTCATGAGTACCAAAATTTACAGCAGTCCATTCCACTGTATTATCATTAACGTATAAATCATCCAAAACCATCATTTCTGCAATAACACTATATGCTTCTTTATTGGAAATTGTATTTCCCATAAGTTCCCGCCATTTTTCCCACCAGTCAAACGGTTCAAACAAAAGATTTTTTCTGTCCACTCCACCAATACCTGGCTCTACAAACTGAGCACAGACAGTGGCAAATTCATATCGTAAGCTATCTAGCATACAACTTAGTATCAGATATTTCTTTTCAACTCCATCAATAATGAGATTCCTTGAAAACAATCTACTATTTGCAAACTTTTCAGAGATATCTCTTTTATCATCAAATGATATAGCTACTCCATATTCTTCATTATTTCGTATTACTATTGCAGAATATTCATTTGGAAGTGACTTTATTTCTCTTGCACCATTTTGTGTTGATGCAAAGTATTCTCTAATTTCTTCTAGTATCCCCATAGTCTATTCCTCCTCGAACGCGTTAAAAATAGTTTTTGCAACCCCAAAGGCCAACAATGGCGGGACTGCATTTCCGATCTGTTTAAATGCATCTCCCATAGAACAATCAAAGAAAAAATCATCTGGAAAAGACTGAAGTCTTGCTGCTTCTCTTACCGTAATCCCTCTTGGTTCAAATGGATGTATATGACTATAGGTATCTTTTCCTAAATGAGCAACTAATGTATGTGATGGCTTTGTTTCATCCAATTTTCTCCACTTATTTTCAAATTTCTCTCTATCATACTGTGGCACTATTTTATTGTAAAGTCTTATATACTCTTCACTATTCTTTTCATATCCAAAAACCTTTGCTTCCTCATAAAACAATTCGTCTGCTATTTTAGATGCTGCAATATAATTATCTCCTTGCTGCATTCTTGCAAAAATAGGAAAATCTCTAGTATTCTTTCTGAAAGCGTTCGCAGAAACTCCAAAACTCTCTTTTCCATACCAGCAACGCATCATTTTCTGATATTCATTTTGAGCATCTGTTTTATATGGATATTCAATATTCAAAGAAACCAATTTATATTTTGAATCCGCTGATGGGAAAATTTCTGGCAAATCAGAAAATGCATCTCCTACTGTAATCCACAGATTCATATTTTCAGTTGTACCATTAGGTTCTTTAAAATATCTACATTGTTTATAACCTTCAAAACGCTTTTGGTGTTGTGTCATAGCATCAATAGCATTACGATGTGTTGGTTGTGGCAAATAAATCTCTTTACCTTCTTCAGCCTTAATCGCTACAACAAAGACTCTTTCCCTTACTTGAGGAACGCCATAATTAGCTGAATTAAGCAATGTCCAATATGCATTATACCCTTTCTTTGTCAACTCTTCACATACTATTTCAGGAATATTTTCCCCTCCAAAATTTGTTGATTCAGGAACATTTTCCATTATCACAGCTCGAGCTTCTAATTCAAAGGTAAACCTAAGAAAGTCTTGATATAAATATCCTCTAGCATCCTTAACATTTACTCTGTCTTCACCAAGAGACCTCAGTTTTCCACGTCCTGCTATGGAATATGCTTGACATGGTGGTCCACCGATTACAATGCATCCTTCATTGCCAAAGCGATTTCTAAATACACTTGCTTCTATTTCTGTAATATTTCCACAAACATGAGTTTCATCTTTTCCATAACGCCAACAGAGATTATAAGAAATAGTTTTACAAGCTTCCGGCATTAACTCAATTCCGGCTACTATATCAAATCCTACTTTTTCAAATCCCAATGCTAATCCGCCACATCCTGAAAACAAATCTATAACCTTAGGCAACATTATACGCGCACCCCCGCATCCATAAATAGCGAACGTACATATTCCTTTTCGCCTCCCAAGTACAAGGCTGGATTCACTACCATAACCTTAGCAGTATTCAATTTCATAACAATTCTAAACAAATCATCCTGTTGTATTTTAGTATTGTTATTAAAGTCCTCCAAAACATGCTGTGGTACATGACTGTAATAGTACATAATGTATCTGTATACATTGATAAAAGTTCCTTTACGGCCTGTTCTTTCTTCCAAATTTAAAATACTGTCTGTCGTAAAATATGGAGATTCTAACACCTTAGCTGTTGTTTTCATATCACCTTGCCATGATAAATGTACATACCACCAAATTGATCTGAGCCATATCCGAGTAGATTTGCTCCAATAATGACTTTCATTATTGTATCCCCAACGCTCAGCAACAACATCTGGTATTACTTTTATCGAAAGATATCTCCAAAAATCATCATTTGCAGCAGCTCTAAGGTTAAAGCAAGGAACATGCCACAAATAGTCATACAACAATATTCCTACATGCGCATCAATATAGTAATCTTTTTTCGCAATATTATCCGGACATTCATTTCTGATTTTTTGATTAAACTCTTGAATATCTCTACGAATTTTCAAATAATCACCTTCGACTTCTGGCAATGAAGGATATTTCATAATCCAATCCTTCATTGCATTTTGAGCCTCAGAACGATTCAATGTTTTTATAATCATATTTTCTACATCCTTTGGTCAAAAAATTTTCTTATAGACAGTGATATAGCTTCTGGTCCTGATACATCCCATTCCAAGGTATTAATGAAATAATTTATGGCTTCAGATACACTTCCGCTTTGTAAATCCTCTCCAATGATTGTAACATCCCAATAGTTTTCCTGTTCTTTTAATTTAGTAATAATTACCCCTAACGCACTTGCCATTATTTCTTTTAACAACTGCTCATCAAACGTTCTTTTGGTTTTATCTAAATACTTGTAATTCTTATGAGCAGTATTAAGGTTTATGGAAACACACTCTGAAAACAAATCATATGTTGGATCATCCCAATCACACTTTACGTACCATAACGGCTGACCTGGTTCATGTGTTTCAAACATAGGAAACACTGAACCAACTCCATCTAATCTTATTACAAATTTATTTTCTAGCTCTCCTAATATACAGCCGTACTGATTAGCAAGATGCTCTTCACCCCAAAGAGGAATTCCCGCCTCTTTCAAATATATAATTGTTGAAAATTCAACAGCTCCTCTTAATTGCGCTTCTGAAAATTCATAATTTAACACCAACTCTAAATCCTTGAGTGAATTTTCAATATTTCCAATAGGGATAACACCTCTTTGTTTAGAGTCAGACGATGTCCACATTAACGCGATACCTAATTTTGCATTATTACACGCAATACCACTTTGACCAAATAAACATTGATATGTACGAATAGAATATTTTCTACGAATACAAAGCTTATAATCATCTGGAGACCAAATACCCTCATCGTCAATTACTTTATGAACCATGGTACTACTATCAACTTCTTCTGCCCGCAAAGCATATTCCTGATCATCTCTTACATAATACAACTCATATGGGGATGCTTGAAATCTAATTTTCTTTAATAATTCATCTGTTATTATTGGAAAAAGCGAAATATTTGCCGCCATCATTTATCACCTTCATTCTTCTCAACATTAAACAATGGTTTAATATCTTTTCTATTAAGTCTCAAGTTAACATCTAGCTCTATTTCCATGTCATGTTCATTATCGGCTGATATATGTATTCCATAGCCCGAATTATTTTTTGTTTTAATCAGTTCACATGAAATATCATTTGCTTTAGAACTTATATTCTTACTATCTACGATCATTACCAATGTGTTCGGATCATCATCTATCTTTGTCATCAAAATATCACACGAAATAATTTCAAATGGCATATCCATTCTCATTCTTTCTTCCCAATCACTTGGTTTAATTGCTCCTGTCTCAGAATCAATTTCCAAAATAATTCCGGTTGCCCTAATCTTTCTTCTAGACTTTATTTGTAATTTTATATTCATTCCATTTGCCGAGTATCTCGTTTTTGATGGTTCATATCCAAATACAACATTTTTATGAGTTTCAATATGTCTGCCCCTATCAAAACCACCACTTGAACCCCCACTTGGCTTTTTACCAAAGTTTTCAGGTGGCAACAGTAAGTCACCGAACATTTTTCCCAAACCCGAATTCAATCTATTGGTGATATCTTCTTCCTCTATCGAAAACTGTTTGGAAATTTTATTGTTAACCTGCCCTTGTACTTTCGATACAATTCGTGGGTTCACATTCCCGATGCTAAAATCTCTCCAAGAAGTATGATCTGCCATTTCACTTTTTCTTACATACTCCTCAAGACTATATACTTCCGTTGTATTTGCAAGCTTATTCTCTGAATTTAGAACAAAAATAGCAAATATAAATTCATCTTTATTAGATGAATTTATACCATCAACCCAATTCCCCACATCTTCATAAGATACTATCATGCCCGGTTTACGTGTAAAGAATAATACTGGCTTATTCTTTTCTTTATCTCTTACTTCGCAATTAAAATATATATATGGCTCTGGCTTGTTATTAGGATATTCTGTCTTTAATATTTTTCTATGCACTTTTGTATAAGCTATGGTTCCCGCTTTTGTTGTTTCCAAAACCTTACGTAATATGATATCTTCTACTTTACATTCCACACCATCATTAAGCAAAATGTCCGACATCACTTCGTTTGATATTGCTTTGTTATATAACGACTGTACAACTTGAAATGCAGGTTCCATATCTTCCATCCCTATTCCTCTCTTGTTGACTTTTGCACGCAAAAACTCCCCATAAGGATATTTAGTATTATTTAATCGTGGCGCATACCATCTTTGTATTGCTATTCTCAAATACTCCTCAATACTACTCCTCCAAAATGGACAAATACTCTCATCCTCTCCATCTTTATACTCTATCTGGTTATTTTTCAGTAACATCTGCTCATCAATATAAGGAATTATGATTGTTGTACCAGTCAACTCTCCTTCATATGGCTCAATATCAAAAATATCTAATACCTCTTTTATATATTGTTCATCAGTAACTGGTTTCGTCTTATTACTACCTATTTCCTGTCCCCACCATGCTATACCTCGCTTTGATTTTCCTGGTATCGCCGGGATAAGTGAATATGTATCCATTTCGTTTTCCACAAGCGAAGCAGCAAGTCTTGATTCATATACTCCTTCTTGCTTTATTATTCTACTGTAATAAATAACAAGTCCTATACCCACTCTGAAGTAGACTGTTTTTCCGAGTCCCCATGATCCACCTGCACCCTCTGCTTCTTGTGGTTTGCTTATTTCATAAATCAACTTTAACAAATTTCCATATTGATTATCTGTCACTTCATCATAATGCAATTTCCCCGTTAATCCAACTGTATTGGAATCCCGGACAGCAATATATTTATATTCATCCTTCCAATACTTTTTGTTTAAAGAATGAGTTATACCATCTAACTCTTTGTTTAATAAAAATTTATTAAATTTACCTGTAAAAAACTCTACTGTCACATATGAATCTTTCCCATTTTTCGCATCTAAACTGTTCTGTATTGATTCTCGAACCAACAGATCCAATATAGGCATATTGTTATTTTGTATTAATTTCAGCAAAGAACTACCTGACTGTGTCATTCTTCCTGGTTCTGCAATTTCAATCTTCATTTGTTCCCTCCAAATCGCCTTCATCATCAAATGGATTATTTTGCATATGAATAGATACTGTTGCAGTATAATCCATTCCACGTTTTCCACCTGGAATATTCAGACAAATGCCAACTATATCTTCAACTGCACTCAAATCTTCTCTTGTTTCAGATTCTTTTGCTACTTTTGAATCTTTATCAATTACATATATAAGCAATTGTGGTGTAGAATCTAGTCCCGCCAAGCTTCTGATCTCTTTTGCATATTTAGACTTAAAATCGGCTATCTTATTCACTACATCTTGTAGCTGTCCGTCCAAATCAACATCTGCAATAATATCTTTTGGATCTCTTAAAACACCAATATTTATCACCATATCTGATTCGTTTTTCAATTTTTTTCTAGTACGACTTACTTTATTTACAGGTCCGACTGGTGATTTCCATACTGAGTTTTTATCACTCGCCTTTCCTGCCAAAACAATATTCCACTTTTCAAGCTTTCCTTCTGAAGATATCTTTTCAATCCATGTTATAACAGATGAAATATCATTAAACACACTCAATCTCTGATTGAACTTATACTCTAAAAGAAAATCTTTTACCAAAGAAAAATCCACATTCCTCCATATAATAGCACTACTAGCATGAGTATTACATTCTTTCCGTTTTTCTGGTTGGCCTAATGCTGCGATAAACTCCTCTACTTTTCTCATATTACTTTTCAATATCTCAGCATTATTATCAAACAAATATGTCTGATTAAAAGAACCACTAAAATCCATATCTGTTGATTGAGCACTCTGCATTCTATTCTTGGCAGTTATCCGAATAAAACTTGCTTTTGGTGTATTTTTAACTCTTGGTCCATAATTTTCTGGACTCTTTCTCAATGTATCCATTTCATGAATTTCATCACGTAATTCTTGATCCAAAGCAGCAAGGAACTTAAATTGATCATTTGTCTTAGATGTAATCCACAATCTCGGCAAAAGCTCATATCCTCTTCTATAACCAAACCATCTGCCCATCTGCATAAGTGTATCTGCTTGACTAACTGAACGTAAAAAGAAAGTGCTGATTAACCCTTCGATTGTCAAACCCCTTGATAAAGTTGCTCCTCCAACAACTATAAAAGCTGGTGCCAAAGTTGGCATATTACTTGATGTTGGATAAGCTAGTCTTACATACATTCCGTCATCATTAATACCATTATTTTTACAATTATCAATGCACATATGAATTCCTTCATGATAAGTAAATTCATCATCTTCATCTAGTGGAATATTAGTCAGTTCTTTATCCAACAAAATATCTAGTTCTTTTCGGACTTCTTCAAACGAAGGATATCTATTTATTTCTTCATTTTTTCTATCATATTGAAGATATTGTTCCCTAAATTTTTCAAATGTGAATCGATTTGTCTCAGCATTCCAAACTTTTTCACACTCACTAATTAATTCGACCGGATCTTTACTTACAATCCAGTCTCTCACTACTTCTGCAACATTTTTGTGATGATCTGTCTTTTGACTTGTATGTATCAGCATACTAACAGGCTTTTTATGTTTCCAAATTCTCATGCAAGCCACTCCACACAAAAACCAGCATATCGAATTTTGTAATGCTATTGGAATATATGGTGTCCCTTCATCATGAATATCTTTTATTGCTTGAAGATCATCTTCAGCAATAATCCTCACAATATCCAAACCATCATAATCATATTCTCCACCTTCAAGTCCAAATATTTGCTGTGGTCCAAAATACTCTTTTGAAACACTTAATGTAGATATAAAGCTTCTCGGATACAAAGAATCTTCACTAGCTTCATTTAATATATTGGCATATGGAGTTGCTGTATATCCTATGTAATTCATTGCCTTATATTTATTACTGATTTCCTGTGATTTTTCATTTCTTCCATTTACTAAATCTCTTATTAATCTATTAATAGTTCTGATAGTGGAACTATTAACATTAGCAGTATTAATTCCAGCCTGATCAGCTTCATCGTCAATAACAAGAATTTTCATTTGTTTTTGCTTGTTCGCATCAGACTGTAACCATTGAATAAGTCCCTTAAGTCTTCCCGGATTTTTCAAACATACTGTAAAATATCTTTGTTTTGATGTTTTATCGAAATGCAAATCTTGTGTTCTCTGACCTAACATAGGTTTTTTGGATAAATGTTCCAAACCATTCCAATTAAGATTTCCCTGACAGTTTAAATCACCCAACAATCTGTTTTGCGTCTGTTGTCTGAGATTTTCAATGGTTCCAGATAATACAATAAACATATTCCATCCCCAATCAGCCGCCATAGCCATCAATGCCGCCATATTAGCAGTTTTTCCAGACTGCACATTCCCAATAACTAAACCTTTAACTGGCTTCATTTCTGTAGTATTGCTACTTAGTCTCTTAAGAATCTTTAATGTTGCTCTTTCCATTTCATCAACAACTTCTTCCTTAAATCCACCAATTATCAATTTTTTTCTATATAACTGCCATGCCGATTGCGGATCTCTTGGCACTGTTACATCATTATCTTCCCCTTCTCCCATAATCATAGCCTGACCACTAAGATAATCTATGACTTGTGTCTGTTCTTCGGCTTCTCTTTGCAATCGAACAAGTTCTCTCCATTCAGTACAACTTACTTCTTTCCAAAAATTCAACATCGACTGCTGTGCTAAAAACTCCTTCAATCCCTCATCATTTCCGCGTTCAGCATAATCAATCTGTTCCCACCCTATATTTCGGGTTCTTGCATTTCGTATCCATTCTCTATGCTGATCATATTCAGGTAAACCAAAGTTAGGCATAACCATTCCTCCATAAGTACATTCTACATTTTTCCGACAATTTTCTACTTCTTATTCCATAATATTATTATAAAACCAGAGTTTTATATCGTCAACTTTATTTTTTATCAATTTTAGACATTTGACCATCAGTAAAACATACAGAAAACGCTTGAACTTTATCCCAAAATACAGGATGCCCTACCTTTCCCTGTCTCTGCCACTTTTACTTCTTTCAACGTATTTTTCTTCCTACATTTCCACCACCGTTTTATCATACATCTTCTTGATTAATCCGCATACATTTCATCAATCCCCATTCACGGTAAACGCACTCAGATTTTGGAAATTTAGTTTTCTCCCTTTTTTACATGAAGAGTCTTTAATACCTTCAACAAATATTCATGATTCCATCCACAATTTTTCCTTTTTCCTGCTATTCCCCGTTTACAGCTCTTTTCCTGCTTTAACATATTCAGTGTCATATGTCTTAAGATATTTAGATTCTCTGCACTGTTTCCTGCACGTACACGGCTTTCATCCTCTCTATAGGCAATGTCCAAAACCCAATGCAGTGCATTCTCTATCTGCCAGTGGTTTCTCTTTGCTTTCCCGTATTCTTCTGCATTCATTTCCTTCCGGCTGTATATGGTATAACTTCTGCTCTCTGTTGTTTTTCCGCCCTCTGTTACGGTGCAGATGCACATTCCCAGCCCTGACAAGCCCTTTCCAGTCTTTCTTTTCTTCCAGCCAGTTTACTTTGGTTGTAATATAATATTCCCTTTTCTCAATACGTCCATGTTCTTTACAATATTCCTTGTAATAACATCTACCTTTTTCTAATTCTTTTCTATCCTTTGTTAAGACTTCTATTTTAAAATATAAATGGATATTTTCATAAAGCTGTGGCTGGTTTTCTTTTACAGAAAGGATATAATCTGCTTCCCCTGCTATGATTTCTTCCGCAATCTTTTTCTGTGTCCCCATTGCATCAATTGTTACAATACATCCTTTGATATCCAGCTGGTTCAAAAGTTCCGGGATTGCAGTGAATCCCGTTGCTTTTTTCTTCTGTCTTATATTGCCCTAATACAAGATTGTTTTCAGCTGCCCATGCACTGACCATGTGAACTGCCCTCTTACCGTTTGCCATATCTTTGCTCCGCCGGATGGTCTTTCCGTCAACTGCCACTGCGCCTTCTATTTTCTCCGTAACAGCCCTGACCCAGTCAATAAAGGCTTTATGAAACTGTTCCAGCTCTATCATGGAAAATATTCTGTTAAATGTGTCATGGGATGGAATTCCGTTTGGCAGTTCCAGAAAGGTAGAAATCCATTCTTTTTTTGCATTTCCCCAGTCTTCCATATCATCCCATGTATCTGCCCCGCTGATTGTCGCAGGAATGGCAATCACCATAATGTCAATAAACTTATGTTTTAGATTCTTTTCTGTTCTTGGATCATCTACAGATTCCAAACAATCCTCTAATGCTTTATTTATGCTCATTTTCTTCACTCCATTTAGACTTAATAGAGTTATTGTATACGAATGTATTGGAAATGTCATCTATAATTTTACATTAAATTTAGAATTATGGCTAGATACTATTTCATGCGTTTACCGTGATGCCAGATTAGACTGATATGTACTATCAATCAATGCAGTATAAGCTCCCTTATTAATTTCTTTTACTTTATCCAT
>CAYRAV010000052.1:0-23027 GCA_964422365.1 uncultured Lachnospiraceae bacterium | reverse complement strand
AAGCTTTTATAATTTGTTATAGTCCAGCCATGCCAAAAACATTTGTACAATCTGCAATTGGTGGAAACCCGCCCACTAAGGGCAGATTGTACAAATGTTTCTATAAGGCAAATGCCTGGCATAAAGAATTTGCCATCTGGTTCCTAACTTTTTGTTCAAAATATATCTTCTATTATTTTACTTTTTTTCTGTTCCCTGTCAATTTTGTTTTCGCTATTGGTTTGCTTGTAACAGCAGAAGCCTGCACCGCTGCAGGCGATGTGTTTGACACTTTTGTTACAACATCTGACTTTTTGGATGTAGTTGTTTTCTTTGCAATAACTTGTGCTATTCCACTTTCTGCCGCTGTTTCTTTTGCTGTTGTGTCTTTAGCAGCTGTGCTTTTTGTTGTAACTTTTTTCGTTGTGTCCTTAGCCGCTGTTCCTTTTGTTACAACACTTTTCGCTGCATCCTTAGCTGTTGCATCTTTTGCTGTAACTTTTTTTGCTGTGTCCTTAGCCGCTGTTCCTTTTTCTTCCACACTCTTTACTGCTGTACTTTTTGTCTTTGTTTCTGTTGTTGTTTCTTTCCGGTCTGCTTTCTCTTTATAATCAAATTCAAATACAACTGCTACAAATGGTGCCAGATGGAATGAGATAGAATACTCTTTTCCATCACTTGGAATAGCCTCTGCCTTAATTTCTTTTGCAACTGACCTTCCCTCTCCACCATATATAGTATCATCTGAGTTTAACAATAATTTATATTTTCCTTCACTTGGAACACCTACACGGAAATCCTGTATATCCATATTGTTAAAGTTGCAGACAAATAATAACTGTTTCTTTGCTGTAATACCACGCTTTACAAATGTAACATTACTTCTCTCTTTGTCATCACAGCTCATCCACTCAAAGCCCATTTCATCTCCATCATTGATATACATGGCAGGATACTCCTTATAAATCTTATTTAATGATTTTATAAGCTCCTGTATTCCTTTGTGTTTCGGATCTTCTAACAGATTCCAGTCAAGCGATCTTGCCTCGCTCCATTCCCTGTCCTGTGCAAATTCCTGTCCCATAAACAATAATTTCTTGCCAGGATGGCCATACATAAATGCATATGCTACACGGAGATTTGCAAACTTCTCATCTCTTTCACCAGGCATTTTATTCAATAATGTACATTTTCCATGTACCACTTCATCATGGGATAATGCCTGAATAAAGTTTTCTGTATAAGCATACATCATACTAAAAGTAAGTTTATCATGGTTATACTTTCTTCCATAAGAAACACATTTCATGTATTCTAAGAAATCATTCATCCATCCCATATCCCACTTGAAGCCAAAACCTAAACCATCCATCGAAGCCGGCGCTGTTACACCTGCCCATGCAGTAGACTCCTCTGCAATCATAAGCACACCTGAATTTCGTTCTTCCATCACGCGGTTCAAATGGCGGAACATTCTGATAACATCTAAATTCTCGCGGCCTCCGTTATCATTTGGCAGCCAGTTTCCGTTATCCTTTCCATAATCTAAATAAAGCATGGATGCTACTGCATCAACTCTAAGACCATCTACATGAAATTTCTCAACCCAGTATAATGCATTTGCAACAAGAAAATTTTCCACTTCTCTTTTTTCATAATTGAAAATATATGTTCCCCAGTGAGGATGTTCTCCTCTTCTTGAATCCGGATGCTCATATAATGGCCAGCCATCAAATCTTGCAAGACCGTGGGCATCTCTTGGAAAATGTGCTGGCACCCAGTCTAAAATCACTCCAATTCCCTTGTTGTGAAGATAATTTACAAAATACATAAAATCTTCTGGTGTTCCATATCTGCTTGTTGGTGCATAATATCCTGTTACCTGATATCCCCATGATCCATCGAAAGGATGCTCTGAGATTCCCATTAATTCCACATGAGTATATCCCATCTCCGCCACATAATCCGCTACTTCTTTTGCTGCCTGTCTGTAATTATAGAATCCGTCTTCATCTGCATCTGTCTTTTTCCAGGAACCGATATGCATTTCATAGATAGAAATCGGCTCATGGATATTTTTCACACGGTCAAGACTGCCTCTTTTCTTTATCCACTTGCTGTCTGTCCACTTATAATTAGAAATATCTGCTACAACAGATGCATTGTTTGGTCTTAATTCTCCACTTGAAGCATATGGATCACATTTATGCAGTATTTTTTTCTCCCTTGTCATAATCTGAAATTTATAAACAGTGCCGCTGTCCACCCGAGGAATAAATATTTCATATATTCCTGAAACTTCTAATGTACGCATTTGGTGTAATCTTCCATCCCATAAGTTAAAATCACCAACTACACTGACGCGGCGTGCATGTGGTGCCCATACAGCAAAGTAAGTTCCTCTGACACCATTTATGGTCATAGGATGTGCTCCCAATTTTTCATAAATCTGATAATGATTGCCTTCTGCATATAAATACCTGTCTTCTGCGGTAATCTGTGGCTCAAAACTATAAGCATCCTCTGTTTCTACAATATTATTTTCGTCATATTGTATTCTTAGTATATAGCTATTATCATATTTTTTACTATCCACATAAACACCAAAGAATCCTCTGTTGTCAATTAATTCCATCTCATCCTGATTTTTTCCTGACACCACAGTAATCTTTTGTGCCTCAGGACGATATGCCAGAATAACCTGTCCTTCTCCACAATCATGTAATCCCAATACAACATGAGGTGCATTTGTTTCCGCATTCATTATTTCTTTGTAAACATCCCAATTAATCCAATTTTGTAATTTCTCGTGCATAAAATCCTCCATTCTGATTTCCGGTACTTCAAAATTCCCCGTTATCTTTTTATGAATATATTATATCCTTTTGAATTCCATATAAAAATTGTTTGATTAATCTATCTACCATTTCATCGTTTGATAATAATAACTGTTTTTGTTCTTCTTTTCTCTGTATATGCATTGATATGTAATAATGCATCATTCCAGCGAATCCTACTGCACAACATTCATTCTGCGCCTCGTCAATAGTTCCAAAAAAGCGTCCAAAAATATCCTGGATCATTTTAAACTGTTCTGCTATAAATGGAGCCACAACTTGTTTTGCTGCATTTTCATTAGGAGAAAAATATGCTCCCAGCATAAATAAATATAATTCTTTTAATTCTCCTGCCATCATTTCCTGGGTTTGTATTACATTTTTCAATACCTTTTCTATGCTTCCTTCTACTGAAGCAGCACACTTCATCTTTTCATTTATAACATGTCCTTTTTCT
This sequence comes from uncultured Lachnospiraceae bacterium, assembly GCA_964422365.1. Lineage (GTDB taxonomy): Bacteria > Bacillota > Clostridia > Lachnospirales > Lachnospiraceae > CAYRAV01. The sequence goes on along the minus strand of CAYRAV010000052.1, from coordinate 19,754 downwards.
TTCAACAGAGATTCCAATACGCCCCGCTTACTTTTAAAATAATGATACAATGTAGGTTTTGTGATACCTGCCGCATCCACAATTTCCTGTACACTAACTGCATCATATCCCTTACAATAAAACATATGCAATGCACAATTTAGCAGCGTTTCCCGATTATCCTGTTTCTTTGGTTTCATTGATACCAAATATCCCTCCTCTTCACAATCACAATATTTTCCTCATTCTCACCTTTTTATACTATTTTCTTCCCTTTTCGCTAAGAAAATATATTTTTTCTTCTAAGCAGCAACGTTTTGTCACAGTAAGTATACCAATCGGTATACTTACTGTCAAGAGTATTTAAGCGGTTTCTATCACTTTTTCTTACTATCTGACCATGTTGTTTATAATTTTTCAAAATACACATTTTCTATCAAGGTACCCTTTTTTACTTTAGCAAAAAAACTGAATTCAGGTATACCCTGATGGACATACCGCAATTCATGTCCATTGGGCTGGCGGACTTCGTCCGATAAGGTATTCCGACATGCATCATTTATCAGAATATACATTTTCACTATTTATAAATTTTCACTTGTAGGTTTTCCTAAAATCTCCTATAATTAAGATGGTATGATTTTATATCTGCATTTACATGATTGGGCAATAATACAAAATATATTCACGTTTTCATATTTTTACATCAATCCTGTTTGCATTTGACAGGTGCACAGACAAAGGACAGAAGAATGGTGTTTACATATTATCCCCTTTCTCTGGTTTCTGTTCTCCTTTGCTGCAGCATAAAGCTAGAGCATGTTTGAACATTCATTGTCACAAATTGCGGTGCACATCTTGTAACAAGCAATTTTCAAACACGCTCTAAGGCTTCAAAGAAACATATATGGATAAAATGCATTATTCCCAATAACTATAGAAATACAATACAAGATTGGAGATTATTCTGACTATGAATATTAAAATTAAAAAATTATATACATTTTTTCTTTGCAGTATTTTTACTTGTTCTATGGCAGTGTCTGCTGCGGTTCCAAATGTAAATATAAAAGCAAAGCAAACTAATTTGACATCTTACTCTACTGCCCATTATACAGTAAAAGATGACAATTCTGATACAGTTTCTTCTGAAGAAACTTCTCCTGAAAAAATAGAATGGCCTAAAGCTCCAAAAGCCAGCAAACTCTCTTGTGAATCGGCCGTTGTAATAGATGCTGCTACAGGCATGGTATTATTTGAACAGAAAGCACACAAAAAGCAGTACCCTGCCAGTATTACCAAGATTTTGACAACTTTGGTTGCATTAGAAAACAGCAGTTTGGGAGAAACCGTTACTTTTTCTCATAATGCCATATTTGGCATTGAATATGGAAGCAGTAATGTTGCCCTTAATGAAGGTGAAAAACTTACTATGGAACAATGTTTATATGCAATTATGCTGGAATCTGCTAATGAAGTCTGTCTTGGTGTAGCTGAGCATATTGCAGGTGATGTCCCTTCCTATGTAGATATGATGAATACAAAAGCTGCAGAACTTGGACTGAAAAATACCCATTTTGCTAATCCGAATGGTCTCCATGATGATAACCACTACACAAGTGCTTATGATATTGCCATGATTAGCCGTGAAGCCTTAAAAAATGATACTTTTAGAAAAATTACAGGCACCAAAACTTATATTCTTCCACCAACCAATAAACAGAAATTAGAACGCTATTGGACTAACCACCATGATATGCTTTCTGGAAGACGTTATCCGCGCTATATGACAGAAGACTGCTTCGGTGGTAAAACAGGATACACTTCTAAAGCAAAATCCACCTTAGTTACCTTTGAGAAAAGAAATGGCATGGAGTTAATCTGTGTAGTCATGCGTGCCAACAGTGTAAGTGGATTTCCTGATTTTAACCAATATACAGACACACAGATTTTATTAGACTTTGCATTTGATAACTATACCAGTTATGATATGAATGCAGAAAAAAATAAATCTGAAAATAAAGATACTGGTTTATTTACAAAATTTAATCCCATATTTGATTTAGAAACTTCTCCTATCCACCTCGGAGAAGATGGTAAGGTAATTCTGCCCAATGGAACAAAATTAAAAGATGCACAGCAAACGATAACCTACAACACAAATGTTACTTTGCAAGATGGTGATAACAACATCGGTGAAATCACTTATACCTATGGAGATAAAACTGTAGGTTCTACAAATATTTATTTTACCCAGTCTAATGACAATCCTGTATTAACTGAGGGAAAACCAATTGAAACCGTAAAATCCAAAAATATACATTCTGAGACACAAAGAACACTTTTAAGAGTTATTGCTATTGTTATAGCCATAGTTGTACTCATCAGTGTTGCGACCGGAATTATATTATTCCATAAAAAACGAAAAGAAGAACACACTATATTTGAACGCTCCAGACGTTCCAGACGGACACAAAGACGAAGATGGAAATAAACTTATACTATATTATCTTTACAACATATATGAAACAGCAGGCAGTTAAGCCTGCTTATTTTTTTGAGATTTCATGTAGCCGCCCCAAGCACAGCAAGCAGTATTAAAGATTTGTGAATGTTATGTAATTATCCCCTCTATATACAAATTGCACAACCAGTTGTGCATAATGAAACTATATAAAAAATAAAGCACTCATCGAAATACATTGACAAACATATGTAATTTAAATATAATTAAAATATTATAAAATATTTTTTGTATAATTAATAAAGACATTCTTAAAATAGATTTTTATATTTTGGAACGCTTTTGTTTGATTGTCTAGAGAAAGGTGCTGTTGAGAATGGAAAGAGTAAGGTGTTTTTTGTTTGTTGTTGTTAGTCTGATTTGTGTAGCAGGTACTATTCGATTTATAATCGGAGACAGTACTACGAATCTAATAGTCACTCAAAAAACAGAAAAAAATGATTTGGTGGAAAATGCTACTATAAAGAGCAAAACACAACAAGAGAAAAACGATACAAAAAATCCCATACAAAAAGAGGAATGTGATCTTTGGGATAATATACTTCAGGAATTTATAACTATTAATGGATGTAATGAGTTGAAGGATCTATCTAAATTAAGAATTCACGAAAGTAATGAAACAATTACACAGAATGAATGGACATATAAGATAAACGGAGCATATATTACAAAACAAAAATCAGATAAATGGAATGGAATGAGAGATTATGGCGATTTTAAATGTGATGAAAATGGAACAATAATAAATGGCTACTCTTATGTTTCCATTCCGATTTCTGTCACTTGCTGTGAAGAAACAGATGAGCAAATTGGGCTGAATAGTATTGATTTATGGATTTTTGATAAAGAAGGTTCTTACAAGTTTAGTGATGGACCTGCTGCGGCAGCATTAGAAGAAGAAAGTTCTGTTAAAGAATTCTTTTTGCGTTATCTTGAAAAAGGAGAAGCTATAGATACAGAAATTGTGTTTGTTGTACCAGATAATGATTTGGAAAATCAGAATGGTTTTATGTTGAATATTAATAATAGTGGTACTATGTCAGAGATTGGATTGTTTAGTTTGATAAAGATACCATTGGGGGGAGAATATGATAAAGATGTTGAAAACTGAATTACGGCGTGCTTTTCTTAGTAAGGGTATGTTAGCTTCTTTGGCAGTAGGAATCGGAATTGTATTATGGCATCAATACTCTTATATCTGGAACTCAAACATTGAAATGAAAAATGAATTCTGCATGGAAAGTCTATATTACAACTGGATAGGGGCAAGCTGTGCACCTATGCAGAGTTATTTGTATTATTTGATACTGCCTATTCTGGCAGTTCTGCCAGCAGGAATTTTGTATCATGAGGATTTGCATACCGGATATTATAGAAATATTTTTATACGCAATAGGAAGAAAGAATATTTATTGGCAAAATATATTTCAGTATTTCTTTCAGGAGGAACGGCAGTTGTTCTACCACTTTTCCTCAGCCTATCTCTTACTGCTATGCGCTTTCCTGCCTTGCTGCCAGAACCGATTATGGATTATGGTCCAAACAGATCAAGTATAGGATTTCATTTATTTTATGAACATCCTTTGATATATACATTTTTATTTTTAGGAATTGATTTTGTATTTGCTGGAGGTATAGCTGGTATCTCCTGTTTGGCATCTTTTTTTACAGAATATAAATTTGCAGTGTTAATCACTCCATTTGTATGTTATTATCTTTTGTTTTCACTGGATAATATTATAAGTGAAGATACATTTGCACCAAACTATTTTTTGATTCCAGGATTTGACAGTAATAATATTGGGGAATTTATAATAGGAATTTTTGTTCTGGCACTTGTAGCATTGCTTTATGTTTGGAAAGGACAAAGACGTGAATAAGAGAAAAATACATGTTAGAAAGAGTTTTATTGGTGGATGTTTATATATAGGATTATTTGTGTATCTTGCATTTGCCCAAAGCCCTTTAGATAACAGAATAGGGTGTAAAATGGATGGATATGTAAAAATGATGTATCCTCTTATGTATTCTGTTGCAATGTTACTTCCTCTGATTTGGAATGTTTTTGTATATTTCCGCAATGATTTTTCTATTCTGCAGATAACACGAAAAGGTTCCTGGAACACATTATTTTGGGAACAAGAACAGAAATGCTTTTTGTTTTCAATATTGTATGCTGTTGTACTCTTGGGCTGGATTAGTATAGTAAATGGAACTCTTCCATTCTTTAATTGGAATCAGATTCAGAGTTATTATTTTTTAGAAAACAATCATACCGCACTCTATTCTTCATTGGAAACATTTGTATATATTTTTATCATATGTGTCATTAGAAATCTTATCTCACATAATATTTTATTGTTTTTTCTGTGGAAAAAAAATTCGCTGCTTTATGGGACATTGTTCTTATGCGGGATTAGCTGTTTTGAAATTGCACAATACAGGATCAGAATTCTATATCGTTTATTTTCTGTAGAATACACAATGTGGCCTTATATGATATATAAAATAAAAATGGTACTCGGTTTTGTGATTTGGCTTGATATAGCAATATTGCTGTTTTTTAGAGCCATTCATTGTAAGGAGCTGATTGGAAATGGAAAGGTTTAAAAGGCAGATCCGATATGATATCCATACAGGAACTCTCCTATGCTGGAAATTATATGCAGGGTATTTTGCCATTTGGATTTTATTAGCGCTTGTCATTTGGCGCAGCCATAGATTTATGATGGAAAATCATGATAATATGTTTTCATGGTTGGATTGCATCATTGGTTTTCTTAGGGGAACTGAAGATTTTTCTAAAGCAGACCGTACTGAAACATTTCGGATGCCTTTTGAATGGTTTGTACTGAATCTTGGATATATATTATGGATTATATCATATCCTTATTTTGATTATAAAGAAAGAGGATATCAGTTTTTTATCCGTGCAGGAAATAAGAAAAACTGGTGGTTTAGTAAGTGTGTCTGGACTGTGTTTCAAACCTTACTATATTTTTTGATGTTTTATATTGTTATATATGCTGTAACTATATGTATGGGTGGAGAATGGATTTGGAACGAACATGATATCTGGGGTATGAATCTGGAAAATATCCCTAAAATACATTTATTTTTACTTTTATTTATTATGCCAGTTATAACAGCTATTACATTCTCACTTTTAGGATTGACAATATCCTTTCTCTGGAATCCTATAGGTGCTGTCATATTTTTACTTCTATTGCTTGTGGCAAGTGCATACTGGGAAAATGACTGGCTTTTAGGTTGTTACAGTATGTTGTGCCGATATGATTTTGAAGAATTGGCAGCAAATCATAAAATTATAAAAGGAATACTATTAAATACCACCATAAGTGCTGTTTCAATTCTTATGGGATATTATACACTGAAATATCGGGAAGGAATGAGGAAAGGAAGGTAAAAATGTATATAGAAATTAAAAATGCTACTAAGATTATTGATAAAAATAAGGTAATTGATTCTGTTAATTTACAATTTGAAAAAGGAAAGATTTATGGTTTAAAGGGAAAAAACGGCTCAGGAAAAACAATGCTTATGCGGGCAATCTGCGGACTTATCAGGCTGACGGAAGGAGAAATTCGAATTGACGGCATCCCACTAGGAAAAAATCATGAGTTTCCGCCTAGTGTTGGTGCATTAATTGAAAATCCAGGGTTTATAGAAAATGACAATGGATTTAGAAATTTAAAAATTCTGGCAGATATCCGAGGGGTAATTGATGAGGAAGAAATCTGTACAGTGATGGAAAACATCGGATTGAATCCCAAGGAGAAAAAAAAGGTAAAAAAATATTCTCTGGGAATGAAACAAAAGCTGGGAATTGCAGCAGCAGTGATGGAACATCCGGAACTTATCATTCTTGATGAACCTACCAATGCACTGGATACAGAAAGTGTTGAAAAACTAAACAAAATATTAGAGGAAGAGAAAAAAAGAAATGCACTTATTATTATTTCTTCCCACGATTCAGAGGAATTAGACTTATTAGCTGATGTTATATACATAATAGAGAACGGAAAAATTATAGGGCAGGGAACAAACACTAAGAAATTTAATATGGAGGAGAGAAGATTGGAATGAGCAAAATAGAATATAGAAAGAAAAAAGGGATTATTGAGATAATGTTGATATTTCTTCTTGTATGCATCGTGATATCAGGAATGTGCATTTATAAAATAAATGCAGTTTATCCACAAGCAAAGAGGGTTTTCGTGCCAAAAGGGGAATTTCATTTGGTGTGCGATAACATTGCCCTTGCAGTAAAAGATGTGCATTGGTTAGAAAAAGAACAGATAGAAGAAAAATACCATGAAAGATATGGTGATTTAGGTGCATTGGTCAAAATTACATTAAAAAACACAGGAAATAAGGAAGAAAAATTCCCATTATATCTGTTATATATGGAAAATAACCAGTATTACTGGAACGGATTGGTAATGGAAATGTATTCTATGGAAACTGATAATGACAGTGTACAAGTTGTATTACAGCCACAGGAAGAAAAGGAGGTATGTTTGGCATATACTTTATCAGAACGTCAATTTACAGCAAAGGAATGGAATAAAATAAAAGAAAATCAGTTTTATCTGGTAAATGAAAGATATCCGGAAAAGGTATATTGGGAATGGCAGTAATTTTTTACCTTATATATTTCTTTAAAACAATCCTGTCTATTATGTTAACAAGATGATATTCTAATTGAAAAAAACTACTAATCATGCTGTAATGAACAGAAAAGATATCCGGCTTATACTATGTATTGTTATGACAGCCATATCTGCTGCCTAATGGGTATCACATCATTCCTGCCAGCACTACACTTGCTGCAATCCCTGCAAATGTGGCAAACAACGAACCTGCCAGCGTATATCTGGTTTTCCTCACACCAGCTGTCATAAAATAAACTGCCATTGTGTAGAAAATAGTTTCTGAACAACTCATAAGCAATGATGCAAGCCTTCCAATATAAGAATCTGTTCCAAATTCTTTAAAAATATCCAACAGCAAGCCTGTTGCTGCGGAAGAAGAAAAGACTTTTACAAACACAAGCGGAACCAGTTCTACTGGGAAACGAAGCCATGAAATCAATGGCGCCATAACATTTGCAAGATAATCCATAGCTCCTGATGCACGCAAAATTCCCACTGCTACCATTAATCCAATGAGTGTTGGCAAAATATTTAACACCACTTTAAATCCGTCCTCTGCCCCCTTAATAAACGAATCAAAGATGGGTACCTTCATTGCCAGCCCTATTCCTACAACATATAAAATAACAAATGGTATGATAAAATCCGATAAATATAATAAAAATCTCATCTGCAATCCTCCAAATCCGTTACAGTCCAACCATTCCATTCATGCATTATTATTCCATAATGTATCTTATTTATTGTGGTATATTAGAATGAGCAGCATTTGCCAGAAGACACAATGGAAGCCCACATTAATGAATGATGCGGCAAATCATTATTTCCTTTTCAATATTTTTCTTGCTGCTATGGAAAAAAACGCTCCTGCCAGTGTGGAAAAAAATGTTGCAATAATCGCAGGTACTAAAATTTCTGTTGGATTAACAGAACCATACTGGCTGCGGTATGCAATAATATTTACAGGAATCAGCTGTAGGGAAGATATATTAATAATGAGAAAAGTGCACATATCAATACTGGCAGTATCCTTTTCCTGATTCAATTTTTTTAATTCCTCCATAGCTTTCAGCCCCATTGGAGTTGCTGCCCATCCAAGCCCCAATACATTTGCAATCATATTTGAAGCAATATATGTATTTGCCGGATGTTCCCTAGGTACTCCGGGAAACAGCCAATGCAGAACCGGCATCATTTTCTTTGTCAGCCCTTCAATAATGCCAGCTTTTCTTGCCACTTCCATTAGTCCCGTCCACAAGGACATTACTCCAAGCATAGTAATACATAATGTAATCGCCTCTTTTGCTGAATCTATACTGGCATTACTAACTGCTGAAATATTTCCTGTCAGTACACCTACAACTATTCCTATTATAATCATAATGCCCCAAAGATAATTTAACATTGCTTTTTACCTCTGTTGTATGTTTCTGATTTAGTCTATGCAGGGAAAGGTTTGTCTTATTACATTTGTTATCGTTATACTTTCATCCTCTTTTTACTTGCCAACCTTTTCTATATTTGTTATACTTGTACATATAATTCTTATATTTTAAATAAATTATGTGCATTTTTACTCATTTTATATGTAAATACACTATTTTACATGTAAAATAACATACTGTTCCACAAAAGAATGTAAGGAGGGGTATTAATGAAATGTTTTCGAATGGGAATAACTGTAATTTTGGCCGCTTTCTTATTAAGCAGCTGTGGTATCAAAAAAGAAACAGCTTCTGTATATTACCTAAATTTCAAACCAGAAGCAGCAAAAACATGGGAGAAAATTGCTGAACAATATACAAATGAAACAGGTGTAAAAGTCAAAGTTTTAACATCTGCCAGCGGCAACTATGAGCAGACACTAAAATCAGAAATTGCCAAACGGGATATGCCCACATTGTTTCAGATTAATGGACCAGTAGGCTACAACTCATGGAAAAATTATTGCCGCGATCTCAGTGATACAAATCTATATTCCTGGCTGTTAGATAAGGATATGACGGTACAAGATGATTCAGGTGTATATGGAATACCATATGTAGTAGAAGGCTATGGTATTATTTACAATGATGAAATTATGAAAAAATATTTTTCACTATCAACAAAAAATGTAACATTCTCAAGTATGGAGGAAGTAAACAATTTTGAAAAATTAAAATCTGTTGTAGAAGATATGACAGTTCATAAATCTGAACTTGGAATCGAAGGCGTATTTGCATCTACCTCTTTTAGTGCTGGAGAAGACTGGCGCTGGCAGACTCACCTTGCAAATATTCCTGTCTATTATGAATTTAAGGATAAAGGGATTTCTGATAGTGAAACTCTTGATCTTTCTTATGGAAATAATTTTAAGAATATCTTTGACCTGTATATTAATTATTCCTGCACAGATAAAGCATCACTTTCCTCTAAAACGACAAATGATTCAATGGAGGAATTTGCACTTGGCAAGGCTGCTATGGTTCAAAATGGTAACTGGGCATGGGGACAAATTTCAACCATTGAAGGAAATCAAGTAAAGGAAGAAAATATAAAGTTTCTTCCAATCTATACTGGAGTTTCTGGTGAAGAAACACAAGGACTCTGTACTGGTACAGAAAACTATATTTGTGTGAACTCTATGGCATCAGAAGCCGATCAGCAGGCCTCTATCGACTTTATTGAATGGGTATTCAGCTCTGATACAGGAAAACAGTATGTAACAAATGAACTTGGATTTATATCACCCTTCGATACATTTACAGAGGCAGAAAGTCCCAATGACCCATTGGCAAAACAAGTGCTTTCCTATATGAGTGATAGTACTTTATTCAATGTCAGCTGGAATTTTACAGCATTTCCAAGCCAGAAATTCAAAGATGATTTTGGTAATTTTCTTTTAAACTACACAAAAGGAAAATTATCCTGGAATGAATTAATTGAAAATGTAAAAAAAGAATGGTCCACTGAGAAAACAACTGAATAGGAGGCGGAAACTATGAAACATAAATCAATACGTTCCAAAATTACCATGCTAATGGCATCCACATCTATTCTCCTCATTGTTGTTATTCTGCTTGTATCCTATATAATCAACAAAAAGAATATTGTGGAACTTTGCGAGAGTTATTTATATGATACCTGCATCTCAGCATCTGATACTTTATATGAAAGCTTTTATGGAGATAGCGAAAGAAATGACATGAGTGTCCGCCTGGAATACATTCTCTATAATGTTGGAATTGATACGATGGATTCCAGCAAAGCCTTTCTTGTTGATAAAGATGGTACCTACCTCTATCATGAAGATTCTGATTTGATAGGAACAACACTGGCAGGCAACAGCGTAATTGAAGAGGTTCTTAATAAATTGCAGGAAGGCTATATTACGACTGCTGATGTAAAAACCTGCACCATAGATGGAAAAAAAGTGTACATTGCTTTTATGTGTACGGTAAACGACTGGGTCATTTTTGTTCAGGCAGATGAAGCAGATGTATTAAAGCCAGTCAATACGATTAGCAGCTATTGTATTGTAATTGGCCTTATCCTCTTAATGCTTACCCTTGTAACCGGATACCTGATTACATTCTATATTACACGCCCAATCGGAAAACTTACCTCTGTAATCAATCATATCTCCGAATTGAATTTGCAGGACAATGATACATTGCCAAAGACAAATGATGAAATCGGTGTAATGGGAACGGCTGTTGTTCAGATGAAAGCACGTTTAACTAAAATTGTTTCAGAATTAAACCAGATATCAGAAAAATTGGTAGTAGATTCTAATACATTATATGGCATTTCCGAAAAAGTAAATGCTGCCTCTACAGATAATTCTGCAACAAGCGAACAATTGGCAGTCAGCATGGAAGAAACCTCCACTTCAACAGTTTCTGTTAATACTAACATCAAGCATATGAATGATAATGTTGCCAATGTTGCAGATAAAATCAAAGATGGAACCAAATTAACCACTTTAGTGATGAACAAGACCAATCAAATCCGCAAAAAAACAAACGATGCAAGTACAGAAACAATCCGTGTTTACAATACCATTCGGGAGACCTCGACTGATGCTATTCAAAAAGCAAAAGAAGCAGAAAAAATTAATGGACTTGCAACCTCTATTCAAGATATTGCAGATCAAACCACTTTGCTCTCTTTAAATGCCTCCATTGAAGCTGCAAGGGCGGGAGAACAAGGACGCGGTTTTGCTGTAGTAGCAAATGAGATTGCAAAACTTGCTGCAGAATCTACCAATACCAGTATCAATATTGTAACAATTATAAATGGAGTCAATGCTTCTGTAGAAACATTAATCAATTGTCTTTTAGATGCACTGAATTTTTTGGAAAACCAAGTAATGAATGATTATTCTGATTTTATGGAATCAAGCAACGAATATAGTGAAGCAGCACATTCGATTGAAACATTTATGAACCTTGCCAATAAAGAGGTTAGTGAACTGGAATTTGGCATTGCACAAATTACTGATGCAATGGAAAAAATCAGCAGCACAATCCATTCTTCTGCTGCCGGTGTATCAAATATTGCAGAGAAAACAACTGATGTGGTTGGACTGACCTCTGAGACATTTGAGCGCACAATGAATTGTAAGGATTTAGCAGAAAAATTAAGAGAAATTACAGTACAATTTAAACTTTAACCTAATTGTTACTGCATTGTTTCCTAATTGAGTAATGACTAATCATCTGCTGTTTTTATACAGAGATGGTGTTTCCTTTCGATAAAATCCCCTCGCAAAGTGGGGCGTACAGATTGTGGCAATAAATTTTCAAACACGCTCTAGTACTTTTTGACGAGAATACTGCTGCTATTTCCAGCATACCTGAATACTATGTTTGCAAGGCAAAAACTACATTTCTGATTTTGACAAATTAATTTAGGTTGTTCATTACGAATTAGGCATAGAAAAGTTTGACTATCATACATTAAGGCATACTCATGCAGCAATACTTATAGAAAATAGTGCGAATATAAAAGATGTGCAGGAAAGACTCGGCCATTCAAATATTTCTGCAACTATGGATATGTATATACATAATACAGATAAAATAAAAAATGAAACGGTAGATATTTTGGAAAAGGCTATAAATGATTAATTTGCCTACGTCATGAAAAATGCGTAGGCAATTATATATTTTTCTTATTTTTCAACTTTCAACTTTCCTTTATTTAAAAAAACGGCTATTAAAAATACCTCTTACCGATTATCCACCTTCTCCGGGTACAGATCATGGCGGCTTAATCTTTCAAATGCCACCTGCTCCCATCTGGTTCCCGGCCTTCCATAATTACAATATGGATCAATGGATATCCCACCTCTTGGGGTAAATTTTCCCCAAACTTCAATGTACTTTGGTTCCATTAACTTAATCAGATCCTTCATTATAATATTCACACAATCCTCATGAAAATCTCCATGATTACGGAAACTAAATAAGTATAATTTCAATGACTTACTCTCTACCATTTTTACATCCGGGACATAAGAGATATAAATTGTTGCGAAATCAGGCTGTCCGGTAATTGGACACAAACTTGTAAATTCAGGACAATTAAATTTTACAAAATAATCATTGTCCTGGTGCTTATTCTCAAAAGTTTCTAACATTTCTGGTGCATAATCCATTGGATACTTTACATTTTGATTGCCAAGCAGGGTTATATCTTTCCTCTCATTCTTATCTCTTCTAGTCATAATCATCCTCCCTATCATTTCTATCATATCCCTTATAACAAAGGGTCTTGTACTCCGTTTTTCTCAAATGCTTTCTGTCTGTCAATGCATGTGCCACACACACCACATGGCTTTTCCCCGCCTTCATAACAGCTCCATGTCAATTCATAAGGTACACCAATTGCAAGCCCCTTTTTCACTACCTCTGATTTAGGAATATCCACAAATGGAGCTTCAATATGCAGCTGTTTTCCGCTTCCTTCGTAAATCGCCTGATTCATGGCACTGTGAAATCTTTCACTGCAGTCAGGATAGGCATTGCCTGCTGCATCATCACTATGGGCACCATAATAAATAACTTCACAGCCTCTAGATAATGCAATGGCAGCCGCCGAGGATAAGAACAAACCATTTCTAAATGGTACATAGGTGGATACCGGCAGACCATCCGTTTTTTGTAACTGGTCTGCATAAGATTCTTTTGGAATTTCCTGTGTAGAATGTGATAACAAAGAACAATCACTAAACTGAAACATTTCTGCTAAGTCCAACTCTATATGTTCTACATCATAATACTTTGTAATGGCTCTTGCCGATTCCATCTCTTTTGTATGTTTCTGCCCATAAGTAATAGATAGGGCAGTCACATTTTCTTTTCCATATTGTTCTACTGCCAATCCAAGACAGGTACTGCTGTCTACCCCTCCACTGACTAATACTAATACTCTCATACAAAGATTCCTTTCTTCCAAATTATTCTACTTTATCCTCAAATAAAGATTCGGATCACTTTCAAACCGTCCTCGTAATGTTGTCGTATATGTTTTTGCTTTTGTATTCTTAATTCCTCTTGCAGTCATACAGCTGTGGCTGCCCTCAATAAGGACTGCAATGTCACTTGCGCCTGTGATTTCTTCCATGATTTCTGCAATATCTATACCAATCCGCTCTTGTAGCTGAAGACGCTTTCCTACCATTTCTGCAATACGGGCAATTTTGCTAAGACCAATCACTTTTCCTTTTGGAAGGTAGGCCACTGTTACTTTCATATCATACATTAATGCCATATGATGTTCGCAATAGCTGAAAATTTCTATATCCCGAACAACCACCATATCCTGACTTCCACAATTTTCATTCATATCCTCATCGAATGTTTTGTGAAACATTTGAGCAATTTGGTGATTGGTATAATTCATCCCCTCAAATACTTCTTCATACATTCTTGCCACACGGTCGGGTGTCTCCATTAATCCCTCACGGTTGGGATCATCTCCAAGTGCTTCTATGATTCCTCTGATATGTTCCTTAATTGCCTCTGTATTAATTGCCACTTTCTATACTCCTTTCTTATTAGGATCCCATATAAATTTGTGCATCTGCAATTGCAGGCTGACTCCATTCATACAATTACTTTTCATATATTCTACTATATCTGCTGGTTCTATCTGTCCGAAAACGGGACTTAGATAGACATGACACCGTTTTGTCAACTCATACTGGTTTATGATTTCTTCTGCTTTCTGTAAATCTTCTCTGCTGCCAGATACAAACTTTACAGTATCTTTTTGTTGAAGAATAGCAAAATTCTCCTGACACATAAACGGTTCCATCCCTGAAGACGGCAGTTTGTAATCCATTGTCATGGATGGCCTGTTTTCTATTGCCAAAAACGGTGCAAGCGATATACTTCCATTTGTTTCAATCTCTACCCATAGCTGTGGTTCTTTTGCAAGCCTTTCTAATAATATTTCTATATTCTGCTGTAATAACGGCTCTCCTCCTGTTAAAGTTACATTCTTCACATTTGATTCTAAAATATATGCTGTAATCTCTTCTTCTGTCATCCATTCATAAGGTGTCTTTGGTCCGTTTGCCCAAGTGGTGTCACAGTAACCACAATTTAGGTTACAGCCCTGAAAACGAATAAATGCTGCCAACTGCCCTGCTTTTGTTCCTTCACCATTGATACTTACAAATTTCTCTACCACTTTGTATCTTGCCATAACAATCCTCCTAAAATAGTGTAGAATACTCTTTCATAACTTGCCAGAAGTCATATTGGGAATACAAATTTACAATGAAACGGAACAAATGATTTATTTGAAATATTCTGCACAGTTATTTGGTGTTTCATAAACCATGGCACTTTGTACCTGATAACCCTTTCCTTCCATTTTTTCATAAAAATACTTTGCCAGATTCTCTGCGGTAGGACGAAATGGAAGACTGATAATCTGAAATCCTTCCTCACACAATGCTTCATATGTCTTGTCCTTTAAGGTTCCCTTTTCAATGATAAGTGTGTGGTCAAAATAATCTACCAACTCTTTTATATCCTGTTTCAAATCACTAAAATCCACCAGCATCCCCTGTATGCTCCCCTTTTGTTCTAACTGTTCCCGGCAGACAGATATCACCACACGCCAGCGGTGCCCATGAATATTGCTGCATTTCCCTTCATAACCATATAAAAAATGAGCAGCATCAAAGCTGTGTTCTGTTTTAATACAATACATACATCCTCCTGAATGTTTGTTACTATTTCAGCCCAAACAAGATACACAAAACAAAATTGACCTCGTATGGCTGAATACTAACAAATCTTTATTCATCATTTCTTATTTATTTCTGCATATGCAATAGGCAGGTTTTAAATACACCTAGCTGCATAAAAAGAGAGCATGTCCGGTATATTTATAACCCAGATACGCTCCCTCAAACTTCGCTCTGTATTGTCACCTGCCTCATATGCCTTTTTCCTTTGGTCCATTGCAGGCATACTTATAATTGTTTCATTGCTTATATTTCTGTGATTAGCAGGTTTTCTTCAAAGTTTCAGTCCTAGTTTTGTTTATAGACAGGATGGTACGAGCGAACTGTCTGTTCTATTCGGTGCTAAGTATATCATGTTTTATCAGAGGTGTCAAACAATGATGATCAGTTTCCTTTATAAATTGTATCTTCATACTGTAATTTCTCCTGTAGAAGTTCTTTTAATTCTTCTTTCTCTAACTGAATCCGAACGAGCTTTTGACTGATTTCTGTTAATGCTTTCTCATTTTGTGCCTGCTCTGATGACATAGCAGCTTCCTTCATTTGATTCATATATTCCTTTCCAATAAACTTATCCTTATTCATATACCGCATCAATAATTCCTTTATGATCATAAACGCTGCCGGCATAACAAAAACAAACACACATGCAATCCCTAAAATCGGCGTTGCATACATCATTACATCATTATGGATTATTTTCAGATTAATGATCTTAATGAGACTAAAGACCAATAACCCACCCAATCCACAGAAAAACATAATCACAGACTTTCTGATATAATGCTCTGGTCTGGTATTTTTATCCTCTATTTGCTGAGTAATGCTATATTCCCTGTCATATTGTTTTTGCAGGTTTCTTTCAATATTTTCTAAATGATAAAGATGCCTTTGTATCTCTTCACATGATTTATACTTTATTTCTTCTTTCTCATAATCTGTACCACAGTCCTCCTGCCCCCATCTATCTGTATTGTATTCTGCATACTGTTCAAACATTTCATCTGTTTGCCCTTTCACAGATACTCCTTCTTTTTCCTGCTTCTCTATTACCTGTTGTGTCAACTGTTCGATTTCAAATTCCATTTGAATCATTTTATTGCTCATGGCAGCTACATTTGCTTCTAATTCCTTACGCTCTTTCTGATAGTCTTTTTTTCTAATCATGGAATAAATATGATTTCCATATTTATTACTATTTTTTAAATACTCTCTCAAATTCTTCATTAATGTCAGCAGCCACGGCAGCACCACCAATAACAAAATCAGAATATTAACCAATGTCACTACACATGCCAGCCATTCCCTAATAAGTACAAATACATATTGTTCTAATCCTCCCCATACAAATCCCCAATGAAGTGCAATAATAACCATAATCGCTATCATAATGACCTGACAGCTTATTTTTACTCTGGATAAGTACATATCTGCTCTGGCATTCATCCAATCAATTTTACGATACTCCATTTTATAATCATACTTTAGTCTTTCCAAATCCCCCTGCATACAATACAGGCGATATTCCAATCGTTCTTCCATTATACTCTTCCTTTCTTTTATAATCGTTCAACCATCTACAACTATAATAAAGCAAACTGTACAAATCTATTTGTAAAGGCGCTGTATATGGCATTTAGCCAAAGCAGGATGCGGCAAAACAAAATATATTTACATAGCTGATAGTAACTATTTTTTTATATGCTTTATTCCACTATATCATAAACTTTTTTATATTTCAATTTTTACATCTCTTTTAATTCCGATACAGTTCCTATTCTGTTACTGTTCACTCACAAGCCTGACACTTGCTGTCAAGCTATGTGCCAAGAACATAGAACAGCCAAGAATCCAGCCTTTCGCCGAAGGCGAATTATGATAGGCTGGATTCCGTTACTGTTTGCACCGTAAGTGTGAACAGTAATCCTATTCTATCATATCATTCATACCTTATTTTCCAGCACAAAACACATCCATGTTGAGGTATGCCTTATTGGTCAAAATCCACCAGCCCCATGGCATAACTGATAATATCTGGATGAGTACGCAAAATGGAGCATGCAGATAGTACAATTATTTTTACATAGCCAAACTGCAGCCCCATAAACTATAATGGCTTTTTTACTTTACTATGTCTCACAAATATTGTATAATTTTATTACATGCAATTGTTTTATCTCTGGAGCATGTTTAAAAATTCATTGCCTTACTTTGTACCGATATTTGTCCTAAATTCATGCAATGCAGTCCGCTGCACCTCATGAATTTGAAACAAATCCGCACAAATTGTGACGCACATCTTGTAACAAGCACTTTTTTAACATACTCTGGAAAATAATTGAATTTGAATAAAAAGGGGGCACTTTTTTGGAAACAAAAAAAGTATTAACAAAAGACTTACTGCCTGGAATGGTTGTTATGGAAGATATATTCACATCCAAAGACCAACTCTTAATTTCTTCTGGGGAAGAATTAAACAATCATTCCATTACACGTTTAAAATTTCATTCCATAAACACTGTAAAAATACAGGCTAATACTGTAAAAAGTCATATTTATAATATGGAATCCGTTCCTGACAGCTATTCAGAATATGTGAGAAGCACTGTAGAATTTGCCCGATTCCATACAGCCTTAGAAAAATCAACAGAAGCTTTCAAACATACCTTATCTGTCTTGGCAGAGAATCCTGATGCATCATTAGATACAAACACATTGTTAGGATACGGCAGCCAGATATTTTCTGAAAGCCGCAATGGTACTCATGTATTCCATATGCTGCATTGCTTAAAAGAAAATGACGATGTAACCTACTCACATTCTATACAGGTAGGCATTATATGCAACATATTTGGCCGTTGGTTGAAAATGTCTCAGGAAGATATTGATACTTTAACCATTTGCGGTATGTTACATGATGTAGGGAAATTAATGATACCTTCCGGCATCATTACCAAACCAAGCAGTTTGACAAAAGGGGAATATAATATAGTGCAAAATCACCCACGGGATGGTTATCACATGTTAGAAAACCAGCCATTAAATGAGCATATAAAATTATCTGCATTAATGCATCATGAGCGTTGTGATGGAAGCGGTTATCCTGACCATTTGATGGGAAATCAAATTGACGAATTTGCCAAAATTGTTGCTATTGCAGATACTTATGATGCCATGACTTGTTCCCGTGTTTATCGCTCCCCTATCTGCCCATTTGATGTAATTAGTGTATTTGAACAGGAGGGCTTACATAAATTTGATCCCCATTACTCACTGACATTTTTAGAATGTCTTATCAATACATATGTAAACTGTACTGTACGCCTCAGTGACGGCAGAGTTGGGGATATTATCATGATTGACAACAAAGACTTGACACGTCCGGTAATAAAAGTTGGTGCCTCCTTTGTTGATCTTGCAAAACAACGTGATTTATCTATTGTTGCAATTATATAATATTGGGATCTGTTTAGAATTACTATTTAGAATTTACTAGAAACTCTGTTTTCACTATAAACCGCACTATCAGGCTTGATAAACGGTTTATGCTGATTTCCCGCCTTGTTGCATAATATATAATAAAAATCTAAAGAGCACAAAAATTTTTGTGCCCTTTAGATTTTTTTGTTATCACTTTAATTTGAACTTGTAAAGATTATTCTGCTGGTGTTGCTTCAGCTTCTGGTGTCGCTTCACCTTCTGATGTGCTGCTGTCAGCTGCTGCACCATCTCCTCTAACTAATGTAAATTCCACATTATCCTGATTTAATGTCATTGTGTCACCATCTACAGTAGCTGTTGTTTGTGTGCCATCAGCATCTGTAATTGTTACTGTATTACCATCTAACTTGTATTCACTTTCCCCTGTCATAGGACCGCTTGCGTATGACTGGCTTTCTGTTACTACTTTCACTTTTCCGTTTTTAAACTCCAGTGACATTGACATCTTTAATTGTGTTGGATCTTGCTCCACACCAGCAAATGTTGCTTTTGTCATAGTCCATTTTCCTGTTACAGCATCCTTCTTACTGCTGCTGCATCCTGACATCATAGCAATCACCATTAATGCTGCCATTAAAATTGTCAAAACCTTTTTCATTTTCATCTTTCCTTACCTCCACATAAATAATATTATTATAATAAAATATATGGCTAAAACAAATTCTTCCTATCTTAACCAATATATTTATTCCATAAACAATTGAATATAAGGCAAATTCGGAAATTTTACTAATACTGCATAGTAATAATAAATTATCCTACCTTTAATTCAAACTTATGAAGCGCCTTCTCATCTTCTACATCGGCCCGTTCCATTACAGCACCTAGT
>CAYRAV010000051.1:0-23353 GCA_964422365.1 uncultured Lachnospiraceae bacterium | reverse complement strand
GAATCATTATGATTCGTATCTCTTGTATTTTGATTTACCATATTCTGTGAAGCATTATAATTCGTATCTCTTGTATTTTGATTCACCATATTCTGCGAATCATTATGATTCGCATCTCTTGTACTTTGATTTACCATCTCTTGTGAATCATTATGATTCATATCTCTTGTACTTTGATTCACCATATTCTGTGAATTTTTATAATCCATATTAAATGAATTTGTAGTAATTGGAGCAACTAGTTCATCAAGATTCGGTATTTTCAATTCATAGCTGCTACTCTCTAGTAATTCTAACTGAGTAGCTGCAAATTGTTTACATTGTGTTTTGTATTTTTCATATTGCTGGATTAGATAAATAATTTGATTGTGAAGCTGATTCACTTCTTTTTGTGAATCACTAATTATCATATTTGCTTTTATTTTTGCATCCTGCTCAATTGCCTGTGCTTTTGTCTCAGCAGTGGCAATTATTTCATTTGAAGTTTTTTCTGCTAATACAAGAGATTTTTGCAAAGTCTTTTCAAGATTTTTATAATATTGTACACCTTCGCTTAATACACTTGCTTTCTCTTTTAATTCTTCATTTTCTTTATATAATTCTAAATAACTATTTTGAATTTCTAATAAAAATGCCTCTACTTCTTTTTTCTTATACCCCATTCCTGATTTTAAAGTGGTACTTGTTATATCCTGTGGTGTTAACATTTCTGTAACCTCCTAAATGTATTTTTGAACTGTAATACAATACCGTCCTTTTTTTGACTGTTTTATTGTTCCTGAAAATATAAATTTCCCCATTCCACGAACAGAAATCACATCACCATCTTTTAACATATAGCTATTGTTTTCGATTAATTTACTATTAATAAAAACCTTTTTTGAACGAATGTATGCTGCAAGTTTTGTTCGGGATTCTTTAAAAGCAACCGCTAAAACTGCATCTAATCTGACAGATGAAACAAATCCTGTTATTTCTTTCAATGTCGGTTCGATACTAAAATGTACATCGGTTATTTCTTCAGAAGTAATATAAGTGTGCTTTACTTTTTTTAATTCTTGTAATACAAAATCTTTGATGTGGGCATGTAAAAACACATATGCAATATTATCACAAATTATAATATCTCCAATTTTATTGCGTTCAATCCCTAAATGCAACAAAGCACCTAAATAGTCCCGATGCGTTAAAGTATCACTGAATTTACTATTAATAGGTGCTATTTTTATTGTATGCAAAGGATAATCAGGTTCCAAAAAAGTATCATCACTGCTAAAACAAAAAATAGTACGTTCTGCATTATCATATCCGCCCCATGAGGAATATTTTATTTGTGGAATCATTGGTACTACTTTGGTAAAGAATACATTTTGTTCGTTTAAATTCAAAAAATCAGTATACATACATATTTTCCGATAGTAAGCAGTAGTTGCTAATTCAAGAAACCTCTTTTGTAATAATTCTTCTTGTATTGCCATAAAGACTCCTTATTTTACTATATCATCAGTTTAGTAGATTATAAAAAAATGCCTGCATATAAAATATAAAAATATATAAAATAATAAATGAAAAATCCATGTGCGATTGAAAAATAGATAATTTTAAGAAATATTTGATTGGAGCTGTTAATGGTGCTATCAATTCTTTTAAAATCCTATGAATTATCGATTTTTCAAACATCCATGAAACAATAACATATGTAAACATCATAAATTGTAATGCTACAAAAAATAAATATAGTGATTGGTATATAACCTGCATCATATTATTTTAGAACCCACTGTTAATGGTCAACGAAGAACTGTTGCTGTTCTCAGATATCAAATCCATGTAATCTCCAGAGATATCTACATTTTCCGGCGAAAAGATAAAGATAAACTTTGAAATACGATGTAATTTTCCATTCACTGCAAAAATACAGCCAGATATAAAATCCATAATTCTTTGTGCCTCATCTGCATCAAAACCTTCTAAATTTACAACTGCCGCACGCCCGCTTAAAATAATATTACATACATCCTGTGCATCTTCAAAAGTTGAAGGTTTTACAATACAAACTTCCATCTCTCCTTTCGACACAGTTCTCATTGGTACCACCTTACTTCCAGTATTTCTTTCAGATCTCAAAGATCTTCTTGGAGCAACATTATCTTCCATTATGTCTGTACTTCCAGAAGAATATCCTGAACGTTCTCTAAATGTTCTTCTTTCGCTTGAAACAGAGGAATCCTGTGTACGTCTTGTACTTCTGCTGGTGCGTTCAGGACGAATCTCTTCCTCCTCCTCTTCTTCAAATTCACTCATGTAATCATCATAGTCCTCATCATCAGATAATTTTAAATAGCCTAAAATATTGTTTAATAAACCAGCCATTATATTTCACTCCTAACTCTTTGTTTTTATACATAATACCTATTGCCAAATATCCCCGTTCCAACTCTCACCATTGTTGCACCTTCTTCAATGGCCACTTCATAGTCCCCTGTCATACCCATCGAAAGAATCTCCATGCTAATATTATCGTTGTTTTTACTTTTCATGTCAATATATAATTGATGTAAATTTCGAAAATGCATCCTGTTTTTCTCTGAATTTTCGACAAATGGAGCAATTGTCATTAGCCCTTTTACCTTTATATGTGAAAAATTTTTCATTTTATCCAACAATCCATCTAGTTCCTCTGGCATAATGCCAAATTTACTTTCTTCTCTGGCAATATTGACTTCTATTAAAATATTCACAATTACATTTTTCTTTGCTGCCTCCTGCTCAATTTGTTCCGCTAACCGCAAAGAATCAACAGAATGTATCAAACAAGTTTTATCAACAATATATTTTACTTTATTCCGTTGTAAATGTCCTATCATGTGCCATTGAAGATTCTTATCAGGTATTGCTTCTATTTTATCAAGCATTTCCTGTACCTTATTTTCACCAAAATGTACCATTCCATAATCTATTGCTTCACGAATCATTTCTACTGGTTTTGTTTTACTTACCGCAATTAATGTTACTTCATTGCGGTCACGACCTGCCCTTTTACAAGATTCCTCAATATTTTTTTCTACAATTTTTAAATTCTCTATTACCATATTACCATACCTTTCCTATATTGACATAGATAAAAGAAGTTGTCAACACTTTTATAAAATTATTGATTTTTATACTGATTAATAATTTCCTCATCATCAATATCTTGTGCATCTACTATAATATGATCAAATACGGCTAATCCATTAGGTGTATTTTTTTTAACAATACAATATTCTTCATTCTGATATAAAATTTCAATTGTTTTAAAAATACTATACCCTTGATTTACATTATATGCTCCCTGCAATTTTGCTTTTTTAGATAATTGATAATGTTCTGAAGTCTCTTCATTTTGTATCCATTCACCATCTTCAAATAAGTCCCCATTGACATATGCATATCCATCTTCCTCATAATAGTTATCTGTTGCAATAAATTCTAATGAAAGATTTCCTTTTTCATCATATACCTCTTTTACCAAACCGTTTTTGCCAGAATCACCGCCAACTGTAAAATAGTCTGCTGGTATCAAGAAAAATTCTTTTTCTATAATAGAAGTATTGGGAATCTTTAACCCTTCTGCTGAATTTACAGATAATTCTACATCAACAAATCGATCATTGATAAATTGAACCATATATTTTGTTAATTTTAATTCTGCAAAATAATTATCATCTTTTTGAAAAGTCTGATATGTCACTGTTGTAGTTAAATCATTTTTTAAAAATGTGATTGTAGTGGTTGGTGTAGCGGTATCAACAGCTGTTTCTTTTTCATATAATTTTTCATATTGAGCTGCTGTTAATTGAATCACGACTGACCAATTTTCATCTGTAACAATCTTATACACAGCATTTCCAGAAGGCACCGCTTCATTTGTACGCAATTGTACACGATGATAATCACTTTGATTAAAATCATTTGCAGTAATATCGTTTGCTTCTTTATTTTCATAACCATCTTGTGAATATGTAATAATTCCGCTTTTTGAAGATTTTACCACTTTAAAACTCTTTTTTTTTCCATTTTCTTTTAATAACTTGTTTAATTGTGACATCATGTGTTCATTGGTAAATTCCAAAATAGTATTTTCAATACTATATTTAAATTCTTGTATTGATGTATAATCAGAACCATCAAATGATTGATTCAGTTCAGATATATTATTACGAATATTCCGGCTGTCTTCAGAAGTCATGGAACCTTCTATATCCACATCTGAAAGCATATCATACAAATCCCCATTTTCATCTAAAGTGTAAACTGTACTTTTACTCGAAATTCTTTCTCCTTCGCCAAAATAATAGTTAATATAGCCTGTTTTATCTGTTGTAATGATCTCTTCATTACGAAGAATAATTCCTTTGCAAGTATTATCATCTGCAATACTTGTTTCTATAACTTCATAAATAGAAACCCGCTTTTTTTGAAAATACATAATACATATAATAACAACATATATAAAAATAATAGCAAATGCAATCATTCCAACATTTAAATGAAGTGGTCTTTTATAACGTACAATATTGTTATTTCTAGTTTTATTTCTGCTCAATGTCCAACCTCCCCTAATCTTAAGCCCAGCTACCATTATACTTTTTTTTTACTATTTTTTAAAGTCTTATTTTAAAATTTATTGTATATTTTGTTCAACTCTGTTCATACTAGAATTAGAACATGTTTGAAATTTTATTACAGCAATCTGCACCCTTGCTTTCAGCATTATTTGTAATAAGTAATTTTCAAACATGATTCCGCAGATAGTTTTAAAATACTTTTCAAAAGTTTATTGAAATCTCAAATTATAATCTCTAGTATAACAAAGATTAAGTTTTGGAAGTTTAATGATAAAATTTTTCTGAGAGTGCCGCTTTACAAATGCAGGCATAACCAGCTATGCTATAATTTGAATATGTAGTGTTATCAGTAAAATAGGTAAGTTGAACTGCCAATTACCTAATATTCGTTGTACTAGTAAAAGGAGGTGTGTCATTTTGAAAACGATAGATTATATTGTTTTGATTTTTGTTGTTATTGGTGCACTCAACTGGGGACTAATCGGCTTTTTTAATTTCAATTTAGTACAAATGATTTTTGGCAATATGACAGTCTGGTCAAGAATTGTCTATGCAATTGTAGGAATAGGCGGATTATATGCACTTAGCTATTTTGGACGTATTGCAAATAATGAATAAACTCTCAAAAATTTTTATGTTACATTAGAGCATGCTTGAAAATTGCTTATTACAAGATGTATGTCACAATTTGTGAGGGATTCGTTCCAAATTCATGAGGTATAGCGGGCTGCATTGAATGAATTTGGGACAAATATCCATACCATATCAAACGAAGTCCGCCAGCCCGAAAGGACATGGATTGCGGTATGCCCGAATGGGTACGCAAGGTGAGGCGTGCAGATTGGGGCAATGAATTTTCAAACACGCTCTTGTTTCCTATCAAAAAAATAGGATTGTAAAAATTAAGAATAGCTTTTTATATACAGTTTTGTTAAATACAAGTACTATATAGAAGATACTATTCCTAATATGACAGTCCTATTTTTTAATACGCTGCATATATATTTTTTAAGAAGTTCCATCGGTCCCTACTGTTGACATCCCATCCTCTCTAGTATCAGTTTCTTTATCAGAAGTATTTGCAACAGGTATCATATCTAATAAATGACTCATTTGTGAATATAATGAATCGCTGCTATCTGCATGAAATACAAAAGACATATAATCTTTTCCATCCTCTCCTGTGCTATATAATACAAGACAATAACCTGCTCTGCTAGTTGTACCGGTTTTGCCGCCAACAACTTTTACATTATCTGGCATTGTTCGTGTACCAAGCAAATACTGATTGGTATTATTATATGTTTTTGAAACCGGATTTCCGTTTCTGTCTTTATAATTCATCGTTATAGTAGATGAATTAATAATTTTGACAAATTCATCTTTATAAACATTATTGGTAAGCAGTTCATTTAATATCAAATACATATCATACGTAGTAGTGTAATGTTGGTCATCATGTAAACCATGAGGATTTATAAAATTTGAACCAACACATCCTAATCTCTTTGTTTCTTCATTCATCAATTTCACAAAAGAATCGACATCTCCCGAAATATGTTCAGCAATTGCAATGCCAGCATCATTACCAGAACATATTAAAAATCCATACAATAAATCACCCAATTGAACTTGGTCACCTTCATTTAAACCACACTTTGTAGCTCCTACTTCTGTAATATGGGATGCATTGTAACTTATTGTTACAGTATCCGAAAGGGTTCCATATTTTAATGCTAACATAGTAGTTACAATTTTTGTTACACTTGCGGGATAAATGCGCTCATAAATATTATTCGCAAATAATACTTTTTGGTCAGTTGCATTTACCAGCATACTAGCATCTGCGGTCATCGCAGGATCTTGTTTATCTTTTTTAGTAATGGAATATACACAGAGATTCTTTGCAAACAAAGGAACACCAGTATTAATGTCTTGCTCAGATGCAGATGAAATACTAATTTCATTCATAGCATCTTTCTGATATGGCAATAATACTTTGCTTGAAGAAGAACACCCAGTTAATATGAGTGTACTTATTAATATTGTAATGAAGTGCTTTCTCATCTTACCACATCTCTCCAATCCAAATCACCACGATCTAATGCCTTTACAAGTAATTCTGCTGTAGCAACATTGGTAGCCAACGGAATATTATGTGTATCACATAATTGAATCACATTATTTACATCAGGTTCATGAGATTTTGGAGATAATGGATCTCTAAGAAAAATAACCAAATCAATCTGGTTATGCTCAATCTGAGCACCTAATTGCTGTTCTCCCCCCAAATGTCCTGCAAGATATTTATGGACATTTAGATTTGTCACTTCCTCAATGAGCCTTCCTGTTGTACCTGTAGCATAGATTTGATTTTTACTTAAAATCCCTCTATATGCAATACAAAAATTCTGCATTAACTTCTTTTTTGCGTCATGTGCAACCATTCCAATATTCATAAGTATACCCCCTTTTATTACTTTACTATTTTATAAATCATAATAATTTATACTTGAATGTGTCGAATTGCCACCTTGTAATCCAATATTTAAAATGATGCCTATTCCTATCATGCTGCTCATCATAGAGCTGATACCATTACTCAAAAATGGCAAAGGCAATCCTGTATTCGGTAAGATAAATGCTGCCACACCAATATTTGCAAATGTCTGAAATGCGAACATAGCTGAAATACCAATTGCTATCAATTGTCCAAGATAATCATTCGCTTTCTTTGCTATTATAATACATTTTACTATAACAATGGCCAGAAGTCCAATCACGAAACAAACACCAATGAAACCAACTTCTTCTCCAATAACAGAAAAAATAAAATCACTTTCCCTAACATCAACCCATGAATATTCTCTTGTACCAACCCCATTATCTGTAATCAACTTTCCAAACAACTGACCTGATGCAATAGAATGGATAGAATGGTACTGCTGAAAATTTGTATCATCTAAAAATTGATCCGGATGCAGGAAACCTGTAATTCTCTCTATCTGATAAGACTTTAACAATTTCTGAAATGGCTGCTGGATATACCAAAATAAGGCAATTACAGTCGGTATAGATAATATTAATGTCGGTACAATAATTTTATAGCTTAATCCTGCAGCAAATATCATAATACAAAAAACAAACATAATTACTACACTAGATGATAAATCTGACTGTATCAATATGAAAAATGTTGGAATTGCCATTATAACAATCGAGATTACAATTGTACGAAATTTGTTAATATCTTCATAAGATTTTGTAAAAAATACAGCCAGAGTTAAAATAATAATAATCTTACATATCTCTGAAGGTTGAAAATTAAATCCTGGAAAATGAAGCCATCTATATGAATCGGTCTTTAAATCTGTACCAAGCGGTGATAATCTTGTAGCAGCCGCCAAAATAGTTCCTATCACATAATAGATTCCTACAAAAGCACAAACATAGTGGTAATCTATCACGGAGATTATAATTGCTATAATCAAACAGGCAATTGCACCGATTAACTGTCGTTTAAAATAGCTGTTTCCAACTCCGTCAATATTACCTGCAAATTTTACGAAATATGCACTCATAATGCAGAGAATCATTACAATTATAATCAAAGAAAAATTGTAACGTTTTAAATTATATTGTTTCAAATTAAACATACAAAAACTTCCTTATTCTTTGTAACTCTTGATATCCTTAATCGGAATATTAGCAAACAAAGCGGGTACAGTACCATTATCATCTTCAGATTCCGTTTGTGTGATTTTAATATCAAGACCATCTGTATCAATTTCTACATATTTAGACAAAACATTAATAATATCATTTTTTATTTGTTCCATAATCTCAGGAGAGCAATTTGCACGATCAGAAACCAGAACAAACTTCAGTCGTTCCTTAGCAACACTTCCGGAAGATTTTTTCTTAAAAAAATCCATTAACCCCATAGTACTCTCCTCCTAATTCTTTTTAAATATGTTAGATAACTTAGAAAACAAACCATTTTTACCATTTAAATCTAATAATGGCACTTCTTCTCCTAATAATCTTCTGCAAATATTCATATATGCCTGACCAGCAAGGGAATCATCTCCTACTAAAGGGTCACCATTATTGGTTGAAATGATAATCTGTTCATCATCTGGCACGACACCAATCAGGTCTATTGCAAGAATTTCAACTACATCATCACTTGACATCATACTATTATCTTTTACCATTTTTGTTCTAAGACGATTTACAATCAAATGATTTTGTTTTACATCACTTGCCTCTAATAACCCAATAATACGATCCGCATCACGTACAGCAGAAACTTCAGGTGTTGTCACTACTAATGCACTATCTGCACCTGCAATGGCATTTTGGAATCCCTGTTCAATACCAGCAGGACAATCCATTAGTATGTAATCAAATTCTTCTCTTAAATCATCTGCCAGCTTCTTCATTTGTTCAGGTGAAACAGAAGATTTATCCTTCGTCTGTGCAGATGGTAATAAATAAAGAGAAGGATGTCTTTTATCTTTAATTAATGCTTGTTTAATACGGCATTTTCCTTCTACAACATCTACAAGGTTATAAACAATGCGATTTTCCAATCCCATAACAACATCAAGGTTTCTAAGTCCTATATCTGTATCAATCAAAACAACTTTTTTACCAAGCTTCGCCAAACCTGTTCCAACATTTGCAGTAGTTGTGGTCTTACCAACACCACCTTTTCCAGATGTAATCACTATTACTTCACCCATAATCTTTCCTCCAAATATTATTATAAATTTATATCATATAAAACATCTTTGTTAAAAGGCTGAATACATATCTTACCACTTTCAACAAAAGCTATTTCCGGTTCCTGCATAGAAAATTTCTCTTCCTTAAGCTTATTTTTTTTGAAATTCAAAAGTTTTCTATACTTCTTATCAGATTGTTCCATGTCAGGTGCAATTGCAATATAATCTGATATGCGGATTTGAATAGGATGCATATCCAATGCCACAATAAATGCCTTGTCATTACCAGAAATTCCAGCACATGCAGTACCTTTTAATGTACCAAGCACAATAATATTTCCCTTTGACATTACTTTTGCACCATTATTAATATCACCTATTATTACAACACTAGATTCCATTTCCAATACTTGTCCCGAACGAAGATTTCCTTTGTAAAATTGTCCGGTATTACTATTTAATTCTAATAATTTTTCACTTAACCCTTTTTGAAAAATTTCTTCATTTTTCTTATCTGTATCAACAATACACATAATTTTCAAATCAGAATTTTCTTCAATAATATCTAAAATTTCTTTTTGCTCTGTAGTATTTAATGTTCTGCCTTCAAAAGTAATTGCCATTTGTGCAGTTCCCAAAAATTTTGCAGAATCTTTAAACTTTTTTGCAATTTCCGGCTTTAGTTCATTAAATTCCATCTCAGCATCCAATACTAAAATAATGCCAGATTTGTTTCCTTTTATCATTACAGAATTATTCATTTGATGTACATCCCTTTCACTACGCTATCATATCATTATTGATATAACTTTATGATATTGTAGTTTATAAGTAAATTTTAACAATATCCACAAGTTATTACAAGAACTAATAATTAGAATTTACTAATCACCTGTGGATTGTGAACCTGATTCAGGACTAACAGCATCTCCCTGAGACAATGCTTTCTTTGTTTTCTTATCGTTTGAATAATAATATTTATATACATTTCGTGCTAATTCAGCTGCATTTCCAGATGTATCACCATTTGGAATAACAACTGTAACAGAAATTTCCGGCGAATCATATGGGGCATAGGATATAAATAATGCATGATTCATTTTTAATTTACTTTCTTGTGCAGTACCCGTTTTACCTGCAACTGTAACATTTAATTCTTTAAATAGTGTAGATAAAGATGCATTATTATTTATAACACGATACATTCCTTCGTGAATCGCTTTCCATGTACTATCTTTCAAAGAAAGTTTATTGTGTACTTTTGCCTTATTTTTTAAAAGTACTTTTCCGCTTGTATCCTTTATCTTGTCTATTACTGTCAAATCATAGCATGTTCCATTATTTGCTATAGTCGTGACGTAACGTGACAACTGTGATGGTGTAAAATCATTACTCCCCTGTCCAATTGCGGAACGACTGGTCTCTTTATCAGATATTTTCGGTTCTGCCTCAGACACCTCAATACCTGATTTTGCATTAAGTCCAAACATTGAAGCATATTTTTTCAAACGCTTTAGCCCCAAATCATAATTAGTACCATCTTCACTTAAACGCCATCCCATTTCATAAAAATAATAGTTACAAGAATGTTCTATTGCTCCAGTAGCATTTAATTTTCCATGTGAATAATTACTCCAACATTTTGGCGCAGGACTAGTTTTTCTAAAATAAACTTGATCATATACAGTTTCACTTGGTGTTACCTTCCCCTCTTCTAATGCAGCCACAGCAGATACTATTTTAAAAGTAGAACCAGGTGCGGTCCTTTGCTGTGTCGGCCGGTTCATATATGGATATGATTGGTTATAATACACTTCATAATAATATTCTGTGTCAATTTTGTTGGCCATTTTATTATTATCATATCCCGGGTAAGAAACACATACTTTTACCTGTCCGTTATTTATGTCTGTTATTACAATAGAACCCGAGCAAGGTGTTAATGCCAATTGTGCTGGTGTAATTTCTAATTTTTGTATTTTTTTTCTAATAAATGAGTATGCATCTACTTTTCCACTCTCTAAATTTTGAACTTCTACCTCATTATATTCTAACACACCTTGGTCAAATAATAAAAGACAAATTTCTTTTCCTGAAATTTCATAAGAATATACCAAATCTTTATAGATTGTTTTGTTAAATATGTCATCTGACTTTAATTTTTCTTCTATATAAACTACTAATTTCTGGTATATTTCTGTTGTGCTATAATAGTCATTATCAATGTCAATTTTATTTAAATCAACCCATTTATTAGAAATTGCATATTGCAAAAATTCACTTAAACTGCTCCTATTATCTTTATAATTTTTGAAAATCTGAGAACTTTCGTCAATCTCACTAAATAATAAAATATCATTATTGCCTAAATAAGTGTAAACATAAGAAAGATAGTCTTCCATCTCTGAAGATGCTTTATTATTCGGTGTTTTGCTATTTACATCCAACAGGGTTTTGAGTTTCCTTAAAACAGATTTTCTTTTAGAAATAAATTTCTGGTACACAGATTTTTCTAATGAAGTTGCATCTGTATTTGTAAATGCATCTGTGTCAATTACATTGTTATCAATGAAGGCATAGTATACATCATAGATTGGAATCTTTATATCGCTTGCAGAATCACCCTTAGTTCCAGAACTTGTTCCATTATGAATTTTTGATAATAATATACCTGCTAATTTCCTTTCAAGCATATTATAGCAAGCTTTTTGTAACTCCGAATCAATGGTTAAATATAAATCATTTCCAGCTGTAGGCTCTACATGTTCTTTAATGTCTACAATACGGTTATACTGATTCAAAACCAGCTTTTCATGTCCTTTGATACCATGAAGATAACTTTCAAACTCTTTTTCAAGACCACTTTTTCCAATTTGATCATCTGAAGTATATTTCTCTAGTTCTTCTTCATTTAGGTTAGATAATTCATCTTCTGAAATAGTTCCTGTATATCCAAGTAATTGTGCAAAATATTCACTATCATTATAGATACGATGTGTTTCTTCTTGTATGTCCACACCTGGTAAATCAGCACTATTTTCTTTAATCGCTGCAACCGTTTCTTCACTGACATCAGTTGCAATTGTAACAGGAACATATCTTTCATAACGTCCTAAAAAGATTTCAAAACGAACAGCCATAATTTCTAATGCCTCTTCTGTTGTATATTCATCAGAGATACAGAATTTAGGACTTGTACTGCTATCTGCATAGCGAAGATATTCAAATATTTCTTCTGCTGTAGCATTTCTTTGTTTTTCTGTCAGTTTGTTAATAGAATTTAGAGAATACACATCACGTTTAAAATTAAGCAGTGCTGTGCCATCTACATTAAATTCAAACTCTCCATCTTTTGTCATTTTGATTTCAAAATCACAGTCTAAAGTACCTTTATGTTTTTTTACAATATTAATCAATTTATAAATCATCGCATTTTTTTCATCATTTATTTTTAGCTCACCTGTATCTTCGATCACAATAGAATAAGAGGATTCATTATATGCCAGCAAATTTCCTTTACAATCGTAAATATTTCCTCGTGCGCTTTTAATATAACGCTCTTTATTATATTTTTTTTCATTTTCTTGAGATAACTTACTGCCTTCAATAATTTGAAGTGAAAACGCACGATAGATTAAAATGGAAAACAAGCAAATATATATAATTGTAATTGGAAACAATCTGGATTTATAAATGCTTCTTATCCATTGCATAAAATTATCAATCACCTACTTACACCTCCATACCTTCTTTTTTTTCAAGTATACCATTAAGTGTATGTAAAACTTTGCATAGAAGAATAGCAGTTAAAACAGTATAAACGAGTTCCGGAAGCATAATACGTCTTAAATAGTATAAAAAGTTTAGACGGCCTCTTAATAAAAAACTAAATATATAGAAAAAGAAATTATAAAAGAAATCACTCACACCTGTTAACATAACAGGTAATGTATAGTCATCTCTATAATAAACCATATTGCATAAACCAATACAATATCCTATTATCATATACAAAAGAGCATGCAGTCCCAGAATATCACCATACATATCAACTAATAGTCCACAAAAAAAACCTGTAAACAACCCTTCTGTTCTTCCACGCATATATCCAATAGAAACTGTTATAATTAATAAAAGATTTGGTACTTCATCAGCTAAGGCAAGTCTCTGAAAAACTGTAGTCTGAAGCAGAAAACACAATATAATAATACAAAATGTGATGAAAAAACGTTTCACTTGCTAACTTCCTTTCTAAATATTACTTAATGTAAACTTTCTTTTAATTGTGTAATTACTAAAACAGTTTCTAATTTATTAAAATCAACTGCTGGTGTCAGATAACCTGATTTTGAGGTTTTAGAAGCATCGTCAGAGATATCTTTTACATAACCAATCAATATTCCTTGTAAATATTTATCACTTACATGTGATGTTACCACTTCATAACCATCTTTAATCTCTGCTTCCATATTCTTTATATAGCTTACTTCTAATACTCCCTGATCAATCAGTTCAAGATTCCCACTCACAATACAAGTATCGGATGTCTTTAAAAACATCCCGCTAACATTACTGTTATCATCAATAATGGAACGGACCTTTGCATAATTATGTCCGACTTCTGTAATAATACCTACCAGCCCGTTTCCGGCAATCACATTCATATCAACTGCTAAACCATCATCGCTTCCTTTATCAATAGTAAAAACATTGTACCAGTTGCTAGAATCCTTACTGATTACTCGTGCTGCAACTTTAGGATAACTAGGATATTTTTGATCTAACTGATATAAATCCCGCAAGTTATTTAGTTCATATTTCTCCTGCTGCAGAATCTTATTGTCATAGTTCATACTGTCCAGTTCTTCCTGTAATGCTTTATTTTCTGCAATTAAATTCTGCATAGAAACAAACATGTTTTTCTTTTCAGAAATAAATACACCAATTTGATTGATTCCTTTCTGCATAGGTGTAATTGTATCTACCACCATAGAACGAACTGGCATAAAAGCTTCTTTGAATTTGAAAGATAAAACCATTAATAATAAACAAAATATGGAAAGTACCAGTAAAATATATTTTGGTTCTATTGAAAATTTTGTTTTACGTTTCATCACAATCCCATCCTTATTTCTTTATTGAATAATTAATTTGCCTGGATGATGTAGCCAAAGAACTCAATGCAGGATTTTCGATAATAACTCCAAGTCCTTTTACTACTGCATTTTCTGCGTCATCAGCAATATTAATTTTTAAATCTGTTTCATCATGGAATAATTGTTTCAAATTTCTGATTTTCGAAGAACCACCTGTTACATAGATACCAGAATCGATAATATCAGAAGAAATTTCAGGCGGAGTCCGTTCAAGAATAATACGAATAGCATCTACAATGGAATATAAATGTTCCTTTGTAGCATCATATACCATTGTAGAACTGATTTCCATTTCACTTGGAAGTCCTGTTACAACATTTCTTCCATAAACTTTTACAGTTTCTTCTGCAGTTGGACATGCAGAGGCTAATTGTTTCTTAATAATCTCTGCTGTTTTATCACCAATCACCAAATTATATTTTTTCTTTACATAAAGTTTGATAGATTCGTCTAATCTGTTTCCACCAACAGGTATCAATTTGCTTAATACAATACCACCTAATGACATAATAGAAATTTCTGTTGTCTCAGCACCAATATCTACAATCATAACACCACAAGCATTTGTAATGTCTAAATTAATGCCTAATGCCGCCGCAATGGGTTTTTCCACAATACCGATATATTTTGCATTGCCACTGGAATTCTGGACCAAATCAAAAAATGCTCTTTTTTCTACTTCTGTAATATCCGTAGGAACTGCCACATAATAATCTGTTCCATTTGACAAAAATGATTTTTTTCCGTTGATACGGTTTAGATAATAATCCAGCGAAGACTGCATATTCATAATATCTGCAATTACACCATTTCTAACAGGATAGGAAACTTCTATGTTAATAGGAGCTTTCTCTAGCATGTCATAAGCTCCATTTCCTACTGCTAACACCTTTTTTCTGTTTTCAATGGCAATTACATTTTTCTCTTCCAAAATAATCCCATTGCCCCTTTTATATATTTTTATCATACTTGTACCAAAATCGATACCAAATACCTTTTTCGCCATTACGGTGGTCTCCTTCCGATACTAAAATTTATGCTTGTGCATATACTATAAAATTCCTTTTTCTTTTAAACTAATATAAATATTATCCCCAATTATGATGTGATCTAACAACTGAATTCCAATTAATTCTCCAGCCTCTTTAATGCGTCTGGTTAATGCAATATCCGACTCACTAGGTGCAGGATCTCCGCTAGGATGATTATGAAGCAATATAATTCGTACAGCACCGCATTTTAATGCATTGATAAAGATCTCACGGGGCTCCGCCATAGACAGATTAACAGTCCCCTTAGAAATAATAACATCTTTTATAATACAATTTTTTGTATCTACCATTAATAAAATTACTTGTTCATAAGTCAGATAACGCAAATCCTGCATATAATAATCAGCCACTGCATTTGGTGTCAATAATGCTAACGTTTTCCTTTTCTTTTCCCTTGCCATTCTTTTAGACAACTCTGCTATGCATAAAAGCTGTATTGCCTTCACTCTTCCAATCCCTTCTATCGACATTAATTCCTGTAAAGACAAATAATTCAGAATACTTAGCCCTGGTATCTCTTTGGAATAATTCAAGATTTGATTTGAAACATCTATGGCTGTTTTGTTTTGAGTTCCACATTTAATAATAACAGCTAAAAGTTCTGCATCGGATAAATTTGCCACTCCATACCTCTCACATTTTTCATAAGGACGTTCCGAAACAGGAAGATTTTTTAATGTTTGTTTTTGTTGCATTTTTCTAGTTTTTTATAAAACAAAATGCTATAATATCCCATTTTTTATAAAATTCCCACATCACATTGTAGCATAACATATTTTATTTGTATAGAACTTATTCCAAATTTTTATAATTTTTTTGCTAAATATTCATAACTATTAAAAATCTTATGGCAATATTACAAGTCCTGCTTCTAGTAGTTTTTGTAAAGACATCATAATTCCATATTTTGCATGATGCCATGTCAATCCTCCTTGAAAATATACAGCATAAGGTTCTTCGATTGGTCCATCTGCACTTAGTTCGATAGAAGACCCCTGTACAAATGCACCTGCTGCCATAATCACATCTGAATGATAGCCTGGCATTGCCCAAGGTTCCGGAGTAACATAACTGTCAACAGGAGCTGCTGCCTGAATTCCCTTGCAGAATGCAATCATCCTATCAGCACTGCCTAATGTAACTGCCTGAATAATATCATATCTCTCTTCTGTTGCATCCGGCACAACACAAAAACCAAGTTTTTGATAAATATTTGCTGCAAAGATTGCTCCTTTTAATGCACCTGACACAACTTGCGGTGCCATAAAAAATCCCTGATAAATAGATTGGTTAATGCCTAGTGTCGCACCTACTTCCTTACCAAGACCAGGGGCAGTCAGACGAAATGCTGCATTTTCGACATACTCTTTTTTTCCTACAATATATCCGCCAATTGGAGCAAGTCCGCCGCCCGGATTTTTAATCAGAGAACCTACACATAAATCAGCACCTGCATCTGTTGGTTCAATGGTTTCCACAAATTCACCATAACAGTTATCTACCATACAAATAATATCTGGTTTAATATTTTTAATAAATGCAATTAACTCACCAATCTGTTCTACTGATAACGTTGGCCGTGGATCATATCCCTTTGAACGCTGTATTGTCACCATTTTTGTATTGGAATGAATCGCATTTTTGATACCTTCATAATCAAATGCTCCATTTTCCAGCAAATCAACTTGGGCATAAGTAATATTGTATTCAGCCAAAGACCCCTTTGTTTCCTTGATGCCAATCACACCTTCTAATGTATCATAAGGCTTTCCTACAGGGGATAATAATTCATCTCCCGGACGGAGGTTTGCCGCAAGTGCTACAGTCAAAGCATGTGTTCCACAAGTTAACTGTGGACGAACCAACGCAGCCTCTGCATGAAATGTATCTGCATATACACGTTCAAGAGTATCTCTTCCTAAATCATTATATCCATATCCTGAAGTAGCCGCAAAATGTACATCACTCACTTTATTTTTCTGCATGGCAGATAACACTTTTAACTGGTTATACTCTGCAACAGCATCAATTTTTTCAAAACGTTCTTTTAAATCATGCTCTACCTGCCCGCAAAATGAAATTACACTATCTGTTAAATTCAGTTTATGATATAGTTCTGCTAATGTCATATTCATTGTTTTATTACTCCAATCTGTCTTTCCTTTAATTTTTCTAACATATATTGCAAAATAAGAGCCTCATCCTGTTTAAACTCATTTTTGTCCACCCAGATCACTTCCCGTTCCCTCTTAAACCAAGTCAGCTGGCGTTTTGCAAAATGTCTGGTATTTTTCTTTAATTTGTCAATCGCTTCTTCATAAGAACACCTACCATTAAGGTATTCCATCATTTCTTTGTAACCTATTCCCTGCATAGACACCATATCACTTGTGTAACCTTTATTGCGCAATACAGTGACTTCTTCCAATAGTCCCTGATTAACCATAGCATCTACACGTTTGTTGATTCTATTGTATAAAATGTCCCTATCCTCTGTCAAAACAAAATAAGCAAACTGATAAGGTGATTTTTTTTCTCTCTCCTGTTCATTATGCTCTGAGATCCTTTTTCCGGTCTGCTGATAAAACTCCAATGCACGAATCACACGTTTTACATTATTCTCATGAATGGTTTTTGTTGATTTTGGGTCCACTTTTTTTAACATTTCGTATAAATAGGTATTTCCTTTTTCATTTGCAAGTTCCTCTAATTCTCTTCGATAGGCGGTATCTCCATCATTTTTTTCAAAATCAATATTATTCAAAACTGCCTGAATATAGAATCCTGTTCCACCAACCAAGATAGGAATATTTCCATGTTTGTATATTGTCTGAATATATTTGTCTGCATATTGTTTAAATTTTGCCACATTAAAGTCTTCACTCGGTAAAAATTCATCTATCAGATAATGAGGAACTCCGCACATTTCCTCTGGTGTAATTTTGGCAGTTCCAATATCCATTTCTTTATATACCTGCATCGAATCTGCAGAAATAATTTCTCCATGTATCATTTTTGCAAGTTGTATGGATAAACTGGTCTTTCCTACTGCCGTTGGACCTGTAAGAACAATAAGCGGCTGCTTTGTGCTCTCTTTCATATTTCCTATCAAACCTTTCTAAAATATCAAAGCTATTCAAAACTGCCATTTACAAACATCAAATGCTACAGTTCATCTGTGCTATATAATACGTTTAAATTTCTTTTCCATTTCATATTTACTCATAGATACAATAACAGGACGTCCATGAGGACAATGATATGGATTTTCCAATGTCATTAAATAATCAATGAGTGCTTCTGCTTCCTGAAAGGATAAGTCTTGATTTCCCTTTACTGCTGCTTTACAAGACATCGATGCTGCCTTTTCTAATATAAGCTCAGATGTTTTTGATGGTGCCTCATCTACAAGCGTATCTATCAGTTCAACCAGTAAATCTTTTTGAGCAATGCCAAGCAAATCTGCAGGTACTCCGCGAACAGAATACTCCTTTCCTCCAAATGCTTCTATTTCAAATCCCAGTTGCGCCAATACATCCATATTTTTTTTCAATGCATCCTCTTCCCTCATAGACAGCGATAAAATAAGTGGCGGCTCCAACATCTGCGATAAAAAGTTTTTTTCTTTTAAAGACTTCATTAATTTCTCATATAAAACTTTTTCATGAGCGGCATGCTGGTCAATCAGGAACATTTTATCTTCATATTCTACAATCCAGTAAGTACGAAAAATCTGGCCAATAATTCTATGATTTTTTTGTCCATCCTCTGAAAGCAGTTTATCTTTAAATAAACTTATTTGCTCATTTTCCGTTGTAACATTTTTTTTCTTTGAAAGAAATACACTTTCTAATGGAGGTGCTTTTTCGTAATCTTTCCACTTCTTCAAAGCCTCTATCTTTTCTTTTCCTATATTTGATGTATGGCTGGCAGTTGTATGATATTCTCTAACAGATGATGCCGGATGGTTTTCACATAATGCATCTGCTGCCCCCTTATGTTCTAGTACAGAATAGGATTTTGTTTCCTCTTCTAACAATGCAGCATCCGTATACGATTTACTGTTCTGCTCTTTATAGTTTTGCCCTGTTTTTGGTACTGTAATCGTATCTATAGTATTCTGTTTTATATCGTGTTCTGTTTTATATTTTTTATCTTCCTGCTTTCCCTTCTGCAGCTCTGCTTTTTTCTCATCCTCCAGCCTTTTTGTTTCAAATGGTTCCGGTGCTTTTTTTAATAGAGCTGCTTTAGTATTACTTGCTGCTTTTTTTGCCTGTCCAATCGTTACTTCCGGAATCAATTCTTTGTATTTCAATACATCTGACAATGCTTTATAAACCATTTGATAAATGGATTCCTGATTAGTAAAACGAATTTCCATTTTTGTCGGGTGCACATTGACATCAATATATTTACTATCAATTGTAAAATGTAATACAGTAAATGGATATCTGTGTGCCATCATATAAGATTTATAAGCATCTTCAATTGCCTTATGGATAATTTTACTTTTGATATACCGTCCATTAATAAAATAATTCATATGGTTGCGGTTACCTCTTGCAACAATTGGTTTGCAGATAAAGCCAGTGATTACTGCCGTTTCTGATGAATGGTTAATTTCCAAAGTTTGTGCAGTAATATCACGTCCGTAAATATGGTAAATAACATCTTTTAATTTGCCATTTCCTGAAGTATGTAATTTCAATTGATTATTATTCATAAATTTAAATGAAATCTCAGGATGGGACACACTAAGCCGTTCCATTAAATCCCCTATATATCCTGCTTCTGTAGCCGCTGTTTTTAAAAATTTTCTTCTGGCAGGCGTATTAAAAAACAGGTTTCGTACTACAAATGTTGTGCCATCCGGGCATCCAATATCCTCTATGCTTTTTTCTTCACTGCCTTCAATCACATAACGAGTTCCCATAAAACTGCTTCTTGTTTTTGTCACAAGCTCTACTTGGGCAACTGCACATATACTAGACAATGCCTCCCCGCGGAAACCAAGACTTGATACATGAAGAAGATCCTCTGCTGTTTTAATTTTACTTGTAGAATGGCGTTTGAATGCAATCGGAATATCTTCTTTTGCAATTCCAAGTCCATTATCCGTAATTCTAACAAAACTAATACCGCCTTCTTTTATTTCTACTGTAACTGCTGTCGCGCCTGCATCAATGGCATTTTCCACTAACTCTTTTACAACAGCACTGGGACGTTCAATCACTTCTCCTGCTGCAATTTGATTAATTGTGTTCTGATCAAGCACTTTAATAAGCGACATGGAATTTCCTCCTTATGTACCTTACCAGCGTTCCTTTACTTTTTGTTGTATCTGGTATAATTTATTTAATGCATCCATTGGTGTAATGGCATTTAAATCCATTTCCCGAAGTTCTAGTAATATATCTTCTGTAGATGGCATTTTTGCAAATCCATCAAACATGGACAGCTGGTTATCCTCTGTTTTTTTCTTTTTCTTGTTTTTTACTGGGGATTTCTTCTCTATGGAAACATCAATCTGCTTTGCTTTTTCCATAATATCATTATCAGATAACTGCTCAACAATTTCCTTTGCACGTTTTAATACATTCTCTGGCACACCCGCTAATTTTGCGACCTGAATACCATAACTTTTATCTGCGCCGCCTTTTTTTATTTTACGCAAAAATACAATATCATCTCCCTGTTCACTCACTGCAATATAATAATTGTTGACACTTGCTATTTTTCGCTCTAATTCTGTTAATTCATGATAGTGTGTGGCAAATAATGTCTTAGCGCCTAACCATTCATGATTCGCAATGTGCTCTACCACTGCCCATGCAATGCTTAACCCATCAAACGTACTGGTGCCTCTGCCTATTTCATCTAAAATCAAAAGACTGTTTTTTGTGGCATTTCTTAAAATATTTGCCACCTCTGTCATTTCTACCATAAATGTACTTTGTCCTGAAGCCAAATCATCCGATGCACCTACACGAGTAAAGATTCTATCTACCACACCTATATCCGCCTCTCTTGCAGGGACAAAACAACCAATCTGTGCCATTAAAACAATTAACGCAGTTTGACGCATATATGTGGACTTTCCTGCCATATTCGGACCTGTAATAATAGAAATACAATTGTTTTCATTGTCCAGTAACGTATCATTTGTCACAAAAGCATCATTAGAAATCATCTGTTCTACCACAGGATGCCTGCCATCTTTGATATGAATGACACCATTTTCATTGATAGATGGGCGGACATAACTATTTCTTTCAGATACTAGAGCAAGAGAAGCTATTACATCAATTTTTGCAACTGCTTTCGCTGTTGTCTGAATACGTTTAATGTTAGAAGCAATTTCTTCACGGACTTGTATAAAAATTTCATATTCCAGTGCAAATAATTTTTCCTCTGCACCTAATATCGTATCTTCTAACTCTTTCAATTCATCGGTTGTATATCGTTCTGCATTGGCAAGTGTCTGTTTTCTCGCCCACTCGTCTGGAACCAATTCCTTATAAGAGTTTGTCACTTCTAAATAATAACCAAATACTTTATTAAATTTTACTTTTAAATTCTTAATACCAGTTTTTTCACGTTCTCTGGTTTCTAGTTCAGCAAGCCACGTTTTTCCTTCTGTTTTTGCCTTTCGTAAAGTATCTATTTCTTCATTAAAACCAGTACGGATTATTCCACCTTCTTTTACTGTAATTGGCGGTTCTTCTTCAATCGCATTTTGAATAAGCTGGCATAACTCTTCCAAGGTATCCATATTTTCATAGATATCTTTTATTTCTTCTGTCTGTAAGTCACCCAGCAATATTTTAATTGGCGGAAGCATTTCTAAAGAAGCACGAAGAGAAATTAAATCCCGCGGATTCGCATTTTTGTATGCTACTTTCCCTATCAGCCGTTCTAAATCATAGACAGAATTCAGATATTCTCTTAACTCTTCTCTTGTAATGGCATTTTCATTTAGTTCCTCTATCGCATCTAAACGTTTGTTAATAGATTGTTTTTCAATCAGAGGCTGCTCTACATAGGTTCTTAAGAGTCTTGCCCCCATGGCAGTTTTCGTTTTATCTAATACCCACAAAAGAGAGCCGCGTTTCTGTTTTTCACGTAAGGTTTCTATCAACTCTAAATTTCTTCTGGTTGCACTGTCAAGAAGCATAAAGTGATTGGTAATATAAGGTACTATTGTTGTAATATGTGCAAGGGAAATCTTTTGGGTTTCTGTTAAATACTGCATAATTGCACCTGCAGCAATAATACCCATTGAATAGTCTTTCAATCCCAGTCCTTCTAGTGCTTTTATCTGAAAATGCTCTTTTAAACTTCTTTCACACAAATCCCGATCAAAATACCATGAATCCAGAGAGGATATCGCAATGCTCAACCTGTTTTTCAAATCTTCAAAATCCAGCTTGCTTTCCAGGAATGTCTCATTACATATAATTTCAGAAGGTACAAACTTATTAATTTCATCAAGTACCTTTTTTGCTGTATCCACTTCTGTAACAGAATAATCACCAGTAGTGACATCTACACAGGAAATACCATATCCTTTTTTATCACAAAAAACGGCAAGAAGATAATTATTTTTACCATCTTCTAATATTTGGGTACTTAAATTAGTTCCAGGTGTAACAATTCGTATTACATCACGTTTTACAATCCCTTTTGCATTTTTGGGATCTTCAACCTGTTCGCAGATTGCCACTTTATATCCCCGTCCTACCAGTTTGTTCAGGTAACCATCTACTGCGTGATATGGAATACCGCACATGGGAGCACGTTCTTCT
>CAYRAV010000050.1:0-23439 GCA_964422365.1 uncultured Lachnospiraceae bacterium | reverse complement strand
AGATAAAAGATGAAGTGAAAGGATATTATGGGGTATAAAAAGGGCGTGAAAACATGAAGGTTTTGAGAATACATTTAAAGCAGACAAGTGCAAATTATAGAAAAGAAGAAACAATAGAGAATAAGATGACATATCCGCTGCCGCCATTTTCTACTGTAATTGGTGCACTGCATCAAGCGGCTCATTTTAAAGAATATCATGATATGGATCTTAGTATACAAGGGGATTACCACTCGTTAAGCCGAGAACCATATACAGATTATTGCTTTTTAAATTCCACACAAGATGATAGAGGAATTTTGGTGAAGATGTATAACGAAGATTTGTTATCCAAAGGATACCAAAGAGTGGGAAAAGCATTAAAATCCCAAGGAAACAGTTTTCAAAAAGGGGAGACTGTTTCCATAGAAAATGAGGCATTGATTGAAGAGTATCGGGCATTGAGACAATTAAATGAGGATATAAAAACATTCAAAAAAGGAAAATTTGCAAGATGTATGTCTGCTATAAAAACAAGAAAATCTACTTTAAAAAATAAGAAAAAAGAGTTAGATAAAAATAGTGAAGAATACCTCTTAGTTACAAAGCGTGAAACGGAAATCAAAGAATGGGAAAAGAGATTAAAGGAAACATTGAAAGAATATGAGCTGGAATATTATCAGAAACCATATGCGAAGTTTCGCACTCTGACTACATCTTTGAAATATTATGAGGTTTTACATGAAGTGGAGTTAATTCTTCATGTAAAAAGTGATGAGGAGACGATGGAACTGCTTTTACAGAATATTTATAATATGAAGTCGCTAGGCAGAAGTGAAGATTTTGTAGAGATAATTTCGGCAGAGATGGTGGAACTTCAGGAGGAAATTGAGAAAGAATACTCCTCTGGTTATCATGCATATATTGATGCAGAATTGTTGAAAGGGGAAAAAACAGATGTGTATTCAAAATTGAAAACTGGGAGATCAGCACAAGGAACAAAATACTATTTGAACAAGAAATATACAAAAGACGAGGCCGGTCGACGTATATTTGAGAAAAAGAAGGTTGCATATTTATCTTATTATGGTGTGGATGAAGATAGTAATTTACTCGGAAGAAATGTATATATCGATAAGAATCCACTCTGTAATGAAGAGAATACAGAATTAATCGTTAATTTTATATGAGGAGATCGTTGAAAACATAGGAAAGAAAAATGGCTTTTGGCAGAAAAATGTCAAGAGCCATTTGGAGAAAGAGGGATAAAATGGGAGAAAATAACGTTATGAAGAACAAAGAAAGTATAGATATAGCGAAGTATGGTGCTAAGTCAAATCCACCAGAAACTTTACTGGAACATACCGAAAAAGTAGAAAAAGAATTGGAAATCTTAAAAACTTTAAACTATATTCCCAATGAGCATATATACCAATTAGCGAAGATAGCTTGTCATTATCATGATTATGGGAAAATGAATCCGGAATTTCAAAAAAGAATACAATCTACAGGTAAAAAAAGAAAGTTTGATCTGGCAAAAGAAGTACCACATAATTTTTTATCCGTATTTTTTTTAGATAAAGAAGCATTAGGAGAGGATTATTATAAGATAGCATATGCTGTTATGCGGCACCATACCAGTTATGTGGATTATGAGGAGGAGATGATCGTAGAGCAGATTGACCTTATCAAACAATTGTTAGCGGAGTTTTCGGAGAAAATCACATGGAATGTGCGAAGGAGAACCTTGCAAAAAATTAATAAAATGCAAAATGATTCTGAAGCTATTTGGGTAAAAGGTCTGTTACATCG
This sequence comes from uncultured Lachnospiraceae bacterium, assembly GCA_964422365.1. Classification (GTDB taxonomy): domain Bacteria; phylum Bacillota; class Clostridia; order Lachnospirales; family Lachnospiraceae; genus CAYRAV01. The sequence continues at coordinate 21,648 of CAYRAV010000050.1, read as the reverse complement.
TTGTGATTATAGTGCCAGTGCAAGTGCGGTTGTGGAATATGAAAATGATTTTCTGGAAGAAAAAATGGAACATTATATGCGTGACTGGAAAAAAAATGCGTTGCAATTATTTTGTCAGGCGAATACAAATCAAAATATTATTGTAAAAGCACAAACAGGTATGGGAAAAACAGAAGCTGGATTGTTATGGTTAGGAGATTCGAAGGGATTTTTTGTTTTACCGCTTAAAGTGGCAATCAATGCAATCTATGATCGGATTCGAAAGAATATATTAAAAGAAGAAAAAATTCAGGAGCGTGTCGGATTGCTGCATTCCGATACCATTTCTTGCTATTTGGAACGGTCAACAGAATTGGGGGAAGAAATTACAACCAAGGAATATGTAGACAGGACAAAACAGTTATGTATGCCTATAACGGTTACCACATTAGATCAGTTGTTTGATTTTGTATTTAAATGTAGTGGATATGAGATGAAATTAGTAACATTGTCATATTCGAAACTTATCATTGATGAAATCCAGATGTATAGCCCGGATTTGTTAGCCTATTTGATTTATGGAATTTCAAAAATTCATGAGTTTGGGGGCAGGATTGCGATTTTAACTGCAACTTTGGCACCGTTTATTCGAGATTTGTTGGTAGAAACTGCTTTTTTGAGGGATGTGGTGGAAAGTGATCTGCCATTTGTAGAGAAAGATAAGGCTAGACATAAAGTGAAGATTTTTGAGGATACATTAAATATGGAATGGATCATGAAAGTGTATCATGAAAATAAAAATTCCGGAAAATCGAATAAGATTTTAGTTGTATGCAATACAGTAAAAAAAGCACAGGAGATTTATGCAGAGTTAAGAGAATTTCTGGATGAACAAGAATTGTTCCTTCTTCACAAAAAATTTATAGAACAGGAACGTATAGAGAAGGAACAGGAAATTTTAAAATTTGGCAAAACCTATGGGGAAGATGGAAGATTAGATAAGCAAAGTGGAATTTGGCTCGCAACTTCCATTGTGGAGGCAAGTCTGGATATTGATTTTGACATTCTATTTACAGAATTACAGGATTTAAATAGTCTATTTCAGCGAATGGGAAGATGCAATCGGAAAGGGATAAAAGATATAGCAGAATACAATTGCTATGTGTATTTGCACATAGGTGAAAACTTAATACGAAATGGTAACAAGGGATTTATTGACAAAAGGATTTATCAGTTATCAAGGGATGCTTTAAAAGGATTTGATGGGGTACTTACTGAGAAAAAGAAAATGGAACTAATTGATACTTACTTTACAATGGAACAAGTGAAAAATAGTGATTTTGTAAAGGAGTATGAGGACACATATCAAATGATTGCGGGAGCGGTAAATGATGAATTTGATAAGAAAGAAGCAAAATTAAGAGATATTGTATCGTATACAGTAATACCGAAGAGTGTTTATGAAAATAATCAAGAAGAGATTGAGAAGTGTCTTTCTTTGCTTGGAGAGGAAACGATTACATATGAGAAACGAGTGAAATTATTGAAACAAATCAGTCAATTCACATTGTCTGTGGAACCACACATATACAATGCAAAGCCATCTGTCATATACAGAACCAATATTTTTGAAATGAAAAAATATACTCCGATAGCTGTAATAGATTGCTGCTATGATGAAATGGGGTTCAAGAAAACAAAAGGAGCAGGATATGAAATATGGTAGGAGAAAATGAGTTAGAAAAAATCACAGGAATCATGATGTATTATTATTGTATTTGTCCCAGAAAATTATGGTATTTCAGTCATGAGATTCAAATGGAGCAGGAGGATGAGAACGTCGCAGTAGGGAAAGTTCTTGACGAAACAAGCTATTCGCGGGAAGAGAAACATATTAATATTAATAATGTGATTAATATTGATTTCTTGCGTAGTTCTGGTGTTTTACACGAGGTAAAGAAAAGTAAAAAAATTGAGGAAGCATCTGTCATGCAAGTAAAGTATTACCTGTATTATTTGAAACAAAAAGGAGTAAATATAACTGCCAAAATTGATTATCCCTTGCTAAAAAGTAGTATTGATGTAGAATTAAACAAAGAAGATGAGAAGATTATAGAAGAGAATATTGTAAAAATTAAGGAAATTGTAAATAATGATAAGCCAGAAGCACTTCAAAAGAAGAAGATATGTGGAAAGTGTGCATATAGTGACTTATGTTTTATTTAGGGGGGAAGATACATGAAGGAGACGTTTTATATCTATAATGGAGGAACGTTAAAAAGAAAAGATAATACATTGCAATTTGTAAATAACGAAAATCAAAAACGGGATATTCCAGTGGAAAGAGTGGGGGAAATATATGTAATGTCAGAGATGACATTTCATACAGCGTTAATCAATTTTTTAGCACAAAAAGGTATAGTGGTGCATTTTTTCAATTATTATGATTTCTATTCTGGAAGTTTTTATCCAAGGGAAAGATTAGTGTCAGGAAATTTACTTGTACATCAAACAGAACATTATCTTGATTATGCAAAAAGAATGAGGATTGCAAAGAAATTTATTCAAGGAGGAGCAGCAAATATATACAGGAATTTGAGATATTATAACAGTCGTGGAAAAGATGTGGAAAGCTTTATGAGAGACATAGAACAATACAGGAAAAAGATTTCTGTGGCGGAAACAATACAAGAATTGATGGGATATGAGGGAAATATTAGACAACGGTATTATGCAGCTTGGAGTGTGATTATTAATCAAGAAATTGATTTTGAAAAAAGAGTGATGCATCCACCTGATAATATGATTAATAGCTTAATTTCCTATGTGAATACACTGATATATACAAAAGTATTATCAGAAGTATATCAGACACAACTAAATCCAACAATCAGCTATTTACATGAGCCAGGAGAGCGAAGATTTTCTCTGTGTTTGGATTTGTCAGAGATCTTTAAACCATTGCTTGCAGATCGTTTGATTTTTTCATTATTAAACCGAAATCAAATCACAAAGAAAAGTTTTACAAAGGAATTGAACTATTTGCACTTGACAGAGAAAGCCTCTAAAACAATTGTTGGCGAATTAGAGACGAGGCTGCAAACAACAATAAAGCACAGAGATTTAGGAAGGAATGTTTCTTACCGTTATCTTATTCGATTAGAAGCATATAAGCTTATAAAACATTTGTTGGCGGAAAAAGAATATGAACCATTCGAGATTTGGTGGTAAGGAGTGGATAGAAAATGTATATTATCTTGGTTTATGACATTATGATGGATGAAAAAGGAAAGAAAATATTACCTAAGGTGTATAAATTATGTAAGCAGTATTTATCACATATACAAAATTCTGTGTTTGAAGGTGAGTTGACAGAAGCACAGATTTTAACTCTAGAAAGAGAATTAAAGCAATTGATAAGGCGGAATATTGATTCTTTAATTGTTTTTAAGGCAAGAAATGAAAAATGGTTGGAAAAAGAATTTTGGGGGAAGGAGGATGACAATACATCAATGTTTCTATAATTTCTGTCGACCTAACATGGTGTAAAAAAGGTGGGGGAACGACAAAGCAGTATTTATATTGCGTTTTTGACAACTTAGTGAGAAAAAAATGAAGAATTGTTTTATGCTGTGGAAGAAAAATTGTTGGGTTGACAATTTGTGGTTGTTAAAGTAAGCTAATTGTAGGCTTCGTTTGAGGCGGATAAGAATATAACCAGAGTGGAATGTAAATTACTTTGATTGTAAACGATAACGGAAAACAGATTGAATAAGAATATAACCAGAGTGGAATGTAAATGAAGAAATAAAATATGTGCCACGCAAAAACCAAGTTATAAGAATATAACCAGAGTGGAATGTAAATAGGATTGAAAATAGACAATGAAACAATACATCAAATAAGAATATAACCAGAGTGGAATGTAAATCTACGCTTCACTCCACTTTCGCAAAATCTATAATCATAAGAATATAACCAGAGTGGAATGTAAATAATGAAAGAATATCATTCACAGAAACTTCTTTAAAATAAGAATATAACCAGAGTGGAATGTAAATTTTCTTAAACGGTTAAAAAAATCATATATGTACCATAAGAATATAACCAGAGTGGAATGTAAATCTCAAAACATGAACGTCATTGTCATATAGAAAACGAATAAGAATATAACCAGAGTGGAATGTAAATCTGGGGCAGAGGGAGCAACTTAAAATACAGTTGCCCATAAGAATATAACCAGAGTGGAATGTAAATGATCGACAAAATCTACCGCTACGTTCCGCACAAGGATAAGAATATAACCAGAGTGGAATGTAAATACTTTTATTACTAATGTCAAGTAAATAAATATATATAAGAATATAACCAGAGTGGAATGTAAATGCTAAACAGATTTTATTAAGAGTTGCAAAAGAGGCATAAGAATATAACCAGAGTGGAATGTAAATATGCTCGAGAGGGAAGTCCTCATCCTTGAAGGCAATAAGAATATAACCAGAGTGGAATGTAAATCGGGAACAGAATGTTGAAACGAATATGCATAAATTATAAGAATATAACCAGAGTGGAATGTAAATAAAATAAAACACAATAAATATTATATAGAGATAATATAAGAATATAACCAGAGTGGAATGTAAATAAATGCCATCAACAATGCCATTAACAAGGCTTAAAATAAGAATATAACCAGAGTGGAATGTAAATCTGGAATTGAAATGATTAAGACAAACGCAACGAAATAAGAATATAACCAGAGTGGAATGTAAATTTAGGTGTAAGACCAACGTTCAAAATATCATAACCATAAGAATATAACCAGAGTGGAATGTAAATTTTTTTGTCTCTGAAAAATGTTGTGATGAAATGAATAAGAATATAACCAGAGTGGAATGTAAATTGATGAAATCCTCCTTTTTTGAAAATATTATAACATAAGAATATAACCAGAGTGGAATGTAAATCAGTATCAAAAAACAGATTGCTTTACGGAATTATCATAAGAATATAACCAGAGTGGAATGTAAATGCTTAGAACGTAAGTCATTTGGCAGACGAAACGTATAAGAATATAACCAGAGTGGAATGTAAATTGATAAAGAGCAGGTGCTTTAATAAGCGTTGGAAATAAGAATATAACCAGAGTGGAATGTAAATTATAAATGTAAAGACTTTGACTTTGGATGACGTATAATAAGAATATAACCAGAGTGGAATGTAAATAAACTAAAGAATATATTAGTATTTATGAGAAAAATATAAGAATATAACCAGAGTGGAATGTAAATTCAAAACAAGTGCTGATTTTATTGTGATGAAGAAAATAAGAATATAACCAGAGTGGAATGTAAATTTGCACCAAATCAAATTTTGCAAAACGGCGTCTAAATAAGAATATAACCAGAGTGGAATGTAAATGAGGAAACTAGCAAGGATGTATTGGAAATCATATTGCAATAAGAATATAACCAGAGTGGAATGTAAATCTACTCTATCAGTTTCAGAAAAATCTGGAAAACTGCATAAGAATATAACCAGAGTGGAATGTAAATTTCACTAGCAACCTCAACAACTACTGCTTCTGATGCATAAGAATATAACCAGAGTGGAATGTAAATACAATAATCAATTCTGTTCTCCTGCACAAATGCTATAAGAATATAACCAGAGTGGAATGTAAATCTAATTAACACGCTGGCTCAAATCGCTGCATATTCATAAGAATATAACCAGAGTGGAATGTAAATTTTTTAACATGTCCGGTGGCAGCATTTCCAAAAATATAAGAATATAACCAGAGTGGAATGTAAATGTGTGTCGTCAGCAGGAAAGATTGTTGCATGTTCGAATAAGAATATAACCAGAGTGGAATGTAAATGAAAAAGAAGGGTATATATTTTCAGGGTGGTTTTTGATAAGAATATAACCAGAGTGGAATGTAAATGGATATGGAACGCAGCTTCTTGGAGCATGGTTCAGAATAAGAATATAACCAGAGTGGAATGTAAATAGATTTCCTCTCTAAAAGCGTTTATGCCGTCATTTATAAGAATATAACCAGAGTGGAATGTAAATGAACTTAAAGCAGCGCAGGTTGGTGTTGTCATTACAATAAGAATATAACCAGAGTGGAATGTAAATTTCCTTCTGCCGATTTTTTCGACTTTTCGGACTTCGATAAGAATATAACCAGAGTGGAATGTAAATTCAGGATTTGAATTTTTATTAAGCTCTGGCAGGAACATAAGAATATAACCAGAGTGGAATGTAAATTTAAGCAATCATTTGTGATATTCAACTGCTTATTCATAAGAATATAACCAGAGTGGAATGTAAATGGAAGAGGAAGAGATGGATTAGAAACCACATCGTCATAAGAATATAACCAGAGTGGAATGTAAATTCCTTTACCTTCAATTTCATAAAATTCACATAAAATAAGAATATAACCAGAGTGGAATGTAAATTTTACTGTTAGCATATTTCTTGACAGCTTTTTTTTATAAGAATATAACCAGAGTGGAATGTAAATTAATATGATTTATCATCTTCTTCTATTTTTCAGCATAAGAATATAACCAGAGTGGAATGTAAATATATATCGCAAATATCTGAAATAAATTCTTTAATATAAGAATATAACCAGAGTGGAATGTAAATTATAGTGAATTCATCTTCTGATATTAAAATTCCATAATAAGAATATAACCAGAGTGGAATGTAAATAGGTTTATTACAAGCAATGCTATCACGCTATCAGAATAAGAATATAACCAGAGTGGAATGTAAATGAAAAAAAGACATTAGCAGTAAAAGAGAGTTTTAATAAGAATATAACCAGAGTGGAATGTAAATGAATGAAAAAGAAGTAGACAGGATGCTTGATTATATAAGAATATAACCAGAGTGGAATGTAAATCGGACACAGGTAAGCTGTTAAGTGGTTGTCATGAAATAAGAATATAACCAGAGTGGAATGTAAATGGAAATGAGAAAGATTTTTATTTTCATTGTTTGAATAAGAATATAACCAGAGTGGAATGTAAATAAATGTCCAATCCCTGCTTTCCTGACATGCAACCCGATAAGAATATAACCAGAGTGGAATGTAAATGGAAATAAAGCTAGCTTTACTCCAAAAAGTATTATGGATAAGAATATAACCAGAGTGGAATGTAAATTGTGGATGTCTTCTTTTGAAATCATCCCATGTATCATAAGAATATAACCAGAGTGGAATGTAAATTTTTTTAAACGGTTAAAAAAATCATATATGCACCAGATAAGAATATAACCAGAGTGGAATGTAAATTGTTTAAACATGACATGTCCTTTAGGGGTAAGACAATAAGAATATAACCAGAGTGGAATGTAAATTAAAAAATCAGTCCTTTCAATCTTTTTTCAATTCATAAGAATATAACCAGAGTGGAATGTAAATTTATATGAGGATGAAGTGAATAAAATAGATTCTGATAAGAATATAACCAGAGTGGAATGTAAATATAACAGCTGCCTTAACAACATTTACATTTACAAATAAGAATATAACCAGAGTGGAATGTAAATGAAGAAACAAGGCGAGTTTGAATTGAATGGTGAGATAAGAATATAACCAGAGTGGAATGTAAATTAAGTCTGACGGGAAAAAATATAAGGCATAACTCATAAGAATATAACCACAGTGGAATATGGATAAGGTAATGATTGATGCAAATGCCATTATGCTCAGAACAATTTTCGCTGCAAAAAATTTTTGAGCAGATATTGCAGCCTTTTTTCTATCTGTTTTTCATTTTTAGCCCTGCTGCCAACACAATCTGCCTGAAAAATGCCACACTTCCCATATACCATACTTATTTTTATGTGGTTTCTGCAGCCGGCTATTTTCAGGCTTTTACAACATCGAAATTAATTCTTAATAGTTTTTGTGTTTTATTCATTATAACTAATTTTTTATCATAGGAAATAGCATCTCTATACAATAATATTGTTTGAAAAGTTTCATATACTTCTCTTTGGAGACTCTGGTTTCGTTGACAGAATATTCTGTTACTGTCTGTTCTTGTAAAATTGTATCACTCGTACATGGTTCACCATTATCATTATAGAACAGGGAGGCATTTTCAAGCAACACTTTTTCTTCGTAATTTCTTGTTGATTGAGTGGTACAATAAAAGGAAATGACCTCTAAAGCTTCTTCATTTTTGTAACTATAGATAGTAACTCCGGTGCCGAAACCACAAAATCCACCAGTATCTATTGTTTTACCCATCATAACTTGCTGCGTTTTTTTATCATACCAAAGATCCACATTACTTCTTCCCACAGAACCACCACTGCCATATCCAGTTACCAGATAGTGCAATTGATTATCCTTTATTGCACAAAAACCATTGTTGGTTAAGGAAAAAGATGACAGAACATAAGGCAGGGCAGAATAATACAGAACGGGTTTTCCTGAACCATCCAGATTATAAAGCTTGAAATCTTTTATATAACCTTTATTTCGGATTGTATCATCACCCCAAGATAACTTTGCTTCTTCATTTACAGGAGGATTTTGTGTAAACTCATGAAATAAGCGGATTCTGGGTGTGATCATATTTTTTAGAAGAGTACGTGTTATATCAGTTTCACCTGTGTCCTTTGTTTTTAGAATACCATAACAGTCATTGAACCTCAAAACAAAAATATCAAATGTACCATAACAACATTCATGGGAAGTATAGGACCAATCTTGTGGGAGTATTTTTTCTCCTTTTTTATCAATAAAGTTATACTTGTTATCTTTTTTAATTTGATAGCATTCACCTGTTTTTGTAATGCTGTCACTATCTATATTTATCAATTCGTTATTACTGTTGAACAATAAAATGACTTGATTACGTTTTAAAGCAGCAGAGCCATCCTCAAAGAGCTGTACCTCATCAAATTCAATTGGTATATCCAGATTCCCATTTTGGTTAATTATCCCATACTTTTCTCCCTTTTTTACCACCAATTTACTCTTGGTATAATTATAGATTTTATCATATATAATCGGTATACACTCCGAAAAATCTGTTAAATTCAAACAACCTTCTTTATTATCCAGAGCAACTACTAAAATTCCTTCTTCTTGTGCCTCATTATTATAAGGAGTAATTGTTTGATAGATGAGTGGAACCTTTATCTTTCCTTGAAAATCAATTACCCCATATAAGCCATTGCTTTTTACAATTGCCAGATCTTTTCCGGGTATGAGTGATACTTTTTCATATTGAGGGGATGCTGCAATGATGCCATCTGAATTGGCAAATCCATATTGGCCATTTTTTTTGATGCAAAATCTGCCCTCTTTATCTACTAAGATTTCATCATAAGATTCTGCTAGATATTTTTTTCCTGTATTGTCAAAACAGCAATATTGATTATTTGTTTTAGCAATAATAAAATTATAGTTCATATCAATGTAATCATACAAAGGAGCAATTATTTCTTTTCCCTCTTTGTTAATTACTCCATATTTTCCTTTCTTTACAACTATTGCAATGCCATTTTGAAAATACTCTGCGTCATCATAAACTGGTTTAATTACGATATTCCCCGATTTATCGATATATCCATATTTGCCATCTATGCTGAAATATGCCATACCATCTTGAAACGAGCTGACACTATCACATTCAAGGTAAAAAACAGGATTCCCTTTTCTATCCATAAATCCATAACGGTTGTCCAGCACAAAATATGCAAGTCCCTCCATAAATGGCGCTGCATCATCATAAATAAAAGGAATCGTTTCCTCTCCATTTAAATCAATAAACCCATATTTTTGTTTATAGGACACACAGGCAAGCCCTTCATGAAATGGATAGGCAGCATCATAAACATAAGGAGTGAGTTCTTTTCCGCCTTCTGTCATAAAACCGTAATGTTCTCCATTAAAGATACAATATCGTTCTTCTGAATTAATGATAAAATCAATTTGTTCTGTTGCTGATGTTGTAGCAAAAGCGGGATATTGTAAAGTATTCGTTTCCTTTGCATCTGATATATTTTTTTCTGTCCGTTCTTTTTTATCGGACATGCCGGCTGGTTTGTCTGTTTGGCTGCATCCCATCATTGTTATACAAAAAATGATAGCAAAGATTTTTATAAATCGTACAAGTAATAAATTGTGTCTCACACTTAAGTTTATCCGTTTTTTCTGTTTTAACATAACGGTATCTCCATCTCTTTCTATTTGTTTTTTCATTATCCTTTACCATAATTTGCATTTCTAATTTATAGTAGCAGCATTGTTATGGATATAGTTCCTTATATTACACTTTTTAGGAGGGTAGATTGTTGCACATCCATTTTCATGATACGATTGCTTAAGTAAATGGATTAAATGGAGATGTTTCTTTTTCTGTTACAATTATGGAAAATATTATTCCGGAATTATTGATAGTGTTCCGATCATGAGGTATACTACTGCTATGGAGAAACCGTTTGCCGGGTATATAAATGTGAGACTGGATGGTTAGCTATCGATGCTGAAGAATAAAAATACAATAGAGGTGTAGGAATCTTTGTTTCGGAATACTTTGGGTAAAGGGAGGAAAATAAATGTAGGTTTCTAAAGAGTAGTAGTGTAAGAAGGGCAAAGTCAGGTGATTGGTATGACATATATAAAAGTATGTTGGAAACATAACTTTTCAGATGAACCTATTCTTTTGTTTTCAGAATTAGATGATAATAGAAATGAAATTAGAAAAGTTGAGATTTACAGAGATGGTTTGATGGGCTGTGCTTGGGGAAACATAAGCAGGAACAAAACAATTTTATCTGAATGTGAACTTCCTGAGTTAAGTGTGATTAATGAGGATACGCAATTTGAGGGAATTGAAATAGAGAGAGAAGAATTTGAGAAAATATGGGAAAATGCAGTAAATAAGAAGTAATGTCACAATCAAAAGGTGTATGTGGGGGAAGAAAAATGTTTGAGGAATACGAAGTGGAAAGATTCACATAGACATATCTGAATTTTTTGGTATGTTTTAAGTAATAAAAACTATATATTCAACGATATCGTTGTATTGCGCGTCATGACGCTCATAATGACAAATGCCGCCACTATCAGAAGAAGGCTTAAAAGCCCCAGCCGCCAGTCAAAGACAAGCAAAAGCATCAAAAGTCCCACAGGAGTTGCGAGCACATTCGCCTTGTCAGGAAGCTGGTGGGCAAGATAAGTTTCTGTTGCCGAACTGGATTCATAAACGATTTTCCTGATCTTTCTGCTGCCAATGCCGTCCATAAAGCCCATTGGCAGAGTAATGATATGTTCCAGCCTCTTATCAATCTTAGGGGCAGGAGTCCCAATCTGCTCTGGCTGCTTTTCCATGGGCAGGCTTTCAAAATATTCATGGGCCTGCCGATACCGTTCCATCATATATTCATAGGCTGGGTTTACCAAAGCCGCAAACAGTTCTTCTTTGCTGCCATAGTAGCAATAAAACGCCCCGGTGGTCACGCCTGCAGTTTTGACAATATTTGATTTGAATGCCCAAATCCCCCGCAAATTGTAACATACATTTTGTAACAAGCTATTTTCAAACACACTCTAGCTATTCCTATTCTACAACATTCTGCATCCTTATAATTTTATCATCACATCTACGAAAAAATGTTTGTCATCATTGGATACCTGCACAAAACCCCGATATTTCTCTGCAACAGTGGCAATGGAACGCAGTCCGATTCCTTTTCCGTTGTGTTTTGTAGAAAGATAGCCATTTTGTCCTTTTTTGATACATCCGTCAAAGCTGTTGGTGGAAACTATATATAGGGTGTTTCCATGTTGTATTTCTGTAGTCAGGCTGAAATAGCGTGCATCCTCTGGCACAGTCTGGCAGCCTGCAATGGCATTTTCCATTATATTTCCAAACAGGCTTGCCATATCCAGTTCGGAAACAGTCAAAGTCTCAGGAAGATTCAGTTTCCAATCTGTTTTAATTTTAGTCAAAGCTGCCATTTCATGATAGTAACCAAACAGAGCATTCAATGCGGTGTTAGTGCAGTAATTTACGGACACAAGTTCCTCTAGTTGATTTTCGTATTCTGCAAGATGGATGCGGATGCTGTCAAGGTCGCCTTGTTCTGCAAGGGCTGCAAGCAGGTGAATGGAATGACGGAAGTCATGGCGCAGCCTTTTTGTCTGCCACATATGCTCCTGCAGTGTCTGGTACTGGTGTGCCTGCATTTCAAGAAAGTGGGAACGCTCCTCTAGTCTGGCACATTCCAGAATGACCACTGCCATGTGATAAAAGGTTACATACAAGAATAGAAGGATTGCCAGTGCACCGGTTTCCAGCAGGAGAAAAAGGTGATATATTCGGCCCATATACAGAATGTTGTAGGAACGCGGAACAGAATGGAAGTTAAGAACAAAGAAGATAGAGGATAAAACAAGTGTGGAGTACCATATCTTCGGGAAGTTCAGATGATCAATCATCCATGCGAACCAGCGGTAAGCAGGGTATGCAAGAACGGCCATTAGCAGGCAGGAAATACCAAGCTGGAAGAGTGCTGCTTCAGCGGAAAATTTGATGGCACCAGAATCAGGGTTCAGCCATGCATCAAAAGCGTAGGAAAACTGTGCAGGAAAAGTTTGTAGTAAGCATATGTTAATATACACAGCAAGGGTTCTGGACAGGTCAGTTTTTACCGTGTGGCGGTATAATAAAAAGAACACAATAAGGGAGGGGAGTAGTATAATATTTGTATCAGTCTGCAAAAATACGCACAGCCAGGCACCAAAAAAAATATAAGGTATCAGTATAATACCACAAAGGACAGTAGTTTTTGCCAGTGAGTATTTCATCTGGTTCTTCATTGGAAGATAGCAGAATGCAGATATGGGAAGCAGGATGCAAAACTGTGGTAGTATACAAAGCCATTCATGGATATTCAATAGGAGCACCTCTCTTTCTATTGTTTGTTCAGCCGTATCGCTGGTGGCTGCGGATTTTTTCAAAATGATAGTTCTGTATGGACTGTTCCACCTTCTGACAATTCCGCACACGGATGGGAAATGTTGTACCATTCTCCAGAATACAGCAGTTATTTTCAAAATCAAGAATATGGTCAGCGTTCAATGCGATTCCTTTGTTGACAAGGATAAAGCGTGGGTCATTTTCCGTTAGCCGAAGAAATTCCGGCATGGTCATGCGGCTTCTGAGAGACGTACCATTCATAAGACTGAAGTTGATATAATGTGCATCTGTCACAGCAGAGATGATGTCATGGAGGAAAACAGGGATAGTCTTGCGGCTGCTGGTAATCACTATGTATTTTAGTGCCGGGGGCAATACTTTCAATGCATCTTGCAGCACAGCGGCCACACGTTTCTCTGAAAAGGGTTTGGTGATGTACTCAAAGGCATGGCAGGAAAATGCATCCGGCATAAACTCCTTACTTGAAGTCAGGAAGACTAGCAGGCATCTGCTGTCATGTTCCCGCATTTTTAGTGCAGTTGTAATACCATCCATTCCACTCATATAAATGTCCATAAAGACCAGCGGAAAGCTATCCTGTTTCAGAGATTTTAGGAAAGTTTCTCCGCTGGTAAAAGGGACAGTTTCAATTAAGCATTGGTTCTGTAAGGCAAAATCCTGGCAGAGCCGTTCCATCTTATCTAAATATATTGGTTCATCGTCAACTAGTGCAATTTTCAAACAAATTCACCTGCTTTTTACATAATTAAGGATTAATTGTCATATGCAGATAAAATATTTCTGCCATATTATATCATATCCAAAAAAAATCCGAATTGGAACTGCCCAAACGGGTAGTTCTAATTCGGCGGCATACAGAACAGTCAGCAATTTCCCGGCAATATCAATTGCTGCCCATGATAAATGTCTTAATTTGCTTTGTGTCATAGAAATATTGTCCTACAAAGAAGAAGTATTTGAACTGACGAATTTTTTTGTGGAAGATGTCGTTTTTGCCAAAAAAATGACGTTTTTGCCAAATAGATTGTTTTTTTTGGCAGAGCAAATGTATAATGGATAAAATAAAAACTATAATTGTGTAATAGAGGAAGGAGTATTCATAGTTGAAGGCAAAAAGGGAAAATGCTTTGGATGCCAAAATGGTTAATATACCCAATCTGTTTCAGATATATTTTGATGAAAAGAAGGCAGGAAAGTCCTATAAAAATGAGGAGGAATATTTGAATGACAGATATGCTTTTCTGGATATGTGCTTTGCCGCAACCGGGATACTGCTTATAGAAGATTCTGAAGCAGCAGAAACTGTTTCGCGGAGAGAGGCGGAATTACAGAAAGTACATATAAGGGAACTGCCTGCCTCACTTGAGGATGCCTATGCTTCTGTGCTAAGGCAGCAGAAAAATATGCACCAGGAAACAAAGGAATATGTAAGGGGAGAGCTGATACAGGCAAAAAAGCATATTACAAACAGGCTGATATACACTCCTTATCGTGGAATGAATTTTAAAATGCAGTTCTTAAGCACAAGTCTTACACTGACAGAGTTAGAGGATTTTATGTTTCTTTTGGCAGCTGCGAATTCCTATGATGAAAAGTATGAAAAGATTTTTGTTGATTTGCAGGGAAGGGAGGGGTTGAATCATCCCACATTTCAAACAGCATTATTTTTATTTTCATTATTTTCAGATATAGACGACAAGGAAGCGGGGGCAATATTACAGAGAAAGGGAACGCTAATAGAATATTTCCTAGATATAAAAAAAGAAGTGGAAGGAAAGCCAAAAACTTATAGTTTTGCATTGAACAAAAGAATATGCAGTTACTTTTATGGTTATAGCAATCTAGATAGTGATATCAGGTGTTTTGCACAATATAAAGAAAAAGAAGAGAATCCGGAAGAAATTTATATCCGGCAGGAATTAGCGGACAGCTTGTATCAAAGTATTCGCTATCATGTATTAGAAAAGGGGAAGATGGGAAATGTAATTCATATGTATGGGCCAAAGGGAAATGGAAAGAAATTCTTTGTAAAATATGCAGCAGGAAAAATGAATTTGGGTGTTATTTTTGTTGATGTGGAAAAATTAGAAATTGCAACCTTACAGGAGATTGAGAAAATTATTTCAAAACTGGTGTTAGAGAGCATATTATTAAATGCCTGCCTTTGTTTTGTTGATTCAAAAGACAGAAGTGAAACAGAGGAGGAAGAAAAAAAACAGAGAGAATTTCCACAGGCACTTTCGTATCTTTTGGAATTGTTAGCCCAAAAGGTAAAGTTTTTTCTTTGGCTTTCGCCAGAGAAAAGTGAATATTTATTAAATTTTCCACTTCATTTACAATGTATGGAACAGCCAATGCTGTCGGTGAAAGAGCGGATTATTTTATGGAACAGATATGCAGCTGGTTACTGTTTGTGTGAGGATGTCAGCCTTACCATGTGTGCCAATCAGTTTATTTTATCTGTACAGGGAATAAAGGAAGTATTACAGACAGCAGATTTTATCAGAGTGGAACAGGGAGAAGATTTGATTACACAAGAAGATGTGCAGCAGGCAGTCAAACAGCGGTCGCCAAATCAGTTGGGAAGTTATGCGGCACGGATTAATGCGGTCTATACATGGGAAGATTTGGTGGTAAGCGAAGAACAGAAGCATCAGATGCAGATGATCTGTAATCAGATAAAATATAGAAATGTGGTTGGAGAAGAATGGGGATTTTTCCGCAAGACACCATATGGACGTGGAATTTGTGCCTTGTTCTATGGTTCTCCCGGAACAGGAAAAACAATGGCAGTTCAGGTAATGGCAAATGAAATTGGTTTAGATCTGTACAGGGTGGATTTGTCACAGTTAGTCAGTAAATATATAGGTGAAACAGAAAAAAATATTTCGGCTTTATTTAAAAAAGCGAAAAATATCAATGCACTGCTGTTTTTTGATGAGGCAGATTCTCTATTTGCAAAACGTTCTGATGTAAAAGATTCCCATGATAGGAATGCCAATGCAGAAACGGCACACCTTTTACAGAAATTAGAGGATTATGAGGGAATTACCATATTAGCAACCAATTATGTGAATAATATTGATGATGCGTTTAAACGAAGAATTAAATTCATGATAAATTTCTCTTTTCCTACACCGGAAGTAAGGCTTCAGTTATGGTCTGCCATCCTGCCAAAGGATGTGCCCTGTGAAGAGGAACTAGACTTTGAATTTTATGCAGAGCATTTTGAATTATCAGGCAGTAATATAAAAGAAATACTGACCAATGCAGCTTATATTGCAGCATCAGAGGGAAACCGTCTTGCAAACAGGCATCTGATAGAGGCCATTAAGCTTAATTTTTCAAAATATGGTAAGGTATTGACAGATGAAGATTTTGGATATTTATCGTCCAATTAATAGCAGGCTGTCTGGCAGATAGCCTGTAATCTTGCAGCCGCCAGATCGGTCTGTGAGAATGGCTTTGCCAAAGATATGCAGAGCAGGTTTGCTGCCTGTGGGAACAAATAGCAGTGGGAAGGATGAAGGAGGAAAATCATATGACAGAGCAATGGTCAGAGAAATATATGAAAGCATTGGAAAAGAAAATGGGAACATACACAAAGGAGAATATATTAGAACAGGATTCCAATAGTAAATTTTGGTATCTGCGAAGTGTATTTTCTATCTATTCAGATGAAAGTGCATATTTTGTTATGCAGGCGTTGGTATTTGAATTAAAAGAGAATATGCCGCAAGTGGAATTGATTGCAACGATTACAAATGATGCAGAAGAAAATATAGAGGAGTTACAAAAAGCAATTGAGGAGCTTAATTATATTTCTCCAGTGGGAACTTTTGGAATGAGAAAAAAGCAAAACAGTGTGTATTTGCGTAACTGCTGGCCTTTAGATAACAAAAAAAGCATGGAAGAGATGGTGCAGGATACAGAAATTTATTATGAAATGATGCTAGAAGGCATACAGGGTGTTTATCTGGGATTAAGCAAGATATGGACAGGTGAGATGAACTATGAAGAAGTTGTAGAGAATGGAATGTTGAACAGGGCAAATGGATAGATGGGATTACTTTGTATAAGGGGATAGGCAGGATGAAAGAACAGGATCAAATCATTCAGAAAAAACTTATGATACCTAAAAAATCTAAAATATCTGTGAAAAGAGAGGCATTGTACCATATATTTGATGAGGAAAAGGAAACAGTATTTTTCCTCACCGGAAGGCCCGGAAGTGGAAAAACAAATGTAGTGGCAGATTATTGCAGAATGGGGAAAGAAAAAGCAAAAGTGTTGTGGTATTCCTTTGACAAATCTGATAATGAGGAATGTAATTTTTTGAAATGCTTTGTTTCGGGAGTGGCAAATCTTACGCTGCAGGGAAGGGAACAGTTTGGCAAGGGTGTGGCAGATGGCAGCAAAATTACTAAAGATGTTGTCCATGATCTTGTTGGAGCAGTGTTAGGCATGGTGGAAGCGGTGAAAAAAGAGAAAAGAGAATGTTATCTTGTATTTGATAATTTTCATCATATCATAAACAGGAATATTATCAACTTTATGAAGCTGTTACTAGAGTGTGTGCCAGAGCAGGCCAAAGTATTTATTTTGGCATCTTCTAAGATACCGCCATATTTTTTTAAATATCTGCTGGAAGGAAAATGCAGAATGGTTACAGAGAAAGAGTTGTGTTTTTCGTCAGAGGAAATTGCCTGCTGGACAGAACAGTTTTTTGAAAAAAAGGCAAAAAAAGAACAGATTGAACAGATAAAAGAATTGACAGAAGGCTGGGCTGCTGCAATTTTCTGGCTGCTTTGGCTTCTGAAGGAAAGAAGCAGTGAGTTTTTTTGTGTAATGGAGATGACACAGGAAGAACTGCTTATGAACACAATGTTATATGATTATATGGATTATGAAATATATGAGAAGTATTCCACAAAACAACAAGAGTTTTTATTAAGGACAGCAGTGCTGCATCAGTTAGATTCCACTCTTTGCAATACCTGTTTAGGAAGAGAAGACAGCAGCCAGATGATACATTTTTTTGAAAAGGAAAATTTAATATCTGTTTTGCCGGATAAAGAAAGACAGTCATATCATTATTTCACTTTGTTTCGATTATTTTTGTTAGAAAAAAGAGAAAAATGGCACCAAAAAGAAGTAAAACAACAAGCATTTTTGTTCTATTTAAGAAAGCAGGAATATGATAAAGCATTTTTATATGCAAAGGAAAATATAGAGCAAATAAGTATGCTGTTAGAGCGATGCGGGAGAAAAATGCTGCAAGAGAATCAGTTAAATTTATTAGGACAATGTTTTTCCCTGCTCAAAGAGAACGGGCAGGAATTTTCAGTATTGGAGTTGGAAATTGCAGCAGAATATTTCTATCGGATGGGAAACTTAGAACAGATGGAGCAATATCTGAACTGTGCGGATAGTATGTTTGGAAAAGAGAATAAGTATGGGGTGTATCGCAGTCTGTACAGAGGATTGTTTCATTACGAAGAAAATACTGAGAAATATGAAAAGCAGATTAATAATGCATTGTTTTTTTTAACAGAGAATCATATAGCAGTTCCTTATCTTTTAGAACGAGAGCAGAAAATATTAGATAAAATTGTAGCAGAAAAAGAAAATGAATTATCAGAGAAGGAAGCAAAAAAGATTGCAGTATCTTCTTTTGGAACATTTTGCGTTAAGATTTTAGAAGATGGAAAGGAATTATCATGGAGAACAAAAAAAGGATGTGAGCTGTTTGCATATTTGGTTGACCGGGATGGAGAGGCAGTAGAGAGAAAAACGTTATTATCTGAGCTGTGGAGAGAAGAACTTCCAAACAATGCGATTGCTATGCTGCACAATATGTTTTACAACATAAGAAAAGAACTTTCTTATTATAATCTGGATTACATCATTAGTTATCAAAATAAAAAATATAGTATGGACGTAAGTGTAATACAATCTGATTTGAGTAAGGTAAAAATGGCAGCACATTATGTAGAAACGAAGAATATAGAAAAATTAAAGGAAGAAAAACAGATGTTTCTTAAATACCAGGGACGATATCTAGAAGATATAGACAGTGAATGGGTGTGGGGAAAACAGGAATATTATGAAAGGATATTTGAGAAAGGGTGTTGTATGCTGGCAATGGAATTGATGAAACAGACAGAGTATGAAGAAGCATTGCTTTATTTGAAAAATGCATTATCAGTCAGTGTGTATTCTGAAAAAATTGTCAGTATGATTTTAATATGTTATGGGGAGATAGGCGATTTAAAAGGAGCGAAAAAACAGTACGAGGAGTTCTGTATGCTGTTAAAAAAAGAGTTAGATCTGACACCTGGGGAGGAATTGAAAAAAAGCTATCAGGCCTGTATGAATAGGTAAAGACTACATAAAGGGGAGAGTCGGGATGTACTTAAAAGAAAACGAGAGCAAGAGCTATAGAGGGATGTTAAAACAACTGCTGAATTTGCAATTTCAGTATGCTGTAAAAAGGCAGGGAGAATTGTTCTGTTCTTATATAAGCGCAGTTGTGCAGGAACATAGTGCAGCAGGGGCAGAGATAAGGCATGTTCTGGGAGAGAATTTTTCTTCTGTTACAGCAGAGGATATTATAGCTGCAAAGGAGCAGTTTTTGGAGCAATGCAGGCAGATAGAAAAAGAGGGAGTGTTTATTTTTTTAGAATATTTGTTAGATGTGTTTGCAGCGGATGAATTTGAACAGCATTGTATCAGATTGCTATTTGCAATGGAATTAGATCCATGTTACAGTTCTGTGGCTGCCTTGCTGCATAATCACTGGGAACATCACTATGCCACTCCTTATCTGGCACAGCTTACTTATGAGAAAATGGTGGATATTTCGCAGGTATATGAAACCTTCGCAGAGGAAAACCTGCTGCAGAGATTTTTTCTAAAGCGTGGGAAAAAAGATACATCGGTTTTTTTTACAAAAGTGCAGCTGAGTGAACGGATGTTAGATTTTATGATGGAGACTGCAATAACAAACCAGCCTTATGGGAATTTCTTAAAAAAGTGGAGTTATTATGAAAAGTTAGAACCATGGTTGGGAGAAAAAACAAAAGAGCATCTGTTTTTAGAGCGGGTCTTAGAGGAAAAGAAACAAGATAGGGCTCAACTTGTTTATCTTTATGGAGAAGAAGGAAGTGGTAAGCGGTTTTCTATACAGAATGTCTGTATGAAACAAAAGCGGAATTGTGTTTTTATTACATTAGATTCATGCGGGAAGGCGATGGAAACAATGGATGATATGCAAAAAATGGATCTGTGCAATGGAATCATGAGGGAAGTGATATTCTTTCAATCCATACCAGTACTGCTTGTCCATGCAGAGGAAAAAGAAAAAATAGCAGAGGTATTAGAAGAAACGAAAATATTGTTAGAGCAATTGCTTGCTTTTTTTTCTGTTGTGTTTCTTTCTGCAAAGGAGAAATTGCAGATGAAGGAAGATTATGTTGTGACCTATTTATCTATACAGCCTGTGTCACTGTTAGAGGGAAAAGCATTTTGGGAGGCGAAGGCAGCAGAGTATGCCATAGAAGACGGAATGGACATAGGAAGTATGGCAAATAGATTCCGGCTTACCAAAGGAAAAATCAAACAAGTTCTAAAAAATGCAGAGCAAAGAAGAAAGTTAAGTGAAATGCCATTTATTTCAAAGGAAATGGTGACAGAAGAGTGTTATGAAGTGATAGAACAGAGCATGGGAAAAAAGGCAGTTAAAGTGCCCGCCGTTTATCAGATGAAGGATTTGATATTACCAGAGAAACAAAAGCAGCAGTTAATGGATGCCTGTAATCAGGTAAAATATAAACACAAAGTATATGAGGAGTGGGGATTTCAGGACAAGATATCTTATGGGAAAGGGATTTCTATGGCATTTATTGGGGCTCCCGGAACAGGAAAGACTATGGCAGCACAGGTTATTGCAAGGGAACTTGGTATGGAATTGTACAAAGTAGAATTATCCTGTATCGTAAGTAAATATGTTGGCGAAACAGAAAAAAATCTAAATGAGATTTTTGAACAGGCACAGAAAAGCCAGGTTATTTTATTTTTTGATGAAGCAGATGCGTTGTTTAGCAAGCGCACAGAAGGAAAGGAAACAACAGACAAGTATAGCAATATGGAGGCAGCATTTCTGCTGCAGAAAATGGAAGGATATGATGGTATTACTGTACTTGCCACGAATCTGTTCCACCATTTTGATGAAGCATTTAAGAGAAGGTTAAAGATTGTTGTGGAGTTTCCACTGCCCAATGTGTCAGACAGAAAACGTCTCTGGCAGACTATGATACCAGATAGGATGTGTATTGGTGAGATTGATTTTGACTATCTGGCAGGGCAGTTTGAATTGTCAGGGAGCAATATTAGAAACATTTTACTTCATGGTGCATTTTTGGCAGCCGCCAGACATAAGCCGATGGATATGGCAGAGATTATTCCTGCAATCAAAAATGAATATGCAAAAAATGGGAAAAATTTGTTGAAAGAAGATGTATCAGAATATTATATGTACTTGTAATGCGTTCTATATCCACAAGCAGATGCAAAAGATGAGGTGTTCTATGAAAACACAGTTAACCAGAGAAAAAGAAAAGAAACGTGCCGCACTGGCAAAAAAGAAAGAAGATATGGCACAAAAAGCACCATATCATGCACA
>CAYRAV010000049.1:0-24317 GCA_964422365.1 uncultured Lachnospiraceae bacterium | reverse complement strand
GACGGGTTTGTGGCAAGCGGATGGGAAAATTTGAAGCATGGAAAAGAAAATGAGGAGAGCAGAAGTATTGAGGAAGCAATCGTGATGCTTAAGCGTAGCGGGGAAGCAGTCTTTGTTGATGAAGTAAATATAGAAAAGCTGGTGGATCTGAATTATTCAGATAGGGAAATAGGAGACTTATCGGATGAGGAAATCAATTCATTTTTTGAGAACCGCTTAAGGACGATAAAGCGGAGGCTGAATGAAAGCATCAATTTTAATTATACGGAAAGTGAAAAAGAGAGGTTTATGGAGAAAGCAGAGGAACTTACCGGATTAAGGGTAGGTTTCTCGGAAGGTTGGAAGAACTTGAACCGTGACATGGGCAGCTTTATACCTCTTAGTTTAATCATGATATCCATTATTATTATGCCGCTCTTTGCTGACGATGCACAGACTGAGATGAAGGAACTCAGCCAGTCCACAAAAAATGGGAAAAAGAGGCTTGATTTGGCGAGGATAACCACGGCTTTCGGAGTGGGAAGCATATTATATTTTGTGGCAGTTATTTTCTATTTTTTAGCAAAAATGATTCCGTTTGGTTTTTCGGGAGGCGGTGAGTATATACAGAGCAATGAAGATACCTTTTTCTCTGTATTCCACATCACATATGCGGAGCAGTTTGTGTGGAACTGCAGCCGTGGTTATATAGCACTTATTTTTGTGGTTTCCATGACAATCCTGATTTCGGTTTTGATGGAGAGGATCATGGCGGGAATCGTGGTAGTCAGCTTTTATTGGATATTGCTCCTTATCATGGAGAAGATGATCAGTTTTGAAGTCAATCATGTATTTGCTAATTTTATGCCGCTTAGACTTTCTGTCAGCAAGGATTTTTATACCCATAATGAAATATACAGGTTAGCAGGAAAGACGTTTGATGCCATGATATGGTGTCCAGCAGTTGCAATGGTTTTATCAGCTTTTATGGTCGGGGTTGCCGTATGGTGGTTACGACGAAAAACAGTAGGAGTAAAAAATACATAATTTAGTTACTTAAGGTAGAAGCAGGATGAGGAGTAATGATAGAAATATCAGTATGAAGGAAAGGGAGGGCACTGAAAAAGTGGATATTACCGCCTATCCTTGATATAATGTATATATCAAAGATAGGCGGTGCTTTTTATGATTGAACAACAGCAGAGACTGGTGTTAAGTCCATACATGGAAATATATGATCTAGTGGTTCCAAAAGACAATCTTCTAAGGCAGATAAAAGAACTTGTAGATTTTGGATTTGTTTACGATGAACTGATCGAAAAATATTGTCTTAATAATGGGCGTAATGCAGATAATCTTTCATAAATGAGCCACTGCCGTTCTATGAGAAGAACCCCAAACAGGGCGGTTTTCCAAAACGCCTGCTGGTTCAGCTTCCGTGTGATTTCTGCAAAATGCTCTCGAAACGGGACATTGTTCCAATCCATATACATACCTCTTGCCTTCCAGCCTGCTACTTTGTTTCATTCTCTAATAAACTAATTTCTTGCTTTTCACAACTGTTACACTAATCCTGACACAATACACTCCGAAACACTTTTACATAAATCTTCCAAGAAATAATTGCTCATCTGTTCTGTAATTTTATCTCTGATGGACTGTATATCTTCCCTCTCTATAAAAGCAAGCGGCAAAAGAAGCAGAAAAAGCTGCCGTCCGTTTTTTAAAGATAATAACTGCTCCACTTTTTCATAAGGAATTGTCTGCAGTTTGCAGTGTGGTCCTGTACTCCCAATTTGTTCATTATTGATAAAATAAAGGATATCACCCGGATGAAATTCAATTTTTAAAATTTTGTCCGGTAACAGTTCCTCCTTGAGCATGGTTGGATTATCTAGATATCCATCACTTTCATCAAGGACACCTTCATAATATCCGGTAAACTGATCCCACCAGTCCCCGACTTCCTCTGTATACAATTCCTCCATAAGCTCAGATACGGAAATATCATTGGACTCGTCATAACCATTTGGATAACAACAGCCAAAATAATTTATCCAGAAATTAAGACAATCAATATCTTCTACACAGATTTTTTTCACTGAATTCATAATGACCTCCATCAATGTCAATCAGTATGGAGCTGCTCTTCCAAAAGCTGTATCGCCTTCTTCGCTGCTCCCGAGTTTGTTGTTTTAAATAGTATTTCATTCATCACACAATACCTCTTTCTTCATTTATTCAAACTTTATTTGCCGGTTTTGATTCAATAGCAGATAAAGCTATTTGAATATGGTTCTCAGCAATTGTGTGTTCAATCCTCGCCATCCCCACAAACCGGAATTCTGATAAGACACTTTTTATAGCATTTATTAACTGTTATATCTTATCTTCAAAAAGCTAGCAAACCCTTGAAAATGCTAAATTTATAGTATGTGAGTTTGCCCTTAGTCTTTCCCTTGTGTTATATCCTTTTCCCTCATGTTACGAACTCTCATAAGGGCAAAAATAAGGGAAAGAAAAACCTATAACAAAGTATAACACAATATAAATCAGGCAAAAAGGACTGATTGAAATGCTTTCTTAATTTCTCCGAAAATTTAATTCACAAAGAAAGGACAGATAAGATATGAGATTCATATATGTAGAATACAATATGTACCACAACGGCGTTGATGTAACCACCTTTGACGGATATATCCTACGGATTGACTGTAATGTTGCGGAAGATGGATTGCGGACTACTCCCTGCTCTCAATGTGCATTAGATGCTTTGGCAATAGACAAACCGCTTGAGTATGCACAATTAGCACTTGATGGTAACTTGCTTAAGCTTCCCCATAAGCAAAATCCTTTCGTTTATTATGTATCAACATTTTTATAATCTATTCTTTGGTAATTGATGTACATATTCCAAAAAATCTTGAGCTGCTTTTCCCTCTTTTTCATTATATTCCCATCCTAATTTCTCCCCGACAAACTGTGCCGCGTTTTCAAACAAATCACACATACCCAAAATAGACTTCCATGCATTATCAACATTACCATCAAAATAGGTTGCCATAAACATTTCCCATTCTTCCTCTGAAAGCCACTTATACAGATATTTTGATGATTTTCCGGTGCTTACTGCCCATCCCGTCAAAATACCTGCTTTCCAATCTAACATTCTAATAAGTTGAGGTCTTACAACATAATTTGTCATGTCCTGCACATAAGGAATTTCCTCCCGCCATAAACCTTTGGCTATATTATTAGTACACCACCAAAATTCATTACAGGTCGCCAGATATTGTTCTTTCGTCGGCTTTTTGACCCAATACTGACGATCGGTTGCTGTTTCTACTTCGGGTAATATCTTTTCTTTATCCAACAAGATCCTACAGAGTTTGTCATCCTGAATGTGCTGCAGTGCGTAATCTACAGTCTGCACAGTCAAGTCAATGCGGATACCGTCTGCAAATTGCATGAGCCATCCATACGAATTTTCCTTATCGCTCGGATAATATGGGGTTTCATCCGGATACTGCATGTAAAGAATTTCTCCGAAACGATTGATCCAGTCTTTGTCTTTTATAAAGCTTTTGATGTTTTCCACAACATAAACAATATCGTAATCCTGAAACATATCGATCGGAACATTTTCGTTTGTTCTTGAACCGTTCATATAAACAGCTTTAATTCTAATATCATTATTCGCAACCTCTAAAATAAGGTTGTACATTTCGTTTTCTGATCTCATGTCTACACCTCCGTTATCGCTTCCATTGCAATTTTCATGGCTGCCGCAAAAAAATCATTTCCCCAATTTCTTATATCGTGTGCATCAACATTTGCCAACGAATCTGCGGTAAAAAGCACTTGTCCAAACAAGATGCCTCTCATTTTTGCACATGCAGCCATAGATGCACATTCCATTTCTACAACGGCATATCCTTCTGACTTTCGATACTGAACCATTTCCTTTGTTTCTCGGTAAAAGCCGTCTGTCGTCCATGTTTTGCAGGTTCTATAACTTAATTTTGCATTTTCTAATACTCTGCATATTGCTTTAATTGGAGCAGCATCTAATTCGACTTCTCGTGATGGCGGCAAATAATGATATGATGTTCCTTCCTGTCTGAGTGCTGCAGTAGGAATAAAAAACGATCCTTCGGTATCTTCAACCAAAGCCCCGCAACATCCTGCAGCTATGATTTCTTTCACACCTCCTGCAATTAGCTGTTCCATAATTTGTACAGCGCCTGCTCCGCCAAGAGGTGCTTGTACAAATGCAATATCTATGTTATTAATTTGAGTTTTAT
Source organism: uncultured Lachnospiraceae bacterium (assembly GCA_964422365.1). Taxonomy (GTDB): domain Bacteria; phylum Bacillota; class Clostridia; order Lachnospirales; family Lachnospiraceae; genus CAYRAV01. The sequence goes on along the minus strand of CAYRAV010000049.1, from coordinate 20,034 downwards.
AGATGTAAAAATCTTTTGTCACACTGACAAATTTCCCGATGACTTCACATTCATTATGGGCTGCAAAATCATCTATTTCAGGCTCCATAAAAAGCATTACGCCTTTCCGTGGAAAACTATAATCTAAATGATGCCCTGGCATTATAACTGCACTTTGCTCTGTATCAAATTCCAATATTGGTATTTCATTTTTTAATACTGCCATATCAAATTTTCCTTTTCTACACATTTCTTATAATTATAGCATAATCCCCTTTACAATACTATATATTTTTTGGCAATGCCGAATAATCCGATTTTCAGAATGTCAATTTCCTCATTCTTTCGGTCAATTTTGCTTTGCAATTCACTTTTCTTGGAAAATCTCGCAAACCCTTTCAGGTCGTCACGCTCAAGTTCCCAAACATTACGTTCCTTTTCTGCCTCAAAAATGATTTCATTCTGTCGTTTCAGTTCCTTGTGATTTTGCCCATGAGGGCAAAAACAAGGGAAAAGGATACACATTTTGAGGCTGGCATTGTACAAAGCTTTGAAAATAGGGGAAACTTATGGAAAAAGCTTACAAACCGAAATTTTTCGATGAAAGGATTAAGCCATGCACTAAGAAAAATAGCAAAGCTAAATAACTCTGTCGTTTACTTACAAGCATTACTGCACACTGACCTCCAAGAGAATGACCAATTACACCGACTTTTTTTATGTAGATTGTCACTGTTTCCATATTCATCATCATAATAAAGCATTGCCAATTTCTCCTTTAGCTGATAATAAATTGATAAAATTTTCTATTTCTTCATTTACCTGTCCTGGGTTATCTCCGTTTGAGAAATGTTTCGCCCCCTTGATGATATGCAATGGATACCCTGTCCGTTTTGCCCATTCCCTGCAATATGCCTTTACTTTACCTGTACAGTCGTTCTCCCCTATAAGTATCAATATGGGAAATGAAAATGCCACATCCCAAAGAAGAACCGTATATTTTCCCGCAAAAAAATCTACCTGTTTTTCATACATTGTGTGATTAGCCGTTAATCCATGTGTAAAAACAATGCAATCAGATGCGCCATCCACTTTATCAATCCAATAATGGACAATTCCTCCCTGTGCCAATATTTTCCTGTGTTCCATGATTAATCATCTCCCTTCGTGTAAATCTGTTCCGTGAAAACACTTTGTATGCAGCATTGATTATCCTTTGCTGCTTCTCTAATGGAAGCATAAAAAATTTATCATTCATGGCATCCTTCTGATTAACCAAAATGCTTAATATAAGGCTATTTTAAATCCGTTGACCGTTTTTGGGAAGACTATTTTATTATTTTCCAAATTTATAACTAAAATTTGCGAGTTTTTAGAAGTGACACCAAAATACTTACTGGAGAGGAAAATAACAAAAATTTAGGCTTAAATGGGAATGGACAACAAATGTTAGAAAAAAAGAGAAATCACAATTTCCATATGAACATTGCCTCCTGTTGTTGGTATTGACAGGGCAACAATGAAATCATGTTACGGAAGTAAGCAAAGTGTTCCGAAATCTCCGCCTTGCAGTACAAACGTTGTTGTGAAAGTTAGAGTATAAGTAGTCCGAGGGTTAGTCTGATTATATAGAATAAAAAAAGGCAAAGGTCATTATAGAATGGTGTTTGCTATTTTGCTGTGAATAACTATTACAATAGTGAAACTTCATTTATAAAAATTATTATAGAACAATATCTTATACCTTTAAGATTGCCAATCTGCTATAACTTTCTAAGAGATGTTTTTTGTTGATTTATAAGGTATAATACTATATAGTAAATATAAATACAGGCAATTGTGGGACACTATTTACTTTGTGAATATTTGTGCAGATTTCCATTGGGGTGCAGGGTACGATTGCATTACCCGGCACTTGCATTGATACATAATGTGAGAAAATACAACACTTAAGTATCAGTGGTGTTAGAAATCTCTTGCTTATGGAATGGTAATTTACGCAAATAAAATTTAGTCTGCTTAGAGTTTTGCAATCACCTAAGAGAAAATATTATGAAAAGGAGAATAATATGAAAAAAACAATGTATTTGTTGCTATTTGTATTATGTAGTATGTTTATACTGGGAGCTTGTACCCAAAAAAGCAAAGAAAGCCATATTGGTGTAGGAGAGCACGGAGAGGAGGTTGTGTCTGAAGCTGCAAGTGAAAATAATGATAGGAATGTAGGACAAAATAATATAGCACAACAAACAGAAGGAGAGATAAACACATTGCCAGCAGGGCTCGTGACAGAAACACCAATTACAGAGACGAAAGAGGCATTGGCAACAGAAATACCGACAGAGGCACCAACACAGAATCCTGATTTTGGGTATCAATTTTCAGATGTAAAGGAGACCGTATATGTTACAAAAACAATTCGTGTCAGAACAGAGGCAAGTACAGAAAATAAGGATAATATTTATAAAAAATTGAAACGTGGAACAAAATTAAAACGTGTGGGCTGCAACAAAGAGTGGAGTAAAATAAAATTGGAAGGAAAAGTATATTATGCAGCTACAAAATATTTGTCCACAGAGCCTTTGGCAGCAGATAAGGTTATTGTTATTGATGCAGGACATCAAAAAAAGCAGAATTTAGAAAAAGAACCAGTTGGTCCGGGTGCCAGCGAAATGAAGGCAAAAGTTTCTTCCGGTACAGAAGGAAAAGCCAGTGGATTAGCAGAATATGAACTAAATCTGCAAGTGGCAAAAAAATTAAAGGAAGAATTAGTAAAACGTGGTTATAAGGTTATTATGGTTCGAGAAACGAATGATGTGAACATTAGTAACAGCGAGCGTGCCAAGGTGGCAAATGAAGCAAATGCAGATGCCTTTATTCGTATTCATGCCAATGGGGATGATAACAGCAGTGTAAATGGTGTAATGACGATCTGCCAGACTTCATCAAATCCCTATAATGGAAATTTATACCAGAAATCGAAAGAACTTTCTTCGGCAGTACTAGAAGGTATTTTAGCAGAAACAGGAGCAAACAGTAAAGGTGTCTGGGAAACTGATACCATGAGCGGCATTAATTGGTGCAGTGTACCTGTGACTATTGTAGAAATGGGCTATATGAGCAATCCTGAGGAAGATAAGAAAATGGCAACGGAGCAATATCAGGATAAAATAGTAGATGGAATTGCAGATGGAATTGATCATGTATTGCAATAGACCGTTTTCAAATATGCTATAGAGAAAACAGAGGAATATGGCAATTGTATCTGAAAATAAATGCGATGAATTGCTGTATGTATTAAGTGAAAAATTAACAAAAACCAACAAAAACCAACAAAATAGGTACAAAAACTAACAAAACCAGTACAAAAACTAATAGAAAATACAAAGGTATTTGTTATATACTAAGGATAAGAATAAATGTAACAATCTGGTCAGAATCATTTATAAAATACCAAAAGATATAAATGAAAGATAATACGTTTGAATGGACAAGTTATTCATGGCAGGTATCTGTCAAAAGAGCGTATCGTGATGGAAGAAAAACATTTGAATGGACAAGTTATTCATGGCAGGTATCTGTCTTATCTTATATAGGAATGATTGTACAACTGAACTGTTACAAATAAATAGTTTAAGGTTTATAAAGATTTGTGTAAAGCATGCCTGAAGGAGGAGGTTATTAAACACATACTGGCAGTGGTAATGAAAAAATTATATAGGGAAGGAAGTGTAATAGAGCAAATTTAGATAAGGGTATATCTTTGTTGAAGCTATATAAAAATAAAATAGTATAGTTTCAATTTAAGAGAGTAAAATGTACAATAATGAAGATTATGGGGTGATAAGTATGCAGTTAGAGATTTTAAAAAATGAAGAGAAACAGATGAATTTGATTATGTTTCTGGTAAATATGGCTGTTCCAGTTGCAGGGTTTATATTTGTTATGTTGTTTTTAGGGGGAACGGCAGCAGACAGTATTATTTTTATAATGCCTTTGGCAAGTGTTTTGATTAGAATATTTGAGAAACAATGGGGCAGGATGGCAAAGTATTTCTATGTTTCCATTTGTCCGATATGTGGAGCAATTACAATTGTATTCGCAAATGATGGAAAGTATGGAGCAATGACACATGTATATGTACTAATGTTATTACTGGCAATTGCTTATTATGATGTATCTGTAGTAAAAGTAAATGCAGTTGTTACTGTTGCGTCAAATGCAATTGGAATGGTTTTATTTACAAATGCATATTTAAAAATGCATAGTTTAATAGTATGGGTATTTGTTTTAATTGTATTTTTATTATGTGTTATGGGAACGGTCATTATTACAAGCAGAACCTATAAATTATTTGAAATAGTAGAGGAAAAAGAAAAAGAAGTAGAGGGACTGCTTGGCAATGTTAGGACTGCATTCGATAAAATACAAAAATCTTCGGAAAATATTTATAGCTCTTTACATGATTTTGAGCAGAGTTCGCAGGAAATTGCAGCATCTACTGGAGAAATTTCAAATAGTGCAGATCTTCAGATTGAAGAAGTAAATGGAAGCCTGGGTATCTTTCAAGAATTGAGTGAAAAGATTATCAATTCTGAAAATCGTGTAAGTGAAACAGTAAACAACATAAATTTATTGAAAGAGAAGAATGACGAAGGAATCACAGCAATTACAGAATTGTCTAAGAAATTTGATGAAAATATCAAATCGACAAAAGAAGCTTCGGAGGGGGTTATCACACTATCTCAAAAGTCCAGTTTAATCGGTGAAATTATTGATAGTATCAACCAGATTGCACAACAGACAAATTTACTTGCTTTAAATGCGGCAATTGAAGCAGCAAGAGCAGGAGAGGCGGGGAAAGGTTTTGCTGTAGTTGCAGATGAGATCAATGCACTTTCAGCAGAATCTTCAGAGGCAACACAAAAAATTGATGCTATTTTAAAAGATATTATTGGAACGATGGAAGATACCAATAAGATTATGGATTATAATAATATTATTGTAAAGGAATCTCATCATAAGCTGGATGGTACAATAAAGATTTTTGAAGATATGCTTCATTCATCAGAGGAGGTTATTAATGTAACAAGATTACTAAAGGAAGAATTAGAAAATATTGTTATAATCAAAGAACATTTGTTGGAATCTATGACAAAATTAGAATCTATATCAGAAAAATCTGTTGAAACCACAACAGAAATCAGCACTTCTACAGAGGAACAAGTAGCTGGTGTGGAAAATATTTTAAAATCTATGGAAAGTGTACAGAATGGAATAGAACATTTGGCATTGGTGTTAAATAATGAAAAAGAGAAATAAGTTTTATGCCAGTGAATTTTAAGGTTTTTTGTAAAACAATTTAGAATAATAACTGTAACCAAACTCGATGCATTTCCCTTTTATGGCTGGAATGTATCGAGTTTTTTTAAGTTGATAATTGGTATCTCTTTTTTATGAATGTATCAGGCAGATTCTTTTTCTGTTGAATAAATCAATTTTATGTTTATCAGGGGCACATTTCCTGTTAGCTTATTTCCTTTCTTTTTATTCCTGCATATTGCAATAGCCATAAAAACTCTTTTTTTCAATAAAAATTGCTATATCTTAATTCCTGCCAAAAAGGAATATTTATAAAGAAACACACTCTAGCTATTCAGCATTTTTTTCTAAATACAATTTTTAAGATTATCATATACTATTTTCCCTAACCAATTCACATCCAAAGATATTCTTTACATTTTATACTTTAAACTCTCTCTGAGGATGTCTGTTAAAATATTCTTTTGTTTTGACATAGGAATAAGAATATAAATTTAGTAATATAATTGAAGCTGTTAGGATATAATTTTTTAAAATTTTGTTGTGAAATAATAAAGCAGGGGTGGAGTTGATACTCATAATGTGATATAATATGTATAATATTTCATTAATTATGATACTATATGTAGCATAAAAATAATATATATGAAATAGAAAAAGAATAAATAAAAAAAAATCAGACATAGTAATATTTAAAATAAGGAGGAATTTGCCATGATGGTGAAAAAAAATAGTATTCTTAATGTAGTAATTGGAGAGTTGTATTTGATTTGTTACAGTGAAGGAAAAAAACAGAACATAATGAAAGGAATCAAAACCAGCTTATTTGGAAATATATTTAAAAGAAAAAATGAATGGAAAAAAAGAAAATGGGAAAGGGAACTAAGAGAGTTAGAGGAACTAGAAAAGAAGCTGAAAGAAAGAAAAAGGGAATTGGAGGAGAAAGAAAAAAGGAAGAAGACATTCAATCATTTCTATCATGTGGTTTGATTTTTTATCTAACTATTCTAAACTATCTAGAGTGTGTTTGAAAATTGCTTGTTACAAGATGTGTGCCGCAATTTGTGGGGATTTGTTCCAAATTTATCAGTTGTAGCGGGCTGCATCGATTAAATTTGGGGCAAATAGTACACAAAGTGGGGTGTGCAATTTGTGGCAATGAATTTTCAAACACACTCTAGGGCATCTTTTGAGCAATTATAAAGAAAAGTATAAGAGATAAAAATACTTGAATTTCCGTATGTTCCATTCCATAATATATTGTATCACTATTTCTATAGGGCGGATGTCTGATATTTACTATAACTGGTGATAAAAAGTATTTAAAACATTATCGGGCAGAAGTAGACACAAATCAGTCCAGAGAAAATATTATGGAAGAAATTTCTTTATTGGATTTCACAGAAAAAGAATATCAAATGTTAAGAACTACAAAAGAAACATTTGATTTACTTGTATATTTGGAAACAAGAGCCATGAAATCAAAACTCCGCTGCAGGCGGTACAGGGATTTCAATATTTGCTAAAAGACACAAAGTTATGTGGACAACAAGAGGAATATGTGGATAAAATAGGAGAAGCATCAAAAAATTTATTGAAAATTGTGAATAACATTCTGGATTTTTCCAAAGTGTTTAAAAAGCATACAGACCAGACACCGGCACAATATAGAAAAACAGAAAGAAATTTAAAATAAAATTCAGGCAGTTTAAAATGATTGTAACCATTACACATTTTTAGATATAATGGAATTGTAGAAGTAAAACAATATAAAGCCGGACAGGAGGAAATAAGGTGAAGAAGAAAGTATTTTTGTTAATGATGACATTTGTTATGGCAGTTGGATTCATTGGATGTTCTGCTGGCAGGACTGGAAATGAAAGACAGGAAAATGTAGCAGCAGAAACAACAAAAGATGGTGAAACAGATATAGATAACAGTACAAAAGAAGGTGTTACTGCCTTTGTTGGGACAGCGATATTTGATAGCAGCCTGGATCCTGTAAAAGGTGCTATGAGTGATGGCTATTCTTTTACCAACAATGCACTGTTAAAGGTGGACTCTAACTCAAAATATGTGGGAGATCTGGCAACAGAATGGGTAATCAGTAAGGATGCATTGACTTATACATTCAAACTTCGAAAGGATGTAAAATTTAGCGATGGAACTGATTTTACCGCAGAAGATGTTGTATTTACTTATGAAACAGTGAAAGAAAACCAGGCGAATAATGAAAATGTTGATTTGACAAAGTTAGAGAGTGTAACAGCAGTGGATACATACACAGTGGAATTTCAATTGAAAGAATGTTATTCTCCTTTTTTCGATACAGCAGCAATGTTACAGATTGTGCCAAGTGATTCTTATGACAGCACATTATTTGACACAGCGCCGATTGGTACAGGGGCATGGAAAGTTGTGCAGTATGATGCAAACCAGCAGATTATTTTAGAGGCAAATGAAAATTATTTTGATGGTGCACCCAGAATAAAAAAGGTTACATTGGTTTATATGGATTCAGATGCGGCCTTTGCGGCAGCACAGTCAGGGCAGTTAGATATTATTATGGTGGGTGCCGGTTATGCAAAGGAAGAAATCAAGGGCATGACATTAAAGGCATTTGAAACAATGGATGTCCGTAATATCAGTCTTCCTGTGAGAAAAGAACAGATTGTAAAAGATGGAGAAGGAAATGAAACAGCAGTTGGAAACAATGTGACTTCGGATTTGGCAGTCCGCAAGGCTCTTTCAATTGGCATTGACCGGCAGTCTATTATTGATCATGCATTGAATGGTGTAGGTGTGCCTGCAGTAAATTTCACAAATAATCTTGTGTGGGCGGGTACAGAAGATGATAAAGATGGACAGCGGGAAGAGGCACAAAAAATTTTAGAAGAGGCAGGATGGATAGATACGGATGGAGATAATATTCGCGAGAAGGATGGGGAGAATTGTACTTTTGATATCTATGCACCTGTGGGAGAGGAAGAACGTTACCAGCTTGCAGCCGCATTGGCAGAAGATGCAAAAGGACTTGGTATTGCAATTGAGGTAAAGACCGCAACGTGGGATGAAGTTGTGACATTGCAGAATACGGCTGGCATTGTATGGGGCTGGGGGCAGTATAGTCCTACTGTGTTGTATTCTTTGTTTGAATCTAAATTGTATCTGACAGGCGGTTATGACAATGCAGCGGGATATGAAAATGCAAAGGCTGACGAGAAAATTTCAGAGGCACTTTCTGCAAATAACCAGAAGGCAGCTGTTTCGGCATGGAAAGAAGTACAGGCACTTGCGGACGCAGATTATCCTTATTTGTATCTGGTTAATATACAACATTGCTATTTTGTAAATGATAGACTTGATTTATCAGTAGATACACAGATACCACATCCACATGGGCATGGAAGTCCGATTATTTGTAATATGAGTGACTGGTCATGGAATTAGTGTACTGTTATTAAAATAATAACAGTGTATTTATGTGCGAAAGGATTTGGTAGAAAAGATGCAAAGAGGAAAGAAGATTATGACAGAATTTCTGAGGATGGTAGTTTTATTGGCAGCAGTCAGTATTACATCATTTCTGATGATTACAAAGGCACCAATTGATCCACTTGTTTCTTATATAGGAACCAATTCAACATTGTCTCAGGAGGCAAAAGAGGAAATTGCAGCGTATTGGGGATTAAATGCTTCTCTTCCGGAACGCTTTGCGGCTTGGGCAAATCACACTCTGCATGGAGATTTGGGAATTTCTATTACATATAAAAAGCCAGTAATAAAAGTGATAAAAGAAAGAGCAGTTTATTCAGTTCTATTAATGCTTCCAGCATGGACATTGTCAGGTATAGTGGGATTCATAACAGGTGTATTCTGTGGACTCTGTCAGGGAAGTATTTTTGACAGATTTGTAAAAGTATTTTGTCTGGCATTAAAGTCCTCACCTGTATTCTGGCTGGGATTGCTGATTTTAACCGTATTTTCTGTTCAGCTAGGATGGTTTCCTATTGGAATGGCAGTACCTGCAGGAAAATTGGCTGAGGAGGTAACATTAGGGGATCGAATTTATCATTTGATACTTCCGATTATTACATTAACAGTTACAGGTATCAGTGAAATGGTACTATATACAAGGCAGAAACTAATAGAAATTATGGACAGTGATTTTATTCTCTATGCGAAAGCAAGGGGAGAGACAAAAGGCCAACTGGTACGGAGACATGTATTAAGAAATATTGCACTGCCTGCAATTACAGTACAGTTTGCTTCCTTTAGCGAATTATTTGGAGGAATGACTCTGGCAGAAAATGTATTTTCCTATCCGGGGATTGGAACAGCAGCTACAGCAGCTGCCATGAATGCAGATGTTCCTTTATTATTAGGAATTGCACTGTTTAGTGCACTGTTTGTATTTATGGGAAATATGATTGCTAATCTTCTTTATGGAGTGTTTGATCCAAGGACAAAGGAGGGCAGGGATTATGCTTAAGCAGAGAGGTGGAAGAAGAACAGAGAAAAAAATATTCTGCAATACTATATGTAATGGCAGGAAAGCAGCAGTACTCATTATTGTATTGGCAATTTTGTATCTGGCAAGTATTTTCTTATGTGGAGTCCTGATAAAGCCATCTGCTTATGCGGTTCATTATGAGAATAAATTCCTGCCGCCGGGAAAAGGGCATATTTTTGGAACCGATTTTATGGGAAGGGATATGTTCTGCCGCTGTGTCAAAGGATTATCAAACAGTTTGATAATAGGTATTCTGGCTGCTGTATTTAGTTCGATTATTGCGCTGCTTTTTGGCATGATATCAGCAGTATTTGGAGGTTTTGCAGATAAGTTCATTAACTGGTGTGTTGATTTGTGCATGGGACTTCCGCATATTGTACTGCTTATTTTAATATCATTTATGCTCGGGAAGGGAACAAAAGGAGTTACGATTGCAGTGGCACTAACCCATTGGCCATCTCTGACACGTATTATTCGTGCGGAGGTAATGCAGGTACGGTCATCCTGGTATGTACAGACCGCCTATAAAATGGGAAAAAACCGTATGTATGTAGCATTAAATCATATTGTACCTCATGTGCTTCCAGTATATTTGATTGGATTGGTGTTATTATTTCCCCATGCAATTATGCACGAGGCATCAGTTACATTTCTGGGATTTGGACTACCAGCAGAAATGCCAGCAATGGGAATCATTTTATCAGAGGCAATGAATCATATAGCAACGGGAAAATGGTGGCTTGCCCTGTTTCCAGGTCTGATGCTTTTGACCGTTGTCTTGTTATTTGATGCAATTGGAGAAAGACTGAAAAAACTTATCAATCCAGTTAATGGAAATGAGTAAGTAAGATACAGGAGGATGCGTGAAAATGAAAAATATTTTAAAAGTGGAAGATTTGATTGTGGCATTTAGCATGTATCAGACAGGATTTCGAAAAAGTAATTTAGAAATGATACATTCTCTGTCTATAGATATTAATGAAGGGGAAATTGTAGCAGTAGTAGGTTCTAGTGGTTCAGGAAAAAGCCTGCTGGCAAATGCCATTTTAAATCTGCTTCCAAAGAATGTAACAGTCAAGGGACGCATTACTTATCAGGGAGAAGAATTAAATGAAAAGAGCTGTAAGAGGTATCTTGGACGTGAAATTGCATTTATTCCCCAGTCAGTAGGGTATTTGGATCCGCTTATGCCAGTGGGAAAACAGGTAATGGGAGTGAGAGGTACAAGAGAAAAACAGCAGGAATTATTTGGGCGCTATGGGCTTTCCAAGGAAGTGGGAAGAATGTATCCTTTTGAATTATCAGGCGGTATGACAAGAAGGGTATTTATCTCGTCAGCAGTAATGGAGAATCCAAAACTAATGATTGCAGATGAGCCTACACCAGGTTTGAATGTAGAAATGGCAGTGGAAACATTACAGCATTTTAAGGAACTGGCAAATCGGGGAACAGCAATTCTTATGATTACACATGATATTGATCTGGCATTTCAGGCAGCAGATAGAATAGCTGTATTTTATGCAGGCACTATTGTAGAGATTGCACCTACATCAGATTTTATAAAAGGAAAAGAAGCTCTGCGTCATCCTTATAGCAAAGCTTTTCTTGATGCATTGCCCCAAAATGAGTTTAAACCCCTGTCCGGAACGCAGCCATATGCAGGCAGTCTTCCATCAGGATGCCTATTTGCTGACAGGTGCGTTTTGTGTGATGAAGCCTGTCAGGGGGAAATTAAGATGCGTACTGTAAGAGGCGGAAAGGTAAGGTGTGTACATGCAGCTTAAGGCAGAAAATATTTGTTTTCGTTATCATGAAAAAGCGCAATGGATTTTAAAGGAGTTTTCTTTATCAGTAAAGAGCGGGGAGCGTGTAGGAATCATAGGACCTTCCGGTTGTGGAAAAAGCACATTGGCACATGTGATAGCAGGGTATAGAAAACCAATCCAGGGGCAGGTATTATTAGACGGAAAACCATTGCCTAAACAGGGATATTGCCCTGTCCAGATGATTTACCAGCACCCGGAGCTGGCAGTAAATCCACGATGGAAAATGGGGAAAATATTAACGGAGGGCTGGAAACCAGACGAAGCACTGTTAAAGAGGATGGGAATAGAAAAATCATGGCTGACAAGATGGCCAGCCGAGTTATCAGGCGGTGAATTGCAGCGGTTTTGCATTGCCCGTGTATTGAGCCCCAAAACAAAATTTCTGATTTGTGATGAGATTACCAGTATGCTGGATGTGATTACACAGGCACAGATATGGCAGTTATTATTAGAGATAACAGAGCAGAGAGATATCGGTATGATTGTGATTACTCATAATATGGCATTGGCAGATAGAGTCTGTACCCGTATAATAGAAATGCCCTTTTAATCCAGACATCATTTCTTGTTATCTCTTACAGATTATACCGCCTTTGCCAGTTTTTTTGTAAAATTGTCCTCTGGTTCCTGGACGTCAATAAAATTCGGCAGTTTTTTCATTGTGGAACAGACCTCATCCATTGTCTCCTTGGTATTTAACAACAATCTTTACTGCATTATCACCTAATAAATATAGTCAAAAAATGCAAAAGAATTAGGTAAATATGGTTGACATTGGCAAAATAGTATGATATAACATATATATCCTATAAGAAAACAGGGGATTTAAAAATACAGAGATTGATAAGAAAATACAACTGTTTCAGAGTGTGTTTGAAAATTGCTTGTTAAGTAAGAATATAATATTTGTTATGCAGACTAAGAGTGACCCTGATAATAGGTGTGACAGCATAAAACCATTATTTTTTTGTCATTTTCATAGTTTTCACATAGGTAATATATAAAATATTTGAAACTGAGAACACAGGCTAATATATAAGAATGGAGAAGAAAAATGAAACAAAAAGAAAAAAACAATACACATCATCATAGAACCATTATCGGGTTTGATAAAAATGGAATTCCTAAAGTTTTAGTTGAAGCGGATAAACATACACATAAACATGTTGACGAAAATGGAAATGAATATGAGCATGAACATGAACTTACAGAAGATTATATGCAGGCAGTAGCAGCATATCGAAAAACATTCCCATCAAAGCAGGATGTATTAGACCAGACACCAGATCCTGCGGTAAAGGAAATGTTGTTACATATGGAGCAGATAGGGCATGATACAGCATTTGACCGGTTTGACCAGCAGCAGCCACAATGTGGTTTTGGTCTTGCAGGTACTTGCTGCCGTATCTGTAATATGGGACCCTGTAAAATTACACCTAAGAGCCCAAAAGGAGTTTGTGGTGCAGATGCAGATTTGATTGTAGCCAGAAATTTGCTGCGTGGAGCGGCAGCTGGGGCAGCACAACATGGCATGCATGGAAGAGAAGTTATTTTGATGTTAAAGTGGGCAGCAGAAGGGAAGTTAGATGTTCCGATTATAGGAGAATATAAAGTAAGAACCATGGCAGAAGCGTTCGGTATTCCGGTAAAGAACAGACAGCTAAAACATATCGCCATTGATTTGGCAAATGCACTATTGGAGGATTTATCCCGAATAGAGCCGGGGGTTTATAAGACTATTGAAGTCTGTGCACCACCAGAAAGACAAAAAGTATGGAAAGACATGGATATTCTTCCAATAGGTGCTTATCATGAGATAGCAGAAGCCTATCATAAAACGGGCTGTGCAACAGATGGAGACTGGGAAAGTATTATGAGGCAGTTTTTGCGCTGTGGGCTTGTGTTTACATACAGTGGAGTAGTTGGTACTTCAATTGCAACAGATTCGCTGCTAGGCGTAGGAGACCGTGTCACTTCTAAAATCAATATTGGTGCCTTAAAAAAAGGTTATGTAAATATTGCTGTACATGGACATTTACCTGTATTGGTAAAAGAGATTGTAAAGACAGGATACAGTGAAAAATATCAGGAATTAGCCAAAAAGAAGGGCGCAAAGGGGATACAGTTTTATGGTATCTGCTGCTCAGGATTATCTGCAATGTACCGTTATGCAGGTGTCATTCCATTATCAAATGCGGTAAGTGCAGAATTAGTATTAGGCACAGGAGCTTTGGATTTGTGGGTGGCAGATGTGCAGGAAGTATATCCTGCAATTATGGATGTGGCAAATTGTTACAAAACTACAGTGGTGACAACCAGTGATTCCGCACGTTTACCTGGAGCAGAGCATATAGGGTACGATCATCACCATGCAAATATAGAAGAAACACATAAAATTGCAGAAAAAATCGTGGAGAGAGCCATTGAGAGTTTTGAAGCAAGAAAAGGTGTACCAGTATTTATTCCGCCATATGAGGTAGAGGCGGAAGTTGGTTTTTCAGTGGAATATATTCATAAACAGTATGGAAGTATGAAACCATTGGCGGAGGCATTAAAAAGCGGTGAAATTTTGGGAATTGTCAACATGGTTGGATGTAACAATCCTAAAATATTGTATGAAAAATGTATTTTAGATGTAGCAGATGTACTGCTGAAAAATAATGTATTGATTATTACAAATGGATGTGCTTCATTCCCATTGATGAAAATGGGATATTGTCAGGCTTCGGAACTGGCATACAGAAAAACAGGAGAGAAATTAAGAAACTTTCTGGCACCGGATATGCCTCCGGTATGGCATGTGGGAGAATGTATTGATAACACCAGATCTACAGGTATCTTTGCAGGAATAGCAGGAGAACTTGGAAAAAATCTGTATGAACTTCCATATGCATTTTCTTCGCCGGAATGGTCAAATGAAAAAGGAATTGATGCTGCATTGGGATTCAGACTGAATGGAATCAGTTCTTATCACTGTGTAGAAGCACCGATTCATGGTTCTTCTAAAGTAATAGAATTTTTAAAGGAGGGTACCAAAGAAACATTAAAATCCTCCATGTATGTAGATGTGAATCCTGTAGCATTGGGAGAGAAAATCGTAGCAGATATGAAAGAAAAACGAAAAGCTCTTGGCTGGGAAGTTTAGGAAGGAATGGATGAGTACGGTATAAAAGGAAAGAAAGGAAGATAAGAAAATGAATGATAGAAGTAAAATAAAAAAGGTGGTATTCGTATTTTTTCTTGTTCTGATCATTGGTATGATATCCGGATGTGGAAATAATACTGGTAAAACCAGTGAGGCAGGTGCCAAAAATGCACAGAGCAGTAAAAAAACAGTTACGATTGGTTATCTGCCGATTACACATGCACTTGCTATATTTGAGGAAAAAGAGTTGTTAGATGAAAGCAATGCTGATATACAGATTGAATTGCAAAAATTCAACTCATGGACAGATTTGACGGATGCATTAAATTCAGGACGGATTGATGGTGCATCTGTATTAATCGAACTTGCTATGAGTGCAGTTGGTCAGGGAATTGATTTAAAGGCAGTTGCATTAGGACATAAAGATGGCAATATAGTAGTTGTTTCAGATAAGATTAATACAGTGGAGGATTTGAAAGGGAAAACATTTGCAATTCCGTCTAATCAATCTTCTCATAATATTCTGTTAAATGATATGCTGGCAGAAAATGGACTTACTTTAGAAGATTTAACAGTGACACAGTTAGCTCCGGCAGAAATGCCATTCTCCCTTGCAAATGGTTCTATTGATGGTTATTGTGTTGCAGAACCATTTGGTGCACAGGCAGTCACACAGGGATATGGCCATGTACTATATAAATCTGAAGAATTGTGGGAGAATTCCCAGTGTTGTGCATTTGTATTGAATCATAATTTTATCAAAGAAAATGATGAAGTTGTAAAACAGCTGATTTCTAAATATTATGAAGCAGGCAAAGCATTAGACACAGAAACTGCAAAACGGATTGCAGACAAATACTTAGGGCAGGATGAATCAACATTGGATGAATCATTACAGTGGATAAAGTATGATGATTTGGAATTGACAGAAGCAGACTATGAGATTTTGTGTGAAAAAGTTGTTTCTTATAATATTAATGAAAACCCGCCAGCTTATAAAGATTTTGTATATCAGGCTGATTAGGATCTGTAGGAAGATAACTGGCACATCTTGGTCTATAGTGTGTTTGAAAATTGCTTGTTACAAGATGTGCGTCATAATTTGTGGGGGATTTGTTCCAAAGTTATGAGTTGCAGGATACCCGAATGGGTATACCTTATCGGACGAAGTCCGCCAGCCCGAAAGGGCATAAGTTACGGGATACCCGGATGGGTATACCATATCGGACGAAGTCCGCCAGCCCGAAAGGGCATAAGTTACGGGATACCCGGATGGGTATACCATATCGAACAAAGTCCGCCAGCCTGAATGGGCATGGATTGCGGCATGCCCGAATGGGTACGCAGAGCGGAGTGTGCAGATTGTGGCAATGAATATTCAAACACGCTCTAGTGGATAAAAAGGACAGGAAGGGAGTTAAAAGAGTCAAAATGGGAAAGTCATTAAGAAATATTATTGTGTCATTTGTCGTGTTGATTATTATCTGGCAGGCGGCGGTTACTGTGAGTCATGTTAATCCAATATTATTTCCATCACCACTAAAAGTGGTATCGGCATTTCAGGAATTATCTGTTGATGGTCTGAAAGGCAGTACATCAAATATGAATCTGTCTGGTCATATCGGGGTAAGTATGATTCGTTTTATCATTGGATATTTAAGTGCGGCAGTAAGTGCAGTTGTGTTAGGATTGTTATTTGGTATTTTTCCAAAAGTGTTTGCTTATGTAAACCCAGTGGTGCAATTGATTCGCCCGATTGCACCAGTGGCATGGCTTCCATTTATTGTGCTGTGGTTTGGAATTGGTAATCTGCCTGCTATTGTCATTATTTTTATTGCAGGTTTCTTTCCAATATTATTATCTACTGTGTCAGCGGTGCAGCATATTGATGTGACTTATCTAAAAGTTGCAGAAAATTTTGGCATAACAAAAGGGCAGAGTATCCTAAAAATAATTTTTCCCGCAATTTTTCCTCAGATTATGAACAGCCTTCGTCTGGCACTTGGCACTTCATGGATATTTTTGGTTTCTGGTGAGATGGTAGGAGCACAATCTGGTCTTGGATTTCTGGTAATGGATGCGAAAAACTGCATCCGGTCTGATGCATTGCTGGCAATTATGATTACTATTGGTGTAATAGGTCTTTTGCTGGATACGGGTATAAAATATTTAGAAAAATGGATTTGCAGCAGTTTTGGTCTTAGGGTAATAGCAGGTGAGGACGAATAGGTGTTTAGGCCTATGCAGAATGGAGGAAAATGTGTTGATTGAAGTAAAAGATGTATCCGTTACATATAAACAAAAAGGGGAAGATTTTCAGGCATTGAGCAATGTTTCATTAAAAATTGAAAAAGGGGAATTTATCTGTTTGCTGGGACCTTCCGGTTGTGGAAAATCAACCCTTCTTGGCACAATGGCAGGATTTGAACATCCAAGCAAAGGAAGTGTTACAATTGATGGGGAGATTGTTGAAAAACCATCGATTAATTACATTACTATTTTCCAAAATTACGGACTGCTCCCCTGGAGGACAGTATTTGGGAATGTGGAACTTGGACTGGAAACAAAGAAAATACCAAAGGAACAGCGAAAAGAAATTGCACAGAAATATATCAATCTGGTAGGACTTTCCGGAGCTGAAAAAAAGCATCCCTATCAGTTGTCAGGTGGTATGCAGCAGAGAGTGGCAATTGCGAGAGCATTGGCAGTAAATCCAGAAATTTTATTTATGGATGAGCCATTTGGTGCATTGGATGCTATTACAAGAATGAAATTGCAAGATGATATTTTAAATATTTGTAAGGAAGAAGAAAAGACAATTATATTTGTCACACATGATATAGAGGAGGCTATTTTTCTGGCGGATAGAATAGTGGTAATGGATGCTAATCCGGGAAGAATTAAGAGTATTGTGACAATAAAGATGCCTGTACACAGAGACAGAACATCAGAAGATTTTGTATTGGCTCGTGATAAAGTTTTTGATATTTTCCATATGAAACAAAGCGATGAAATAGAGTATTATATATAGTTTGTATGGTGATATCAAGAATGTAGACTGTCTGAAAATTAAAAGCTGCACAAAAATCTCAAATATCACACAAAACAGTATAAAATTTTCATACAGTTTAAAAGTATTGATAATCAAGGATATCTTCTATATTTTAGAAGATATCCTTGTATAGCTTTTACTATTTTTATAATCTGAATGTTTTAAAATAAGTTTACATATTTTCTTTAAGTGATGGCCAATCCTGCACTTGCATATCCAGTAACTGTATTAACTAAAGTTAATCCGCTTGCTGTTGCTGAAAATACCAACATTAGTCGGGTCTGGGCTGTAACAGGAATATTCAAACCGGTAAGAGAACCATTTAATAGTGTGCCAATAGCTACTACTCCTGATAAAGAAGGAGACAGAGTAATTAAAGTTCCAGCAATTGGAGAAAATATATTATTTGGTGTTGTGGACTGATATATCTGTGCATTTACTGTAACAGTAGAACCAATTAAAGAAAGTGCAAGTGTTGTACTGAAAAATGCACTAAATGACGTAATAGTACCTGAACGTGGAACTTGGAAGGCAAAGTTTGTAAGCGTTCCACTTGCATTAGTAATATTTATTGTTGATCCTAATAGTGTAAGGCCTTGTGCACTGCTTCCAAACCCTACAAATGCAGGAAGACCAGCCAGACCTCCAGCAATTGTTGTTAGTGCAACTGGAAGTCCTGAAGCAAATGGAATAAGTGCTCCTGTACCGTTAGCACCGGTAGGGCCAGTAGGACCAGTAACACCAGTAGGACCAGTAACACCAGTAGGGCCAGTAGGACCAGTGATGCCAGTAGGGCCAGTAGGACCAGTAACACCATTAGCACCGGTAGGACCAGTAGGGCCAGTGATGCCGTCAGCACCAGTAGGACCAGTAACACCATTAGCACCAGTAGGTCCAGTAGGACCAGTGATGCCGTCAGCACCAGTAGGACCAGTAGGACCGGTAACACCATTAGCACCGGTAGAACCAGTAGGACCAGTGATGCCGTCAGCACCAGTAGGACCAGTAGGACCAGTGATGCCGTCAGCACCGGTAGGACCAGTAGGACCTGTAATGCCATCAGCACCAGTAGGTCCAGTAGGACCGGTGATGCCGTCAGCACCGGTAGGACCAGTAACACCATTAGCACCGGTAGGACCAGTAGGACCGGTGATGCCGTCAGCACCGGTAGGACCAGTAGGGCCTGTAATACCATCGGCACCGGTAGGTCCAGTAGGACCCATAACACCGTCAGCACCGGTAGGGCCAGTAGGACCCGTAATGCCATCAGCACCAGTAGGGCCAGTAGGACCGGTAACACCATTAGCACCGGTAGGACCTGTAGGACCGGTAACACCATTAGCACCAGTAGGACCTGTAATACCATCAGCACCAGTAGGACCAGTAGGGCCTGTATCTCCTGGACATCCCTTTGGGCCTTGTATTCCCATAGGACCTGTAACACCCTGAATTCCTTGAGGTCCTGTAACACCTTGAGGTCCCATAGAACCAGTACTTCCAGTAGGACCAGTAGCACCTTGAATACCTCTAGGACCCATAGGTCCAATATCACCTTGAGGACCAGTAGGACCTACAGGTCCAGTATTTCCAGTAGGTCCCATAGGACCTACATCACCTTGAGGACCTTCGCATCCGGGATCCCCTTTTGGTCCAATATCACCTCGTACACCCTGAACACCAGGAACTCCCTGAGGTCCAGCATAGCCTCTTGGTCCCATGAAACCTCTTGGACCAGTATTTCCGGTAGGACCTACAGGACCGGTATTTCCTCTAGGACCTCTTGCACCAGGTTCACCAGGAATTCCTTGAGGGCCCTGAGGACCCTGGTCGCCCCTGTCTCCTTTTGGTCCAGGGCATCCAGTATCACCTTTCATTCCTTGAGGGCCTTGAGGACCCTGATCGCCTTTTGGCCCTGCTGGACCACGCTCACAACAGGAAGGAAAGGAATGTTTGTTACAATCACTTGTATTGCAATTACATGAATTATTTTGATACATACAAAACACATCCCTTAAGTTATTTTCAGAAGGATATCTTCTGTTATTTTATTGTATGAATATTTTGTACATCTGCTACATAGAATAGTGCTTTAATTACAATTTATTAAGCTGAATCTTGTTTAAAAATTGATTTTCATAATCTGTATACCCATCCGGGTATCCCGTAACTTATGCCCTTTCGGGCTGGCGGACTTCGT
>CAYRAV010000048.1:0-24962 GCA_964422365.1 uncultured Lachnospiraceae bacterium | reverse complement strand
TTCGTGCAATTAACATATCCTGTGTAAAATCAGATGCTCCTGTAATGGTTGCTTCTTTTCCAACTTTTCCATCCGGATTGGTTGCATAATAGGCATCTGTTTCTGCTGCTGCATTTACTGTTTCACCAGTTTCCTTAATCTTATTCATCACTTCAGATGCAAATGTTGACATTGTATTTACTACTGAAGCTTTTTTCACAAATACTTTGTGGTATGTATATGTTTCTTCTGCTGTCACTCCCTGTGCATTTTTTGCTGTTACTTTTAAAGTAACATCTGTATCAGCAATCTTACCCATACCAACTACAACTTTTGCTGTCTTGCTGTTTGCATCAATTGCTGCCTGCTGAACAGGACCATTATCTACTGTATAACTTGCACTAACTGTATTTTCAAAACGTAATTCCACTTCTGCTGTATCATCATAGAAATTGCTGCCATTTTCCAATGAAGTTTTAATAACCGGATTTCCAGGCAAATCTGGTGTTGGTGCTTCTGTAGCTGGTACTTCTGGTGATGATATATCAATTGTAAATGCTGCCGGTGTCTTAACAGGCTTTGCAGAACCTGAAGGTGTACCTGTTTCTTCTGTAAATGGTGTTACTTTGCCAGCTGATTTGCTGTATTCCATGCAGCCAGATACTTCATATGCACCAGCATCCATTAATGGATCCTGCCATCCATTGTCATCACTAAAAACTGCATTTCCTGATGTCATTGTATTTGAAGTAAATACCCAGTAGTCTCCCTCAGCTGTCATCTTTGTTCCAGGCCATTCTGCTCCTATTGAACTAGAACCTTCATAGAAATATACATAAGGTGCTTCTGAAAATTCTGATTTAGCCGCTCTTACTTTTAAAGTATATTCTCCTGATACAACACCTGCTTTTTTATAGGTATATGTCTTGCTTTCATCATAGTTTTTTCCATCGTTTCCTTTTGCATGAACAAACAATCCATATGCATCACCATTATTTGCTGCATCTGTACCAATGGTTACCTTTGCAGTACCATCTTTGATTTGTGTCCATTCCGCACCATCATAGCTGTAATATGCATATTCTACATTTTCAACTTTGATTGTTACATCAAATGCTGCTTCAAATGAACTGCTGTCCTTAGAAAATGTAATAGTGGTATCTGTAGATGGTGTTGTAGATACTGTTGGTGTTGGTGCATCTGTTGGTCCATCTGTTGGTAATACAACAGAACTTTCATCATAAAGAACTACAAAAGTTTTTCCTTTAATTTTACCTGATACATTACCACCAGACACAGTAAAGCTGCCATTCTGTCCACTGGCATCTGTGTATGTTCCATCTTGTAATCCTGATAATCCACTTACATTGAAATCTGCTTCGTTTGAACCAAAGTTTGTCGCTACTACACCTTTGTTCCCACGTTTGATAATAGCAACATTTCCACTTGTTGAACAACTCTCTCCTTGTCCTACCATAGCATTTTTAAATTTGTTTACTGCTGCCACTTCTTTGCTCTTCCATGTACTATCATTTGTATTAATACCAAGAGAACCTTGTACAGTCACTGTTCTGTTTGAGCCTGAACCTTGACCTATAATTCCTGCAGGCCTTGCAAAAAATAGAGATTGTGCATCTGCTCTGGCAGCTACTGTTGACCATGCAAGCTTGATTGCATTATTGTCCATATAATTATCTGTGCCCTCTGTACCTGTCTCCTGATTTGCATTACAATAAGTATCATGACTTTCTACCCATGTAATCAAATTTTTGGCACCTGTTGTCCTTGTATAGTTAAATGCTAACGCCTGAGTCAGATTGCTTCCTTTCACAAGATCCTTCATATCCCAGCCTTTCTGGCTTTCTGTTACTTTAATATAAGGAGTGTAATAGTCAATGGAAACCGGAATGTCATTTAGAATTTCTCCATATAATAAGGCATTTGGATTTTTCCCTCTTACATAGTTTGCAATAACTTCCCAATAGTTACTTTTTGAGTTTCCGTTATCACTTGGTGTACCAATATGTTTTGCAGCATCAAAACGGAAACCGTCTGCTCCCATATCCATCAACTCGCCCAGATACTCTTTCACCGAATTTTGAACATCTGTATTTTCCGTATTCAGGTCAGGCATACCAATTGTACCTGTTACCATTCTTTCACGGTCATTATCATCATTTGCCTTATAGTCCTGTCCATATTTGTGGAAATATTGACCTGTGTTGTTTTTCCACTTATCAGCAACTAGTCCATCTAATGCAAGATCACTTCCAGCTAAATGGTTAGATACAATATCTACAATAATATGTACGCCATACTTATGTGCCTCTTCGCACATTGCTTTAAATTCTTCTTTACTTCCTAAAGAATTACCAAACACAAAATCTGTTGGCTGATAAAATTGCCACCATGAACTATTATTTGTCACATTTTCTCTAATTACCTGACAAGGTGATACCTGTACATCAGAATATCCGCTCTCTGCTATTGCCTGCATATTAGCTGTTACATCTGCAAACTTCCAATCCCAAGCATGAAGAATATTACCTTCTGTATCACCTACCAGCCCATAATTATTGGCAGCGACCTGCTCACTGTCAACTTTTACGACTGTATTTGTTTCGGCCTGCATTGCCAAAGCCTGTGCTGTTACATCATTACCGAACACACTGCCCGTTAATAAAAACGCAACAAGCATACTACTAATTACTTTCTTATTCAGCTTAAACAAAACCTTTTCCTCCTTTTCTTTTCTTAAAAAAATTTCCTTTGGGTATAAGTGAATAGTGTAGCATTGTACAAAATGAATATATATTACTATTCTTTGCCCTATATTATATACTATTTTGTGAGACAATTCAATATGATTTTAATATTTCTTAACATTTACTTAATATCTGCCACAATTTTACAGTATAGAAAATTTGTACAAAATGTACATGACTGCTTACAAAACAGAGCACTTTTTATGTTCTGTTTCCAGTTGACAAATAGGGGCTGCCGTTAGTACGACAGCCCCTATAGAATATACTTTTAAGCCGCATTATTTTAATGTAACTTTTGCACCTTCTGCTTCTAATTTAGTTTTAATTTCTTCTGCCTCTTCTTTAGCAGCACCTTCTTTTAATACTTTAGGAGCACCATCTACAACTTCTTTTGCTTCTTTTAATCCTAAGCCTGTTACTTCACGTACAACTTTGATTACTTTAACTTTGTTTGCTCCAACTTCTGTTAATTCTACATCAAATTCAGATTTTTCATCTCCGCCTGCTGCTCCATCAGCACCACCTGCTGTTACTACAACACCTGCTGCTGCAGATACTCCAAACTCCTCTTCACATGCTTTTACCAAATCGTTTAATTCTAATACTGTTAAGCCTTTGATTGCTTCAATAAATTCCTGAGTTGTCATAATTTCATTACCTCCAAATATTTTAATCTGTTTTATTATCGTTTTTCATAGCAAATCTGCTATTTTATGGTTTTACTTATCTTTGCAGTGATAAATCACTATGCTTCTGCTTCGTTTTTATCAGCAATCTGCTTAATAACACGAGCAAAATTTGCAATTGGTGACTGCAGGCTTCCAAGTAATTTTGAAAGAAGCACTTCTCTTGATGGAATTGTTGCAATCACTTTGATTCCTTTTTCGTCATAGTAAGCACCTTCTACTACACCTGCTTTGAACTGTAATGCGTCTGCTGTCTTTGCAACATCATTTAGTATCCTTGCAGGAGCTGTGGCATCTTCAAGACCAAATGCTACAGCTGTTGGTCCTTCTAAATGCTGGTCAAGCTGTGCAAAATCTGTTCCCTCAAAAGCACGTTTTAACAAAGTATTTTTGTATACTTTATATACAACACCAGCTTCTCTTAATTTTTTACGAAGCTCTGTATCCTGTTCTACTGTTAATCCACAATAATCAACTAATACAGCTGATTTTGCATCTGCAACGTAACCTTTGATTTCTTCAACGATAGGTTGTTTTAATTCTACCTTTGCCATTTTGTTTTACCTCCTTATAGATTTTGACCGCCGATGTAAATCTAAGATTTTCTACATAAAAAACTCTCTGTACTAACCAAATACAGAGAGAATAAAAGTTCTTAATTCTTTACTTTATTCCTCGGCAGGCGTTCCCAACTTATGCCTTATGGCACCTGCTGTCTTCGGCAGTTGTTCTTACACAGAACAATAGCTATTATACACGGTACATCTGTACATGTCAAGTTTTTTTTAAATATAGTAGAACCCTTTTCCTTTCACAATTTCTTCTTCTCTAAATAGTTTTGTGATTATCCTTTCATATTCTGAACATTTTGCAGCTTTCTTCAGTTTTTTATCATAAATTTCATAGTTTGAAAAGATATGTATCATATAATACCACATTTCTTTCATTTTGAACAATACAGTTTTTTCACCAAAAAGTACGTTTTGATACTCTCTATATAATCTGTCATGAAATGCCTTTAACATGTGTTTTTCCAGAAATATATTCTCTTTGATTTCGTCAATTAATCCTGGATTTCCAATAATTCCTCTCCCACACATGATGCTTTTTAATTGTGGGAATTTTTTGTGAAATTCATCATAATCTTTTGCTGTAAAGATGTTTCCATTATAACACACAGGATTCCGGCTTGTATGCAAAGCATATTCAAACACTTTTAAATCAGGCACGTTTTTATAATACTCCTCTTGTACTCTTGGATGAATAATCAGTTCTGATATTGGGTATTGGTTAAATATTTCTACCAGTTCATAAAATTCCTCATGTTGATACCTTCCCAATCTGGTTTTGATAGAAATTTTTGTGACTGCATGAGAAAAAATCTCTTCTAAAAATTCATCTAATTCTTCTTTCTTTGACAAAAATCCTGAACCTTTGCCCTTTGCCACAACTGTACCTGAAGGACAGCCGAGATTCAGATTCACTTCCTCATATCCTAACTCCTTCATCATCTTCTCTGTTTCTGTAAAGTAATCCGCCCGGTTGGTCAATATTTGTGGAACAACTGTCATGCCATGATTATGTTCTGGTGCAATATCCCTTAATTCTTTTTTTTGTAAACAATGATTTTGATTCGGAGATACGAAAGGCGTAAAATACTTGTCCACATTATGAAAAAATTCATGATACAGATTCCGGTATATATATCCTGTTATACCCTCCATTGGAGCCAAATAGTATTTCATCTTTTCTTAACTCCTTATGGAAAGTAATTTTTCTTTCAATTCATTTTCAATTCTGTTTAATTCCACTTCTGCTTCTTTTCGTTTTTCTCTTCCTTCTGTCTGAATCCGCAGCACCTCATCTAATGTGCTGATTAATGATTCATTTGTAATTTTCAGCGTTTCCATATCAACAATACCGCGTTCGGATTCCTTTGCGGTTTCTATGGTTGCCATTTTAAGTGTTGCAGCATTCTTCTTTAACAATTCATTTGTCATATCGCTTACTGCCCTTTGTGCCTGTGCAGCCTGTCCTGAATGTGCTACACCCAATGCAAGTGCCATCTGGCTCTTCCACAAAGGTATTGTATTGACAAGGGTAGACTGAATCTTTTCTGCCATTAATGTATCATTATTCTGTACGAGCCGTATCTGTGGTGCCATCTGAACAGAAATCATTCTTGTTAATTCCAAGTCATAGATTTTCT
The DNA here is from genome assembly GCA_964422365.1 of uncultured Lachnospiraceae bacterium. Classification (GTDB taxonomy): domain Bacteria; phylum Bacillota; class Clostridia; order Lachnospirales; family Lachnospiraceae; genus CAYRAV01. The sequence continues at coordinate 19,323 of CAYRAV010000048.1, read as the reverse complement.
TCTCAAACCGGTTGCATAAGCCTGCCAAATCATTCACTGCCTGTGCATCTTCCGGCAATCCTGTCCGTGTAGATTTCTCTACCAATTTGGGCAGTTCCTCATTTTGCACCTGTTCAAGTTTCTTTTTTCCTGCAAGAATATACATAGACAATTCTTTAAAATATGTTTTATTTAATTCATACATTTTATCTAACATTGCAACATCTTTTAAAAGCTGTACCTGATGTCCTTCTAATACTTTACAGATTTTATTTACATTTACTTCTGCCCTATCATATTTTGTTTTCATGGCACTGATATTTTGCCCGCTTTTTTTGAAAAATCCCAGAAAACCTTTCTGTTCTTCATCTGATTCAAAACCTTTTAACTGATTGACTACATCTGTCAATAATTCCCCTACTTCTCCCAAATCCTTATTTCTTACATTTCCTAATGCACTCTCCGAAAAATCTGCAATTTTTTTCTGTGCACCTGCCCCATACTGCAATACCAGATTTGAATTAGACAATTCTATCTGGCTGGCAAAATCATCTACCATTTTCTGTTCTTCCGGTGACAACGCTGGTTCTGCAATTTTGACCGTTTCCTGTTTTCCTTCTTTTTCCAAAGACAGTCCACTTTCTTTTTCCTCTGCAAATGGTTCAAATGTTAGTGTTGGTGCTGTCTGTTCAAATTCTTTAAAATCGCTCATACTTTCTTTTCCTCCTAATATTTTTACAAGTATTGTATCTATTCAACCATGTTATTGATAATATTTCGTAACCGTTCAAAAGGTGCGAAGTCATATGTGCAGATTGTACCTGGGAGCTTGCTCATAAAGTACCATTTGCACATATGGCTTCATAGCTGGTAACAGCCTCATGAACAAAATGACCAGCCAAAGCATTTTGTTTTAGCAGCTATGAATATTCCGGCATTTTGTAAATGGCACCTTCTGAATAGTTACTATATTTCAAATACAAATTTTGAACAAAAAGTAATGAATTGACTAAACTGTAACACTTCCTTTACTGTTTCTTAAAATCACTTTCTGTTAACCCCTCTTGAGCAAGCATAGTATGCAATACTGATATATCTGTTGATACATCCATTGTTACATCTTCATACAAGCTATCTAACAAACGTTCAAATGCCTGATTAATTGTTCCTAATGTTTCCTCTATCTCTTTTTTTGCCTGAGTGATATTTTCTCCCTGAATAGGCTGAAGAGAAAAGTTTTCATACGCTTTTACCAGTTTTAATGTAGTGGGCAGATAATATTCCATAAATTTCCTAATCTCATCTAACTGTTTTGGATATTTTCGTACATGCTGAAAAATCTGTTCTACTACTGTTTGCAGTCTTTGCAGTTTTTCAGAAAATTCTGGTTCACCAATGCGGTTCCGCACTTTTCTTATCTCTTCTAAACAAACTTTCCCTTCATATAATGCATGCTCTACTCGTTCATTTACTTCAGTCTGCACATCTTCAGGCTGTTTCATTGTTTTTTTCTGCTCTTCTAATACAATTCGGTTTTTATAACTTTCTAATGCTTCCTGATACTGTGCATAACATTCCCTGTTTCCAATAAAACATGTTTCCTGTTCATCTAATGCCCCTTGTGGAAACATTCCCTGTGACAACATCTTTTTAATGTCTTCTCTTACTTTCTTTGCAGGCAGCCCTATTCTTTGAGATATACTGTCAATAGAACAATACCCCTTTTCCTTTAAAAAGAAAAAATACCTCTTTGAACGCTTTGCCTGTCTGCTTAAACGGATTCCATTGCCAAATAATAAAATACTTCCAATCAACAAGGGAAGAAAACCAAACAAAAGACAGGTAAAGACCGATTTCACTCCAAAAACTACTGCCAAAATAAAAAATACAATCATAGCAGTTCCAAATAGAAATAATCCTATTCCCCCAAAAATAGATGCTATTGTTCCTGAAATATTCCCTTTTTCTCTATATGGTATCATAATTTCTTTTGGTTTCGGCTGAACAACCTGATTTTTCTTTATCTGTTTTTTTGAAGTAAATCCTACTTCCTTTATTGCACTTCTTACTTCACTAACTGCTCCATTTATTGTACTATTAATTTTTTTGTTTAAGTCTTTAAAATCCATCTGTTCTATGGATTTTTCCACCATATCCCTTATCTCTTCTCCCAAATTTGAATTTCCATTATAGTTCATAAATTTCCTCCGTTATTGTCCAAATGCTATGGGACAATTTATATCTTTCTTTTCTAATTCTCCGGTCACTGCATAAGTAAGGCATTTCAATCCTCCTCTGCATTTCTCTGCTTTATAACAACATTCACACTCTTTTGGAATATGTTTTTGATTCAAATTCTGAATAATCTCACTCTTTTCATATAATTGCAGAACAGGCTCTTCTAGTACATTTCCAAATACAATTGGAAGCCTCCTGCAAGGTACAATATCACCATTTGCCAGTATGGTAAGAAGATTTATTCCGGCAGAACAATGGTATACATTACCACCATTCTTGCAAAACTGCAATGCTCTGTTTTGGTGAACTGTCATTTTACTCCAGAATTTTCTTTTGGCTCTTTCTGCTTCTTGATTCAATACTCTGGTATATTCTAAAAATTCTTCTGTTGACAGTATCTCTTCACAATTTCCAATTGGAATCAGTCTATCTGTCCAAAAACGCTTCACTTTATGTTTTTCGGCAATTTTCACTACTTCTTGCAGTTGTTTGTAATTTTTTTTATGTGCTGTAAAGGAAACCATTGATATAATCTTATAATGGTGCAGAAGTTTTAGCCCTTTCATGCTTTTTTCAAAGGAACCTTTCCCCCGGATTGATTCATGGGTTTCCCTGACACCATCCAGACTAATCTGAACAAAGGATAACTGTTTATATCTGCTTAACTTTTCTACATTGTCTTTCTCTAATAAAGTTCCATTTGTTAACAGTCCGAATGTTATCCTGTGTTTTTCCATCAAGTCTAACATCGAATACAGGTCCGGATACAAAAGAGGTTCTCCTCCTGTTATATTAATATGCCCTTGATACCCTTTTTTTTGAAGAAACTCCATATAATCATAAAATATTTTCTCTATCTTGTCAAAAGACAAATCTGCCTGATACTCTTCCTGATAACAATGTGTACATCTTAAATTACATTTATGGGTAATATGCCATTGTAATACATGTTTTTCCATTAGTCTGCACCACCGCCGCCACAACCGGAACAGCTTGAACAGCTTGAACAACTTGAACAGCTCGAGCAGCTTGAACAACCTCCACCTGAATGATATGTATCAGAGGTATATGATGATATGTATATTGCAGTTTCCATATCCATAATATATGCCATTTCGCTATAAAAAGTATTATGATCTACTATACTTGCTGCTCGTTTTCTATACTGTGAAATTCCTTCTTTTTCCCTTATTACCCTTTCTGTTCCTGCTAGATAATAAAGTTCTAATAAATCCAGCTTTTGTCTTTTTTTATAATACTCAAAAACATCCAAAGTAAACAGGGAATATCCATTTACCAGATTCATTGTTATATATTCATTGATTGCCATAGCATCCTGCTTCATTTTTTTATTTTTACCATCAATTGGAATTTTCATAGATATTTTTTTACATGATTTCATAATATCTGTATAATCTTTTAAGAAGACATCTCTGAATGTTTTTAAAGAAACTTGTTTTATATTGCCCTCTTTCTTATCAATAAATAACGCATCAGCAAAGCTATGTTCCTCTTTAAATTGCATATATTTTGTTAACATATCTATAAAATCTCTTTCATATTTCTTGCAGCACTCTATTTTATCGCAATGTATCAACAACTCTTTTTCTTTTATGCTAATTACATTTTTCCTCATTAATTCCAACAGCAAAAGACGAAATACATTCATACTTACTAAATTCTTTTTTAAAATTCTGTTAAATTCAATTGGAGTAACTGGAATACTTGTAAATTCTCTGATAATTTCCTGAATCTGTTCTGGATTTTTTGCAATTTTCTTTGCCTTACTCTTTTCTATTTTCTTTTGTACAGATTTAACCACAGATGTCAAAACAAGCAACACCACCACCAAAGGCATTCCACCTATAACAAGACATATCATAACAGGATAAAGAAATTCAGCAATCCCATATTCTGATAAATCTGCATATCCGCTATTTTCCCCATCTTCCGCTAAATAGCTATTCTCATGGTCAGATTCATCTTCGCCCAAAGCAATGTCTTCATCGCTGATTGTCTGTAAATCATCAGAAAAAATATCTGCTGGCATAATAACATTTATTTTTACCATACCATTAGAATTTTGTATTTTATATTCTATCTCCTCTTCCCCAATTAAATGATTTGTTCCTCCTATACTTGCTTTCATCTGACAATCTTTTGGCGGAATAACTTTTATATTCAAATTTTTAATTTCCTTTTCAAAATCTATCCCCACTAGACGATAGCGAAAAATTGCATTTCCATTTTCTCTGCATTTTACAACGTCTTTTAGGTTATATTCTGCTTTAAACTCTGCTTTCTCATTTTCTGATTGATGAAACCATGTGTAAGTATCCCTATCCTCTGCTTCTTCCAGATAGTAGGTTCCTCGAGGTCTGTCCTCAGGATATTCTGTCAGCTTACATTCTTCATTATTTAACCAAAAATGTTTATAAACTATCCTATTATATTTCTCCACTTTAGGAACAGCTTTGTATCTTTCTACAAAAAATCTGGAAAATTGACCTTTCTTGAAATTTACAGTCCATGTCTCTGTTACTACAGCATCTCCATTCTCTTTTAATTTCACAACAAAATCTGCTTCACTGACTTCATACTCTTTCTGAGATGCACTACTAGAAAAACCTCCAGTTATCACAAAAAACAATGTACAAAACAAAATTGTCAACATTCTTATCTTTTTCTTTTTCATGAACATCTCTCCCCTCTCAATTGTGCTGTTCATTGTAAAAACTTATTTAGAATTATTTATCCCCCCTGTGCACTAAGTTTGTCAAATACTTCACTAAGTGCTCCTATTATACCATATTTTTTCCCCACATAAAAGACCTTATAAAACAAAAAGGCTGCCATACCATTAAGATACGACAACCTTCTATTCATTTAAAATCTATATTCCATTATTTATAAAGCTCTACTAACTTTAATAAATGTTCGTAACGTGCTTTTGCAGCTTCTTCAGATTGTGCAAATAATTTTTCTGCTCTTTCTGGGAATGAACGTGTTAAACGGCTGTAACGTGTTTCATTCTTTAAGAAGTCTTGATATGTTCCATCACCTGGTTTAGATGTCAATGTGAATGGATTCTTTCCTTCTGCCTTTAGTGCAGGGTTGAATGAGAATAAGTTCCAATATCCTGCTGCTACAGCTTTTTTCATTTCATCCTGACAATGGTTCATTCCACCTTTCACTCCATGAAGTTCACATGGTGCATATCCGATGATTAATGATGGTCCGTTATATGCTTCTGCTTCAGCAATTACCTTAACAGCTTGGGCTGGATTAGCACCAAGTGCAATCTGTGCTACATATACATAGCCATAACTCATAGCGATTTCAGCAAGGCTCTTCTTACCAATGTCCTTACCAGCAGCAGCGAACTGACATACTTCACCAATATTAGATGCTTTAGAAGCCTGTCCGCCTGTATTAGAATACATTTCTGTATCAAATACAAATACATTTACATTTTCTCCTGATGCAAGTACGTGGTCTAATCCGCCAAAACCGATATCATAAGCCCATCCGTCTCCACCAAAGATCCATACAGATTTCTTAGATAAGTATTGTTTCTTATCAAGAATTTCTTTAGAGCAATCACATCCACATTTTTCAAGTTCTGCAATTAATGCCTTTGTAGGTTCTACATTGTCTTTTGTACTGTCTTTTGTTTCCATAAACTTAGCAATTGCAGCTTTCATTTCATCGGATGACTTATCAGAAGCAGCAATTTTTTCTAATTTTGCAATTAACTGATCACGTAATGTCTTCTGTCCCAAGTACATACCCAAACCATGTTCTGCATTATCCTCGAACAATGAGTTAGCCCAAGCAGGTCCCTGTTTAGAATCTTTGTTTACTGTATATGGACATGTTGCCGCAGGACCACCCCAGATAGAAGAACATCCTGTTGCATTAGAGATGTACATTTGCTCACCGAATAACTGAGTAATTAATCTGGCATATGATGTTTCTGCACATCCTGCACAGCTTCCTGAGAACTCAAGAAGAGGCTGATTGAACTGAGAAGCTTTTACATTAATTGCTTCATATGTTCCCGGTTTCTTACTTACATTCTCTACTAAATAATCAAATACCGGCTGCTCTGCTGCCTGTGATTCTTGAGGTACCATCTGAATTGCAGCTGTAGGACATACTGTAACACATTCTCCACATCCCATACAGTCAAGAGGAGATACACTCATTGTATATTTGTATTCGCTTGCTTTTGGTTTTGTATCAGCAAGTTTTGTATTAGAAGGTGCTGCTTTTACTTCTTCCTCATTTAATAAGTAAGGACGAATGGTAGCATGTGAGCAGACAAATGCACACTGGTTACACTGGATACATTTTTCTGGATCCCATTCAGGAACTGTAACAGCTGTACCACGTTTTTCGTATGCTGAAGCACCTAATTCAAACTGACCATCTGCGATATCAACAAATGCAGATACAGGCAGACTATCTCCATCCATTAATCCGATTGGGTTCATAAGGTCTTTTACCATCTTCACTGTTTCAGGACGTCCTGTAAGTTCAGGTGCTGGAGCATCTGGAGCAGGATTTGCCCATGAAGCAGGAATCTCTACTTTGTGTACTGCATCTACACCAGCATCAATTGCTTTGTAGTTCATCTCTACAACTGCATCACCTTTTTTACCATAAGATTTCTTAGCAGCAGCTTTCATAAAGTCTACAGCATCATCAATAGGCATTACATTTGCTAATTTAAAGAATGCTGACTGAAGAATTGTGTTTGTACGTTTACCCATACCAATTTCAATTGCTTTATCAATCGCATTGATTGTATATAACTGAATGTTGTTGTCAGAGATATATTTCTTAGCTTCTGCATTTAATTTAGAATCTAATTCTTCATCTGACCACTGGCAGTTAATCATAAATGTTCCGCCTGGTTTTACATCCTGTACCATCTTGTATCCTTTTACTACATAAGATGGGTTATGGCAGGCAACAAAATCAGCCTGATTGATGTAATATGGACTCTTGATTGGCTTGTCACCAAAACGCAAATGGGAAATTGTGATACCACCTGTTTTCTTAGAGTCATATTGGAAGTATGCCTGAATATATTTGTCTGTGTGGTCACCGATGATTTTTGTAGAGTTTTTGTTCGCACCTACTGTACCATCTCCACCAAGTCCCCAGAATTTACATTCTACTGTACCAGCAGCAGCTGTAATAGGAGCCGGTTTTACTTCTGGTAAACTTAAGTTTGTAACATCATCCACAATACCAATTGTGAAACGTGATTTTGGAGCATCTTTCTTTAATTCTGTATAAATAGCAAATACAGATGAAGGTGGTGTATCTTTTGAACCCAGACCATAACGTCCACCTGTTAATACGATATCATTTAATCCTGCTTCGCGTAGTGTCGCAGCTACGTCAAGGTATAAAGGATCACCCAATGCACCTGGTTCTTTTGTACGGTCAAGTACAGCAACTTTCTTAGCAGTCTTAGGAAGTACTTTTAGAAGTCCTTCTGCAACCCATGGACGATATAAACGTACTTTTACAAGACCTACTTTTTCGCCTGCTGCTGTTAAATAGTCAATTACTTCTTCTACTACGTCACAGATGGATCCCATTGCAATAATAACACGGTCAGCGTCTGGTGCTCCGTAATAGTTGAATAAATCATAATCTGTACCTAGTTTATCATTGATTTTCTTCATGTATTTTTCAACGATAGCTGGTAACTCATTATAAGCTTTGTTTGCAGCTTCACGATGCTGGAAGAAAACATCTCCATTTTCATGAGAACCACGCATAGCTGGTTTTTCTGGATTTAATGCATGTTCACGGAATGCTTTTACAGCCTCCATGTTACACATTTCTTTCAAATCTTCATAATCCCATTTTTCAATTTTCTGAATTTCATGAGAAGTACGGAAACCATCAAAGAAATTGATGAATGGAACTTTTCCTTCGATTGTCGCAAGATGTGCAACAGGACTTAAGTCCATTACTTCCTGTGGATTTGTTTCAGCTAACATGGCAAAACCAGTCTGACGACAGGCATATACGTCACTATGATCACCGAAAATATTTAATGATTGAGCAGCTACTGTACGTGCAGATACATCAAATACACAAGGAAGCTGTTCACCTGCAATTTTGTACATATTAGGGATCATAAGAAGAAGTCCCTGAGAAGCTGTGAATGTTGTTGTAAGAGCACCTGCTGCAAGGGAACCATGCACAGCACCTGCTGCACCTGCCTCTGATTGCATTTCTGTTACTTTTACCTGATTACCAAAAATATTTTCCTGTCCTGCTGCTGCCCATAAGTCAACTGAATCTGCCATTGGACTTGAAGGTGTGATAGGATAGATTGCTGCTACGTCTGTATAAGCATATGCCACATGTGCTGCAGCTGTATTACCATCCATTGATTGTTTTGCTCTAGCCATTAAAATTTTCCTCCTTTTCATTATCAAAGGTCACATAGACCCTACTATTGAGTTATTTTATCATAAATTGTCCAAATTGTAAATGTTGTAGGGGTGGAAAAAAAGGGATTTTTTTGCTTTGTACTTTATTTTAAACATGAATTCTTTTTAATTTATACTTCCATGTGAAAACTACCATATTGTTGTTGTATTTATTTTACTATTTACAGTCCTTTGCCCTTTAAATCCTTTACCAGTTTGACATAAAATTCTCTTACATCAAAATCTTTTATGTTTTCCCTGTTCAGATCTATCACATCCCCATGAGATATCCCCCGTCCGCTTTTGACGGTTATGTAAGTAAACTTTTCTCCCCATTTTGATGAATCAACTGCTACTAAACCATCGTTTTCCCCATCAAAATGTTTAACCAACGGATAAGACATATTGAGTGGAAATTTTCCGCTTGCAGCATGATTCATTTTTGTTCCAACGCTTTGGTAAAATATATCCGGGTTATCTTTTAGTATTTCGTTTCGTTTTTTACAAGCAGATGCCGTAAGGTCTGTGACAGCTTCCATAAAATTGGGATTAGAATCCCCCAATCGTTTTAGTGCAGAATTATACTGTTTCGATACAGTATGACAGACTTTATCAGGTATCTTTTCTAATAAATAATCTGCAAACAAGCATCCTCTATGTGGTGTGTTAATTGTTGTAAGAGATGCCACATAAGGGGCGGCTCCTGCACAGCTTATAGCATAACGACTGTCTAAGCCACCTTTAGAGTGTGCAATAATATTTACTTTTTCACAACCTGTTTCCTGTACAATTTGGCGAATACGGGCAGCCAGTTCCTTTCCACACTCTTCTACTGAAGCTGCAGACTGCTGTTCTCCATAATAAACTGTAGCACCATTTTTCATTAACTCACCTGGTACTCTCCCCCAATAATTGAAAAAGCGAAAATCTCTGAAAAATACACCATGCACCAGTAAAATTGGATATTTTGTTTTACATTCGTAATTTTCTACTCTGATTTTATTCAGTTCAAATTTCTCTGTTTCGTACTCTACCTCGTTAGAGGCAATCTGTATGATTTTTAACAGGGCATACAAATTGACAATCGGAATCCATCCGCAAATTACTCCAATCACTCTCCACTTTATGCCCAATTGGACTGATGTTATGTACACTCTGATAATACCATTCCAAAACAAAATTGATTCTGCCAGAATGATAATGAGCAGTTGTACCAGAAAAACTCCCCACTGTGCTGGTAATGTCTTCATTCCAAACAGGATAATGTAAATGACTTCCAAACCTGTTGTGAACAAAAACAACTTTAGCAGTTCTACACCATCTGATAATATCTTATTTCTGGTAGTGGTTATTTTTTTTATTGTAATTGCCGGAAAGAAATTAATATATGCATAAAATACTATACCTGCCACTATAAACAAAATAGTAACAAATTTGTCTATTTTTGTGCAAAAGGCAATTCCAAATAGATTTATAAAAAATGTAAGCAGGATTCCAATTATAATTCTTTTGATCTGTTTCATGTTATCACCAAACTTTCTATCTATGATTATTAAGAGCAGCATATATGCTTAATATTATCATATAACAGTATTGCTCCCACAGCTATCCACCATATATATATATCATTTCTTTCACAAACATAAACATAACATATCCTATTGCTCCCACAGCATATGACAGCAAATTACAACCTGCATAAAATTTCAATTGAAATCCTATTTTTTTTCTAAAAAACATCCAGATACCAATATTACCACCCACAATAAGAAGGATGTAAATGCCTACACAGAAAAAAACAATTCTCCAACGATCACTACCCCATGTAACTGATACAAATATGATTACCCAGTTCCAAATTGCCAAAGTTCCAAGCACCATGTTGATAAGTGCACCTGGCAGATAATAATACCACTTTCCATTTTTGCCACCTTTTTGCTTCATCTGTAATATAAGAATCCCCCCTATCACAAGTATAACAAGATAACCAAGACAAATCAGGCTTACTATCCTTCCGCCCTGCATAATATACTCCTCCCTTCAAAGTGTGCAAAATCTTCCCTTTTTCCAAAAATGTGTAAATTTAATACTGTTTAAACTCGAATAATTCCAATTTTTCAACTAATGATGGCTTATCTTCAAAAAAATCAAAAAAACCAATTACCTGTTACAAGATGTATATCACAATTTTCAAATGAAATAATTGGCTTAAGTATCAAAATACCAAATGTACTTCCTCTGCATTATATATGATATCTCAAGTTTGCTTATAACTATCATATATAGCCAGGCAATTGTCTATCATATATAGTGAGAGAAAGGAGAAAGAAGTATTTTTGACACCCAAATCAATAATTTCATTCATAATAAATGTTCTATTTTATTTTCATGTTAGGATAAATTTGTTCTATTAGTGTATCTGGATAGGTGCAGTCCATAAAAAATTCTATTACTGTTCCATTTCCTTCTCCACTTTTTCTTTCCACATATCTGCTGATTGCCAGACCAGATATAATTATATCTAGTGCCATAAATGCGATCATTGCCCCTGTCAATACTTTTCCTGGTATAAATGGTATCTTCTCTATGGGGCTGCTTGCAGCAACATATAAAATTTTAATCCATACAATTGCCAATATTCCCCAGAAAAAACAAAACAGCAAGTTTACCCTTCCATTTAGATTAAATGGAATTTTACTATAGTCCCAGAAAGTTGTTCCGAATATGATTTCCGTAAACAGGCTGCAGCTATATTCATAAACACCTCCAAGCAGAAAACCACCAATAAAAATATATCTGTTTTTTTTGTTTCTAAGAGAATATAGTAATGCAGTTACAATCACTCCTCCTAATCCCCATACAATACTAAAGGTACCATACAATACACTGCTCCGGCTCATTAATCTTCCAGTAGTCATCCACATAAATATCGTTTCAATCCAGTCACCCAATAATCCGCTGATGAAAAATATCCAAACTAATTTATCAATGCAAAGTCCTTTCGCAAAAATCCTTTGATTAATATTATCATTTATATACATTCTTTTGTCTTCTTGTTCTTCTAATTCCGGAAAAGAACGATACATTCTTTTTTGTATATGTAAAAACACCTTTTCTCTCAATTTGTATTTTGCCTTACTTAACTGCTTTGCTACATTGACAGCAAGACCTCTCTTCCATTTAAAGAGAGCTGCTATTGTAAGAAACAAATCAAGTAAGAATACTATTGTTAGTACAATCAGAATACTTTTATTTACAATTGATGGAATAAATTGACTTATCATATAAATAAACGGATGAAACAGCCAAAAAGCACCCACTGCACAGGCACCCCAGAAAACAGAGTATTCCAGGCAAATATATCCATTTAAGTTTATTTTTTTATGTGAGTAATTCCATAATCTTTTCCCTATCATTTTATGCATCATAATACCTGTGACATATTCTATTACTGTAATTGTTACTACCGCTGCCACAAATTGAAAAAATGGATATTCTACCAAATCTACCAAATTATTTGTGACGATTACCATACTAATTCCATAAATTGGGCAAAATGGTCCATTTAATACCCCTTTGTTAATAAACTTTCCATATTTGAATGCTGCAAATATTTCTTCTATCATCCATCCTAAAAAAGAATAGACAAAAAAGAACATTGCAAAATTGTAGATTGTATACCGCATTTTTTAATTTTATCCTCCATGCTTTTGTAATTTGACCCTTATTTTCTTTTGCAAATTAATTATTTTTTATATATCTGCCCATAACCATTTCTCTTATCAATTTTATTACTATAGTCATTTTTACATACATTATATTTTATTATTCTTTTTTATAAAAAACAAGTATTTCTTAGAGCATGTTTGAAAATTAAAAGCTACAAAAAAATATCAAAAATATCCACAATAATGGAAAATGGTGCAAGATGCATGCTACCGCTTGCAGGCTAAGAGCACTTCCCTTCATAGATATGCTCGGCCTCCTACACTCTTTATATAAAAAGGAATCGTCTATTGTCAAACGATTCCTTTTTTTGCTTCATACACTTGTTTTTCATATACTACTTTCTGTTTTGACATTTTATATTGATAGTAACATGTGTCCTTTTATACCAACGTCCATTATTTTTTCATTGGTGAAATCTTTGTAAATATACTCAAATCACTTGAACTGCATGCAATCATATAATTTCCGCACTTACTGAATCCAAATGTTCTTATTCCGTAGTCCTCAAATATTATTCTACATTCTTTCGGACTGCTAAAGCAATCTTTGAAATCAGGCATAAATATAACCTGTTCCTTTGGATAATGAGGAGCTGCCAATTGTAGTGTCTCTCCGTTTCCAGAATAATGACACATACCACCTCCACCAATCCCTGCAATATGAATCATTTCATCTCCCAATTCGTCTGCACATGCAATCAAATCATGTTCATCATAATTCTCATCACAAAACTTCTTTTCTCCTGTTTTACAATTTATAACAGACTGCCCTTGTGATGAAATACAAATCAGTTTTTCGGTAGATACTTCAGAAAATCCTGCATACAATAAACCAGCTATGGCAAAATCTATCTTCCTCCATCCCTCTGGTACTCTTTTTGGAATCTGACTTAATACTTCCAAAATATGTTTTCGGTGTTTATCCTCTATGCTTTCTATGTTTCTTATATTATCAATGACATTTTTATTAACCAAATTGAATAAACCCATTTCTTATTCACCTGCAAATCCCACTTATGCTTTGCTACCTTATCAATAACAATGCAACAATAATCACACCTAATACAACTCTATAACCTGCAAAAATCTTAAAACTTCCCTTTTTCAAATAATCCATTAAAAATTTGATAACCACTAATCCTGAGACAAAACTTGTAATTACACCAACCCAGAAAACAGGTGATGTTAATGCAAATTCCTTAAAATCTGCCAAAACTGCTGCTGCAATAATCGGAGTAGACAACAGAAATGAAAATTTTGCTGCACTTTCTCTGTCAATTCCCAAAATCCTTGATACTGTCATTGTAATACCAGACCTTGATACGCCTGGAAATGCAGCTGCAATTGCCTGTGAAACACCAACCAATACAGACTGTTTCATATTAATGTCTTCGTATCTGACAATTGATTTTGCATTCTTATCTACTATGTACAGAATCATTCCCATGATAACCAATGCTGCAGCAATTAACCCCATCTCTAGTTTAAAATTGTTACCAATTATCATTTCAGATACTTTATCTAACACTAATGCTGCAATCCCCGCAGGAATTGTTGCAATCACAAGCTGCCAGAACATTTTTCCTTCTACTGTATCTTCTTTTTTGACTACCTTATTAAAACCAGCTCCAATTAATTGTATCCAATCTTTTGCAAAAAATAAAGTAACTGCCAGCAAAGTTCCCGCATGAAGTGCCACATCAAATGCACCTTCAAACATTTCATTAAATGCCTGATCGTTCGTCCAATTCAAAATCCATGGGATTACATTCAGATGTGCAGAACTGGATATTGGCAGTAACTCTGTGATCCCTTGAATAATCCCTAGAATAATAGCTTGTAATACACTCATATCATAACTCCTTCCATTTCTAACCATTTTTTACTATTATGGTATTATGCATTTGCTATAAAAATTATGTTTACTTTTTCACAACAGTAATCAGTATAACATATACATATGGAAATATTCAACCATATATTAGGAGATTTTTCTACCCTTCTTTTTGTAACTGCTCCCTTACTTCCATCAATGCAAAGCCAAGCAGATTTTCTCCTTTCCATATATTAGGATTTTCCAGATTTGGTGTATCCGCTGACAACCCTATTCCCCATATTTTATCATAAGGACTTGCTTCTACTAAAATTCTTGAACCTGTTTGTAAAAGAAATTCTTTAAATTCCTTATTTTGCCCAAACTTTGCCAGATTTCCCTGTATCACAATCTGTACCTTATTCTGATTCCAGACAGATTCTTTAAAATTAGAAATCTTTCTTCCCAATGCCTTATATTCTCTTGGATGTGATGCTGCCATAATTTGTTCAAAAATTTTCATATCCTTAAATAAAAGTGCTTTCTGTGCCATCATGTACTGCTCTGCAGTTTTATATTCCATCCCATCTACTATAAAAGTACACTCATACCACTGACTAAAGCAGGTTTTTGTAAGTCTATCTTTTGAAGGTGTATGCCCCCAGAAAAATATATATTTTAGTGTTTCTCCTCTTTGATATCTGTCTTTTAATTCTGTTATATTATATTTTTGTTCCATTAAAACCATCCCTTTTCATTATGTACATAAAACAATCTACTTATCTTATTTCTTCTTTGGTATCATTTCCTGCTAATGTTTTTATTTACACAAAGTCTTTCCTGCTTTCTTACTTTCCTATTGTTTTTCTAATAACTTCTTCAATACTAACAGGTTGATACCCATTTACATCCACACCTACATTGTATGCATTTTTATTCAAAACCTTTGCCCGTTCCATTGAATTTTTATTATTGTGGATGTGACCATATAAATGAATACTGTCCTTTCCATATTTTTCCCACTCTAAAATTGGATAATGAAACAATATAAACTTTTTTTTCTGATATTTCAAAACATGATAATCCTTTATCCAGACAACATCTTCTGCATAAGGAGTAAATTCTTCTGCAAATTTATCATGATTGCCCCGTATCAGATATTTCGTTCCACTCAAAGCAGAAAAATATCTATGTGCCCTATCGGCATTTTCCATCGTAAAATCCCCTAAAATATAAACTTCATCATTACTCTTCACTCTTTGATTCCAATTTTGAATCAAAATGCTGTCCATATGGTCTGTAGATTGAAAGGGACGATTGCAGTGAGTAATAATATTATAATGCCCAAAATGTAAATCAGATGTAAAATAAATCATTTTTTCTTCCTTTTTATTCCTTCCTTACTTGCCATTTTTATCCTCTATCAAGCCCCCTTGTTTTCAAGTATCTCCACTCTTTCTGACAATCCATTTATCATTCGAAGCAGTATTGTTGTATTATCATTTTCCAATTTTGTTATTTTATAATATTGACTTATCTCATCTAAATTTTGCTGTACTTTGTCAATCTTCCCTGTTAGAAGTTCATGTTCCCTTCCAATTTCATCTAAAATGAATTGATCCATTAATTTCAATTCTGCAATCTCTGCTTTCATTCCTGTAATTTCTGTTTTTATTCCTGTAATTTCTGCTTTCATTCCTGTAATCTCTGTTTTCATTCCTGTAATTTCTGTTTTTATTCCTGTAATTTCTGTTTTTATTCCTGTAATTTCTGTTTTTATTCCTGTAATTTCTATTATGACTGGCTCAACTGTTTTTGCAACAACTTCCGCAATCATTTCCAAATCTCTTTGTTCTAACATCATAGCTCCCCCTTTACCTTATATAATTAATTTTACTTATTATAACATTGATTTACAAGAAAATCAACTATTTTTTTAATTTTATTAATGATACTTTATTACATACCATCATTCCTATATCACAAAGTCCAGCAACTCAACCAAGCATGAAATATAGTAACAATATTTTTTATACTACATATTACAATTTTCTGTCTTCTATATCACAACCTAGAACATGTTTGAAAATTAAAAATTACACAAAAAATACTAAAAATGTCCGCGATAATATAATGAGAATCATAGGAAATTCCCGATTATTGCATGAAAGCAGGCTAGATTTTTACATAATTTATGCAATTTTTTTGCATATTGACGAATGTCAAGCAATTTGTGAGAGATTTGTTTCAAATATAGGAGGCACCGCGGGCTGCGTTGACTAAATTTGGAGCAAATATACCACAAAGCAAGGCATGCAGATTGCAGGAATGAATTTTAAAACACACTCTAGTATCAATCCCTAAACAATACAACTGTTTTTACTTATGTTTAAACTTTACATATCATGCACACACCAAACAGGACTGCCGCATCAATCCAAAATCGTACCCTATAGTTGCTGATATCTCAGCTATAAACTATTATTGTATCATTTGATTTTAATACGACAGCCCCATGAAACTTGTGACTAGCAGCCATAAGGCATGTGTCTTTGGAAGCATCTGCTAAATAAAGATACATGCTTTGACTAATGGCTGCTTTCACAAAAAATCTTTTATTTAATATAGAAATATAATAGAGCAAACCCCATCCTTAATCTTCCCAAACAGGAAAAGGTACTTTATTAAACTACTCCAAAAAATCATTATAAATACACGCTCTAAAGTACTGAAAGGATTTATGTATCTCTGACAATATCAGTATCCCATAAATCTTCAACTTATACAATCCACCTTCAAATAACACTCCACCCCAAGCAGCAGGCATCAAACCTGCAATGGCATAAAATAGAAAGCATACAAAGCAGTTTCACTGTTTGTGGAAATAAAATGTTCCGATAAAAACTGTATTATTTAATTACCTCAATCCATCCTTTAGGTGCTTCAATATGCCCTATCTGGATTCCTGTTAATGTCTCATATAATTTTCTTGTTACAGAACCCATCTCATTCATTCCACTTGACAGGCAGATTTCCTTACCTTTCCCTACAATCTTCCCTACTGGTGAAATAACAGCTGCTGTACCGCACAAACCACATTCTGCAAAATCAGATAATTCATCAAAAAATACTTCTCTTTCTTCTACCTCTAATCCCAAATATTCTTTTGCAACATGCATCAGGGAACGACGTGTAATAGAAGGAAGAATACTGTCTGATTTTGGGGTAACTACCTTATTGTCTTTTGTAACAAACAAGAAATTCGCTCCTCCTGTTTCCTCCACTTTTGTCCTTGTTGCAGGATCCAGATACATGTTTTCATCATATCCGTCCGCATGTGCTGTTACGATTGCATGAAGGCTCATTGCATAGTTCAAACCTGCCTTGATATGTCCTGTTCCATGTGGTGCTGCACGGTCAAAATCACTAACATGAATTGTTAATGGCTTTGCTCCTCCCTTAAAATATGGTCCTACTGGTGTGCAAAATACGCGAAACTGATACTCATCTGCCGGTTTCACACCAATAACAGGATTGATACCAAACATATATGGTCTTAAGTAAAGTGTAGCACCAGAACCATATGGTGGTACATAAGCTTCATTTGCTGCAACGACCTGCTTTATGGCATCTATAAAACGGTCTTTTGGAAATATTGGCATCTCTAATCTTTTTGCTGTATTTTCCATACGTTCTGCATTTAAATCAGGACGAAATGTAACAATATTCCCATCTTTTGTTGTATATGCTTTTAATCCTTCAAAGCAGGTCTGTGCATATTGGAGCACACAAGCACACTCATTCATTGTGATATTTGCGTCTTCTGTCAAACATCCCTCATCCCATGCACCATCTTTGTAATTAGATACATATCTTTTATCTGTCTGCATATAACCAAATCCAATGTTAGCCCAGTCAATATTTTTTTTTTCCATATTAAGTACTTCCTTTCGATTTTTCTCTTTTCAGAACAATCTGTCAATGTGCCTGAACACTAATCTTATTCCGAATCTATCCTCTAAAATATCTTACTCCTTGTTACAATTGATGTCAAGACTTGCGATAAAAACAATACTACTCTTTTCTATGAAAGTACCCTTTTTGCTTTAGCAAAAAACTGAATTCAGGTATTCCGACATGCATCTTGTAACTTTGGTTTATGGTGGTGCATTAAGGATGCATGGAGGTTTTGTAACTATTCAGCCATGCCAAGCACATCTTGGACGATTATTTTACATGGCTGAATTATTTCTTCAATTCAATAATTGCATGCACTTTTTTTCATCTTTCAATGTCACAATATGTTTTTCATTCACATGGCCATAGGAACAAACTATTTTTTCTCCATATTTTATTTCTTTTTTATATACAATTCTTATATGATTAAATTCCTCCCTCTGATATACTTCTTCTGGTAATATTTCATAGGCTGCATCAAGATAGGACAAGTTGTGCATATGCTGGTTAATATCAATATCTCTTCTTAATATTTTATAGTCTTTTGTATATTCTTCTTTTTCTAAATCTGTATCCTGAATTTCCTGCATCTCCAAACCTTCTATTTTTTTCTCTGTTTCCGGTTCATACAAATTGATAATGTCCTCTGTCAATCTGACAGGGTGCTTCTTCTCTAAATCAAACAGTAACCATCTTGAAATTCCTGCTGCCATTAACTGTTCATTTGCATCCCTTAATTCAAAATAGCGATTGGCTGTAAGTTTTTCCATTTTTCCTGCCCAGGTTCTAGCTTCTATTTCCTGATTATAGATTGGTCTTTTCAGAATTTTCACTTCCCAATCTAATAAAACCCATACACACTTTTTAGTTTCAATATCCATTACACCATATCCTGCTTTTGCAGAATGAAGGCATCCTACATCCTCCATAATAGCAAGAACAGCTCTGTTAGATGCCATTTTATTATAACCTATATCCTCTATACCAACTATATATTTATGCTTATAAATCATCTTTATACACCAATCCTCTCCCTAAAGTGTGTTTTAAAATTCATTGCCCCAATCTGTACGCCCCGCTTTGTGTGCTATTTGCCCAAATTCATTCAATGCAGCCCGCTACACCTCATGAATCTGAACCAAATTCC
>CAYRAV010000047.1:0-25007 GCA_964422365.1 uncultured Lachnospiraceae bacterium | reverse complement strand
TTATACATCCCGTTCCCGTTTTTCCATACAGATTGGCATTTCCAGAAGAAGAAAGCGGAATACCCATTCTGGCATCCCGCAACTTATGCCCATCCGGGCTGGCGGACTTCGTCCGATATGGTATGGATATTTGACCCAAAATTCATTCAATGTAGTTCGCTGCACCTCATGAATTTGGAACAAATCCCCCACAAATTGTGGCATACATCTTGTAATAAGCAATTGTCAAACATGTAGTAAATTTATAGCAAATAAAATTTTTTATAGTTTCCTTTATGTTATATCTTCTTCTGAGCATTATAACCATAATAAGGGAAAAAACAGGGAAACAAAATACATAATATTAAATTATATTTACATTCCCCATTTCAAATTTTAAATATCAAAGTATTCTTTCTGCAGTTCTTCAGTAAATGGAATAATATTATTTTCATAAATACAATACAGTGTATCACACAGTTTGTGCAGATACTTATGCTGGTGGCTTGTAAGCAAAAGTGTTTTTCCATTATTCTTTAACTGTTCCAGTATTTTTGTGATTTCATGGTTTGTTTTATAATCCAGGGCATTGTATGGTTCATCCAATATTATAATGGATTGCTCCTCCATAATTGCCTGTGCGATTCCCAGTTTCTGCTTCATGCCCATTGAATATTTTCTCACTGGTGTTCTGTCTTTATAATCAAGTCCTACCAGTTCCATTGTTTTCTGTATTTCTTCATTTCCCACAACATTCCTTATCTCTGCCAAAAGCTGAAGGTTTTTATAACCGGAATAATACTCGATGTATCCTGGTTCATTAATTAGAATTCCAACATTTTCAGGAAAATCTTTGTTCTCGCCAAGTAGTTCATTGCCAATCTGAACTGTTCCGGAATCTGCTGGAAGTAATCCGGAAATCAATTGAAATAGAACAGATTTCCCACTTCCATTTTCACCGACGAATCCTACGCACTCTCCCTCTTCAATGCTTAAGGAAATATTATGATATATTTCCCTTTGATTAAATTTCTTGCTGACCTGTTTAAGTTCAATTATTTTTGACATAATGTCTCCTTTCTGATTAGCAGATTCTTATTTTTGCTGAAAAAACTTAGAATCCATGTTAATCCAATGTTAATTGCAATTATAATAGGAATTACAAATTCACGTTTTGCTGTAAATAATTCAAGGATTTGATATGCAGAACCTCTTCCAAATAGGAATAGATACATTTTTCCGAATATAATCCCTGGAATATATAACACAAGAGTAATGACATATGAAACAATAGAGTGATTCGTCAACACATAAAGAACTCTGTCAATACGATACAATAAATATAATTCTAAAATCCGAATTAGCAATGCAATTAAAATGGAATATAAGATCGTATCACTTGTTATCCCGTAATATTCTATTATTTCCTGTAACCATTTACTATTTTCTGTATCTAATGCTAGGATACAGCTCAATGAAACAATTATGATAATTCCCAAATAAGTAACACAGCTTTTTATCAAAAACTTTATGCATGACCGTTCCATGAGGGTATTCCATTTTCTCCGGCTGCCAATCCGAAACATAGCTAACTCATTGCGGCAGTTCGCCTCCTTTTCCCATGCAGCGTTCACAAAGAAAAGAACAAACAATACAGGTGCAATGTAGTATAAAAATTCTGTCAACTGAAATCCTTTATAAGAAAATCCTTTTACAATGCCCCAAATGACAGAATATGCATCCGTTTCTCCAACTGTTATTCCAAGTAATACAAGGACGCTGAAAAATAAAATATATACCATTGGTCTGACTGCAAATAAAACTTTAAAAACTCCTTTTTTTCCTGTACAGTTATTACAGCTTTTTGATATTGCAATTTTTTCAAGCATCATTATTCCTGCAGCCATTATAAATAGATTTTCTATCATTGGAATGATTCCAATATTCAACAGCACATGGTGTAAAATATAATAATTATTGAGGAAAAAGAATTCCAAAATATGCTCATCCATATCTGTCATAAATCCTAACATTGTACTAATCAACACAAACATTGTACATGCAAGCATCCCTTTTTTCTGCCATATTTCACTGCAATAATAAATTGCTTCACTTATAAATAAGCTTCCAACCATCCAGTATACAAGTACACAAATAATTGCATAAATTGGTGTGTTAAAACACGCAGCATAAGCTGTGATTACATCAAGGCTGCCATCAGGCATCCCTTTTGACAGTGAAGCAGTAAATGTATTGTTGAATTCAAGTTTTGTAACACCTATGATAAGTGGAATAATGGTATGGATTGCGATGATACTGGCTATTTGTATTGCTTTTGCTAGTCGTTCAAGAAAATAAAATTCTCTTAACGTGTGAAACCTGAAACGTTCTATCAGACTTTTTTCCCTGACCTGGCGTGCGGAAAAGAAAATGAGAAAAAACAACCATGCATAAATCATATAGTAATGGTCTGTTAATGTATATAAAACATATTCCGAAACGCTCATATGCACAGATATTGCATCATTCAAGTCACTGCCACACATAAATGCGTAAACCAGCAATAAAGCGAAGCATACCGTTCCAGACAAAAAATGGATTAGTCTGCTTTTAAGTCTTCGAATATTCATCTTGGATTCTCCTTTTTAGTATGAAAATAACAACAATTGCAAATATTGTAAAGGTTACTGCTCCTATGATATAATTCCAAACATTCATACAAGATGGAGATAAACGGTTTAGTATATATGAAGTCATGATACTATATTCTGGTATCTGCAAAAGCGAGGTAACAAGATTTTCAGCCATACAGTATAAGAACGGCAACAATACAGCGATAAACAAATTATCAATATATAATGCCAGCGAACAACCGAAGATTGCAAAAATCGCTGCTATAATTCCTTTCCATATGCACCATACAAAACCAAATAAATATGGATGATATACTTGGTACTTCCCAAAAACGTATGTGAGCAAGTCATTTCTGGTTGCAATATCTTGTGGTTTCAAGGCAGATAACGAGATAATCAGAGGAAGATAATATGCAAGAATCGTTCCTATAAAAACTAACATTGTAATAGAAAAAATCTGACTGAAAATATATCGCGTTCTGCTTGTTCTAATAGAAGCATACTTAATAAATCCCTTCCTATTCTGCATAAAAATCAATGGAACAAATACAACACAAATGGCAAGTGGAAGGAAAAAATCGATATACTGGCATGCATCTATCCATATCTCTATTTTGTTGCTTATTAATGTATTATTCGAAATTGCATAGCATGATATGACAAGACCTGCCATTACTGAAATATACAAAAAAGCTGCTGGAAGCATAAACCTCTTTATTACACGGACGAAATATTTTTTATTCATATTACTAACACCTATCTTTCTTCATATTAAATTGGCAATTGTGAAACTTCAAACACACTCTAGAGCTGTCGTATTATTTGAAAACTGTAATCTAATAGATGGATCATTGGTAACGTTTCTTAACCATGAACCATTTTTGTAAAACTATTCATTCCAACATTAACTTTGTAGTTCCCCCTTCTGTTATGTACTTGTTTGTTTTTACATTTTTATTCTAATATACTATGTTTATCTCTACATAAAGGTAAGTTTAATTCTACCTTAAATGGGGTAATTTTATTTTACCTATATTTTAACCCTTTTCAACATGCATGTTACTCTCATGTTACTCTTATATTCTGATACCCATATCTTTAAAAGCTGCTCTTTCTGTAGAAGTATAGTGAACATTATCACATATAATACCACTCTTATATGCCTTTGTCATGGCAATATCAAACCGTTCTGCCAACATTCTTTTTATTCTTGGAACTCTTAACTTCCGCATCGCCCTTTCTTCCAGGCTCCTGACAGAAGCCACTTCCATGCTGGCTATTTCGGCTATTTCCTGTCTTGTTTTACTATTTCTGTATCTTTCTGTGATAACCTTATTTTCCTGTTCTGTAAGGCTGTTCTGCACAATCTGCCATAGGTTATTTCTTATCTGGGTGTTCATTTCGTGTTCTATGACATCGTTCTCTACGTCCTCACTGCCCGCACAGTTTTCACCCAAAGTGGAACATTCCCCGTTATCATTGGCCAGTTCTGCATCAAGGCTTTTGATGTTGTATTGCTGACAGGCTTTTCGTAGATACTCAAGTTTTTTGGGAGTACATTTTAAATATCGACACAACTCGGAACCATTTGGGCTTGAGTTGTATTCTTCCCCATACAACTCCAAAAATTTTTTATATTTCATGATATCAGCCATCAGATGAACCGGTATTCTGATAGCACGACCACAATTCTCTATATACCTCTGCATTGCCTGTTTTATCCAATAGACTGCATATGTGATAAACTTTATCTCCTTACCGCTTTCATAATGCCGTACTGCTTCATACAGTCCAAAATAGCCCTCTTGAACTAAATCCTCTAATTCTGCATATGCATTATATTTCACTGCCATTTTACGGATAATGGGCAGGTTATTTATATACAGTTCCTGCATATGTTCTGCATCATTAATATATCCCGTATCCAGTATATTTTCCTGTATCAGCTTTACCAGTTCTTCATTGCTCATAAACCTGACCCCCTAATAAAAAATACCTACCCTGATACTTTGGCAAGTGATGGGTAGGTAAAATACTTATATTGGCTAACCACGTTGTGGGCGGTTGCTTATTCTGTTGTCTTTGGACAATACGCTGCAAATATTGCATTTTTCTTATTATCTAACACAAATGCATCATATACAATACGACCTTCTACCAAGTCACCATTAATTCCTGGCGGATCCTGATGTGTCTTATAGCTTTCCAGTTTAGTTGGTGCTACGGTTGCACATGGGTGGCACAGCATAAAAGGCACGTGATATTCAATATCATCTACCGTTACATCAGGCATAATCTTATCAGATACCTTTACAATCAATGTTCCGTCTAATTCAGCAATAACACCTTTCATCCTCATTTCAAGCCCGATATCACAGTTAAGACGGATGTCCATATCCTGTTTTAATACCCTGTACAGTTCCGGGTTAATAAGTAAAATTCTTCCCTGTTCTGGTACATCCTCATTGTCAAACGCAAGGTTCGCATCACAGAGATAGCTGTACACCATATTGCCGGGAAAACCGTCTTTCAGCTTATCAATAATGCCTGCACCCTCCGCCATTTTTTGATATGCGTGTTTATCCACTTCGGGTATAACTTTCTCACGCATTTGTCTTGCCAGTGCCGAAGCTGCTGCCAATGTTCCCCCTGTTTCATCCGTATCCAGCTTATCAATGGCAAATGTGAAGGAACGGTCTTTTCTTAAGGTAAATTCTTCCGTTGTGGCATCTAAACCCTGCACAACACCATAACGGGAACTGTTCGAACCTGTTCCTGCCCTGTCATAATCCTGCATGTCTGCTGTGCCGATTTTATATACTTTAACTGTATGTGCACCTGTCCATGATAAATCCTGATTTGTTACAAGAGATTTTTTGCTCTCCTGCGTAAATAATTCATCAACGTATGGTTGATACTGGGTAACCAATTCCACACCCATCTAATACACTTCCTTTCTAACGTCGCAGGCCCATGGCCCTGCCGATAACATCAGGCATAGCACCTTTACCGCCATCTGAACCAATCTGCATAAATCCATGGTTCTTTTTCCCTTCCTGCTGTTCCCTGCTGCCATAAACCTGCTTTAATATTTTTATTTTGTCTTCTATCTCTTCCTTAGTCACTCCTGTAATGACATCAGCAAGCCTGTTATCCATACTGTTACTGATAAGCAGTTCTTTTGTGACCAAAGCCATTTCCCTTGCATGGAGTTCCTTTTCCTTTGTTGCCAGGGTATTTTCTAATTCTTTATTTGTTCCCTTGCTTCTTGCAAGTCTTTCCTGCACAATCTTATTGACTTCATCCTGGGTAAATGTCCTGTCCTCTGTTCCGTTCTGCTGTGCCTGCTCCAATTCTGCATTGTTATTTTCCATGACTACATGTCTCCTTTTCAATAAAAGTATTGGGAAGTTTCAGCACTTCCCCATGTGCGTAAGGCAATATATGATATGAAAATAAAAAAGACATGGGAACAATCAAGGCACAAGCGATAAAACCTTAATCATTCCCACGTCTTATATTCGTAAGACTTCCAATCACAATCTTCTTTTATGCCCTATAGGCTCAATACTCATAATCTGATTGGGGTACTCATATATTTTATTTTCATATACTTATTCTATAACAGATATGACTAAATGTCAAGTTCTATGTATGCCTTTTTATACTGTCCTTTTTCATTCCTGGAAATCTTAAAGCTGTGTATATGTTTATGCAGTAATTCAATGACCTTTTCTATCTGCTCCTTATTCTCATATGATACCTTTATCTTGATCATGTATTCACCTCTATTCGTTTTGTTTTGTAACGTTGCAAACATTAACATTTCTCAACAACCTTAGCAATTCTTAGTATTTAAGGTTGACAAATCTAAACATTTTCGATTTTATACCTGATAATTGCATCACACAACCTCATACAAACAGTTATAGCATTTTCGTCTATTTTTTCGTCTTTTATTTTTTTATACCACTCTTTCTTTATCTCTTTCAGTTCTTCAACATTAAATTCTAAAAACATTTGTATCAATTCTCTAAATATATTATCAATTTTCATAATTTCTCCTTTTCTTTGCCATCAAAATGTGGTAAAATCAAATTGATTTTTCTTAGTTTTTATTTGCCATTAGATGAAGCTGCAACTTTATCTAATGGCTTTCTTTTTACATCTAATTTAAATGCGATACATTCCTCAAGTCCTTTCCTGCATTTATCACAGATGTCCATATTTCCGATGTACAAAGCTCTAGTTTTCCCTAGTATTTTATCAGGTGAGCCCTTAAGGCAGGGTGTCACTTCCAGGCAGTATTCTTTCACTGTCTTATCTTTCAGGTCAAACGGTTCTTCGCATATATCGCATACTCTGATATAATCAATCATCTTTTTTTATTCTCCTTTTCTAATCGTTCTAACTCATACATAACTTCCAATGCTATTTTCTTAGCGAATTTACTGTTATATGCATGATGCAGTTGTTTTGTGTCTTCTACTACTTCTTTCCAGCTAATACGGTCGATATCATGGTGTTTATTGATTATCTTCCATGCATCTGTTAAGATGTTGTAGTATTGTTTTAGTTGCGGTTCTGTCATTAGATGTTCCTTTCTTCTCTATATATCTATATAGTATTTCTTCTATTGCTAAGTATTATAATACTTAGAAATACTTGAAAATACTAGAAATACATATACAAAGAATAGTTTATCATTTTTTATGGTTCTATCTTCATATCGCTAAACTAAAATAAGGTATTGAAGGTATTGGAGGTATTGTTATATCAATACGTTGCAATACTATCAATACTAAAAACACCTTAAGAGAAAATCCTTTCAAAGCAATGCTCTGTTGCTCCTGATCCATTAGGTATTGGATGATAAGTTACCGCATCATATTCTTGTAATTTTGGTATAAGATTTTTCAATTGTATACCTACTTTTGTAGCACTATCATAAATTCGACACCCTTTAAAATATTCACTGCTCTTAATAATTTCACTCGCTTTCCCCTGCCATTTTCCATGATTTTGGTCTACCAATTTAATAATCGTTTTTACTATCGGGTTATTCCTGTATTCAGCTTTTTCTTTCTTTTTTCGTATTTGCTCGGCATCTCCGACCATTTCCCACTTGCACAATGGCTTGTTGAACTGAATAGTGTAATTATTCTCCTGCACAGTTCTGCCGGATATTGACATTGTAACTTCTTTATCTTTCCTGTCTTTCTTATGTAACACGATTACCTCATCACTTGCCCCCATCAAGGCAGTTGAACCCAGCAGGTTCTCAAACGGGTCGGCATCATTTGTCATTTTCCTGTTGTGATGCACCAGTATAAGCGAGATATTAAATTCATCAGCTATTTTCTTTAATATTGTAAGCGTTTCATAATCCGCTTCATAATCAGTTTGTCCTAGTCTTTTAGGCTTTTTGATTTTTTGAAATACATCTACTATGACAAGTGAATACTTTTCTTCTGTCAAGTTTTTTCTCAAATCATCTTCAAAGTAATCACTCATCGTAGAAAAATCATTGAGTATGCTCAAATCATCAGGAGCATCCTTACCATCCAACAAAATTTTCATTCTTTGTTGTGATAAACTTTGAGTATTTTCCAAATCGATATACAACACTTTACCTTGTGTAGTATTAAATCCCAAAAAATCACAACCACTTGCCACGCACAGTGCTAAATCTAAAGCAAGCCAGCTTTTGCCCAATTTTGACTTTGCACTTAAAATCACTAAGCCTTTTGCAAGAATGATGTCCACTACATATTCAACGGGTGGTAAGTCCAGCTTAATAAACTCGCTTGCCTTTATTGGCTTGAACTTCTTTCTTGGCTTTATGGCTTTTTGCCTAACTACTCCATTTTCGACTGTTGTAACTGTTCCAACAGTTCCTTCTTCTCTTTCAATAGCTGCAATTTTTCTGTCTGTTTCCTCAATTTTTTCGAGTATCTCTCTTTCCTCCACTTCTTAACCTCTCTTTCATACCAATCATTAAGATTTTTAATCACATCTTTGGATACCACTTTCAGTTCTACATCTCTTTTCTGCTGGTACTGCTGAAACCAATTATTATATGCCATAATGACATCTTTCCTGTTTGTGCTGCAAAGCTGTTCTGCTACCTGGCCAAGAAAGGGTGCATCATAAAAGGAATATCCATAGACTTTCTTGAAAAACTCTTCATCTGCTTTTATATTGACAGTAATTGAGTTAAAAAACTGTTGTTTAGTCATTTGTCTGTATCACTCTCAATGGGCTCTCAAATACCCTGCCGTCTTTCAAAATCCGTATTTTTTTCACTATCAAGCCATTTGATGCTACTTTTTTAAATTTTATCTCTGTTCCCTGGACCAGCACTTGATTATCTTCCGGAAATGAAATGTCTTTTACTCTTGCAATACGGTAATTCTGTAGTTCTTCCAATATTTCTGTCAGGTTATCCTTTTCACAAAATAATTCTTCCATGTCCATCACTCCTTTTTAATATCACAAGCGTACCTGCAGGTACGGTGGTCAATAGTTACTGCTGCTCAATTTTGAGCCTTCCTTTAGAATATTACAGATATGATATTTAGAATTTTGTAGGATGTAAAGAATTCTACATCTTGAAAATTTCACAATTTTGTGAAAAAAGTCATGCTGCGTACTCAATTTAGGTACTCAAGGGATACTTTCGGGTATACAGCTATTCCATGTCAATGAGTTCGGTTACATCTACACCCAGTGCTTCAGCAACCAGACCAACATTGTATGGCTTGCACTCTGCTCCGCCAATCATTCTTCCAATGGATGCACGACTAATACCTGTTAATTCACTTAACTTGTCCGAACGCATCTTTGCCCTTGCCAATGCAATCTGCATTTTTATGTTGTTAGTTTTCATAAGTTGTTACTCCTTTCATAGCTTTATAGTTATATTCATTTTTGAATATACAAGTATTATATTATTCATTTTTGAATATGTCAATATAAAAATATTGCAATTTTGAATATTTTATGTTATATTCTATTCAGAGGTGAAAATAATTGAGTTTAAATGACTATATGAAAATAGGGACAACTATGAAAAGAATACGTTTAGAACTTGGCTTAACTCAAAAAGAAGTTGCAAAAAAAGCTAATATACCCTATTCAACTTATTCAAATTACGAAAATAATAATAGAGAACCAAGCATAGACAATTTACAAAAAATCGCACTTGTGCTGAATTCAAGCATACATGAACTATTATATAGTGCTAATGGTCTTGTAAATGCTGATGATGCAAGTTTTTTATTACGATTGGCTGGATATTATATAAAGCCTTGTAATGATGGTATGTATTTAATAGAAAAGATAGAAAATAATATAGTTGTTCAATCAAAAAAAGTAAGCAATAAAACATTATCTAAATTTGTATTAGATGTATCAGAGTATATAGAGTTTATTGTGAATAAAAATGTTTTTAATTGATTTAGCAATAATGAGAAAGGACAAATTGACCTTGCGAACCGTAAATTTTACGAATCGCATGAAAGGACAAATTGTCCTTAGTCAAAATGATACCCTAAAATGGGGACCCACCTGCACATTGAAAACATAATATACTTAATCAGGGAACCGATGGGGCGATATGTCAGCCACCTACTATATAAGGAGGCTGGTGCTTATGTACGTTACATATTATGATTTATTTACATTTGTTATCATGTTATGTGCTGTCATTACTCTTGTAAGGCATAAAAAATAGAGCCCTCACCCTAGGAAAGTGTAGCTCTATTTTTTAGAATTTCATTTTACCGAGGTGGCTAGGCTTCATCTAGCTATCGGTTCTCTTGTTAAGTATATTATATACAATTCAATGCAATACGTCAATAAAAAAAATGCCCCTGCTACCAACAAGGACATTTTTCATAGATTACTAGCAACTATATAGGTGTTGTGGTATAACCTACCCTAGACAAGTAGATTATACCACAACACATTAGTTTTGACTAGGGTGTATTTTTATACCCTTTTTTAGAAAGGACTGGTATAATGGCAAAGAGAAAATTATTTAGACTTCCCCCAGGCTATGGTTCAGTTACTAAATTAGCTGGTAACCGTCGCAGACCTTACATGGTAAAAGTAAACACCACCAGAGATGAAAGGGGATATCCTAAATTTGATATTCTGGGCTATTTTGAGGATAGGTCTACAGCACTTCAGGCATTAGCAGAATACAACCGGAATCCTTATGATATCAATGCATCTAAGGCAACGTTTCATGATATTTATGATTTGTGGTTCAATGCCAAATACAAGGCAAGCAGGAAGAAACTTTCAAAGAGTTCCATCTACTGCACCCAGGGTGCATTTAAAAAATGTGCTGCACTTCATAACATGGTCTTTTCAGATATCCGAACAATTCATATGCAAGCCATTCTAGACGATTTTTCACTTTCGCATGCATATATGGAGCATATCAAGAATTTACTCAATCAGATGTATAAATACGCTCTTGAATACGATATCGTCCAAAAAGACTATTCCCAATTTGTTAAAATTAATAAGGAAGATGATGACAAACATGGTGTCCCATTCTCCAAAGAGGATATAGAAAAGCTGTGGCAGCATAAAAATGAGCCTTTTGTTGATACGGTTCTTATCTATATCTATTCTGGCTGGCGAATATCTGAACTAATCAATATGCCCTTAGAAGATATTGACCTTGAAAACCGCACATTTAAAGGCGGTGTGAAAACAAGGGCAAGTAAGAACAGAATTGTGCCCATCCATTCCAAAATCTTTGATATGGTGGCAAACAGATATGTTGAGGGACATAAAACACTATTTTATAATGGTGATAAGAAAATTACTGCTGCCACATATTATGACCTGTTCCGTTCTGCCCTGCTCTCTGCAGGTATCTCCAAACCACATACCCCTCATGACTGTAGACACACATTTGCTACTTTGCTCAATAATGCAAATGCTAATCCTGTAGCAGTAAAACGGATGCTTGGACATACCACCAATGACATTACAGAAAAGATTTATACACATAAGGACATAGAGGATCTAGAAAAGGAAATAGAAAAAATATAGCCCCGAATATGGGGCTTTTTGATATCTTATTTGTTACTCTTGTGTTACTCTCAATTCATTTTTTACTAGTTTTCACAACTTCATGAAACAGTACAAACATTGATAACTAAAGGATTTGAGATTGATTACTTTTCTAGTATTTATACCAATAATTAATTCTACCTTAATTTTTCAAAAAAATAATGCCATAAGTGTCCAAAAACTTATGGACATCCTATAGCATTGTGCTTTAAGTCTGTTTCTTATTTTTCTATATAAATTGTAAATTTTGTACCTTCCCCTAAGATACTAGAAACTTTAATTTCACCTCCATGTGCTGTTATCACTTCTTTTGCAATAGCAAGTCCCAGTCCGGTTCCCTTTACTTTTCCTGAATCAGTGCCTCGGTAATATCTTTCAAAAATATGATTCAGATCCTGTTGTTTCATTCCTTTTCCATTATCCGAAATGATTATTTTAATACCATCTGGTTCTTCTGATAAAGAAATTTCTACACATACCTCTTTTTGATTATGCACATAAGCATTGCAGATAATATTAACAAAACATCGTTCTAAAAGTTTTTTGTCAGCCAATATTTCAAAGTTTTTTTCATAAGTAAAATTTATAATTGGTGTGCTTTTCAAATATATTTTTGTCTGCTCTATACTGTCTTTCATTACTTCTGTTAGTTCAACTTTTTCAAGTTTCAGCTTGAATTTTCCTTCAACAAGCATCTGGCTTATTTTCAGTTCCTCCACAAGTTCTTTAATGAGTTCTTCTGATTTTAATATTTGGTCTCCATATAATAGGAGTTCTTCCTTTTCAAAGTCATAATCACCAGAAGATAAAAGTTCTGCATAGCCTTTGATGGTCGATAATGGTGTCTTTATATCATGAGAAATATTAGTAATCCACTCTGCACGTAATCTTTCGTTTTTTTTCAACGCAGATTCAAGTTTTTTGATGCTGACAAATACATCTGAAAATATTTTCTTATTTGAAAAAGATATAATATTGATTTCACGCCCTGCCTGAATGTCTTCAATATTCTTTAATGCCTTACTAATTGGTGTTGTCACTTCCCTTGAAAAATAATAGGATGCAACAACAATAACAATTGTTGTTGTCAGTAAAAAAACAAGTATACTTTTCAAAAAGAGATCCCTTCCTTTTCCCTTGAACTTATAAGTATACTTTGTTACAAGATTACTATCACATCCAATTAATACTCCATAATTATCATATTCTGATAAAGGGCAGGCAAAAATAGTATATTTGCCTAATTTGTTAGAATTTAAAACATAATCAACCAATTGAAAATTTGAGTAATATTGCGGAATCTCATCAGGAACTTCTGCTTCATAAACTACCTTTCCATCTTTATCTATAATTTGAAGCCAAAGTTGATATTTACTTAGTCTGTTAATTCCTTCTTTATCAAGTATAATTTCATTTTTATGTATGGTAATATACTTTTCTATGTTTCTGATTAAAATTTGCGGCATATTGCTATCCACAGTATGATTATTAAAAAATAAAAAAAAGCAAATGACTATAGATATGGCAACAGATGTAAACACAGCAAAAATGATAGTTCTCAGATATTCTAATATAATTGCACGTTTCATTTTGTGTTAAACCTTCTTTCTTATGTCATTTTTCTTCAAAAACATACCCACGCCCCTTTACCGTCTTTATATAAATGGGATTAGAAGGATGGTCTTCTATTTTCTCCCTTAAATGTCTTATATGAACCATAACAGTATTGTCATATCCATCATAATCAACTCCCCAGATATTTTCCAATATCTTTTCTTTGCTTATTGTGACATTTCTGTTAAGGATCAAATATTCAAGCAGAGCATATTCTTTTGCTGTAAGAGGAATATTATGCCCATTACAGAGCAGTATCATTTTATCCATATCCAAAACAAACTTGCCAAAAGAATATGTCCTCTTTTCTTGCATCTTGCTCTCATAATATTGCTGCCGTACCAAAATTGCTTTTATTTTTGCCAATAATTCTTTGGGGCTAAAAGGCTTTGTAATATATTCATCACCACCCATTGCATAAGAAAGCAGCTTATCCACCTCATCTGATTTTGCTGAAAGAAATAAAATCGGTATCATAGATTGTAGTCTTATATTTTTGCATACCTCATATCCATCAAAATCAGGAAGCATGATATCTAGAAGAATCAAATCGGGAGAAATAGACTGTGCAGATTGGAGCGCATCTTCGCCGCATGAAGCTGTATAAATATTTGTATAGCCCTCTTTACGCAAAACGGTTTCTATCATAAGTAAAATGCTCTCATCATCATCAACTAATAATATCTTTTTATTGTATGGGGTTTTTATCATAATTATGTTCATTCCTTTTCAAAACTTTTCTATAATCAAAAACAACGATATTTTCTATATTATAATAAAGGAATGTATTTTTCAATGATATCAGAAAATTAACTGTTAAAATACTGAATTTTGGAGTATAACAGACACCTCCATGAAATTATTTTTTTCGATTTTTTATTTTAAACAAAAATATATCGGTTTTTATAATATCTATAATAGATTTAAACTGTTTTATCCCGACTAATATAAAAGCAATGCTGACTATAACCAAAATAACAAAAAATGCATATTCCTGATTTTTCTGAAGCCCGGGCAGATATGCCTTTGCTATCTTATTGTATCCACATAATAATCCATTGCTTGGTTCGCTCTTATCATATAAAACATATTGCTCTGACAGGATACTTGGCATATCCCGTTCTAAACGATCCTTTATTACATATTTTACATCATCCACTTCATATTCGATTTCATATTCAATGGTATAGTAATCCTCATCTAGTACCTGATGACTTGATTGTTTTATAACCTGCCCCTTTGTTACTTCATAATTTGTGTATTTATCTGCCTCAGCCCTCCGAATATTTATAGTAAATGGAATCGCCAGTATTGCTCCTATCCCCACTCCAAATAGTATCATTAACAAAAGTATACTTCCTAAATAACCGCCTATATTTAATGCAGCTTCTTTTGCTTTGCTTTTTTCAGGAGGCAATGGTTTTGCATATCTTGACAGCCATACCAAATCCTCATCCATTTTTTCGGCATATACTTTTTCGCTTATATCCATTCCTAAAAATAAAACTTTTTTTGCTTTTGTAAGTTCTTTATCATAATGGTTTATATCGCCCTCTTTTTCCATAACTACATCAATATCAAATATAGCTTTCATATTAGAGTTTATACATTTATCAAAGATATCTTTATCTACAGATACAGTCATTTTCCTGTTATCTACCCTCATAAATGTTACTTGATAGATTTCTTCATTGTATTGATTTCGCATAGAGGATGTCTCAACAATTTTTCCACCTAATGTTCTATTCATGATCTTTTGCATATTCAAACCCTCCTATAAAACTGGAATTTATCTCGCTAAAAGTTCCGTTTCCCCTTAAAAACACTAAATTTACCGCAGTCGAACGTTTCCTTATTGTTTTTCTTGTGTGATAGCTTCCCACAGGGTGTTATGAACCCTGATAAGAGAGAAAAATAAGGAAAACAAAATCGTATAAAATATTATAACATAAAGTAGACGGGATATGGTGAACAGATTGAAATGTTTTCAAAAAAATAAAAGAAGGGGGACAGATAAAATGAATATTATTTATGAAACATACAATATACACCTACGGAAATCAATTTTCAAAAATATGGGGATAAAGAAAGGGTCAAGCAGGCAATAATTTTATAATCTATCATTGCCATCACATCATTGGTATCGTAGGTGCAAGTTGATAAAATAATCATGACTTATCCTTAGACAATTGTTTTCTCTTTATGATGAACCCATGCAAAGCAAATCATAAAGAATATAATTCCATATACTGTGGTAATCGGTGTTGCAAGACCTACCAGCACCAAAGATGCTCCTGAAAGTCTTGACACAAAAATAGAAACTGGAATACGAACACAAAATGCTGAAGTAATTCCCTGTATCATGACTGGAATACTTCTTCCGCATCCATTAAAATAACCAATACTCGAAAACAAAATACAGGTAAGAATACATTCTGCTGAAAACCCTCTCAGATAATCTGCACTCTGTGCAATGACTTCTACATCTTTCGTAAATAATGATGATACCTGTGCGCCTCCAAAGAATCCAATAAAAAAGATAATAATTCCAACGCTGCATCCTGTAAGCATAGCAACATAAAATCCCTGTTTTGCCCTGACCTTTTCTCCGGCACCAATGTTTTGTGCCACAAATGCAGATACACTCTGCATAACAGAAGATGGTACAAGCAGGATAAAGGAAACTATCTTCTGTGCCACGCCGTATCCTGCCGATGGCATCAATCCCATATAGTTAACAATGGAGTTGATTACTAAAAAGGATATCTGCACCATAGCTTCCTGCAAAGCAATCGGAACGCCTACATTCAGAATCATCCTAAGTTCTCTGCTATATATCTTACACTGTTTTATGGAGAATGAGATTGGAAGATTCTGTCTTCGCAATACTAAAAGAGAAACAATCACAGACACAAACTGTGCAGCTACTGTAGCGGTTGCTGCACCAGCCACATCCATCTGGAACACACCAACCAAAAGCAAATCTCCAATAATATTGACTATACAGGCAATTCCTACAAAAAGAAGGGGTAAATTTGCATTTCCTACACCCCTTAAAATACTGCTGATTACATTATAGGCAATGATAACTATAATACCACCTGAACAAATCCGGATATAGGAAATCGTTTTTGCAACGGATGCTTCCGGCACCTGTAAAATTGCCACAATGCTGCCTGCAAACAACTCTAGTAAAATTGTCAACACAATTCCCATTATCGTAAACAGTATAATTGTCGTTCCAACTGCATTTCCTGCTTCCTTTGGTTCCTGTTTTCCCATATGCTGTCCAATTGTAACAGTTGCTCCCATGGCAAGGCTGATGATTACATATGTTATCATCTGCATAAATGTACTGCCTGTTCCTACCGCTGAAATACTAGAAGCATCTCCAAACTGTCCTACTACCAATAAATCTACTGCTCCATAAGCAGCTTGTAATATTAAGGCTCCCAGTACTGGTACAGCAAACCGAATCAGGGAACCAAATACTGGTCCTTCTATAAGCGAACTTTGTTTTCTGTTTTCCATTCCCATTTTTCCTCTCTTCCCAGTATTGTGTTTTCAACTGTTAAAATCTCTTGCTTCATCTTATAAGTAAGTATGAATATCCGCTTTTTGTATAAACTGCTCTTTGTTTCCTTATAGCAATTCTTCGTAATATTTCTTGTCCAAATCTTTAAAAACATTAAAAATAATTCTGTCAAATTCATTTTCATAGTCGTTCAATATAGATGTGACCGTTTCTACGGCAGTCCTTGCAGCTTCATCATTAGGGAAATGGAATTCTCCTGTGGAAATACAGCAGAATGCCACAGAACGAATCTTGTTATCTATACAGCATTTTAATACATTCTTGTAACAATTTCTCAAATCCTGCCTAAGCTCCTCTGTCAGGCTATATGCTACAATTGGTCCTACTGTGTGAATCACATACTGAGCTGGAAGGTTATAACCTTTTGTTATCATTGCCTGACCAGTTGGTTCCTCATATTGAGAACCAAATTTGATACGTCTCTGATTCATCTTATGGCTGCATTCTGCCCGAAGTTCGATTCCTGCTGCACTGTGGATTGCATTGTCAATACATTTGTGGCATGGTACAAAACAGCCAAGCATCTGTGAGTTTGCTGCATTTACAATAGCACCAACAGCAAGTCTTGTAATATCTCCCTGCCAAATAGAAATCTTATCTCCATAAGGATGGCGGCTGCCATACTGTTCTTTGACTGTCTTAATATCGGACAGTGTCACAATTCCTTTTTCCTTTGCTTCTAACAGCAGAAATTCATCTTGTACTTTTACAATATCCTCTGACATCTTCCTTGGCATACGGATATTCATCAAAGAACGTAACATCATTCGTTTGTTTTGGTAGTCATCATTCGTTTCCAAATCTTTGTATTGTCCGGAATCTTCTTTAAACTCCTGCAGCAGATAATCCAGCCTGTCTTCCTGTGTCACAAAATCTTTCATCCACATCTCTCCTCGTTTATTGATAACATTCATTTACCCATTTGATAAAATTATCTGCACTGTTGCCGGTACGTTCTGCTTCCACATGTGCCTGGCCCCATACGGTTTCAAAATCCACATTTGCACCATAGTTTTCCAAAGCGAGTGCCAAATTTACCTCTGTGGTCAATGCTGTATCGCTTTGGTTGATACCTGTACGAATCCTCCAATAGGATGCAACATTAGCAGTTTTATATCCCTCATAGTAATCACTCAGATAATACATAGGATTATACATGTTGACACGGTCCGCCACAGAGGTTCCAAGAGCATCTGTCCGATTCAGGTCGTCTGCAAATTCTGTTCCATAATCGGAATCCGCCAGCAATTTTGCCATTACCTCATCAAAGTGATCTCCTTCTCCATCTCCGTCACCAAATAAAATATTCTCCCCCTGAGACTCATCCAGGGCATCAAAGGCTCCCAAGTTTTTAGAAGCTATTTTAAGTGCACTGACAAAGTCTGAGATACTTGTAATTGTAGCTGAATTGGTTTTACTGTCATATGTTACCCATGTTGTCTCCGCATTTAATGCATCAATATAGTCCTGTGCAGTCTCATAAGTTCCAGATAAATTGATTCCGCCAGATGTCTCATTTCTGTCAATACCATCCCGCGCATAAAAACCATCATCTTCGCCCAACTTATCCTTGTCAGGAAGCTCTCCATCTATATTATGCCCATCTCTTTTGACAAAATTTCCAAAATTATCATCTATCTCTCCTCTGCCGCCAAAATCTGCATCAATATCATCTGGGTTTCCTTTGTCATCAAGTTTTCCAGGTTTATTGCCTTCCTCCTTATCATCAGGCAAATTGTGTGTTTCATCATTACGGCCGCCAAAACCGCCTTTTCCTCTGCTTGCAGCTGTATAGGGGAAAGTGGTATCCTGAAGAAAGTGATTCAGGGATGTTTCAATTACTGTTTTCAAGTACTCATAATAACTGCCTGACTGATAAATCCCTTTATCCGAGGTGGTTAAGGTCAGAACGTTCCCGGTTTCATCTGTGAGTCCCAGTTCATTGATATATAATGCAAATTGCTCTGCCATTCCATCGGAAAGTGTCTGCATCTCTTCTGTCAAATCTGTTCTGGTGACTCCAAGATTCCATTCATAGGCTTCACTTGCGTAGTCCAGACTGGTAATCGGACACCAGCACATAGATCCCGCAACCGCATCACTGACATCACTGACCGCTCCAATTGCTTCCAGATAAGGTGTATAAAGACTGCTGTCTCCTGTTGCACCGAGCAATGCACTCTGTGCACCACCACCGCTCATGCCAAAGGAAAAAATATGGTCTGTGCTGCCAGGGACAATTTCACTATTATATCGAATATAACGAATTGCCGCTTTCAAATCTGTCACACCTGCAGGTGCCCCTGCATCACGTCCACGGCAGCCGGCATAGACGTAAACAAATCCGGCATCTGTGTAAGCAGAGGTGCTGCTTGCATATCCTGTTGGGGCAGCCATTGCAGAATAACCAGGTGTATCTACTGGAATGACAATTGGTGCAGTTTCTGCTGTATAATCGCCCACGCTTCCAGAAGTATTTATTTCACAAGTATATGTTCCATCCCCGTTTTCTGTACCGCTCATATACGCACCCGGCACATAAATACCAAGGTTTTCGTATGCCGCGTCTGCTGGATTTTCACAATATACAATGCCAGTCTGCCAATATACATTCGTATCTTTATTATATTGCCACTGAGTCATATTTATTTTATCTGGCAAGGCTTGGGCTTGCATACTACTTTTTTCTGTGGTTTCTGCTTCACTCTTATTCTCATTGCTGCCATTTCCGCTGCATCCTGATAATACAATACTAGATAATACTATTGATAAAAATATTCTTTTTAATCTCATGTTTTGTCTCCTGATATTTGTATTGTTTTTTGTTGTAACAATTGACATTACATCTATTTTGTAATATACCATTATTTTATTGTTATGTCAACAGTTATAATCAAGGATTTCTGATTACTCTTAGTTTTTTCCGTAGCAGCTTCGACAAGCTGGGCTGTTTTTATTCTTCCTGTGTTCTTCTGCTAGAGTGTGTTTGAAAATTGCTTTTTGTAGATGCATGCCCCACTTTGCGTACCCATTTGGGCATACCACAATCCATGCCCTTTCGGGCTGGTGGACTTTGTCCGATATGGTATACCCATCCGGGTATCCCGCAACTTATGCCCTTTCGGGCTGGTGGACTTTGTCCGATATGGTATACCCATCCGGGTATTCCGCAACTCATGCCCTTTCGGGCTGGCGGACTTTGTCCAATATGGTATGGATATTTGCTCCAAATCTCCCACAAATTGTGATGCACATTTTGTAACAAGCAATTTTCAAACATGCTCTAGGCAAAACAATAGAATCCACATTGTGCAAAGAATATAATGTCATGAATAAGGAGAGCGTAATTTTACAACACTCTCTTAAAAAAAGGATCTGTTTCATCTGCCCCAATCCTAGTTACTATAATATTTATGTGAAATGCTGTCTCTGCTTTGGATTTACTCATTTTAAGATTCCGTGCTGCTTCATTTGGAACATAATCATATTTTCCCGCAAGCATCCATATCTGTTCTTTGAGCTTGGGATCTGCACATTTATAATTTGGATTATTTAATACTCTTGATACAGTGGCAACAGACGTACCACTCATCTTAGCAATCTCTTTTATGGTCATCACAATTTCACCATCCATATTATCTCAAAGTTCTTTTAGGGCTCGTATATTCAAAAGATCAGAAATACTCTGCTCCATATCTGCATTGATTCCGATTGCCCTCTTACCAAGACTTTCTGGTACAATTGCTTCATTTAAATTTAATCGGACCAAAGTCATATTTTGCTTTTCTCGTGCCAATTTCTCAAATGGAAACCTGACTATTGTAGGAGTATTAAATCCGATACCAAGTTCTAGTAATACTGTTTTTCTATCCTGACATTCATCCAGAAATGCTGTAAAATGATTTTCCGCCTGATGCCATGCATCATCCTCCACAAAATACTGGTCGCATCTTAGATTCATATTCATAGGCCCGCCGCAGACCGGACATTTTGGAACCATATAAGAGGGAATCAGACAGTCTTTTCTCGCCTGATTCATCTGATTCATCATTTCGATATCATCATAAGTTTTTGGATGGCATCCCCGCATACATTGAATCAATCCATAATCACCCTGTGTGGCAAATATTTTATCTTTCCCAAAATCTGCTTTATAGAACTGGTGCTCTGCATTTGTGGTCAGGACAAAATAATTCTTTTCTCTTATCAATTCCTTTAGTTTTTGATACAAAGGCAGAGCCTGCGGACTAATACGGTTTATATAGACATGTTTTGACCAGTATCCCCATTTGGCTTCTTCATTTGGGAACGGATAAAAACCCGCACTATACATGTCCGTCATTCCATATTTCTTGATAAATTCTGGGAAATTATCTGTAAAGCGCTTTCCTCCATAAGTCAGGCCGGCTGCTGCTGACAGCCCGGCTCCGGCTCCAATTAAAACATATTCTGCTGTTTCAATTGCGTTTGCTGCAGCTTTAATCTGTTCTTCATAGGGAGTGTTCTGAAAAATATAATCATTTGCTGGGACTCCGCTTAAAAATTTTTCAAATGTCATTTTACTTTTTCCTCCAAATTTTATTTTTGGAAACATATGATAGTTCCTCCTGATTTATCTATTACAGACAGTTGGCTCAACAGCGTCAATTTGCATCCGCC
This sequence comes from uncultured Lachnospiraceae bacterium, assembly GCA_964422365.1. Classification (GTDB taxonomy): domain Bacteria; phylum Bacillota; class Clostridia; order Lachnospirales; family Lachnospiraceae; genus CAYRAV01. Next base: position 3,434 of record CAYRAV010000047.1, on the reverse strand, counting down.
ATTGAGCTAACGCTTTTCAATTGCCCTGAAAGGACAAATACTGCCTTTCCGCTGATACAAATCTACTGATATTTTGGAGAAGCGGTACAGATTTAAGTATTTGGATTCTCTAGAATATTCTTATACACATTCACAAATGATTATTTTCTTACTACACTGATTCTTTCCTGGATATGGTTTCCTTTTGTAATTTCATCTACCATTGCAATTGCATAATCCGCATAACTGATTATGCTCTCACCTCTGCTGTTTAAAGTGAGTTCTTCACCAGCAAGAATATATTCGCCTGTTCTTTCTCCTTCTGGTTGGAAATCTCCTGCAGGACTGATAAATGTCCACTGCACATCATTTCTTTCACGAAGTTCTGCAAGTGCCTGACCTTGTGCCTGTGCAAGAGGAAGATATTCTGCTGGAAAATCGGGACCATCGCATACTTGTATGGTATGTTCTGGATTTACATAAAGGCTTCCTGCACCGCCGACTACTATTAATCTGGTCTTCTTGCCAGAAAGGATATCGCACAGATGTTTTAATGATTTGCAGTGTCCCGGAAGTGCATCTGGTGCCCATGCCCCAAAAGCATCTATCACTACATCAAACCCCTCTAAATCCGCTGTGGTGAGATCAAATAAATCTTTCTGGATTACATTCCCAGCAACTGTTTTATTTTCTCCTCTTATAACCGCTGTAACATCCAGCCCTCTTTCTACTGCCTCTTTCACGATTAATGTTCCTGCTCTGCCATTTGCGCATACTACTGCTACTTTCATAAAATTACCTCCTGAATATGATTTATTGTAATGATTATTGTTACATCTTGTAATGGTAATATATCACTTTTTTGTTGTAATGTCAATAGTTATATCAAACTTTTTATAATAATATTGTAACAGTTCAGCCATGCAGAAACAATGGTGCAATATGCATGTAAGAGCTTGCTCACTAAGGGCATATTGTACTATTGTTTCTATAGGGCGGATGCCCCACATGAATGATTTACCAGCCAAACCATAAATTTTTCGGTAATACTGTACATTCTGGGAAATTATGAATGGCATGGCTGAACTGCTACATAATATTTTCCCTATAAATAAAAAAACTATGCCAATTAAATTGGTTCTTTCTTATGTTTAAATCATTCATAATAATTAGTATTTCTGATTTGCTTGTGTTAGGTAGCATCAAACATAATCAGAAACTAATAGAATAACCTAAAATTAAGAAAGAACCATCAAATTTGCCATAGTCTTTATTATCTGGATTTTTTCTCTATTCCATTTTACAATATGCATTATAAAAATAGTATACTTTTCAATGTACAGGTCACATTTTTATTTCTATATCCTGTATTCCTTTTATCACATCTGTATCAGTTCCATCACTCAGGCTATAGTCTATATGAATAGCAAGACCATATTCTGTTTCCTCTACAGAATATTCCGAGGTATGAATAACAAAACTGGTATTTACCATAAAGGCTTGATATCGTGCAACTGTATCTGTCTGTTTGTCAAATAACATATCTGCTGTAATCCCGCCTACCCGATGCAATAACAGTTTATCTGGTTCAATATACAATCCATTTTTTGTTATTAAATTTCCGGTATAATCTGTGTATGCTGCCAAATGCCGCTGTCCGTCAAAAGCATATTCTCCAGTTGTTTCAAAAATAGTCTCTTCTCCATTCATACGGCTTTTTATTGTAATGGTAATATCCTGTTTCTCCATCATTGTTTCTCCTTGCTCAAACATGAATCCATATCTCTTGCAATATCTGCAAGCGTAATGGATTCCATTTCCTGTTCCATTGCTTTTTGAATACGTTTTAGTTTTTCATCAAGTATATTATGGATATTCCTGCCGACTGGACATTCTACATTGGGATTTTCATGGAAATGGAATAATTCACCATCCTCTATACATTCCACAGCTTTATAAATATCTAGAAAAGTAATCTCTTCAAGCGGCCTGGCAATCGTAGTTCCGCCTGTACCTCTTTGCACATGAACAAGCCCGGCTGCCTTTAATTGTAATAAAATCCTACGAATCACAACAGGATTGACCTCTACACTAGATGCCAAAAAATCACTTGTAACCTTTCTTTCTTTTTCAAATGTGTTAATACACGAAAATATATGAATAGCGATTGTAAATCTGCTGGATATCTGCATAAACATAACCTCTCTTTATTTCTGATTCCGCTATATTATAATTTGTTTCAGTTGTAGTGTCAATAGTAACATCATCTGGTCTCACGGTAAATATACCCAGATTTTGGAAATTTAGTTTTCTCCTTTTTTACATCAAGAGTCTTTAATATCTTCAACAAATATTCATGATTCCATCCACAATTTTTCCTTTTTCCTGCTATTCCCCGTTTACAGCTCTTTTCCTGCTTTAACATATTCAGTGTCATATGTCTTAAGATATTTAGATTCTCTGCACTGTTTCCTGCACGTACACGGCTTTCATCCTCTCTATAGGCAATGTCCAAAACCCAATGCAGTGCATTCTCTATCTGCTAATGGCTTCTCTTTGCGTTCCCGTATTCTTCTGTATTCATTTCCTTCTGGCTGTAAATGGTATAACTTCTGCTCTCTGCTGTTTTTTTATAATAAACAGCACAACTGTGTTTTTGTATAAAAAATGAGTATTAATGTATTTCTCACCAAACTATTTTTTGGCTCAAAAATTTTATAAAAAAAGGAGAAACTTTGCATGATGAAACTGCTAAATACATTTCATTCCGACCATTAAATAAAGACCGTTTTGTACGTGGAAGTGCAAAGTCTTTGGGAAAGGAATACACAAAGGAATGTATTGAAAATAAGAAAAAGCATAAAGCAGTTATTCCCAAAAAAGATTACTCTTCCCACAGGCTGATTGATACCTCCATGGAGAAATTTCAAAACAGTCCCAGACTGAAACATTGGGCAGATATAGAGAATTTAAAGATTGTTGCAAAAAATTATATAGAAACAGGTTCCCTTTCAGAACTAAAACATAAAATTGCAGTAAAAACCGAAGCCGAGAAGTCTGCGAAACATAGTGTGGTGGAGCTGGAACACAGAATAAAAGACCTTGGTGAAATTATCAAATATGCAGAACAATACAAGGCAAACCAATCTTACCATATCGGCTATAAAAAAGCGAAAAATCCAGAAGCATATTTCCGCAGATATGAAAGCAGGATTATTCTCTATGGCGGTGCAAGACATATGCTGGAGCAGCCAGAGAAAGGCAACAAACCTACCTTGTAATATTATAAGTGAAATATATTGCATCATGGAAATGTGCATAACTGACCATTCCATTATGGACAACACCATTCACAAGATGTGGAAAAGAAAAAATAGAAGTGCCGAAACACCTCTATTTCCCACGGTAAACGCACGATTTTATATCTTTAAAACAGCAAAAAATTTTGTTATAGT
>CAYRAV010000046.1:0-25123 GCA_964422365.1 uncultured Lachnospiraceae bacterium | reverse complement strand
TACAGACAACAGCACCAACACCAACTCCTGTGATTACAGAAATGCCTAAAGTTACGATAACACCAGCAGTACCAACACCTACTAAGGGAGTAATTGGAGATTTGGAGTTAGATGGAACTACACCAGAGCCTATAGAGGAAGTGCCAACCATTATTCCTATGGAAGAACAGGATGAACCAATGGATCCAAATGCTGGTGTGAAGGGAACAATACCATCTCCAAAACCGACAGAAAAACCATATACAAATCCAAAGACAGGTGATGCTAACAGCATAGTACTTTGGTCAGCTGTATTTATACTATCATTTATTGTATTCATTGTTACTGTAAAGAGTAGTAAGAAGAGTAAGACTGCAAAATAAGCGAAAGGAGGGGATAACTGTTGAAGCGTGCAGTGCACACATGTATTATGTTGATTGCATTGGTGGTTTTATGTTATTCGGCATACCATATCTTTCTGATACAAAGAAGTTATTCAGAGGGAGATTCTCTGTATCAGGAGGTGCAAGAGCAAGCAGTACAGATTGATACATCAGAGGGATCCGATGAAGAGGAAGCACCTAAATCTGATGATAAGGATGGAGATAAGAACAATAAGAAAAGTAAGGAACAGCAGAAGCTGTCTTTTCCGAAAACATCGATTGATTTTTCTTATTTGAAAACTGTCAATACAGATATTTGTGGTTGGATTTTTTTAGAAGACAGCGTGATTAGCTATCCGATTGTTCAGGCAGAGGATAATGAGTTTTATCTGACCAGATCTTATAATAAGAGTGCTTCTAATTTTGGAAGTATTTTTCTGGATATGCGGAATACCAATAATTTTAAGGATTATAATACAATTGTCTATGGACACAATATGAAGAATGGTTCTATGTTCGGTGGTCTAAAGCGGTATCAGGAAGAAAATTATTATAAAGAACACAAGTATTTTTATATTTTTACAGAAGATAAAATGTATCGGTATCAGGTCTGTTCTGCATATACTACAACTGCAGGAAGCGATGTATATACAACGCAATATGATACAGTAGAGGATTGGCTTGCCTATGAACAGAAGATTATAGGCTATTCTATTATTGATACGAATGTATCATTAGAGAAAGAAGATAAGATTATTACATTGTCTACCTGTCATGGAGTTCATACAGACAATCGTTTTATTGTTCAGGCAAAGCTGGTGGCAGAGAAGGTCATTCAGTAAAATGAAATCATATGGATAATCGGTTTAGGTATGAAAAATTCTTATTTATAACACTCTAATTAGTGAATGAAATACATAGCCCCGCTGTTTACAGCGGGGTATTTGATTTTGACTTTGTCATACCAATTTGTTATAATGAAAAAAAATTATGGATATGATAGATAGTGTGTTGATGTCTAAAAACCAAAGGAGCGTGAAACCATATGAAAATGTTATTCCTCTACAATCCCTATGCAGGAAAAGCACAGATTAAAAATCATTTGTGTGAGATACTCGACATATTTACAAAAAACGGGTATTTTGTTACTGCATATCCTACTCAGGCACAGTCTGATGCCTACGAAAAAATAAAGTCATTTGGTGCAGAGTATGATGTGGTAGTTGTAAGCGGCGGGGATGGCACATTAAATGAAGGTGTCAGAGGTATGATGGAACTGCAGGGGGAGAGTACATGCGTTTTTGGTTATATTCCGGCTGGTACTGTAAATGATTTTGCTTTTAGTCTTGGTATTCCAAAGTACATGCCTGATGCTGCAAGAAATATTGTAAATGGCTCTCCTTTTCTTTGCGATGTTGGAAAATTTCAGGAAAGATATTTTTCTTATGTAGCAGCATTTGGTGCATTTACAGAGGTGTCATATGAAACTTCACAGGAACAGAAAAATATGCTGGGACATCTGGCTTATGTGCTGCAGGGCATCAAGAAACTTTCATCGTTGACAGAGTATCATTTAACAATAGAGCATGATGGAAAATTTACAGATGGAGAATTTATATTTGGAATGGTAAGTAACAGTTATTCTGTGGCGGGAATAAAATGTAATGATAATCGCAAAGTAAATTTGGATGATGGATTGTTTGAAACAATTTTTATTAAAGTACCGGAAAACTTACTTGATTTGCAGGCAACTATTACAGATTTACTGCGTCAGAATTTTCAGAGTCCTTATTTGGTAACATTACGTGCAAGAAAAATTATAATTATATCTGATGAAAAAATTGCATGGACATTAGATGGGGAATATGGAGGAGAATACTTAAAGACAGCAATTGAGGTCTGCCCAAAACGATTAAATATTTTAGTTTAGGAGCTTGAAATATGTTACAATTGATAAGATATTTGGGAAAATATAAAAAAGAAAGTGTAATAGGACCATTATTCAAGTTATTAGAGGCATGTTTTGAATTATTGGTTCCTATTGTGATGGCTAGTATTATCGATGTAGGTATTCAAAATCATGATATGGGCCATGTATTAAGAATGGGGGTAGTTCTGGCAGCACTAGGAACAATAGGACTGCTATGTTCCATAACAGCCCAATATTATGCAGCAAAAGCAGCAGTAGGATTTGGTACAGAATTAAGAAAAGATTTATATGCACATATCCATAAACTTTCTTATGCGGAGTTAGATGCAATTGGAACATCAACTTTAATAACAAGAATGAGTACAGATATTAATCAAATTCAGTCAGGTGTCAATCTGGTGCTCCGTTTATTTTTGCGTTCTCCATTTATTGTTCTTGGTGCGGCAATTATGGCATTTACTATATCATTGAGAGTAGCATTGATTTTCGTCATTGCGATTCCTGTTCTCGCATTTATAGTATTTGGTGTGATGATGGTAAGTATTCCGCTATATAAGAAAGTTCAGAAACAGTTAGACAAGGTAATGCTTGTAACAAGAGAGAATTTAACAGGTGTCCGTGTGGTACGTTCTGTGAGCAGACAGCAGGAGGAGATTCACCGTTTCAGAGATACCACAGAAAATTTAAGCAGTTTGCAGATTTTTGTAGGAAAGATATCTGCACTTATGAATCCTATTACTTATATTATTGTAAATATTGCACTTATTCTCATTCTTAATCAGGGGGCAATACAGGTAAATACAGGTAACATTACACAAGGTGAAGTCATTGCTTTAATTAATTATATGTCACAGATTTTGATTGAGCTGGTAAAACTGGCAAATCTGATTATTACATTAACAAAATCTCTTGCCTGTGCAAATCGTATTAATGAAGTATTTGCAGAGCAGGCAAGTGTGGATGATATACGAGATATGGTGTTTGGAGAAACAGTAAACCAGGAACAAAAAGACACCATTAGTGAGACTGGAAATTCAGACAAGGCAGATAAGAAAAAAACAGATTCATTTAAGGTGGAGTTTAAAAATGTAGATTTTATCTATAAAAATGCAAAGGAGAACTCGTTAGAAAATATTTCTTTTCAAGTAAAAAAAGGCCAGCTGATTGGTATTATTGGCGGCACTGGTTCAGGAAAGACCAGTCTGGTACAACTGCTGCCACGATTTTATGATGTTTCTGGCGGAGCAGTCTATATTGATGGAAAAAATGTAAAAGAATATTCTTTGGAACACTTGCGTAGTAAAATTGGTATTGTTCCGCAGAAGGCAGTATTATTTGCAGGAACAATTGCAGAAAATCTTCGTTGGGGAAAAGAGGATGCAGCAGAGGCCGAATTGATGGAAGCTCTGGATCTTTCCCAGGGCAGGGAGATTGTAGAACAGAAAAAAGACGGTTTGCATACGATGCTTGAACAAGGTGGTGCCAATCTTTCAGGAGGACAAAGACAGCGTTTTACCATTGCAAGAGCACTGGTTAGAAAACCTGAAATATTAATTTTAGATGACAGTGCCTCTGCTTTAGATTATGCAACAGAAGCAAAATTAAGAAAAGGATTACGGGAAAAGGCAGGGGACAGTACGGTATTTATTGTATCACAAAGGGCAATGACCATAAAGGATGCAGACCAGATTATTGTATTAGATGACGGCAGAGCAGTGGGAATTGGTACCCATAAGGAACTCTTAAAAGAATGTGAAGTGTATCGGGAGATTTGTCTGTCTCAGCTATCAAGAGAGGAGGTGTATCAAGCACAATGAAACAGAGGATGGATGATGAACAGAAAAGAGTATTGTGGAAAGTATGGAAACTGATTAAGCCATATTCCGGTATGATAGTTCTTTCTATTCTACTGGCAGTAGTGGTAGTTTTACTGACATTATATGCACCGGTTTTAGTGGGACAGGGAGTGGACTGTATTATAACAGAAGGACAGGTAGATTTTTCAAGGTTATTTTCTATTATAAAAATGCTTGTGCTTGTAATTTTACTGACAGGATTTACCCAGTGGTGTATGAGCCTGCTTCACAACAAAGTGACTTATTGTGTCATAAAGGATATTAGGAATCAGGCATTTGAACATTTACAAAAATTGCCATTAAAGTATTTAGACAGGGAAAGTCATGGTGATATTTTAAACAAGGTGGTATCAGATGTTGACCAGTTTTCGGATGGCTTGCTGATGGGATTTACACAGCTATTTACTGGTGTCATTACTATTCTTGGTACACTTGGATTTATGCTTTCCATTGATGTGAAAATTACGCTGGTAGTAGTCTGTATGACACCATTGTCTTTTCTTGTGGCTGGTTTTATAGCAAAGAAGACTTATACTATGTTCCACAGACAGTCAAAAATGAAAGGAAAGATGACTTCGCTTGTAAATGAAATGGTGGGAAATCAAAGGATTGTACAAGCATTTGGATATGAGAAGAGATCTATGGAACGGTTTGAAGATATCAATACAGAATTACAAAAGTGTAGTTTGGAAGCTACCTTTTATTCTTCCATTACCAACCCCGCAACACGTTTTATCAATGGGCTTGTATATGCGGGAGTAGGGATTCTGGGTGCTGTGTTATCTATAGGGCATATTATTTCGGTCGGTCAGCTTTCCTGTTTTTTAAGTTATGCCAATCAGTATACAAAACCTTTTAATGAAATATCAGGTGTTGTAACAGAAATGCAGAATGCCCTTGCCTGTGCAGCGCGTGTGTTTGAATTTTTGGAGGAGGAAGAGGAGATTCCGGATGCAGAGGCGGCTGTTACATTGACAGATGTAACAGGAGCAGTTTCCTTAAATAATGTCTGTTTTTCCTATCAAAAAGGGGTAGAGTTAATCAAAGATTTAAATCTGAATGTAAAACCGGGACAGCGTATTGCCATTGTAGGTCCCACAGGATGCGGTAAAAGTACACTGATTAATTTGCTGATGCGTTTTTATGATATTGATTCAGGAACAATTAGAATCAGCGGAAAAGACAATATGTATATTACAAGGGACAGCCTGAGAATGAATTTTGGAATGGTGCTGCAGGAAACATGGCTAAAATCGGGCACGATCAAAGAAAATATTGCATATGGAAATGATAATGTATCAGAAGAAGAGATGATAGAGGCAGCAAAGGCGGCACATGCCCATAGTTTTATCAAAAGAATGCCGGAAGGTTATGATACTGTTATTTCTGAGGAAGGAGGCAATCTTTCACAGGGACAGAAACAGCTCCTTTGTATTGCAAGAGTAATGCTTCGTATTCCGTCCATGCTGATTTTGGATGAGGCAACATCCTCCATTGACAGCCGTACAGAGATTAAAGTACAAGAGGCATTTGAAAAGATGATGGAGGGACGTACTAGTTTTGTAGTAGCACACCGCTTGTCTACTATAAAAAATTCTGATATTATACTGGTTATGAAAGATGGAAATATTATTGAACAGGGAAACCATGAGGAATTGCTGCAACAAAATGGATTCTATGCGAATCTGTATCAAAGTCAGTTTGGATAACATCTGTTACAGGTATTTCTGCTGGAATGAGAAAAAGATTGAAAATTTGAGAGAAAAGGACTAGAATAGATTGGATGTAACAGTTCAGCTATACAGAAACAATTTAAGGTATGGATGGCATGGCTGAACTGTTACGATTGGATTGGTCATGAGGGTGAAAGAAAAATAAAAGAAAGGGATAATATGCAAACACATATCTTTTATCCTTTGTGTTTGTGTCTATCAAATACAAATGGCTTGTGATTGATAGGCTTGGTGCAAACTATGAAGAAAAGAGTGCAAAAGAGAATGGCATTGATTAATGATGTAACAGGATTTGGCAGGTGTTCGGTGGCAGTACAGCAGCCAATTGTATCTGCAATGAAGATTCAGGCATGTGTAATGCCGACAGCAGTCCTTTCTACACATACAGGGTTTTCAAACTATTTTCTGTATGATTTTACTCCATATATGGAACAGTATATGAATAACTGGCAGGAACAAAATATTTCATTTGATGGTATCTGTACAGGTTTTCTAGGTTCTAAGGAACAGATAGAACTGGTGGTGCAGTTTTTTCGGAAATTCAAGAAACAAAATACCATTGCAGTAGTAGATCCTGTGATGGGGGATTATGGAAAGTTATACAGTTCCTATACAGAAGAAATGTGTAATGAAATGAAAAAGCTGTTATGTTATGCAGATGTGCTTACACCGAATTTAACAGAGGCATGCAGGTTATTGGATACAGATTACGATACGGTACAAATTTCTATGGAAAGTTTAGAAACAATTGCAGAACAGTTATCTGCAAAGGGACCAAAAAAGATTGTGATTACAGGATTGCAGAAAGGAAACCGTATTCTTAATTTTATCTATGAAAAGGGAGAAGAATCCAGAGTGATTGAGATAGATAAAATTGGGGAGGATCGTTCGGGAACCGGAGATGTTTTTTCTGCTATTGTATCCGCATCTCTTGTGAATGGCGATACCTTTTTTGATGCTGTTGAAAAAGCAGTTAATTTTATCAATAAAGCGATTGCATATACAGTGGAGCTGGAGATACCCTTAAATTATGGATTATGTTTTGAAGAGTATCTGACTGAGTTGAGATAAAAGTTGAGGTAGAAAAGGTAAGTAAGAAATTTATTCCCGGAAACAACAAGCTAAGAAGCAGGATGTAAAAGTAAAAGAGGAGAAAAAGTGATGTTATTGTATACTGTAAAAGAAGGAAAGTATTATAATTTAGACAATTTTAAAAAAGATTTATCAGACTTGGGAGAGAATGGTTTTCCAAATAAAATTTATGTAAATGTAACAAACCGTTGTTCCTGTTCCTGTATATTCTGTCTTAGAAATACAAAGGAGATGAATGAAGAAAATAATTTATGGTTAAAAGAAGAGCCAGCACCAGAAGAATTCATTACAGAATTTGAAAAATATGACTGGAGCCATGTAGAAGAAGTGGTATTTTGCGGTTTTGGAGAGCCTACAATGAATTTAAATGTGACAAAGGTGATGGAATATTGCAAGAAAAAGCACAATACTATTCCAATCAGAATCAATACAAATGGTCTTGGCAGCCTGGTACACAAGAAAGATATTTCACCAATGTTTGAAGGTCTTGTAGATACTGTTTCTATTAGTCTGAATGCATCTAATGCAGAAGAATATTACCGCATTACGAGAAATCCATTTGGAGTAGAGTCTTATGAGGCAATGTTGAAATTTGCCAAGGAGTGTGAAAAGTATGTTCCAAATGTTGTAGTCACCATTGTAGACTGCATTGGAGAAGAGGAAATCAAAGCCTGTCAAAAGGTGTGCGAAGAATGGAATCTGAATCTGCGAATCAGGCCTTTTGAAAAATAATCTGCCACCCATTCTGTAGCTGCAGTTAAAAAATAATCTGAGCAGACAGATGGTTTAAGAAAGGAGTTTAGCAATGAATAAAGAAAAATTAGAGAAGTATTTATATATTGGTCTGACCGCCATTGCTGTTGTAGTGGCGGGCATACTATGCTTCTTTTTAATTTTTCAATGGAATTCTGTTGGTAAGGCATTTAATATGCTTGTGATAATACTGAAACCGTTTATTTATGGTGCAGTAATTGCATATTTATTAGCACCAATCTGTAATTTCTTTGAAAAATACATAAAAAAGGCATTGTTGCATCTATGGAAGGAACCAATAGAGAAAGATAAAAAAAAGGAAGTAGTCCAACAACAAAAACGAAAAAAGTATATTAATAAGCTTTCTAATATATTGGGGCTCATTTCAGCTTTTATCTTAACATTTGTGCTTATTATTGGACTGGTTGCACTGGTTATTCCCCAAATTAATACAAGTATGATTAAAATTAGTGGTTTGATGGAACATATACCGGATATACTGGATGATTTATATATAAAAATACAACAATTATTAGAGCAATATCCAGAGATAGAACGAAATGTATTAACTGCTTATAATGAGGTGGCACAATATATTGAAAAATGGGTTAGGAATGATTTACTGCCGAATTGGAGTATTCTGATAGGAAATGTGTCTAGTGGTGTCATTGGCTTTGCCAATATACTAAAAAATTTGTTTATTGGTATTATTGCTGCTATTTATTTTTTATCTAGTAAAAATATCTTTCTTGCACAGATAAAAAAGGTGATTTACAGTTTGTTTGGCGCAAAAAATGGTAATAGAATTGTAGAGGAAGCAAGATATACACACAAAGTGTTTGGCGGATTTATTATAGGAAAATTAATAGATTCTTTCATTATTGGAGTGATTTGTTTTATTGTCATGTGGATTTTCAAACTGCCATATGCAGTATTGGTTAGTGTTATTGTTGGTGTGACAAATGTGATACCTTTCTTTGGACCATATATTGGTGCGATTCCAAGTGCAATATTAATTTTGCTTGTCAGTCCTATGCAATGTCTGCAGTTTATTATTATTGTAGTAGTCCTGCAGCAGTTTGATGGAAATATTCTTGGTCCAAAGATTTTAGGAGAATCTACTGGATTGACAGGTTTCTGGGTATTATTTTCGATTATGGTATTTGGTTCATGGCTGGGATTTTTAGGAATGTTAATTGGAGTACCAGTATTTGCAATTATTTATAATACAATACGCCGGCTGACTAATACAAGGTTAAAGAAAAAAGGACTATCGACAGTTACAGATGATTATGTACAATTAAAGGGAATCGATGAACAAAAGCATTATATTCGAAATGAAGAATAGATAAATATTGCTATAAATGAAATCGTATAATATAATAAAAAGGGAAATGGTGATTTTACCTCTAGAGCGTGTTTGAATGGCATGAATGACGGCATGCCAACTAGGTTTTATTTGCAGAAGCCATATTTGGCTGCAGTTCAGAATAGTTACAAAATAAAAATATAAGATGAAAGGGAATTATCAATATGAAAACAATGAAAGAATTATTTTTGCAGTTTGCAAAAAAACAGGGAGTGACAACAAAAGATTTAGGAGAGGTTGTGCAGGTAGCAGCAGCAGGAAAAACCGGGACATGGATTTCTAATATTCAGCCAATTGAAACAGAACGTTTAATTGTAATTAATTCTATACTTGGCATTAAAGTATCAGAAGAAAAACGTGCAGCAATCGCATTGCTGTTAACAAAATTGAATTATAGTGTAAAAGTTGGTGCTTTTCAGATTAATCCGGAAAATGGTGAGGTTGCATTCCGTACAACGCAATATATTTTGGAAGAAAATGATGGAACAGCAGAAGAACTTGTGGGAAGATTGACATTAATGAATTTTTCTGTAATTGATACTTATTATGAAGAGATTCAAACTATGGTTGGAAAATAGTATGTAAAGTATGCTTATTTCACTTTCAGGGGGCTGTCACATTAAAATCAAATTATACCATATATCGTTTATAGATGAAATATCAATAACTATATATAGTATGATTTTGACTTAATGCGGCAGTCTTTTTATTATTGGTAAGAAAGTGAAAGAAATCTTAAGAAAATTTTAGGAATTTATAAAATAGAATTTTAAGATATCTGTTGTATAGTAGATGTGAAGGAGGAAAAATAAAATGTACCGGATTTTAGTATGTGAGGATGAAAAGGCAATTGCAGATGCATTAGAGATTTATCTGAAAAATGAAGGCTATGAAGTGTTAAAAGCATATGATGGGCGGGAGGCATTACAGATTGTAGAAAAAGAGGAGCTGCATCTGATTCTAATGGATATTATGATGCCAAAGATGGATGGTATCAAGGCAACCATGCATATCAGAGAACAGAAAAATATTCCGATTATTATTTTGTCGGCCAAAGGGGAAGACTATGACAAAGTATTGGGATTAAATGTAGGAGCGGATGATTATGTGACAAAGCCGTTTAATCCGTTAGAATTGCTTGCAAGAGTAAAAAGCCAGCTGCGCCGTTATACTAGATTAGGAAGCATGGAGGTGAAAAGCAACACTATTCATAATGGCGGATTGGAGATTGATATGGATACCCATGAAGTACGGGTAGATGGTGAACTTAGAAAGCTGACACCTGTGGAATTTGGAATTCTGGCATTTTTGACACAAAATGCGGGGCGGGTTTATTCTATTCATCAAATTTATGAGGAAGTATGGCAGGAACCTTCTTACAATGCTGAAAATACAGTTTCGGTACATATTAGAAGAATCAGGGAAAAGATTGAAATTAATGCAAAGGAACCAAAATATTTAAAGGTGGTGTGGGGCGTTGGATATAAAGTGGAAAAAATTTAGTCAAAGCATAGGAGTACGAATCATTTTGAATCTGCTTCTCATTGCTACAATTGTAATAGGAACAGTATTAGTACCAAATATATATGATTTAAAACAGCCATATTATGTGAAAGATGGCAAGGTCATAGAGGTTGGCAGCAGTGCTGAATTATATGACAATAGGGAATTGCAAGAGGAATTTAATGAAGCTTTACGGGATATATTGTCATATGTATTGAAAGTAAATTGTTTGGAGAATAACAAAGAAAACAAAGAATTTTTAGAAGAGGGTAAAAAGAACTTAGATGCTAAGTGGAAAAATTATAAATATGTCATATCATATACAGATGAAGAAGGACAGGAGAACGTGATTAGAAATACTTCAGAAAGTGCAAAAGAGCTGCTAGAATTTCCGGTTGCAGTCAGTTATGAAGGAATTTTATCAGACAGTAATTATAAAAAATCTTGGAGAAATCTATACAAAGGCGCTGATCTGGAGTATAGTTGGCTTATGGTAAATAATCTTGTATATGATATATGTATGAATAATAAGGAATATTCATCGTTTATAAGCAATCAGATTATTACCCATCTGGAGATTTACCTGAATAATATCCGTGATGTAATAATGGAACAGTCATTTTCTAGGGATAACGCAGAGATTTATGAAAAGCTCTATAAGAAGAAATGGATAACGAGCAAAGATGCTAATGTATTTGGACTGACTAATGAAGAGATGAACCAGATATATGATTATATATATTCCAATCTTCAGTCGGGTGAGATAGATGACCATGCCTATTATATGTCTATACCACTTGGAACGTTATTTGGAACACCGAATGAATATAATATTACATTTGCCATTGATGAAGAATATGGTGCATCACTTCAAAGTGAGTATCAGAAACGATATGATGTGATAGTAAAGCAGCGGAAACTGGCTGAAAACTTAACATATGCTTTGTTTTATGATGGTGTGGCATTTGTGCTTATCATGCTGGCATTACTGTATGTATGTGGAAGAAGAAGTGATTCGGAGGAAATACAGTATCTGGTAATTGACAGATGTTTTACAGAGATTGATTTTTTAGCAGAAGCAATCTTGTTATTTGTTTTTTTCTATTATTTAAAATACATCTGGACGGTTTCTATAAATGGATTGGAACAGTTTACAATGAATTTTATTCCAATGGTTATACTTTGGCTCATGACACAGATTGTATTTTCGTTAATGCGCAAAATAAAAGGAAAACGGATTATAAGCGGCTCATTTTGTATGTTTATACTGAAAAAGACAGGGAAGTTTGTCTGTAATCTTCTGCAGTCTGAAAGGCTGACAATATTCTCTGTTATGTTAGCGACAGTACTGCCAGTATTTTATAGTTTGGTAGTTGTAATGGGATACGAATGTATTGAAAGTGGGACACAACAGAGCGGTGCATTGGTGGTGACCGGATTTTTAATGTGCAGCTGGGGAGGTATCATAGCATTGGTTTATCATCAGACAAGAGCGTTCATGGATATTTATAAAGGTGTGGAAAAAGTAAAAGCAGGGGATATCAAACACCAGATTCAGATAGGAGGTTCTGGCATGATGCATCGTCTGGCGGAGAATATCAATTCTTTGTCTGATGGTTTAGAAGATGCAGTAAATGAAAAGATGAAATCAGAACGCTTGAAAACGGAGTTGATTTCTAATGTATCACATGATATAAAAACACCATTAACATCAATTATTACCTATGTGGATTTATTGAAAAAAGAAGACATACAGCCAGAAAAAACCAAAGAATATATTGAAGTGTTAGATCAGAAATCTCAGAGACTGAAATATTTAACAGACGATTTGTTTGAAGCAGCAAAGGCTTCGAGTGGTGCAATGTCAATAGAAAGAGTAACGTTAGATATTGGTTCTTTAGTCAATCAAGGGATTGGAGAATTTACGGAAAAATTTGAGAAAGCCAATCTGTTCATCAAGAATAATGTGAAAACAGAACAATATTTTGTGAAGGCGGATGGCAGATTGTTATGGCGTATTTTTGAGAATGTTCTATCTAATGTCTCAAAATATGCATTGGAGGGAAGCCGTGTCTATATCGACGTAGAGGAACAAAAAGAAACCATTATGCTGACTGTAAAAAATATTTCTGCTTATGAATTGAATATTTCAGCCAGTGAACTGTTAGAAAGGTTTACAAGAGGAGACAGATCAAGGAACACAGAAGGCAGCGGACTCGGATTGAATATTGCAAAAAGTCTGGCAGAACTACAAAATGGAGAGTTTTATGTGGAGATTGATGGAGATTTGTTTAAGGCAGTGTTAATATTGCCAAAAGTAGAGAAAAGAGAATAGAGGATAAATAGTTTGGCTGTTGAAAGGGTTGGTGCATGAAAATGGAGTAATGCAGCAGCTCTTTTTAATTTCTGCAGGCAATAAGTCCATTCTGCATGCTTTTGGAAATACCTGCATTTTTATTTGTCTTATAATACAGTATAGGGAAGAACTATTACTATTCAGCCCTGTCATTCACAAGATAAATGGATGAAAGTGTCAAAATAAAATCTATGATTTCAGAGAAAACTAATTGCAGGCAGTACCATAATTTTTTTGCCATTACTGGATAAAATTATTATATTTTACTTGCGTAATGTCGTTTTGTGAAGTAAAATAGGGAATAGTACAGAAAAGAACAGTTACAGGGAATTTTAATAAATGGAGAAGAACAATGGCAGCAGAAACGTTATTAAAAAACAAAAGCAAAACAAAGATAAAAGAACCAAAAAAATATAAAGTTGTAATGTATAATGATGATTTTACCCCAATGGATTTTGTAGTAGAGATTTTAATACACATTTTTCATAAAAGCAATGAAGAGGCAGTAGAAATTATGATGAGTGTCCATAAAGGTACAAAGGCAGTGGTGGGAACTTATTCTTATGATATTGCTAAGACAAAGACGGAACAGTCAATGAGTTTAGCAAGAGAGGCAGGATATCCATTTCGTGTAAAAGTAAAACCATGTTCATAATGGAGAAAGAAGGAGAATATGCAGATATCGAAGGAAGTAGAGGAAATTTTATCAAAGATGGCAATCTTAGCAGAAAAAAGACATCATGAATATGTCACACCAGAGCATTTATTATATGTTCTTACTTACAATGAAATTTTTTCTATTAGTTTTGAAAGATGCGGAGGTAGTATTGCACTCCTTAGAAAAAATTTAGAAACTTATCTGACAGACAATTTAGAAAGAGTAGATGGTACTCATGCACAATTAAGTTCTGGTTTGAATGATGTGTTAATTGAGGCAGAAACAAGAGCTGTTTCCTGTGAAAAATATATTGTCGAAGTGCCGCATTTGATTAGTGGAATTACAGAATTACAGGATAGTTATGCATTGTATTATCTATTAATTCAGAATGTAAAAATCTCAGATCTTTTATATATAATGAGTGAGATTTCAGATGAACGTGAATATATGGCACAGCAGGAAGTTGCTATGAAAGAGGAAATCAAGAAGGAGAAGAAGAAATTAGAAACTTTTGTTATCTGTTTGAATGAAAAAGTATCAGAAAATAATCCACTGATTGGAAGGGCAGAAGAATTAGAACGGACGATACAGATACTTTGCAGAAAATATAAAAATAATCCACTACACATTGGAAATCCAGGTGTAGGAAAAACGGCTCTCACTTATGGGTTAGTAAAGAAAATTAATGATGGTGAAGTTCCAGACAAATTAAAAGGAGCAAGAATCTATACAATGGATCTTGCTTCTATGATTGCAGGAACCCAGTTTAGAGGAGATTTTGAAAAAAGGTTCAAACAGATTATGGCAGTTTTAGAACAGGAGAAAAATCCGATTGTATATATTGATGAAATACACACAATGGTCGGCGCAGGTGCAAGCAATGGAAGCACAATGGATGCGTCTAATCTGTTGAAACCTTATTTGACAGCAGGAAAGATACGTTTTATCGGAGCAACTACATTTGAAGAATATAAGAAGAGTTTTTCTAAAAATAAAAGCCTGCTCAGAAGGTTTCAAAACATAGAAATCAAGGAACCAAGCAAAGAAGAAGCAGTTATCATATTAAATGGGCTTAAAAAAACATACGAAGAATATCATAATGTAAGATACTTAAAAGGCACCATTGAACATGCAGTGGAACTAAGCAGCAAATACATCAATGAACGTGCACTGCCTGATAAAGCGATTGATTTGATAGATGAAGCAGGTGCATACAGGGAACTTCATCCACAGAACAAGCAGCTGCAGACGGTAGATAAGAAATTGATAGAGGAAGTATTGTCAAAAATATGCAGTATTCCAAAGCAGACTGTTGAAACAGATGAAGTGAAACAATTGAAAACTTTAGAACAGAGAATGAAGCGGAAGATATATGGGCAGGAGGAAGCAGTGGCACAGCTTGTAAATGTTGTAAAATTCGCCAGAGCGGGATTAAATGAAGAAACGAAACCTCTTGCCAGTTTGTTGTTTGTGGGGCCAACTGGTGTAGGAAAAACAGAATCAGCCAGGGTACTATCAGAACTGATGGGAATGAAACTGGTACGTTTTGATATGAGTGAATATGCAGAGAAACATACAGTAGCGAAATTGATTGGTTCTCCAGCGGGATATGTTGGTTATGAAGAGGGGGGGCTGTTAACAGAAACCATCCGGAAAAATCCTCACTGTGTATTGCTGTTAGATGAGATTGAAAAGGCACACGCAGATATTTTCAATGTATTGCTGCAAGTAATGGATTATGCCACTTTAACAGATAATCAGGGAATGAAAGCAGACTTTAGAAATGTTATTATTATTATGACATCTAATGCTGGTGCAAGTAGAATTGGAAAGTCTATGATAGGATTTGGGGAACGTTTGCTTTCCTCTGAGGTCGTATTAGAAGAAGTGAAAAGGGTATTTATGCCGGAATTTAGAAATCGTCTGGACCGTATTATTACATTCCATGCAGTAGATGAAAAAATGGCAGAGAAGATAGTAGAGAAGAAACTACAGCAATTAACAGAGAAGGTAATAGATAAAAATATTATCATTACTGTCAGTAAAAGATGTAAAGAATACATTAAAAGAAAAGGAATCAGTAAAGAATATGGTGCAAGGGAAATTGACCGTGTCATTCATACAGAATTGAAACCTTTGCTGGTAGACCAGATATTATTTGGGAAATTAAGAAAAGGCGGAAACTGTTTGTTTGATTATATAGATAAAAAAGTGGTGTTAGTGGAACAACCGGATAAGGAAAGAAAAGCAGGAAAAGAGAATAAGAGCCAGAAAGAAAAGAAAATGGAAAAAGAAGAAGCTGGTGTATGATTGAAAATAAAAATTTCCACAGGAAGCAGAACATAATCCTGTGGAAATTTTTATACATATGACTTCGCATCTTCTGAACAGCTGATTTTACATTATGGTAACGGTTCAGCCATGCCATTCATAATTTACGAGAATGTACATTATTACCAAAAAATTTACGGTTTATCTGGTAAATTATTCATATCTGGCATCCGCCCTATAGAAACAATTATAAAATATGTCCTTAGTGAGCAAGCCCCCACGTGCATATTTTACAATTGTTTCTGCATGGCTGAACTGTTACACATTATGAAAAGTAGTCCTTGAATTCATTTTCTAAAAAGGTAGCACCTGGGCAGTATTTTTGATTTAGATAATCTGTCATATCTGTAGATTGTACAGACTCTATTGTACATTCTTCTCCATTTTTTATAACTGTAACATTTCCATTAGGAAGCTCTACTGTTGTTTTCTTTGTATGGAACATAGTAGAATCATCGGGAAATGCTGGAAGGGGTGAAGATGGATTCTGTAAAGAAGCAAATTGATGATAGATTCGTTCTAAAGGCATAGCTGAGTATAACATAAAATTCCTCCTTATTTTTGATGAGTATCTCATTTTTTGGTGTATATTTTAAAACAATTTTTCATTGTCTGCACCAAGCTTTTATCAAGATTTCTTTTACTATTTTAACTGAGTTGTTTTTCTTCAATCATTTGATTTAATTTTGTCAGGGCTTCTTTGATACCACCCACTTCATTGATAATACCTTTTTCTACTGTTTCTGCACCAACTAAGATAGAACCGACATCTTTGGCAAGTTGATTTGTAGCGAGCATTAAATTTTTTAATGATGGATAATCGATTTCCGAATGGTTGACAATAAAATTTAAAATACGGTCTTGTATTTTTTCGAAATATTCAAAGGTCTGGGTAACTCCAATCACCATTCCATTCATACGGACAGGATGGATAATCATAGTAGCACTGGGGACAATAAAACTATAATTGGTAGAGACTGCAAGGGGAACACCGATGGAATGGCTGCCTCCCAGCACAAGGGAAACCGTAGGTTTACTCAAAGAGGAAATCATTTCTGCAATTGCAAGTCCTGCCTCTACATCACCACCTACAGTATTTAATAAGATAAGCAGCCCATCAATGTCCTTACTATCTTCAATAGCGGCAAGCTGCGGAAGTACATGTTCGTACTTTGTGGTTTTGTTGTGCTCAGGTAAAACTTCGTGTCCTTCAATTTCACCAATAATGGATAATAGATGAATCTTTTTCTGGTTTTCGTTTTTTTCCAATGTTACTTGCCCATATTCGGAAATTTTTTCATCTGTCAGTTTTTCATTGCGTTTTTTGAAATTTTCCTGTTCAGGAGTTTCATTCACAATATTCTTCTGTTCAGGAGTTTTATTTACAATATTGTTCTGGTCAGGCATAAGGTGCAACACTCCCTTCATAGCTATGTTTTTTTTGTAACGATTTTTGTAACGATTCAGAAGATGCCATTCACAAAATGCCAGAATATCCATATTCACTATAATAAAATGCTTTGGCTGGTTATTTTGTTCATGATGCTGTTACCAGCTATGAAGCCATATGTGCAGATTGTACTTTATGAGCAAGTGCTAATGTACAATCTGCACATATGGCTTCGCACCTTCTGAACAGCTGCAGATTGTTTATCATAATATAGCATGGCTGAAATTTTTTAAAATATGCGTAATGAT
Organism: uncultured Lachnospiraceae bacterium; assembly: GCA_964422365.1. Taxonomy (GTDB): domain Bacteria; phylum Bacillota; class Clostridia; order Lachnospirales; family Lachnospiraceae; genus CAYRAV01. The sequence goes on along the minus strand of CAYRAV010000046.1, from coordinate 7,482 downwards.
TTGGAATGGTTGCAATATCTACGAATAAGTGTGTAATGGTAAATATATGATTGTGAATTTTTACAAAATATTAGATTAAACGCAATAGGAAAATATTCAGAGAAAACGCAGACATTTTGGATATTTTTGTACAACTTTTCATTTTCAAACACGTGCTAGATAATCGTAATGATTGTAGTAATAAATTTTCAAACATACTCTGGAATAAAAAGAGTAACTTTGTTATAATGTGCTATATATGAAACAGGATTTATTTTTGATGATGTAGTAAAGCTGTGGCAGCCTGGTTTTATGGATACTAATACTTTGTAATCTGACAAAAAAGGTGCAGGAAAGAGGATTTGTGAATATGATAGAGAATAAAAAAGAAAAAATGAAAAAAAGTACAACAAACAGGGACAAGAGGAATAGTAACTTTAGTAAAGATAAGGGAAAAAAACCAAAAGTACAAAACAGGCAGATGGCCGCACAAGGAAATAAAAAGCAGCAGGACAAAAAAGAGGAGCAGATGAGTAAGAAGAGAAGTAATCATTTTCATCTAAAAGAAAATAATGCTCAGAATATTAACAGGAAAAAAAATATAAATAGTGTAAAAGATAACAAGAAAAAGGATTCTGTGAAAAAAAATGCAATTTGTGCAATTTCAAAAAAGTGCGGTGCCTGTCAGATGATTGGTACACCTTATGAAGAGCAGCTTAAAATAAAGCAGAAAAAAATGAAAAAACTTCTTGGGAGTTTTGGACCGGTTGAACACATTATTGGCATGGAGCAGCCATATTATTACCGAAATAAGGTACATGCAGTTTATCATAGAAAAAGATCAGGTGAAGTGGTAGCAGGTGTTTATGAAGCAGGAACACATCGTGTGGTTCCTGTAACGAAATGCTATATTGAAAATGAAAAGGCAGATGAGATAGTACAATCTTCATTAGGGCTGATGAAATCTTTTAAAGTGAAAATTTATAATGAGGATGCAGGATATGGTTTGATGCGTCATATTTTAATCCGTGTGGCACAGAGTACGGGAGAAATTATGGTTGTATTTGTAACAGCAAATCCGATGTTTCCATCTAAAAACAATTTTATAAAGGCATTGCTAAAACTTCATCCTGAAATTACAACTATTGTACAGAATATTAATGACAAACAGACAAATATGATATTGGGCGAACGGGAAAATGTATTATATGGAAAGGGATATATTGAAGACATTTTATGCGGAAAAAAATTTAGAATTTCACCAAAATCTTTTTATCAGGTAAACTCTGTACAAACAGAGATTTTATACAAAAAAGCAATTCAATTAGCAGACTTGAAAAATAAAGAAACAATCATTGATGCATATTGCGGCATTGGAACCATTAGCATCATTGCTAGTAAAGCAGCAAAAGAAGTGATAGGTGTGGAGTTGAATCCAGATGCCCTAAAAGATGCAAAAATCAATGCAAAAAGAAATGGGATAGACAATGTTTCTTTTTACAATGAGGATGCAGGAGATTTTATGGTATCACTTGCAGAAGCAGGAAAAAAAATAGATGTGGTATTTATGGATCCTCCAAGAAGTGGGAGTGATGAAAAGTTTTTGTCATCTGTATTGAGATTATTGCCTAAGAAAATTGTATATATTTCCTGTGGCCCTGACACTTTGGCAAGGGATTTGGAATACTTAGAGAAATCAGGGAAGTATAAAGTGAAGAAGATATGTCCGGTGGATTTATTTCCGTTTACGGAACATACAGAATGTGTGGTGTGGATACAAAAGCAACATATGTAGAAGTGTTGTATTTTAGGCAGTTTTACAGGCATTTTGTGTTTGTGGAAGATAAGGAAGGAAATCGGAATAAGAGGGTAGAGAAGTATTTTCAGGTTTCGGCTGTGGTTGATGTGGTGTGTGGGGATACAAAAGAATCTGTTTAATGGAAAACCTGAGATGAAATTTTAGTTGTTCGGGATTTCCGAACAACTGAAAAAAGACAAATAACTGTGAATACAATGTCCATGATATTTTTACGATTTTGTTAAGATTAGCAAAATCGTAAAAATATGAGAAGTGAACAAGATGGTAGGTGATTATGAAGTGATTTGGGAAGTCTATTTCTGTAAAATATAATTTTAATGCATATGTTGCTTGTTTAAAATTGTCATACATTGCGGACTATGCAAAAATAAAGAGACTGTTTGGAGGATAGTGTCAAGTGAGCTATGAAAAAAGATACTAATAAAAAAAGTTCAAAAGAACCTTGAAAATTGCAGATATTTTTATTTTTTGGCAACGAACGCTACCCTTGACAGTACACAAAAGCAATGCTCTGAAGGTTTTACCGACGGCGAAAAACTCAAGAACAGTTAGAGCTGCCAGACTGAGATTTCTGCATTTGCAGGATAGCTTGTTGCCCAACAAAGATAAGGAGCTGCCATTTGCCAGGCATATTGTCAGCACTGTTAAGCATTTCAACATTGTTCAAAACTTTGTTATGGTTATGTTTGTGAGGCCGCAGAAAGTTATAATAAGCAGCCCAAAGAGCCAGGTCATAATTCGCACCATCATAGTTGTCAAAACCGTTTGTTGGGCGATAAGAGGCTTTATAGGTACGGTTAAGTCTTTCTATCATCTACTTGTAAGGACGGTATTGTTTGGAAACCTCATCATCGTTGGTCAATCCTATGACTTGAGTGATTTCAAATTTGAAATTGTCTTTGAATTTTTTAGCGAATTCCATTGCAGCAAGCGGATATGCACTATAACCATCAGTAATAAATTTAAAGTTTTTTGGTAACTCTTTTAAGTGCCGGAAAGCCATTCTCATGGCAAGGATACAAGGACCAATACCCCGGTTGTCGGATATCTGATAACCAATGACAGAGCGTTTTGCAGCATCCATGATAAACCAGATACAGCCTTTGATACCGCGGACCTTGATGTATGTTTCATCAGCAGTAAAAACGCTGCCGGTTTCGTAGTTGTAGTTGTCAACAAAAGGTTTTACACAGATAGCTGCAGTCTTGCAGTAGTTTGCCACTTGTTGGTGAGAAATATCGATGTTGTAAAGGTCTTTTAGTGCCCGCACAGTTTGGCGAAGGGATAAGCCAGGGTTAACACGAAAAGTAAGACAAAGGGACATGATATAAGCGTTGTTCTTTTTGAACTTAAGAGAGGAAGCATTAGATGGAAGGGTATTTAAATCCATAGCAAAAAATCTACAGTGAATTCGCGGTAGATGTAGTGGAGTTTATATTTGCTTTTACCATGTGTTTCGTTAAGATCTTTTTTATCAACTTTTCTAAGATTGCGAAGATAGTAAGGACATTTTGGATTAGTACATTTATGTACAATAAAGTGTTTTCTGTCTTTTTTAGGAGCAAGGCAGTGAGAGTAGTGAGGGCATTTTAAAAGAAAAGGTTTGCCAAAACGGTTATCAACAGGAGTAAATTTAGTGTTACAAACTTTGCAAAAAATTTGACCTTTAGAGCCGTTGTTACGATAAAGGTAAGGCATAGGTGCTTTGCATCGGGGGCATGAGCAATCTTCTGGTATATCGCATTCTTTGCGGCGGTTAACCGGTTTGACAGTTTTGTTGTATCGCTTTTCAAAGTAAGGGATTAGTTCTTTCCAGGTCCATTCCTGTTGGAGGAAAATAATCTTAGGGAGGAGATCGACCTTGAATTTTTGATATTTAGGCGAATGTGAATCATCAAAAGCCCACTGCTTAAGTGGGATGTATCTGCAGATAAAATTTAAAAGCTGACCAATAATTTTAGATTGGTATTGAATATATTGCAGTAAATAAAGTATAATGTTCATGAGCATTGTCTCCTTTGTATTTTGGAATTTTGGTCAAGGACATTATACACTAAAAACGGGGGTAATGCTCTTTTTATTTGCAAAGCCCCAATAAATCAAGGTTTTAATAAAAAAAAGAGGTAGTAACTTGACACTACCGTTTGGAGGTATCGGGGTGAAGAATCAAAAAATGGAAATTATAGATAATAAAGAATTTCAGATTTTATATGATAAATCAAAAAAACTGATTGACAGTGCCAGAAACAATATGGGACAAATGGCAAATGCAATTACGGTACTCACAAGTTTCTTACTGGGAAGATATATTGTTGAGCAGGAACAACAAGGAGCTGAAAGGGCAAAATATGGAGCTAAAATAATAGACTCATTGTCAGCATATCTGACAGAAGAATATGGCAGGGGTTTTTCAAGAAGCAATGTTGCAGGAATGCGGCAATTCTACATGGCGTATAAAGATAGGGAAGATGAGATTATCCAATCAGGAATTGGACAATTTGGACAGACTTTTGAAATTATCCAATCGGGAATTGGAGAATTAGAAATGGCATATAACAAAATACCTTTTAAGCTTAGTTGGACACATTATCAAGTGCTTATGCGTATAGAAGACAGAGACGAGAGAGATTTTTATGAGAAAGAGGCAATACGTTCTAATTGGAATGTAAATACCCTAAAAAGACAATTTCATTCTAGTTTATATGAAAGACTTGCATTAAGCAGGGATAAAAATGATGTGATGCGTCTGGCAAATGAGGGAGCTGTTCCGCAAAAGCCACAAGATATTTTGCATACACCATATGTGTTGGAGTTTGCAGGATTGGAAGATAAGATTTCGTATCATGAAAGTGATTTGGAATCAGCAGTAATAGAAAAGATGCAAAAGTTTCTTTTAGAATTAGGAAAGGGATTTCTATTTGAACAGCGTCAAAAAAGATTTACATTTCATGATAAAAATTTCTATGTGGACTTGGTTCTATATAACAGACTATTAAGATGCTATGTCCTCATTGATTTCAAAATTGATGAACTTACACATCAGGATTTAGGCCAGATGCAGATGTATGTAAATTATTTTGACCGCTATGAAAGAGTTGAGGGAGAAAATCCGACAATTGGTATTCTGCTTTGCAAACAGAGTGATGAAGCTCTCGTGGATTTGACACTTCCAAAAGATGCAAACATTTATGCAAAAGAATATAAATTGTATTTGCCAGATAAAAAATTATTACAGAAAAAGTTGAAAGAATGGTTAGATGAAGAAAAGAATAATCATTTGTGAAATAATTTAGTTAGATGAAATGTCAACCTGTCAGAAATTCCGATGAGTTTGGAGAAACAATGAATTAAAAGTGACAAATGTCTGATGATAAGAAATACTATACGATATCGAAAGATATGGAGGGTACATATGAATATAAAAGAAATTGTAATTCGTAATTTTAGAATTCTGTCGAATACGAAAATGGGTTTTGGAAATGATATATGTCTTATGATTGGAAGGAATAACACGGGGAAAACGTCCCTTATGGTTTTGTTTGAGAAATTTTTGGGGCAACAAAGCTTTGATTATAATGATTTTTCCGTAAGACAACGTAGCAAAATTCTAAACATTGATGAAAAAACAGATGAAGCAGAATTGGCAATTCAATTAATTTTGAAAATACAATATGAAGAAACGGATGATTTATGTAATATTTCTGAATTTATTGTAGATTTGGAGCCAAATAGAAAAGATGTAAATTTGCTATTCGAATGTGCAATAAGAAAAGGAGAATTGTTAGAGGGGATACAAAATGCTGGAAAAATATCTAAAGAGAAGTATGTAAAGAAATATTTGCATCAATATTTAGAAAAGAGACTATATACTTTTGATAATTGGGATGATTTAAAAAGTGAAAATAGGTACCGTTTAATTAAGAAAAATATAAAGGACATTAAAAAATTAATTGATTTTGAAATTATCCATGCGAAGAGAAGCGTTTCAAGTTCTGAGGAAAAGGGTGGAATGAAAGTTCTTTCAAAGTTGACGACAACTTATTTTAATAATTTAAATGTAGCTGCACCAGATAAGTTTGAAGAAATCAACAAATTGATTGAGAATATGGATATTTCTTTAGATGAAAATTATGAGACTTTTTTTGATAGCTTTCTAAAAACAGCAAAAGATTTTCTGGGCATGGGAGAATTGAAAGTGAAATCAAATTTAAAAGCCAGTGAGATATTTTCTGATGCTTCAGAGATTGTATATGGTGATGATGCGGATCAATTGCCAGAATATCTTAATGGGTTAGGGCACATGAATATTCTTTATCTGTTATTGAATATTGAAATAAAAAAGAATAGCTTTATAAGTAATAAGAGTGATATTAAATTATTATGTATCGAAGAGCCAGAGGCGCATACACATCCTCAATTACAATATATATTTGCACATAAAGTAAGTGAAATTGTCTGTGGAATTCCTGGGATGCAAACCATAATAACAACACATTCCCCTCATATTGTATCAAGCCATCCGTTTGAGAATATTCGTTATATGTCTATTGTAAAAGAGGGGGATGGATTTACTAATATTGTTATCAAAAATTTTTATCAAGACTTGAGTAAAAAGTATGAAGGAGAAACAGAAGAATTTCAATTTTTAAAACAATATCTTTCTATTGAGTCGGCGGAATTATTTTTTGCGGATAAGGCAATTTTTATCGAGGGGATTTCTGAAGGAATTTTATTACAGTATTTTATTTCAAACTATGATAAAAAAGAATTAGAAAAGGAAAGGGAAATTATAGAAAAAAATCCAGAGATAAAACAAACATATATTCCGTTGGCAGCTCAAAATGTTGCTATCATACAAGCGGGTGCAAATTCAAAAGCGTTTTGTCATTTTTTGGATTTCTTAGAAATACCGACATTGATTATTACCGATATAGATACGGTGAAGCCAGAACAAACTTCAAAAGGAATCCGATATAAGGCTTCTTCTGTAAAAGATGATAAAACTTGTGATACAAGTAATGCATCAATAAAATTTTTTTTAAATGAGCCTAAGTGTGACAAGGATAAGCTCGGAAAAGATGAGCAATATAAAGAGCACTGGGAGACTGAATACAGAACTTGGTTTGAAAATGTATTATTACATAGAAAAGAATGTATAAGTTCGACGATTAGAATTGCTTATCAGACAGAAGAAAATGGATATTATGCAAGGAGTTTTGAAGATGCATTTATAAATTTGAATTATGAAAATATAAAAAGTTGTTTGGGGCAAATAAATGGATTAAAGTGTATTGGAGAGTTTGAAAATACTTTGACAGATGTGTATGATTTTACACATACAGTTATCGGTAAAAAATCGGATTTTGCGTCATCAATTTTATTTTTGGCATATACAAAAAAGATAGATTGGGATACGCCTTTGTATATAGAGGAGGGGATTAAATGGCTGCAAAAGCGATAAATGCAATAGATAGATGTAAGGTGTGTATTACATCTCGTAAAAGTTTTGTCTTGCAAGGCGGTGCAGGTAGTGGAAAAACAGAATCTCTTAAAGAACTGCTACTTTATATAAAAACAGAACATCCAACGGCAAAAGTTATCTGTATTACGCATACGAATGCGGCTGTTTAAAACCCTGCATGCAACCTTGCGCAAAAGCCTGCAATGCACTGTGAATAAAATTG
>CAYRAV010000045.1:0-25443 GCA_964422365.1 uncultured Lachnospiraceae bacterium | reverse complement strand
CCATTGGAATTATTCACATCACTCTTTCCTGATTTTTCAATTGCAAAAAGTACAAATTCCCTGCAGATTTCCAAATCCCCGCAATTAAATGCCACATTTGCACCATCCAACCAAACAGCCCTTGAATTAGATTTCTTTTCTAATGCCAACAATAAAAGTACCATAGCCTGAAGAAACTCATTTGGAAATGTTGCTGCTCTCGCATATATAATTAATTTTTCAACCGCATGTACTAGTTCGTCCCCATCTACTTTCTCCTCAGAAATGCTGTTATATTCATTCATTAATTTTTGATATGTATTACAGAATGTCCTTTTTACAAATTCTCCTCTGTCAATTGGATAATATAATTCCTCATTATCATTCATCACTTATCATCCTTTCTTATTATGATTTTTTGCATAAGTCTCCTTAATCTTGTCAATCTCTTCCTCATTATTCTTCTTAAATATATTAATTTTGTCAGTATCTGTTTCCGGTGCTCTATACCTTCCATCCTCTGTATGCCCTAACTTTCCACCCTCAGAACGATTTTCTCCCTTTAACTGCAGTTCATAGATATCGGGATCCTTCATCCATTTTCTCGCCAACTCTTTTCCCTCTTCTTCTCCCAATTTGCTAAAGAGGTTATTCCACTTAATAACAGCATCATCTGGTCTTTTATGCCCCATGTCATATTCAGAAAGTCTTATTCCATTATATGTAACTTCCTCCAGAAAACCTTTTGGCAATGCTTTCTCCTTATATAAATTACCAGCTATATACCTTTTATATTTTCTATCATCTTCAGGAAACTCCAGTTTACCCGCTTCATAGAGCCGTTTAATAACTTCCCGCCCAGTAGGTGAATCCTTCTGCGGTGTTGCTCCCATATATTCACTTCTGGCTTTAAAATTCTTTGTCCTGCCAGTATGCTTATAATATGCTGCTGCTTTATTTTTATTGCTTCCTCTTGTAGCTTTTTGGAATTCTGTCCAACTGCAATTCTTATCAATTTCACCATTAATCCAACTAAATGGTGTCCCATTGTCATCTGTATTCGAAATATCCGGAGTTGTATCCATTCCTTTGCTTTCACCTGTTTTGGCATGTATTGCAGCCTTTCCATTTCCCATTTTATCACATACCTCCCTTCCCGTCTAACAATCTCTCAGAATCTTCAAGCCAGCAAATTCTATTATAGAATCCATATTTTTTATTTTTAATTTTAAAATAATATATATAATATCATTATTTTATTTTTAATACAATTATTATTTTACAATTTTTCTATAAAAATACCCTTTTTTGCTTTAGCAAAAAACTAGATTTAGGTATTCTGGCATGCATCTCATAACTTTCATTTATGGTGGTGCACTAAAGACGCATGGAGGTTTTGTAACTATTCAGAAGATGCTGCACCAAGCACTTTCGAAATATCATAAATTTACTAAAAAATATTAGCAAAAGAGCGGCCTCATATGACAAGTTTATTACAACAAAAAAACTGCCACATTAATGCCTTTAATTTATAACATTGATGTGGCAGTGCCTTTTCTACTCCTCTATAACCTTCCGCTCATTCAAATACGAAATCGTTTCCTGATACTGTGGATAAATTCTGTATTCCTCTTCATATTCTCCATTCTCTTCATTCCATATTGCAATTTTTCCTATCAGCTTCTCTTCCGGTTTTATCTGGCTGCTATACTGTTCTATGTCTTTTTTCAACACTTCCCTTATTTTGATGGAAACTTTGGAATCTATCTTGGATAAGTTTTTTTCTTCTTCCTTTTTATCTATCCATACAAGGGAATATAAATTTCTGTCTGCTTTACTCTGTGTGCCATTTCCATCATTTTCATGGCACATCCAGACACTGCTTCCTTGTATATACTCCATACTCTGCTGTATTTTTCTAAGACGATGATCTTCTGCCTGTGATACAACATAATAATTTCTGTATATGGTTTTGCCATTCTTCATATGGAATGCAACAATCATCTGCTGCATAGTACCAGATTTATTTTTGTTCATCTGTTCTGCCGCCTGCTCCCATGTATAATTGCAATTCTCTTTTGCCAGTCTGCATAACTCATCTATGGAAGTAAGTTTCATATGTTCTAAGATATATTCTTCTTTTTCCATATCCCATATAGTGCTGGTGATTTCATATAGTTCAACATCTTCCTCTGTGCCTGCATATCCTTCTTCTTCATATAATACTAATGCAATATGCTCTATTTGTTGTTCTTTTGGTATATATCTGTCATAACCACATAGATCAGATTGAAATAGAACAAATATAAAAGCAGCAATCCCTGTGGAAATAATTGCAGATTTTTTATGTTTCCAGACTGCCTGCAAATCTTTTTCAAATAGAATCTCCAGTATACAATGGCCTATCACCGCTGCAAGCAAAAGAGAAAAAATGTGGAACAGTATGACTTCCCTATCCGAATCTCTCTCAAATTCTGCCAGATAGACAGCTATCAATATCCCCGGCACCATTAAAACCACTTTAAAAATCGTCCGCAGCCACAAAAAAGCAAAGGGCATTTTAATATTTTCTAATGGGCGCTTCTTATAAATCAGATAAGCAAACACAGCTGTAATAATGGATAAAAACACAATCCACCAGCCTTTTTCTATCAATTGCCGCAACATTTCTTTTCCAGACATCCCATAACAGATGTTCTGTTTCATCTGTTCAAATAAATGCAGTACTGACAGCCTGCACTGCCTTATCTCCTCCTCGCTTTTCTCATAATAAGTATGAAAAAAAATTTGACTGAAACACTCTACAATTTTTCTGATTATGATTTCATAAAAAAGTCCTGTCACAGTACATACCACACTAAACACAACATCACTTGTAAGAATCGTCATAAATACAGCAACCTGATAAATAGCAAAATATAAAAGCATCTCTAAAACCATCCCAAAATAAATTTCTTTAAGAGCAATGCCTAAAAAATTCATTTCCGGAATACTGCCATCTCTATAGCAGAATACTACAAATACTTGCAACAGACAGCCAATCACACATGGTATCACAAAACATAATATACCATGTATATAAATCCGAAAAAATCTGCTTCGTTCTGAAACGGGCTGGCTGTGATACATATCTACTTTCATTTTGGAATGTAGATATGAAAATCCCTGAATACCTGCTGCAATTGCAAGAATAACAATCAAAAATATTCTTTCTGTTGACAGGATACTATCTCCTATTGCCGAATCATTGTATAACATATCAAAATAACCATCTTCTGCAATAAAGAGTATTCTCTTACAGATTGTATAAAAAATAAAAATAAAAATATTTACTCCCCACAACCAGCTGTTTCGTTTTATATCTTCTGTCCATCTAGTCCATAATGAGCTTTTTGATGTCATATCCTGCCACCTCCATTTCACTAATAAATATTTCTTCTAAAGTAAGAGGCAGCATTTCTAAAAATGTCATATCAGCCTGTCCAAATACTTTCATTACTGCCTCTCTTTCCCCTCTTGCAACTAATGTATATAAAGAACCTCTCTGTTCACTCTTTACCAGTTTTAACTGTTCTAAACACTCTTTTCCTTCTGCTTCATTCGTAAAGACACATTGGATTTTTTGAATATTGCATTTCATCTCCAGCAAATTTTGAGACAGAAGCATATTACCTTTGTGTAGAAAACCTACATGATCGCAAATATCTTCCTGTTCTCTCAGATTATGAGAAGTAATAATCGGTGTAAAGCTTCTCTCCTCCATCTCTTTTGCCAACATGCTTTTGATGCCCTGCCGCATAATGGGATCAAGTCCATCAAATGTTTCATCACAATACAGATACTTCGTTCCTGCACAGATACCCGTTAAAATGGCAATCTGTTTCTGCATTCCTTTGCTATAAGTAACAATCTTCTTCTTTTTGTCCAAAGAAAAGTCATCGAGCATTTTTTCAAATTTCTCTCCGTTAAAAGTTTCATATATCTTTCTATAATATTTTCCCATATCCTGTGCATTGGCGTTTGGAAAAAAATACACCTCATCTGGCAGAAAAAAAATTTCTTTTTTTGCTTTTGCATTTTGATAGACCTTTTTTCCATCTATTTTAACTTCACCTAAATCCGGCTTGATAATACCTGCCATCATCCGAAGCAGGGTACTTTTTCCCGCTTCATTTGTGCCGATCAGACCAAATACTTCTTCCTCTTTGATGATAAGACTCACATCATGAATCGCTTTCTCTTTTCCAAAAGATTTTGTAATATGATTGATTTCTATCATAGATGCATGACCTCCTCTTTCTTCTACCCATTTCTCTTCTTTCTTTTTTCAATGTTATATCATAATGTCATACCTTATCACTTTTCTGTCTGGATAAATCTAATCAGCTCATCCGGCTTCATTCCGACTTCTTCTGCTTCTTTTACCAGTTCCCTGCACCTCTCTAGAATTTCCCTCTTCCGGTCCTCTAATAACGCTTCCTTTCTCGAAACAAAATTCCCTCTGCCTTTCACAGTATAGATAAACCCTTCCCTTTCTAATTGTGAATATGCTTTTTGGATTGTATTCGGATTGATGGAAAGTTCCATTGCCAGATTCCTTACAGAGGGCATTTTACTATCCGTTTCCAGCACTCCTTTTAAAATCAACAGCTTAAACTTCTCCACAATCTGCTCATAGATAGGTCTGCTGTCTTTGTAATCTATCATAATCATAAAGGGCCTCCCTTCATTATCCATACCATCATTTGTATCCTTATCCATTCTTTCTGCATCGTACTATGTACTATTCTAATTAGAGCGTGTTTGAAAACTTCTTGTCACAAAATGTGTGTCACAATTTGAGAAAAATTTATTCCAAATTCATAAGGTGCAACTGGCTGCATTAAATGAATTTGGAGCAAATACCATAATCTTTATTGGACAAAGCCCGCCAGTCCGAATAGACATGAGTTGTGGTATGTCCGGATAGATATACATAGCAGGGCGAAAAGATTGGGTCAATGAATTTTCAAACACGCTCTCCAGTGCACATAATTTACCATGAAATTCCATTTATGTCAAGAAAAAGGTGCTACCTAAGTTTCCTGCTCACCCTGACCACTATTCTTCTCAACAATACTGTTAAAAATATCATAAAGGCAATTATCATTACAATCTTGTCATATCCAATCCACAGATTCAGATGTTCTTCTGTCTCACGATACCAAAGCCATGTCTCAATACCCACACCTGCGGCTGTTCCAATTACAATTCCCAACAGCATATATATCATAATCTGCCTCCAAATAACCTTTTGCACTCTCCTCTCGGACATTCCAAGTTTCCTTAATACTACATACTCTTTCTGTCTGGATAAAATCATGTTTCTGGCAGAATTTAACCAGCCGAATCCCACAAGAAGTGTTAAAATATATAATACAAATTGAAGCATAAAGAAACGCTCTTTTAATATTTTTTCACTTTGCTCCATTATATTAGAATAACTTCCCAACGTAAGATTCGGATACTGAAACTGCAGACTTTGTACAACTGTTTTTATCTCTTCTTCCTTTTTTGCCAGAAAAAATTGTACAGAACATTCCCATCCCATTTCAGATAGAACGTCTGCCACATTACCTTTCTCTTTTGTTCCATACAGAACATCTGCTGTTTTTTCATCTATAATTAACTCATTATCATAGCCTTGTAAAATTCCTACTACCTGAAGTTCTACCGTACTCCCTTCCACATCAAAACAGTATGTATTTCCAATCTCTGCTTGAATTGTTTCTGCCACCCTTCCCCCTAATACCACACAATTTGTATAATCATCTTTTTTCATCTTTACAACTCCTGCATGGTACATTTTCTCTAATATACTGATATTTAGTCTAGGTACCCAATCTTCCTCTCCTACAAAACCTAACCCAAAGTAAACCGTATCTGCCATAAAAAATGCTTTTGAATCCTCTTTTTCCAATATCTCATAAATTTTTTTCATGTCATTATATTTGATTGGCAGACTGTCTCCATTTGTGATCATACATTCTGTCAGATATAAATTTCGATAATATTCAGAATTATTATGTGCAATTGTTTCTATCGCATTTCCACTCACATAAGAAAACATGGTCAGCATAGCAATTGTTATAATCAAACATATATTTTCTTTCAGCTTTGGCATCAGTAACTTTAGAGCAATATAAAAATCCTTTCTGCATATCTTTGCTAAAAAAGCAGAACCTCTCTGCTTTTTCAAAATGCTGTTCATCCCTGTTTCCCGCTCTCTTACCGCCTGTAATGGCAGCTTCCCTGCAAATTTTACAACTGTATGATACAAAAACAGATTCAACAAAACATATATTACCATAACAAGCACCAGTGATTCTATGATATTAATATGTGCTGCATTTGGTGAAAGATTTGTTGTGTGTACCAACATCCCAAATAACAGATTGCCTCCAAGAACAGATATTATATACCCCAGAAGGCAGCCAATCCCTGTTAAAATGCTCGCCGCTGACATAAAAATATGTATTACCTGCTTTTGATTTCCTCCAATCGTTTTTACAATCATCATATCCCGAAGATATTTTTTCAAAAAACTCCCAAACACACTTGCAATCAAAAGCCCTCCTGTTACAACTATAATCACAAGCAATACTGTCATAAAAACACGAAAAGACTTTATACTCTTTTGATACTGCTCATCCTGCTCTACCGATAAAATCTCCACACCAAAATCCAATGCTTTGATATCTTCCATAATCTGTGTAATATCTGCCCCTTTTATTTTCTTGATTAACATATAATTTGGTCTGTTTTCCTCTCCCAGACTGTCACACAAATTTTTCTGCGATACAACAATCATACCCATATTAGACAGTGAAAAATTATCATCACATATTATTTCATGAATTTCTAATATGGCTGAACCTACTTTCATTTTATCTCCTATTTCTAATTGCATATCTTCTGCCAATTTAGCATTGACCGCCATGTTTTCATCTGTAATACGCAGACTGTATTGGTAACGGCTTTTGTTCATTGCACTGTCTTCCACACCAACAGTATATACATTCCTGCTTAGGGCATACTCTGGAGATAACTTATCTTTTTGCACCTTTTGTACATCTGCATACCCCCAATGCCCCAAATCCACTTTCCCGACTCCCTCTACCCGGCATATCTGTTGTTCCAGTTCTTCTGAAATAGATTCATAGTCTTCCAAAGTCATTAAAAAATCGCAATCTCCATAAGTATCCTTCAAGTTCTGTATGTAATTCTTCTGAGATATGTAATAAAAATGATACATAAATACAAGCACCAATGTTGAAAATAATACCCCTGCCATGCAAGTAATGGTAAGTGCTTTGCTTTTCTTTAAAAATGTGTATCCTATTTTCCATAGTTTCATTGTTCTCTCCTCCATTATCCTTTATGCTCTTTTCAGCACATATCTTAAAATTCACTGACACAGTCTGCACCCCGCTCTTTGTATGCCGTTTGTCCCATAAACTGTCACATGCATGTTGTAACAGACAGCTTTCAGACACTCTCCAGTTCCCGAAATATTGCCAAAATCTCTGAAAAATTATCTTTGCCCTCCTGATTTCTATGCTCTAATCTTTGCCTGCCATCATGAAAAAATAAAATACGATCTGCATAGGAAGCGACCACAGGATCATGCGTAACAATGATAATGCTCTGTTGTATCTTATCCCGTAAAGTAAGAAATAGTTTCATAATCTCTTTTGAAGTATTAAAGTCCAGATTCCCTGTTGGCTCATCTGCTAATAAAATCCGCGGCTTTGTAATGATTGCTCGTGCAATTGCAACTCTTTGCTGCTGCCCTCCTGACAGTTTCCTAACATCACTGTCTATCTTTTCTTTCAATCCTACCATTTCTATCATCTTCTCTACTTCTGCTCCATTCTCTTTTTGAGAAATTCCCTTTAAAATAAGAGGGAGTTCCACATTTTCCCTGACAGACAAATCCTGCAGCAAACTAAAATCCTGAAATACAAATCCTATATAATTTTTCCTTACCTCTGTTGCAAAAGGTTCTTTGGAATAGTTTTCTTCATGATTCCCTTCCAAATAAATTTTCCCGGAATCAGGTTCATCAAGTGCCCCTAAAATATTAAGCATGGTACTTTTGCCAGAGCCGCTGCTTCCCATAATTGCCAGAATTTCCCCCTTTTGTATTTGAAAGGATACATCCTCTAGGGCAGTTATGGACTGTTCTCCATTTTTATATACTTTTCTAATATTTTCTACTTTTAATATTGGTGTTATCATTTCCTGCATAACAAATGTCCTCCTTCTCTCATGTGTACTACTAAAACTAGTACACATAGTATATATTAAAATACCATCTATGTCAATGCAAATTCAATCGGGGATTTGTTCCAAATTTGTGACACAACGAACAAAAAGAGTATAATCCCTGCTTCCTTAACATAGGATTATACTCTTTTTTAATCTTCCAGATTAATTATATCCGCAAAGATATCTTAATATGCGATAATCTCATACCCGTCCTTTGTTATCAGTACCTGTACTTCCCACTGTGCTGATGGTTTTCCGTCATCTGTACACACGATCCAATCATCTCCATCGCTCATAAAAATGCCTTCTTTCCCCATATTTACCATAGGCTCTATCGTGAACATCATTCCTGGTACAAGAAGTTCTCCTGTATTTGGCTTTGATACATAGCTGACAAATGGATCTTCATGAAATTCCAGTCCCACTCCGTGACCACCAATTTCCCTTACAACAGTATATCCATTTTTTACTGCATGCTGATGAATTGCATGTCCTATATCTCCAAGTCGGGATTCCCACGGCTTAATCTGATTCAATCCCACTGCTACACATTCCTTTGTAACCTCAACAAGACGTTTTTTTTCTTCTGATACATTTCCTATACAATACATACGGGAGGAATCAGAAAAATATCCATTATACTGTGTGGATACATCCACATTGATAATATCTCCATCTTCTAAGATTTCATATTCTGATGGTATTCCATGACATACTACTTCATTAATAGAAGTACAGACACTCTTTGGAAATCCCTCATAGTTAAGGGGTGCCGGAACAGCACCATATTTTGTAGTTTCCTCATAAACCCACTTGTCAATCTGTTCAGTACTAATTCCCTCTTTAATATGTTCTCCTATATAATCTAATACCGCGATATTGATTTTGGCACTTTCTTTAATGCCCTCAATCTGTTCCTGATTTTTAATCATATTCCGTTTTGGAATACGATATCCCTTACTTCTAAAACCTTTTAACCGTTCATCAAATAAATAATGACAATTTTTGTATTTATTTTTGCTTCCACACCAGCATGGATCATTTCTCTCGATTTTTTTTATTATACGTCTCAATGATGACATCTCCTTTAACTTTATGGTACACATATCTTTTACCATTATAATGCTTTCTTTTAAAGGTTGCAACTTAGCGAGAGATTTTATCAATATTCCGGTAACAGTTATAATTTGTTACAATTCATAACCCATTTTATTGTGTGGTGCAGAAATAATGTCAGCCTCTTCTCATATTAATATATGTTTTTCAGCAAATTTGCAGAGAATATTTCCCATTTCTAATTTTCATCCGGTAGAGTACAACAATGATCCGGTAATACAACAATAACATCAAACCATAGTACAAAACCAGGTGCTTGAGGTCTGCTTCCTTGAATTGTATAACTTACTCTAATGGTATCTCCTGCCTTTAAATCATTAAATGAAATTTCCTTGCCATCTTTTAGTACTTTTGTTTCCCCTTCTATATCAGAAGGAAAGCACTTACAAAAATATGGACTATGATTTACAAAAATACGTTGTTCATCATAATCTATATCATACTCACCAATTGTAAATTTATCTACAAGCCCTTTGTCGCTGCTTTCTACCAGAATTTTCTCACAAGAATCCAATACTGAAGGATAAGTTAACTGTTCTTGTCCGCTATAGGTTATGATAATCTTATCATTTGGAAACAATTCCTCTATTGTAATCTCTTTTTCCTCTCCATATACAAGTTTTACAATTTCTGCATCCTTTAACCTAAGATAAGTGTTACCATCATCAATATAAATAAGGTTGTTTTCTACTTTGCTGATAATTGCTGCTCTTGTCACAGTTTTTGGTGTTATATACGGTGGTGCACTTGGAGTCATACATGGTATAATAGAAGGCATCTGTGTGGCTTCACTGACTGGCTCATTGGTTACTACCGGATCTCCTCCTTCTGGAGTTGTACTTGGTATTACGATTGGTTGTGTGCTTGGGGTTGTAGTTACAGTCACAACCGGTACTGCAGTTGGCGGTTCCACAGTTGCTTGTTCTATTGTTATTGAGGTTGTCCTTTTCACTACTACTTTTTCACATCCTATCAATACTGCCGGATAAACTTCTGCGATTGAACCACTATAATAAATTGTAATTTCTTCTCCAACTAACACTTCATTGGCTGCAAGAGTTTTTTCTACTCCATCAACAATTTGAATAATTTTCGCATTTTCTGTCAATTGTAAGATAAATGCATTATTTTCTATATAAATCGAATCTCCTTCTACTTTACTTACAACAGCAGTCATTACAGATGGCTCAGGTGGTATATTAGTTGGATTTGTGCTTGGTATGATTGGCAAATCTGTGCTTGGTATAATTGTTGGGTCTGCACTTGGTGTGATTGGCAAATCTGTGCTTGGTGCGATTGTTGGGTCTGCACTTGGTGTGATTGGCAAATCTGTGCTTGGTGCGATTGTTGGGTCTGCACTTGGTGTGATTGGCAAATCTGTGCTTGGTATGATTGTTGGGTCTGCACTTGGTGTGACTGCCGGATTTATACTTGGTGTAATTTCCGGGTATGCACTTGGAGACACGGTTGGTTTATTTGTTGTTTTCGCCTTAGCATTTACTTTTACTTTAATTTTTACCTGCTTTTTTCCACTTTTTACTGTAATTATACAGTTACCTTTTTTCTTTGCTGTGATTTTTGCTTTTTTCTTCGTCACCTTTTTTACTTTGGCAATTTTTGCATTGGAAGACTTCCATGTAACTGCTTTATTTGCAGATACTGTTTTTGAACCTCCTACTGTAAGTGTAATGCTTTTCTTTGTTACTTGCAGGGCAGACGTATCTTTACCAGCTGCTTCTATTACATTGGTGTGTAGTGGAACAGATACAGACATTGCTGCAATTAACAATAATGCTAATGCTTTTTTTGTTTTCATATACATATTGCTCCTTTCAAATATTCTTGTATTTGTCATTTAAGTGTTCTATTATAAATAGTACACTTAATATACCATAAAATAAATTTTTTGTCAATCCTATTCCTTTCGTTTTTTCGACTTATTATTGCAAATTCTGTCATATTATTGATGTCTTATTCTTCAGGGCAGAACACATCCATTACAGTATATCTGATGGCACATTAAAACATAAAAAAAGACACCCATATAGAATGTCTTTTCTTCTTATCTGTTTCTGTATTACTCTCCTGCTGCTTTTTCTTTTAAAACAAATTTTCCTACCAAATCACTCATAGAAACTGCCTGTGCTGCCAGCTCTTCACTTGTAGCTGAACTTTCTTCTGCTGTCGCTGAATTTGATTGTATTACCTCCGAAATCTGATCAATTCCTGCTTCTGCCTGCTCCATCGCAATTGCCTGTTCGTTGGCGATTACACTTAATTCTTTTGATGTATCTGCAATGATCCTAATACCTTTTACAACTTGTTCAATGGACATAGATGCACGTTCTGCTGCTCTGTTACCTTCCTCTATCTCCTGAAGGGAACCTTCTATCAACTGTTTGGTATCTACTGCTGACTGTGCACTCTGCTCTGCCAAATTACGAATTTGATCCGCAACAACCGCAAATCCTTTTCCAGCTTCACCTGCTCTCGCTGCTTCAATTGCCGCATTTAAGGACAGCAGATTGGTCTGGCTTGCAATGTCCTCAATCTCTGCAATGATGTTCTCAATTTTTTCTGATGTCTCGTTAATGCGTTCCATAGCACTTACCATTGCTTGCATCTCTCCACGGCTGTGATCTGCCTCTCCTGCATATTTTTTTGCCTGCTCGTAGGATTCTTCTACTTGTTCTGCAGTTGTATGTACACCATCTGCAATGTTTGCAATTGTTGCCTGTATCTCTTCTACGGCAGCCGCCTGATCTGTTGCCCCTTCTGCAAGTGCCTCCGAAGCACTTGCCAGATTATTTGCTCCAACTGACACTTGTTTGGCAGCCTCATCAATCTGATACAAGGTTTCATTCATCTGAAGATTGAGCTTCTGTACTCCATCTTTTAACAAAGAAAATTCACCTACATATTTCTCCTCTATCTTTGTACTTGCCGCATAATTGCCATCTGCCATTGCAGATAATAATTCTCCCACATCATTGATAATCAATTTTAAATCTGCTGCCATCTGTTTGGCTTCCTCTACCATATCTGCAATCTCATCCCGATTCGCAACTTCCGGAAAAGGTGAACTTAAATCTCCATTTGCGAATGTCTTCAAACGTACTGATAATGCACTAAGTGTATCTGAAATCCCTTTTGCTATCACAGCTCCCGACTTTACAGAAATCACCATAGCCAGCACAATGACTGCAATAATGACGAATATCAAAATGATTGTCATAATATTTAATGTACGACTCAAATCATTCCCTTTGTCAACATTTAAATCCATCAGTTCCCCTAAATTTGCATATATCTGATCATATAGTGGTGCAAGTTCATTCGCTGCCAGCATCTGTGCTTCTGTACTTTTTGCTGTATCTGTAGTATTTCCCAAAGAAATAATTTCGGAATCCAACTTCCAATATTCCTCTAAAGCCGAAACCGCTTCCTCATAAGCTGTTTTCTCTTCCTTTCTTACCAATGTCTTCTTCAAAGTTTCCATATAGTTTTGAAAACTTTCTTTTTTCTTGTCATGTGTTTCTATTGCATTCGCAATCACTTCCGCATCTGTATATCCAATAATTGCACGAGTAGCACTTCTAGAATCTGCAAATGTAACCATCGCCTTACCAATATCGCCCTGCGAAAAACCATAATTAGTTAACGCATACGCATACTGATTTGCAATAATAATCATTGCTATAATTCCTACAATTGCCGCTATACTCGTAACTGCTGCTACAATCACAAATCCTGTTGTCAGCCTCTTTTGGATTTTCATTTCTTTCACATTTTTGCTAATTTTCTGCATTTTAATAGAACCTCCTTCTCATTTACCCACCATTTCATTCAGGAAATGATTCAAATATGTTTTATTTTTTGCCTCTGCTATTCTTCCCTTCATCACTTTCTTTCCTAAGTATTGATTGTTACTGTTCAACATACCCAATCATTTTTTAAATTTATGCACTTTAACCAAAATCATTTGAAAAAAGCATGTTCTATTATTCATTTTAACCTATAGCATTTAGAAAATCAATCATTTTTTTAACATTTTTGCAAATTATGGTAACAGTTGAGCCATACCAATTCATAATTTACAAGAATGTACATTATTACCATTACAAGACCCTATCATATAATGTGTACATAAAAACAGGCAACAGCCGCTTAACCCATTCGAGCATGCAGCTATTACCTGTTAAATTTTTGTTATTTAATTTTCTCTACACCAAACTCTACCACTTCACCATTAATATTCCATTCCTTTACAACACTTTGTAATTCTCCAATAATAATATTTCCCGCCAATACTTTTTCTTTGATTGCATCTGCATTTCTCTCTATAATGCCTGCAATTTTGTCATTGCCAACCTGAAATACATTGATGTGATCCATAACTTCAAATTCAATTGCTCCTCTGTGGCATTAGTATCCTCCGGATGGAATGCTTTATACAACTGAAACAGATATTTTTTGTCATTAAAAAGGTTGGCAAATACACTATCTTTAATCTTATATTTTGCCACTTTATCTATTATATCAGATGGACTATCCGATAAATTCTTTTGTTGTTTTGTAGAATCTGTCAATCCTTTCACCTATCTTTCAGTTGTGCTTATGTTTATATTCTATCATGCGGCAAAGATGTTTTCAAATAAAACATCTTTTACCTTATTTTGCCAGAAACATCTTAAAACACAATTTTAAACCAATCCTTTATCTTCATTGATGAGATTTATTTGCTGTTCCAGCACGAGTATTCGGCAAACTTCCTGTTTACTTTGTGGAAGCTGGACATGAGCTGATTAAGATCAGCTCAAGCCTTGTTACATTTGCAAACAAGTTCCCAAAAAACACGAAGCTATACAAGCTGATGACAACCAAACCGGGCGAGAGTGCGTAACTCCCGCCTTGCTGTGAGCTGAAAACCCGCAACGAAATAAAATGTCGAAAAGTTTTGCGGTTTATAATCGCAAAACCAATTGAATTTTTGCAGATTTTGCGGTATACTACTTTACAGATGGAGGTGGTCATCATGATTTACAGACCTATGTATGTGGATAAGATAATGGCATATGTGGACACTCCTTTTGTAAAGGTACTTACCGGAGTTCGCCGCTGCGGGAAGTCTACGATACTAAAAATGATTATAGAGAAGCTGCAAGCGGAGCGGAATATTTCCGCAGAGCGTATTGTAAGCTGCCGTTACGATTCAATGGAATATGAGGATATGACGGCAAAGCAGATGTACGCTCACCTGAAAGAGCGTCTTTCTCCTGATGGAAAAACCTATCTGTTTCTTGACGAGGTTCAGGAAATTAAAGGGTGGGAAAAGGTTGTAAACTCTTTGGTGTCGGATTTTGATGTGGACTTGTATGTGACAGGCTCTAATTCCCGTATGATGTCCTCGGAGATTTCCACATACCTGACTGGAAGATATATCGCTTTCCGTATCTTTACCCTTTCCTTTTCGGAATACCTGCTGTTTAAGGGAAAATATGATACAGTTGGCAATCCGAGAGGCGAGTTTGCAGAGTATGTCCGTTTGGGCGGCTTTCCCGCAACGCATTTGCAGAGGTATTCGCAGGACGAGATTTACACGATTGTCCGAGACATTTATAACTCAACTATTTTCTCCGATATTGTGAAACGGAATCAGGTCAGGAAAATAGACCAGTTGGAGCGTGTTGTCAAGTACACCTTTCAAAATGTAGGCAACACATTTTCCGCAAAGTCGATTTCTGATTACCTGAAATCGGAGCGCAGGACACTTGATAACGAAACGGTTTACAGCTACCTTGAAAAGCTGGAAAAAGCGTATCTGCTTCACCGCTGCTCACGGTATGATTTGCAGGGCAAGGAAATCTTGAAAACGCAGGAGAAATTTTATCTTGCAGATAACGCCCTGCGATATAGTGTTCTCGGCTATAACACCGACAGCGTAGCTGCAAGCATTGAAAATATTGTGTACTTGGAGCTTTGCCGCAGAGGATATACCGTTCATATCGGAAAAACAAACGACGGGGAAATCGACTTTGTAGCGGCAAGGCAGAATGAAAAACTCTATGTGCAGGTTACGCAGGAGATCAATTCAGAAAAAACGAAAAAACGGGAATACAACCGTCTGCTTGAAATACACGATAATTACCCGAAATATGTACTTAGGGCAGATGAATTTGCAGGAGGAAACTATGAGGGCATTAAGACCATGCACATAGCAGATTTCCTGCTGAGTACGGAATATTAAAACCAAATATCACAAAGACACTCGCCTAAACAATGAACGTGCCTTGCATTAATACAGTATATTTGTACAAAAGCCCAAGAAATAAATTGAATTCCACAATTACCCAATATTATAAAAAATAAGTTTATAGCCATTTATATTACTTGACTATAAACTTATTATACACAAAAAATTTTTCGAAAAAATTTTTAATATCCCAAAATTTGTTTTAAATTAAATTTTACTTATCCGATTTTCTCTACACCAAACTCTACCACTTCACCATTAATATTCCATTCCTTTACAACACCCTGTAATTCTCCAAGAATAATATTGTCTGCCAATACTTTTTCCTTGATTGCATCTGCATTTCTCTCTATAATGCCTGCAATTTTGTCATTGCCGTCCTGAAATACATTGATGTGATCCATAACTTCAAATCCGGCTTCTTTACGCATGGTCTGGATTTTACTGATCATTTCATATACAAATCCTTCCTCGATTAACTCCTCTGACAATGTAGTATCAATCACAACTGTAACACCATGATTAGAATCGGAGATATAACCCTCCGTCCGGGCAGCTTCAATTAATAAATCTTCTTTTTCTAATACTTCCTGTGCCCCATCTAATGTAATAGTCAATGTTCCTTTTTCGTTGATTTCATCCATTGCACTGTTTCCATCTAAGTTTAACAGCAATTCTTTCAAGGCATTGATTTGTTTTCCAAACCTTCTTCCTAGTGTTTTTAACTGTGGTTTGAACTTATAAGATGTGAACGCTCTTACATCTTGTGTAAATACAACTTCTTTTACATTTAGTTCTTCTTCTATGATTTCTCTGTAGAATTCTGATAACTCCGCATCTGCTTTTACATACATTTTTCCAATTGGCTGACGGTTTTTGATATTAGCTGTATTTCTACAGGAACGTCCCAATACAACAATATCTAAAACTTCTTCCATATCTTTTTCTAACTGTGCATCAATCCATTGTTCCTTACATGCAGGAAAATCACATAAATGAATACTTTCTGGTGCATCCTGATTCACACTTCTTACAAGATTCTGGTAAATGTCCTCTGTCATAAACGGAACCATTGGTGCTGCTGCTTTTGAGATTGTGACAAGTGCTGTATATAATGTCATATAGGCATTGATTTTATCCTGTTCCATTCCCTTTGCCCAGAAACGTTCCCGTCCACGTCTTACATACCAGTTGCTCATTTCATCTACAAACTCCTGTAATGCCTTTGCAGCTTCAGGAATTTTATAATTTGCCAGATTATCATCTACTGTTTTTACAACAGTATTTAATTTAGACAATAACCATTTATCCATAACAGACAGTTTGTCATATTCTAATGTATGCTTTGCAGCATCAAATTCATCGATATTGGCATACAGTACAAAAAACGCATAAGTATTCCACAAAGTACCCATGAACTTTCTCTGTCCTTCCACAACTGCTTCTTCATAAAAACGATTTGGCAGCCATGGTGCACTGTTAATATAAAAATACCAGCGGATAGCATCTGCACCAAATTTTCCAAGTGCCTCCATTGGATCTACTGCGTTTCCTTTGGACTTGGACATTTTCTTCCCTTCTCTATCCTGTACATGCCCCAGTACAATCACATTTTTATATGGTGCCTTGTTAAATAACAAAGTGGAAATGGCAAGTAAGGAGTAGAACCATCCCCTTGTCTGGTCAACGGCCTCTGAAATAAAATCTGCAGGAAATTGCTTCTCAAATAAATCCTGATTTTCAAATGGATAATGGTGCTGTGCAAACGGCATAGAACCTGAATCGAACCAGCAGTCAATTACCTCTGATACACGGTGCATTTCCTTTTTGCAGTCAGGACACTTGATGGTTACTGCATCAATATACGGGCGGTGCAATTCAATGTCATCAGGACAGTTATCTGACATGGACTTTAATTCTTCAATGCTTCCAATAGAATGTTGGCAGCCACACTCACATTCCCAAATATTAAGAGGAGTTCCCCAGTAACGGTTACGGCTGACACCCCAATCCTGTACATTCTCTAACCAGTCACCAAAGCGGCCCTTTCCAATACTTTGCGGAATCCAGTTAATGGTATCATTATTACGGATTAAGTCCTCTTTTACTTCTGTCATTTTGATAAACCATGATTCCCTTGCATAGTAAATCAGCGGTGTATCACATCTCCAGCAGAATGGATAACTGTGTTCAAACTTTAAGGCTTTGAATAATAATTTTTTCTCTCCTAAAATCTTGAACACTTTTTCATCCGCTTTTTTACAGAACAGACCTGCCATATCTGTTACTTCTGGTTTCATCTGTCCTTTCTCATCTACTAACTGTACAAATGGCAGATTATATTTTCTTCCTACTTTTGCATCATCCTCACCAAATGCAGGTGCAATATGCACAACTCCTGTACCATCGGTTAAAGTAACATAGTCATCACAGACTACATAAAATGCTTTTTTACCATTTACCATATCACGATTTCCAGGATCGCCCACTGTGCCATCCGGCTTGTTAAATGCATAATCAAAGAGCGGCACATATGCTTTGTACTCTAAGTCTTTTCCTTTACAACTTTCCAACTTTTCATATGCACCATCAATCACAGAATCTATCAATGCCTCTGCAAGGAAATAATATTCTGTTCCTACTGCATGTTCTTCTTCGCCTTCTTTTACTATGTTATTCTTTTCATCTACCTGTACTTTAATCTTTACATAAGTTTCTTCCGGGTTTACACAAAGTGCAACATTCGATGGCAATGTCCAAGGGGTTGTTGTCCATGCTAAAATGTATTCGCTTTCTGTGTCTTTTACTTTAAATTTGGCAATCGCGGATTTTTCTTTTACATCTTTATAACCCTGTGCCACTTCATGAGAAGAAAGTGGTGTTCCGCAGCGTGGGCAGTAAGGTACAATTTTATGACCTTTATATAACAATTTTTTGTCCCAGATTTGCTTTAATGCCCACCATTCTGATTCGATAAAGTTATTATCATATGTGACATATGGATGCTCCATATCAGCCCAGAATCCCACTACTCCTGAAAATTCTTCCCACATGCCTTTATATTTCCAAACGGATTCTTTACATTGCTTTACAAATGGTTCCAATCCATATTCTTCAATTTGCTCTTTGCCATCAAGTCCGAGCATTTTCTCTACTTCAAGTTCTACTGGAAGTCCATGTGTATCCCACCCGGCTTTTCGTGGAACCATCTTTCCTTTCATGGTTTGATATCTTGGTATCATATCTTTAATAACACGGGTTAATACATGACCGATATGCGGTTTTCCGTTAGCGGTTGGGGGTCCGTCATAAAATGTATAGGTTTCTCCTTCTTTTTGGGAATCCATACTTTTTTTGAAAATGTCATTGTCCTTCCAGAACTTTTCAATTGCTTTTTCTCTCTCTACAAAATTTAGATTTGTTGATACTTTTTCATACATGAATAAAACTCCTTTCCCTTCTATCATCATCTATCTGAATATAATATACTCTTAACTAACTATAACTACAATTGTTACGAAATATATCCCTTAGATTTTAACATCTGCACCATCCAATCAAAATAATCATAATGCCAGAATAGTCCTTTTTCTATCATTTGATATATTTCATCAATACTTGCCCATTTGGCAGCTTCTACCTCTTCCTCCTGTAGTTGTATTGCTTCAATTGGTGTGTCTGTGTGCATAAACCAGATGCTTGTAAAACGGTCTCTTCTTTTTATAATAGAAAAGAGTTCCATATTTTCTTCTGTAGCTGTTAAACCCACTTCTTCCTGCAGCTCTCTTACAGCACCATCCCATAATTCTTCTCCTGCTATAACAGAGCCGCCTGTGGCTGCCCACATACCAGGTTTTACTTTTACATTTTTAGCTCTTTTTTGTATTAACAACTGATTTTTGCTGTTGATTGGATAAATATGCACAACCAGATGATTGTCTCCCTTTGCCAGCTCTTCACCTCTTACATGTGTTCGTCCTGTTTTTTGGAAACAATTATTATAAACATCCCAAAGTTCCATTTTATTGTTCTCCTCTCCAAAATATAGTTACTATTTAGCCAATGCGAGATACTACAAATCGGATTCAAACTTGCCTGACTAAATAAATACATATTTGATTTTTGCAGCAGAATTTCCAAAGTCCGGCTTACCGAACTTCTGCCATGTTGCCTGTAAGAATAAAAAAAGCCCTTATCCAAATAGGACAAGAACCTGCTTATTGATTTTTCTTAAAACCACCTATTTTTCATGTACTCTGCTTTCATAACCTCTGACATTCTGCTTTTATACACTATCCCTTTAACGGTGGATACCGGCACAGCCTACTTTCTTTCAGCCTGCAACTCAGGAGTGATATTCCATCTTTCGTACTCCCGCCGGTTTCCCACTATCACCGGCTCACTGTATGTTTCCTAAAAATGTACTTGTCTCCATCACTGTTTTTTCTTATTTTTTATATATTTTTTATGATAGTATAAATCCCACAAAATGTCAATGAGAAACTTTTTTGAGTTTCCTGATTTTTTATAACAGTTGAGCCATACAAAAACAATTGTGCAATATGCATGTGGGAACTTGCTTCTTTTGAAACAGTAGATACAATTTGCTTTTTATCACTCTTGCTTAATGACTGGTAGATAGCTTTTACCAATCCAAACTTATATGTATTTCTATTTTTACAGCTATCAGAAAAAACATAATTAAACAATGCCCAATACGGATTCTTCGCTAACTTTTTTGGATTGCAGAATTCCACTTAAAAGATTCCATCCTGGCATACATTAATCAGATCCTTCTGTAATTCTAAGACCATTATATACAATCCAGCTTAAAATTGCAATCTGCAGGCAGCTTATAAAATTCAATGGGAACGCTCTCACATGAAACGTTCCCATTTTCTTTACCTTTTTAATTTCACCACAACTGTAGCGTATTTCGCTATATTTATTTTGCTGCCTCTTAACATACTCTTATTCTCCCCATCATATATAATTTCTCCATCTGACAGGCTGTCTTCCTCTATTACTTCTTCCTTACCTGAAAGATTATGAATGACAAGCAGCTTCTCCTCTTTACTTTCTCTTACATATGCTAAGACTGCATCATCTTCCAAATCTATTGCCATATAACTTCCATCAGTAAGGGCAGTATGTGCTTTACGAAATGCTATTAATTCTTTGTAGTGCCTGTACATTGTATTAGAACCAGATGTCTGCTGCTCTTTCAAAGGCATGGTTTCTTTGTTGGCAGAATTATCCTCCCATACAGTATCCATATCACTGCCATCACTACTCCACTTAAATGGTTCCCGGATTTCTTCATCCGGTTTTTCTCCTTTCATCCCAATTTCCTCTCCATAATAGATAAATGGATTGCCTGGTAAAGTAAGATAAATGTTCGCCGCTAATTTTGCTTTTTCTTCCGTACCTACTTGCGATAAAATACGGTTCTGATCATGATTCGCAGCAAATACACCATCAATAAAATTTTCATCACAAGCAGCATATTGCTCTAAAATCGTTTCCAGACTCTTTGCCAATTCCATTCCTGTGGAAGCAGCTTCTGCTTTTTCATTTTGAATGGCAGTAATCATATCTAACTCAAAAGAAAAATCAAATTTACTGTCAAATGGCTGTGCATATTCTGCCAATATTTCTGCTTCATTCCAAGCCTCTCCTACTAAATACACATCCGGATTAATTTCTTCGCAGGCAATGGCAAATTCATTCCACCACTGCAAATTAGACTCTAATGGATCTTCCTGCTGCTTAAATTCATTGTCTCCATAAATATGCATCGCTGCATCCAATCGGAAGCCATCTATACCAAGCTTCAACCATTTCTGTGCAGCATTGATTACCTCTTCCCTTACTTTTGGATTATTATAATTTAGGTCCGGCATGCCCGCTGAAAAGATTCCATAATAATAATCTGTACCATTTTTATGCCAGACCGAATCTCCCCAGTTTGATACATCTGCGGAACTGTAATCTGATTTATCCTCTTTTTTTACCCAGCGGTAGTAATTTCGGTACTCATTATTTTCATCTGTAATGGCATTTTGAAACCAAGGGTGTTCGCTGCTGGTATGGTTGATTACAAAGTCCATAATTACCTTGATATTCCGCTTATGTGCTTCCTTTAATAAATTTTCCAAATCTTCTTCTGTTCCATACTCTTCATTGACAGCATTATAATCAGTCACATCATATCCATGATAAGATGATGATGCATTGATAGGCATAAGCCATATCCCATCAATCCCCAATTCCTGCAGATAATCCAGCTTTGCTGTTATTCCATTAAAATCTCCAATGCCATCTCCATCAGAATCGGCAAAAGAACGGACAAAAATTTCATAATACACACCCTGCTTTGCCTTTATATTTCCTTTCTTTCTGTATTTCATCTCATAGACAGAAGTATCATATGTATCATATGTACACCCCTCATAAACAACAGCTTCTTTCTGATTGTTTAAAAGAGCAGAGAGAGAAATTTTATAAACCTTTCTTGTTTGGTAATCATCTTTATCCGGACAGGTAATGATATAAAACATATTTTCATCTGTGCTAAGAGAAACATTACAAATATATTCTGCTGAAATTTCCTCTGGCATCTGCAATTCCTTACTGTCTGTTACAATGTTTCCATCAAAGTTCACGAGATAAAAATCAGATAACCATTCACTCTCCCTGCTTCCCATAATCGCCTGCTGCTCTTTTTCTAAAAAAATTGCACTGCTGGCATTTTCAACTTCCTCACTTAATGAAAGTTCTTCTAATTGATATCCCGCCTCTTGCTTTACTGCCCGATATGCAGTAAAAGCATTATTTACTATAGATGCAAAATAAAGATTATCCTTTGAATCTACATCTGCTAAAATACTAAAACCATCTATATTTGCCTCTTCTATTTCTTCTATATTGGTAACCTTACTCTCCTCTAAACTTCCCATGTAGATTTTATAGGGAGGCATTTTAGATTCTATTGGATTGATATCCGCTATTAAATATGCTGAAAAATACACTTTCTTTCCATCATCAGACACAACTGCATCTGCAACCAGATAAGAATCCTCTATTTCTATCTTCTGCACATTTTGGTAACCTGTCTTTGTTTTTTCCATTTGAAACAACTGATACAGATCTGTATAATCTGCAGCATTTACATTGGCACCTACTACAAACAATTGATTGGTTTTCTCCACTTCCTGTACCATTTCTATTACATAGCCCTCTGGCAATTCCAAATCAGTACATTCTGTTAATGTCTCAACCACCTCTTTGCCATTCCTGCTGCAGCCTGCCGAAAATACTGCAATAATACCTATTAAAATTACTAATAATTTTCTCTTCATTTTCTGTTCCTCCCTTTCTGTAAATACTGCTTCTGGCATACTTCTGCCTTTGTACCTCCATATCTGTATCCGACATAATGTATTATAAATTAATATAACTAATATATCAATCATATGTTAACATACATTTTGTTATGGCTTTGTTTGGATTCATAAAAATTCCTATATAACAAGTTTTCTTTATCTCTATCATTTTTACCAAACTCCACATTCCGCACCAAACCTATCAATCACAAACAACAATAAAAACAGCCAGCTTTTGTGTGAATGTTACATCCATTCTCCCAAAAACCAGCTGTTTTTTATATTTATACTCTTTTTCTTCTATGTCCGGCAAGCAAATCTCTACCTCTATTCTATATAGCGAATAGCTTTTTCATCACTTGCAGGAATTTTTACAAATTTTTATTTATAAGACTTTAAAGAAAGTGTGTTAATCAAAGTCGTGCCGCTAATTTCATATGTTGCCAACTGGGAAGCATCTTTATGATATATGTATTTCTCTGAAGCTGTTTTATCTTTGCCCAGTTGTACGCTCGCTTTTAACTGTACTTCTGCCCCATCTGGAATATTTGTATTTTCACTTAAATCAATTGTACGTTCTCCCGAAGCACATATATCATGATAGTCTGATGGCTCATATTTTCCAGAATACTTATCTCCTTTTGCATCTGTTGCTGACCAAAGTACCTGCATCCTTACTACAAATCCTCCGTTATTTTGCAATTTAAAAAATTTAATAGTATCCATATTCGTGCCCTCCCTAAAATATTTTTTCAGTTCCATTTGATATAAGTCTTTTTTCAGCTCTTCCCTGCACCCTGGCATGGATGCTGCCTTTTTCATAATTTTAATTGCTTCTTCCTGCTCTCCAAGCCTGAAAAGTGCACTTGCATATCCACCCAATGCATCTGAATCATCCGGGTCCAGCTCAACAGCTTTCTTATTATCATTTTTACATATTTCATAATTTCCACACATGTATTCCGCATATGCTTTTGCAATCAGTGCTTTTTTATTTTGTGGTTCCAGTTTATGAAGCTGTTCTAAAGCAATGGCGGCTTCTTGATAGAACCCCTGCTTTATCATGCTGTCTCCTATGGAAAATAATTCTTGTGCATTTTCCATATTCCCATACTTCTCTCTCATTCTTTTTAATTGAAGATTATATGCACAATAGGTATTCTCTGAATGAATATCTCCATTCATGGTAAGTCTGGTATTTGGACATCCTCCCAAACACTTACTTCCATATGTACAAGAGTTACATTCACCTTTCAGATCCTTCTTTTCCATTCCTCTCCGCCACGAAAAAGCATCCTTATCTTCCCATATATCCCGGAGCAAACGTTCTCTAACATTCCCTTCTATATAACTTTTATCACGGATAGAAGTGCATCCAAGAATGTCTCCATTATGAAGAATCCCAAATCCCCTAATTCCTGCATTGCAGCCATCCCATATAGAAACCATATCTGTTTCATAAGAAATTTTCTTTATTTCCATTTCCTTTTTGGTGTAATATCCAATGCAATCTGCTGGATAGATTTTAATTCTTCCTTCTTTTGCTGTGTCATAACAAAAATCTATAATGTCTTTTACTTTTTCCGGCTGAATCAGCCAATCTGGTTTTTCTTTTAAATTTCCCATTGGAAGTCCCAATTGTACCTGCCAGCTATCAACTCCCATGCGAATAAGTTCTTCTTTCAATTCATCTAGTATATGTATGTTTTGATTGGTAATTGTAGTTACCGCACCTGTCCTTATTCCCATTTCCTTCATTAAGCCAAAACTGGTTTCTGCATGTTCAAAGGCCCCTTCTTTACGAATGTTATCATGAATCTCCTTTGTTCCATCAATACTTATGGCAACAGTAGCAATACCACTCTGTTTTAGCTGTTCAACCATCGAGCGGTTAAGAAGCCATCCATTTGTAATCATGTTAACAGAAACACCCTTTTCTGACAATCTGCGTATCAACAATGGGATATCTTTTCTTGTAAGAGGTTCACCACCTGAAAGTGTAATCCATTTAAGACCTAAATCTGCAATTTGATTACACAATTCCAATGCTTCCATAGTATTCAGCTCATTGGGTAAAGGTTCTGCACAGGAAGAACCACAATGTCCACATCTCATATTACATCCCATAGTTACTTCCCATACACAGGTAAGTGGTTGATATTTCATACAATTCCTCCTTATTCCCAATATGGCAAGCCATATGGGCGGGCATCTTTTGTAGTTTCCATACATGGATAACCATATTTTAAATTAGCATCCTGTACGCTGCATGGATAACCATATTTTAAATTAGCATCCTGTACACTGCATGGATAACCATATTTTAAATTAGCATCCTGTACACAGCATGGATAGCCATATTTTAAATTAGCGTCCTGTACACTGCATGGATAACCATAT
>CAYRAV010000044.1:0-26135 GCA_964422365.1 uncultured Lachnospiraceae bacterium | reverse complement strand
CAGGTAACCATCTACTGCGTGATATGGAATACCGCACATGGGAGCACGTTCTTCTAAACCACAACTTTTTCCTGTTAATGTGATTTCTAATTCCCTTGAAGCAGTAAGTGCATCTTCAAAAAACATTTCGTAAAAATCACCCAATCGATAAAATAAAATACAATCTTCATATTGTTTTTTTGTTTCTACATACTGTTGCATCATTGGTGTCAATTGTGCCATTTTTATTTCCTCACATTCATAACTATACTCTTTCGTAATCTATTACAATATCATCTTTTAAGTCAGAACCATCTGCCGCAGAAGTTGCCAGAAAATCACATCGTTCATTCTGCGGATGTCCAGCATGTCCTTTTACCCATACAAATGATACCTCATGATTTTTTTTCGCCTCCAAAAGGCGTTTCCACAAATCCGTATTTTTTACAGGTTCATTTTTCCCTCGTGTCCATCCTTTTTTTATCCATCCATCAATCCAGTGGTCTGTAAATGCTTTGACCACATACTGAGAATCAGAATAAATGGTAACATTGCAGGGCTTAACCAAAGCCTCCAACCCTACAATAACTGCCATTAATTCCATGCGGTTATTTGTTGTTTTTTTGTATCCACAGGAATATTCCCGTATATGCTCCTGCCCTTTCGTATCAATATAACTTAATATAGTTCCGTAACCTCCGGGACCATCAGGATTTCCTCTGGCTGCACCATCTGTATAGATTGTCACATTCATATTCTTTACCAAACCTTTCTTTTATAAAGTCTTCCAGTTTCCAGTTTCTAAGAATTCATTTGCACTCTCCTCTGCATTTTTAATAATTGCTGCATCATATCCCAGCATTGCCAGTAATTTAATGGCATTTCTGGATATGGCACGTCCTTTTTTTAGCTGATAATTGAACAAAACCTGATTATCCTTAATCTCCTCCTGAAAATGATAATTATCATAATAATGTTCTAAAATATGGGTCAGCTCAATATCATGGGTTGCAGCAAAGCACAACATGTTTTGTTCTGCAAAACTTTTTAGAATTTGCGAAGAAGCAGCAATTCTTTCTAATGTATTTGTACCACGCAGTACTTCATCCACAAAGCACAATGTAGGAATCTTCTCCTCTATTTGATCAAAAATCCGTTTTAAAGATTTGATTTCAACAATATAATAACTGTCATTTCCTAAAAGGTTATCTCTTAATGCCATGGAAGAATATACTTTAAAATGACTGCACCGATATTCCCGGCACATTGCAGTATGAATTGTCTGAGATAAAATAACATTCAACGCAATTGTCTTAATAAAAGTGGATTTACCTGAAGCATTAGAACCAGTAATCAGGACACAATGGCTGCTTTGTATTGTATTTTTTACAGGTTCGCCAATCATAGGATGATATGCATCTTCCATATAAATAGATGCTTTGGAATCTCTTACAATATCAGGAATACAATAATCTCCTTCTAAATAAGTACGAAACGAAGCAATAGCTGTCATGCTGTCCAAAAAACCAATATTTTGATACATTCGGTTTAATAAGTCCTGGTTTTTTTGCAGCTCTGAAAGCATAGAATCAAACTTTATTAAATCAATATGAAATAAGATTCTTAAATAATCCAATCCAAAATCTGCAAGTCCTCCTGTATTATCCTCTGTCTTTATAATTACAAGAAAGGCACCTCTTCTAAATTTTTTAAATTTTTTAGAAATATGTTTTAATTCTTCAAGATAACTGTCCAACTCCGGAATATCCAGATCAGCAATATCATCTGCACATTTTAAAAGACCAAGAATATAGCCAAAAAAAGAAAAATATCGTTCAATTTCCGCTTTTCTTTTATAATATTGTGCCATATTATTAATTAGACAGACAACCAAAGCTACAATGCCAACAGTAATAGGAAGGTGCAGCTGCTGATAAAATAAAATAAATAATAAGGATATCGGAATACTGGCTGCCATACAATAATGTGGAACAGGATTATGCTTTTTTATTTCCTCTGTGCGATTAATATATTGATATAAAGAAATCTTTTTTAGTTTTCCCATTCTGCGAATGGCTTGCTGCAGGCAGATTCGTTTTGTTTCCTCTGTTTGAAAAAACGAAATTACCCTCTCACGTTCTTTCAATTCTTCTGCATTTGTATTGACCTGACGTAATAAAGAATACAGATATTCCTCACCCATAGAACAACTAGTCTGATTCAACATCATAAAAATCGTATCCATATCAATATCATTCCATGTAATATCATCAATATCTGTATGCGTGTTTTTTACACTCCTATAATATTTTGTAATTGCTTCAAAATATTCATCTGTATATTCCGCCTGTGGAATCTTGCCCCAACTATTCTTTAATTGATAGCGGATTTTCTTTTGAAGTGTCTTCTCATTAAAATAGACATTCACATAAACGGCAGCAATCACAAAAACAACTCCTATAAAAATATAAATCATATTTGTTTCCTCCGATAAAATAAGCTATCTTATATAGTACAATTTTTTCTTTTTATCTGTCAATAGAAAAACATAAGAAAAAAACGGTTTTAGAAAAATATTATTTTCTAAAACCGTCTCAATATGTATGACAAATTGCAAAACCTTTTATACTTTGAAATAATCAGAAAAGCTAATCACTTATTACACGTCCAATTTTCATTGGTGTACGGTAAAATGCATTAGAAATCTTAATTCCTGTCTTTTCTGTACTTGCATGAATAACAAGTCCATCACCAATATACATTGCCACATGGCTGATTGTACTTCCATTGCCATAGAAAATCAAATCCCCAGCTCTTAACTCTGAAGCACTAATTGTTCTACAATAAGCAGCCTGTGAACGGGAATCTCTTGGAATAGAATATCCAAAGTACTCATAAATCCTCATCACAAAACCAGAACAGTCTGTACCATTTGTCAAACTGGTTCCACCCCATACATAAGGGTTTCCTAAAAATTGTTTTGCATATCCAACCATCTGCGAACGAACAGAACCAGTTTCTGTTGAACTTCCACTTTGTGTTGAGTCTTCTTTTTTCTCAATAAGCTCTGCCTTGTCCAAGTGATAAGAAATTTTAACAAACTCTTTTGATACAAATACTTTTTCATCATCAATAGATACACAATACCAGTTATTTAACTGCTCTTTCATTGCAGCGATATCTACATCTTTGATAAATTTTTTTTCGGATTTTTCAGTGAAATGTTTTTCAAGAAAATTTTCAATATAAGCAGCACTGATTTCTTCTTTTACTACTTCCATTTCCTCATCAACAGAAACTAAAGTATATTTAGCTGAATCTGTACTTGGAAGGAAACGAACATTCAATGTTTCTGTTTGAACAGTTGCTACTTTCATTCCTATTTCCGGAACAAGTTTTTCAGCTTCTTCACCTGTTATAAGATAGGAGCTTTTTACAAAACCTGTTACAGTTCCAGATTTAATTTTAGACCATCCATCTTTGGTTGTTTTTAGAACATCACAACCTGCATTTTTGGGTAATTTACCAATTATTTTACTTGTCTCGCCTGGTTTTTCCCGAATGTTTAGATAATCATTTACATTTGCAATGCCTAAGCAGTCATACTTTAGATTTGAAATTAACTCTGCTTCTTGGGTTTCCCCATCCTCTGATACAGCTGATAATATAGCTAATGTACTATCACCGGCAGCTTCTATTGCACTATCGTTACCATTTGTTGTTATTTCATCAGATTGCTCTACTGTTAGTGCAGTTTTGGCATAAGCATTACCTGCTGGCAAAAATGCCGCTTCTACTGTCATACCATTAAGTGTAAAAAGTGTAGCTCCCGCCATACCTAACAATGATGCTTTCCTTATTTGTTTCTTCATATGTTACCTCCTAAAGTTGGCATATGTTTGCAAGTTTTTTACATAACAAATACTAATATTTTTCACAATATTTTCTCATTATAACAATCCATGAATTGTTTGTCAAGTTTTGTGAAACTTCAGCTATAATTCAGCAATACCAAAAATATATACAACCTGCATAAAATACAATACTTATAAAGTGTATTTTTTATGTATATTTTTGTAAATCATATATATTCTTTGAATAATTTATCTATATTTGTTGTGGATTTATTAGTCAAAATATATACTACAAAAAATTTTGAATGAAAATATCTGAATTGTAGTCAAATCTCCCGCAGCAGGCTATTTGTCAGCCTGCTGTGGAGTATTTGATTCTAATGACTTGTTCTAGTGATGGAATAATCTAATTCCTGTAAAGCACATTACAATATTATGTTTGTCACAAGCTTCAATTGTGTCATTATCACGGATTGAACCACCCGGCTGTGCAATGTATTTCACACCACTCTTAAATGCACGTTCAATATTGTCACTGAATGGGAAAAATGCATCAGAACCAAGAGTGACATCAGAATTTTTAGCTAACCAGGCTGCTTTTTCTTCTTTTGTAAATACCGGTGGTTTTTCTGTAAATACTTTCTGCCATTCACCATCCGCCAATACATCCATGTAATCCTCTCCAATGTAAAGATCAATGGCATTGTCTCTATCTGCACGTTTCATGCCGTCAAGAAATGGAAGATTCAAAACCTGAGGGGACTGGCGCAGAAACCAGTTATCTGCTTTAGAACCTGCAAGTCTTGTACAATGAATTCTTGATTGCTGTCCTGCACCGATACCAATTGCTTGTCCGCCTTTTACAAAACAGACTGAGTTGGATTGCGTATATTTTAATGTGATCATCGAAATAATCATATCAATTTTTGCAGTCTCAGGAATATCTTTGTTCTTTGTTACAACATTAGAGAAAAACTCTTTGTCAATATTTAATTCATTACGTCCCTGTTCAAACGTAATACCAAATACATCTTTATGCTCTACCAGGGCTGGTACATAATCAGGATCAATTTGAATAATTGCATAATTTCCTTTTTTCTTTTGTTTTAAAATTTCTAGTGCTTCGGGTTCGTATCCGGGAGCAATAATGCCATCAGAAAATTCTCTTTTAATAATTTTCGCTGTTGATACATCACACACATCAGAAAGTGAAATAAAATCACCATAAGAAGACATACGGTCAGCACCTCTGGCTCTTGCATAAGCACATGCAAGTGGTGACAATTCTCCTAAATCATCCACCCAGTAAATCTTAGCTTCCACTTCACTTAATGGAAGGCCTACTGCTGCACCTGCTGGAGATACATGTTTAAATGAAGTGGCAGCGGGAAGACCTGTTGCTTTCTTTAATTCTTTTACTAACTGCCATCCATTAAATGCATCAAGGAAATTAATATATCCAGGTTTTCCATTTAATACTGTGATGGGAAGTTCTCCCTCTTTCATTAATATTTTAGAAGGTTTCTGATTTGGATTACATCCGTATTTTAATTCTAACTCTTTCATGTTTCTACCTTACATATGCCATTGCCAGACATATTCCTTTCTGTCATTTTGTAATTGCTAATATTTTATTCCCGCAAGCAATAAGCCTGCTCTGCATACCTCTGGCAAAGCAGAAAAACTTGCATTTTTATACCCTGTCAGCTTAGCAGGGTATTTGACTCGTGGATTTTTATTATTACTTATTTTTATTTACAATTGTTGATGTATACTTGCCAGTAGCAATATCAATATATCTAACAAATAAAGAAACTTTGTTATCTTCATTTAAACTATTCCAAAGCATCTGTGTAAATGCCTCCATATCATCAGAAATCTCTACCAGCTTTGGTTCACCCTCAAAACTAGGAAGAGGATTGCCATCCCCTTTGTAGGTATGAATAAAGTGGCCTTCCCCATTTACCGGATTGTTGTAGGCAAATGTGTACCTGTTACACGCATCCGGATTGCCATTGCTGCTTTTTAAAATTGACATAGCATAATTATATTCACCATTTTCTACATGCATAATTCCTGAAATTCTTGGAGTATAATTTGGAGCATCCGGTTCGAATTCTCTTGTACGTAATGATTGTTCAAATGTCTGCTGTTTATCCATTAACTCATAGATAGTATCTGTTTGATCTCCATTTGTAACAATTGTCTTATTGCCAAGTACACGAACAGGAGCATAGATAATAAGGCTTGGATCACTTAGCTTTGAGGCATCAAATGCCTGTGTACGAATACCTTTACCGTCTTCCACAAACACTCTGTTTCTGCTGTTTTCACTTCTGCCCATAATAAAATACGCAGTTACTGCATATTTTCCATTTTTTGATTTTCCAATGATAATACCTCTTCCAGGATACTCATTTTCTTTTAATTCTTTTTCTAAAGACAAAGTCTGCATTTTTCATTCTCCTTTGTTTAGTATTTTAATTCTTAAAAATTGTACCAAATTTCATGGTCATATATAGGATATGATATTTTTTGAAAAATTTCAATATTTATGTATTATCTTTTGAAAAAATTGTAACAGTTCAGCCATACAGAAACAATTGTAAAATATGCATGTGGGAGCTTGTTCACTAAGAGGATATTTTACAATTGTTTCTATAGGGCGGACGCCTAACATGAATAATTTACCAGAAAAACCGTAAATTCTTTGGTAATAATGTACATTCTGGTAAATTATGAATAGCATGGCTGAATAGTTACAAAACCTCCATGCATCCTTAGTGCACCACTATAAATGAAAGTTATGAGATGCATGTCGGAATACCTTATCGGACGAAGTCCGCCAGCCCTAATAGGCATGAATTGCGGTATGCCCATTAGGGTATACCTGAATTCAGTTTTTTGCTAAAGCAAAAAAGGGTACTTTCATAGAAAATATATTCAAAATTTTT
This sequence comes from uncultured Lachnospiraceae bacterium, assembly GCA_964422365.1. Classification (GTDB taxonomy): domain Bacteria; phylum Bacillota; class Clostridia; order Lachnospirales; family Lachnospiraceae; genus CAYRAV01. Next base: position 19,348 of record CAYRAV010000044.1, on the reverse strand, counting down.
CATAATCTCTTGTCTTTTTTTCTTTATGCTCTTTTAATCTGCGGTAAAAAGTAGCTCTTGAAATATCCAGTTCTTCTATAATTTCATCATTCTTCCTTTCTTTCTGCATTGCCTTTATTTGGCCTAGTGTAATAAAATCATTCTGTTGTTCACTTCTTACCATCTTTTTATGTTTTCCTGCATCTCTATTCATTTTTTTCTCTACATTTTCACCGTCAAACTTAAAACTAAGATAACTATGCCGTTCCAATATCCCTTGTTGTTCTTCTATTTCTACCTTTATTCCACATTTTTGTAAATATTGGTTTAAAATTTTTACATTTTCTTCATCTTCAAATCTATCCAGACCTTTTAATTCAAAATAAATATGCTGCAACATCACTTTTTTCCTTTCACATTCTTATGTATTTCTATATCAGTATAACATACTCTCCTGAAAGTATCAATTTTAATTATGATACTTTCATAGTAAATGCATGAATATATGTAATATAAAATGAAAGTCTACTAAAATTTGAAAATATATGTTAAAATATGTTTATTACATCTCTTCTCTGCATTTACACAGGCTATACTAAATATAGAAAGGATTGGATAAAATGAACTATAAAACAGTCAATGAACTAGAAACCTTCGATTTTCAGGAAAGCTTTATTCATGATATTGAGTATGGTTTTGGAAAGTTGTCCCTTTCCCTTGATAATGTAACAATCAAAGCCTCTAACAAGTGTAATCGGGATATTATGGATATGCGTACCAATCAGCTTATATTGACTTTTCAGAATGTTGAAATAGAACAAATCGTAGAAGAAGGTTATAAATTATATGATGCTGACAATCATCTGCAAACGGTAGTAGATGATTGTGTTGTAAACGAAAATAACTACAATGAAGTACTCAAAAATCTACATGGTTGTTATTTTCATTCTATCGAAACAATGGAAGCAGCGAATCATCAATACATGTTGAATATAGATTCCGATTTTCATACTTTTTCCATTAGGCTGCAATGTAAACAAACATCTGCTGAATGGGATAAATTTATGCGAAAAGAAAATTAATCTTCTCAAAATCAATATTCTGCAGCAAGCTGATGTATCATCAATTTTGTTTTCACAGCAATCTATCTGATCTTTGACTCTCATGACAGTTACCAAATGGAACTCCAGATATTTGTGCTTCACAAAAGACATGCAGAGCAGGCTTGTTGCTTACAGAAATAAAATCAGAGGAAGGTTCCTCCAATCAATATTGGGCAAAATTCCTCTGATTTTTATAGACAGAACATCTATTCCATTGTCTTTTTTTCCATTACAGTTTTTAATTGTTCTAATCCCACAATAATAATGCCGCCAATAATGAAAAAAATGATATTAAATGTTTTAAAAGTCATAGCTGGCTGGGCATTCTCTAATGTTACAGGTCCCATGATAATTGCATAAATAGAACCTAACATCAACCCAATAATTGTATAAATAGTCTGTGGACGATATTTTTTTAAACACATCCTAATTAATTTAATCACACTTAAAATACCAACAATTACTCCTAAACCAAAGACAATACAAAAAGGTAAGTACTTGAAATTAAAGTGTAACATCTCTTTAATTGCATTAATTGCCGCCATATACAATCCAAAAATCAACAGCAGCGTGGAACCTGAAATTCCAGGAAGTACCATTGCCGAAATTGCGACCATTGCCACAAGAAATACATAAATCGCAAGTCCTGGTGTCAAAGAGGAAACATCAATTCCATTTCCTGCAGACGCTGGGTTAAAATAAGTAATTGCACTTACAATAGCAATGCCAAGCAATACAAAAATGAAATAATAATATTTTTTGTTTAATGCCTTTTTTAAATCATCTTTTTCTTCTTTAATAATGTATGGTATGGCACAAATAATTAATCCAAGAAATACCGAACTAATGGCATAAATATGAGTATCTATTAATTTTGTTAAAATCAATACCGAAAGAACAAAACCGATTATCCAGCCTATTCCCAGCTTAATCAAAAAGATAACTGCCTTTTTTCTTTCCTCTTTTGTTCCTGAAATAAGTGCATCCAAAGATCCTATAAACTGGTCATAAAATCCAAGCAAAAATGCAATTGTTCCTCCTGATACACCTGGTACACTATCTGCTAAAGCCATACAGAATCCTCTAATCATGTCAAAAATAATCATAACTTCCTCCTAATTTTGTTTCATATAGCATTCCTTTAATTTTTTTAATGCTTTTTTCTCAATTCTTGACACATAACTTCTAGAAATTCCAAGTATATTTGCAATTTCACGTTGTGTCACTTCTTTCTCCCCAAACAATCCATATCTCATACATATAATCTTTTTTTCCCGTGGCAGCAGTGAAGTTTCTAAATACCTACGAAGTTTTTTAATATTTTCATCCAGTTCCATTTCTTCTACTACATCTTTGTCCTCACATTCAATAATATCCACTAATGTAATAGAATTCCCCTCCGAATCAGCTCCAATTGTCTCATATAAATACACTTCTTTTGACTGTTTTTTACTGCTTCGCAAGACCATCAATAACTCATTTTCGATACACCTGGAAGCATAGGTCGCCAAACGGATCCCTTTCTCCACATCAAAAGAATCGATTGCCTTAATTAATCCAATGATTCCAATGGATATATAATCTTCCATTTCTCTGTCATTTGAACTATACTTTTTGGCAATATGTGCTACAAGCCGCAAATTTCTTTCAATCAGTATATCCCGTGCTTCCATATTTCCTGTTTTATACTGTTCTAAATATATTTGCTCTTCCTTGGTGCTTAATGGTTTTGGGAAAGATTTCAAATGTTAAGCACCTCAATTATTTTTCTCTCTCCTTATTACTTTATGCAATAAAAGAAAAAATAGTGCCTTTCCTTCTAATTTTCCTTTTTGCGAATCAAGTCATACACATCAAGCGGTATACCAAAATCCACATAAAATTTTTGTTTTGGATGCGGACAGCTTTCCATACTGTTTCCTTCCTCATCCCGCATTGCTTTTGCAACTGCCTGAATATTCTCACCAGATGGTTTCATAATTTCAACGGTCTCTCCTACAGAAAATTTATTGCGCTGTTCCAATTCTGCAAATCCATCTTCTGTGGTACCTCTGACAATTCCCAGATAGGTATATTCTTTCACATAAGTATTGTTATCATAAATCTGTGTTTCGTGTGTAGTTGGCCCATAGAAAAATCCTGTCGTAAACTGCCTGTAAGTGCATTTTGAAATCTCTTCTTTATAGAGCGGAATATTTTTTTCGTATAACTCCGGACTTTCATAAAAATCATCAATTGCTTTACGATAAGTGCGTGTTACTGCTGCAACATATAATGCTGTTTTCATGCGTCCTTCTATTTTCAGGCTGTCTATCCCAGCATCTACAATATCAGGAATATGTTCAATCATACACAAATCCTTGGAATTGAAAATATATGTGCCTCGTTCATTTTCTTCAATTGGCAGATACTCACCTGGTCTGCTCTCTTCTGTAATATAATAACGCCAGCGGCATGGATGTGTACATGCTCCTAAGTTGGCATCTCTTCCCGTAAAATAGTTACTTAACAGACATCTTCCAGAATAAGATATACACATAGCACCATGAATAAATGTTTCTATCTCAAGGTCATCTGGTATATGAGTTCTAATCTCTTTAATTTCTGCAATACTAAGTTCCCTGGCAGATACTACTCTTGTGGCACCCATTTTATGCCAGAAATTATATGTCGCATAATTCACGTTGTTTGCCTGTGTGCTAATATGCACTTCTATTTCCGGGCAGACTTCCTGTGCAATGGTAAATACACCTGGATCAGAAATAATCAATGCATCCGGTTTCATTTTTTTTAATTCCAAAAAATATTCCCTTACACCTTCTAAATCTCTATTGTGTGCTGTAATATTCGCAGTAACATATACTTTTTTTCTATGTTCATGTGCAAATTCAATTCCAGCTTCCATATCTTCAGGAGAAAAATTCTTTGCTTTTGCACGAAGACCAAACATTTCTCCGCCAATATAGACTGCATCTGCACCATATGTTACTGCTGTTTTTAATACTTCCAGACTGCTGGCAGGTATTAAAAGTTCTGGTTTTTCTCTCTTCACCTGAAAGTTCCTCCTTTTTACTTTTGCTTTGTAAACTGTATTATTCTAATTTATCTTCCGGCTAATCGCAACTCCATCACCGATTGGCAATACAATTGTTTCAAGTTGTTCTGAATGTGTCAAGGTATACAAGTAATTTCTCATTCTGGAATGAATGGTTCTATTACGTCTGGTAACTGCATATCTGGATTCCGCCACATCTCCATCCTGTAATACATTATCAGATACCAGCAGTCCATCTGTTTTTAACATGACTAGAATATCTGGCAGAAAATTTAAATATTGCCCTTTTGCTGCATCCATAAAAATAAATTCATATTCTTTTCTCTCAAATGCAAGCCGGTGCAGTACTTCTGCCGCATCACCCTCTAATAACTGTATTTTTTTTGAAGTCTCAATTGTTTTATAATTTTCCTTTGCTTTGTCAATTCTTTGCTGTACTTTCTCAATTGTAGTAATATGGCAGGTATCATCAGTATAATAACTCATATACCCAGAAGAAAAACCAACCGCTGTTCCTACTTCTAATATTTGCAATGGCTTTTTCATATGTAATAAAAAGCGTAGTAAACTTTGTGTTGGTTTCTTAATAATAGGCACATACTCTGCTATTGCCTCTTTTTCTATTTTTCTTAATTCTGTTGGCATATCGCCTTCTAAGGATTGTATATAAGCGGCTATTCTTTCATCTACTATCATGCAGTCTCCTCTTTTTCTGTATTTGTCAGTATATCTAATATCTCTTCATAATTCATCGAAGTATTTAATATATAAACTCCTGCCTCTATCTGATGGTATTTTGTTAATGACAATTTTTCACGAATCCAAAAAGAATATTCATTTGCAATCAATCCCTTTTCTTTCAACAAAGCAGCAACCTTTTTAGAATCTGTATTTCCAATTACGACCTCCACATTTCTTCCAGGTGCTGCTTCTACTGATATATTGCCAAATATCTCAAAAGAAAAATTATAAACTGACGATGCCACATTCCTAATTCCCACAATAATTAATAGATAAAATATAACAACAACGGATGCCTGCAAAACTCCACTTAATACACGCAACCCTGTAGAAAATTCTTTTGATGAACCTTTCATTGTTACTCCTCCAGGAAATCAATATTTATATTTACATTTTCGTCAAGCGTTCTGTATATCTGCCGTATCATGCGGATAAAACGCTGTTCTGCTGATAAGAACTCTTTTATATCAGGACGATTTACCACATCTGCATATTCACTGTATAATGCCGCACCGCTATCGATTGCATCCACATTACTGTTCATTTGTAAAATAAAATTTCTTCTTCTGAATTCATTTAATCTGTGATAGACCCCCTGATCCTGCATTACTTTTTTCAAAAACATTTGATATTGATTATATTCATTACTTTTTTTGATTTCATTTATCAATAAGTCTGTTTGCTCCATGACACCTCTCATATAACATTTCTCCTATTCTATCTAAAAATTCTTCTTACTTGTGTTTTTATAACTAGAGCGTGTTTGAAAATTGCTTGATACAAGATATGCGTCACAATTTGCGGGGGATTTGGTTCAAATATATGTGCAAAGCGGGGGGTGCACAGATTATTGGGGCAATGAATTTTCAAACACGCTCTAGAAGTGAAAAAGTATCTTTTCCCCTTACTAATTTTATATTGAATTCTATACCATTCTTATACTTCCATAATAATTGGCAATATCATAGGATTTCTCTTTGTTTTTTTCCATAAATATTCACTTAAAGAATCTTTAATTTCTGTTTTTATTCTTCCCCAATCAGTTACATTTTTAGTTAAACATTTGTTTAAAGCATCATTTACAACATCTCTTGCTTCATCCATCAAATTCTCAGATTCTCTCACATATACAAAACCACGTGATACAATATCCGGGCCTGACAATACCTGATTGCTATATTTCTCCAAAGTGACAACAATAATAATCAATCCATTTTCTGATAAATGCTGGCGGTCACGTAATACAATATTCCCAACATCTCCTACACCTAATCCGTCTACTAAAATTCCCTGTGCGGGTACTTTTCCTATAATCTCTGCTTTTTCATCAGATAACTCCAACACATCACCAGAAGACATGATAATCGTGTTCTCTTTTGCCATTCCCATTTCTTGTACCATTTCACAATGTTTCATTAGATGTCTATATTCTCCATGAACCGGAAGAGCATATTTAGGTTTTGTAAGAGCATAAATCAATTTGATTTCTTCCTGACAGGCATGTCCTGAAACATGAGTATCCTGAAAAATTACTTTTGCACCCTTCATTGCAAGCTCATTGATCACTTTTGATACAGATTTTTCATTTCCAGGAATTGGTGAAGAACTAAAAATAACAGTATCCCCTGGTTGAATCGTAATCTTTCTATGAATAGAGGCCGCCATTCTTGATAATGCTGCCATTGCTTCTCCCTGGCTTCCTGTTGTAATTAATACCAATTGCTCATTTGTATAGCTTTTCATCTGCTCAATATCAATTAAAATATTGTCAGGAAGATTGAGATATCCTAATTCGGAAGCAGTAGAAATAATATTTACCATACTTCTTCCTTCAATTACAACCTTTCTTCCATACTTATATGCAGAATTAATAATCTGCTGAACTCTATCCACATTAGATGCAAAAGTTGCTACAATAATTCGATTCTTTTTATTTTCTGCAAAAATCGTATCAAATGTTTTTCCAACGGTCTTTTCAGACATAGTAAACCCAGATTTTAAAACATTAGTACTATCTGCCATCAATGCCAATACACCTTTTTTACCAATTTCGGCAAATCTCTGCAAATCTATTGTATTACCATATACAGGCGAATAATCTACTTTAAAATCCCCTGTATGAACAATGATTCCAGCTGGTGAATAGATAGCAAGGGCAGCAGCATCTGCAATGCTATGATTAACACGAATAAATTCTATTCGAAAACATCCCAAATTGATAGATTGTCCATATTTAATCACTTTTCTTTTGGTTGTTTTCATCAAATTATGTTCTTTTAATTTATTCTCAATTAGCCCTATTGTCAGTTTTGTAGCATAAACTGGTACATTTATTTCTTTTAATACATATGGCAGGCCGCCAATATGATCCTCATGACCATGTGTAATAATAAATCCTTTTACTTTCTCACGATTCTCTCTCAAGTATGTTACATCAGGAATGACCAAATCAATTCCCAACATCTCATCTTCTGGAAATGACAAACCACAATCTACTACAATAATACTATCTTCATATTCAAACGCAGTGATGTTCATTCCAATTTGTTCTAATCCACCTAATGGGATAATTTTTATACTTTTACCTGTTTCTTTCATTGTCTTCAAAAGACTGCACCTCCATAATTTATATTCATTATGTACGGTGTTATTTTAGTAAAATTGTAAAATGTAATTGTAAAAATTATTTATTATTCTGACAATCACTACACAAACCAAATAACTTCACTCTATGGTCATGCACCTGATAATTTATTGTCTTTCAAATAGTCTCTTCCAAATCTTCTAAAATAAGTCATCTTCAAAACTAAAATTCTTTGTGTAGTAACCTTTCATCCTTTTCTTCAATAATTCTTTAAAATCTTGAATTTGTGGCATTTTATGCTCCTAACTTTATTATAAACACATTGTGACATATCATTTTTCTCTATTGTTTCCTTATATTTACTCTCCATTTTATAATCCTGACTAAAATTTCTGTTTGCACAAACAGAATCATATCCGTACATATAAATGTCCTAATCTATATTATGATCCAATTTCTAAGTCTATATCTTCTAATAATTCTTCAAACACTTTAGATAATGCAGAAATTTCCGTTTCGTCTTCTACAATTGTATATACAATCTCTTCCTCCTGCATCAAATCTTCTCTCAAAATAAATGCATCAGCATCTTCCGTCTCATCTTGTGTTTCTGTGACCAAAAGGTAGTTCACCCCATTAATTTTGGTTTGTTCAATAATAGATAAATCTACTTCTGTTCCATCTTCTAGTATAAATGGAATTGTTTTGTTATTATTCATTCTTTGTCTCCTTTTGCCTACTTTTATAGTCAAGATAACTCTGCAGTATAAATACTGCGGCTATTTTATCCACCACTTTGCTTCTGTCCTCACGTCTTACATTACCCTCAATTAATGCTTGATGTGCAGACACAGTTGTCAAACGCTCATCCCATAAAACAACTTCCAATCCAGTACGTTTTCTAAGCATCTCTGCAAATTCCTCTGACTTCTCTGCACGTTCACCTAATGTATTATTCATATTTTTAGGATACCCTAAAACAATTAATTCTACTGCATATTCTTGTACCAATTCTGCAATTCTTGCCAATGTCTGACGTAATTTCGTTTCCCTTGGCCTCCGTATCACTTCTACACCTTGTGCAGTAATAAGCAAAGCATCACTAACTGCAACACCTACGGTAACAGAACCGTAGTCTAATCCCATAATTCTCACGTTTTCTCCTAATCTGCTGTCCATATATAGAAACAGCTTATCTTAAATTCCTGTCAATATAATCTTCTAGTAATTCCTCAATTATCTCATCCCGTTCTACTTTCATAATTAGGCTTCTTGCACCCTTATGGCTTGTAATATAAGTAGGATCTCCTGACATAACATATCCTACAATCTGATTAACCGGATTATATCCTTTTTCCGAAAGTGCTTCGTAAACAGCTGCAATAATGTCCCTTACTTCTATCTCCTGTTCTTTCTGCACTTTGAAATATTGTGTATTGCTTAATTCCTGCATGTTTCCACTCCCTTTGTTATTATTATCTATAGTTTTCTAAACAGACAGCCATTTTTATTGATAATTTTGTTATCAATTTTCAAATCAGCTCCCTGCCAATATTTCATTTTTATATTTTTTATCCTGTCACGCTTCTACATAATTGCATCAATCTAGAAAATTATGTAACTCCCAAAAAAACAGAGCATACAAGATGCACTGTTCTCATTACACCATAGAATACAGCATATAAAGTTTAGGGTTTATGTTTCTTAAATATCCTAAAAAGTATCTGCATTTTAATAAAACTGCTGCAAAGAAAACAATATTACTACATTCTATGTACAGCTGTCTCTTTTGTCAAAAATAGGTACTGTTCAGCTGTGTCATTCATACTTTATTTTTCAGTGTGAAGCACATCCATTGCGTTATATTCAGATGGGTGCATTTTACCCAAATATATCGGAATAAAAGTCATAAAACAACAAACCTTATACAAAATAGAAGGTAAGTCTTCTATTGTCAAGAGCTATTCATATCGGCATCTGCCCCCATAAAAATAGCTGTACAATCTGTCCTTAGTGCATAGACTCTGATGTACAGATTGTTCATTTATTTCCGCATGGCTGAACTATAACAAAATACGTTTCCATTAACAATTATCTATATTTTAATATATCTATGATAAAATGGCAACCATTTTTTATATAATTTTGCATAATAAAATATTTTTACAAAGTTTTTTTTCAATGAAAACAGATACCAATTGATTTGATTTCAAGTGCGCCTCCGCAGGAACTGCACATTTTACATATCGTTTTGTATGACCAATATAATAGCTCTTTTCATTTATATTCACCATTTCCTCCAATAAAATCTCCTCTTTTTTACCAATAAATTTCTCCTGAAAGTTTTCTTCTAACGTTTCTTCTAAAGCAATTAACGTTTCACTTCTTTTGTGTTTTACATCTTCAGAAATATGTTTCTGCATTTTCTCTGCTGCTGTTCCTTTTCGCACAGAATATTTAAAAATATGCATTTGTGCAAAAGATACTTGTCTTAAAAATTCTTTTGTTTCAGAAAATTCTTCTTCTGTTTCACCGGGAAATCCTACAATAACATCTGTTGTAATTGCAGGATTTTCAAAATATTTTCTAAGTATATCACATTTAACTGAATATTCCTGTGTTGTATACTGCCGATTCATTCTTTTTAGTGTATCATTACATCCACTCTGCAATGAAAGATGGAAATGAGGACATACCTTTTTAAAAGATGCTAATTTTTCTGCAAATGATGCACTAATAATCCTTGGCTCTAAAGAACCAAGACGAATACGTTTAATCCCTTCTACCTCCTGTAATTTTTCAATCAAACGAAGTAATGGTTTCCCTTGCAGCTTTACAAAATCCCTATTTTCTTCATCCATACCGTAAGATGATAAATGGATGCCAGTCAAAACAATTTCTTTATATCCTTGTTCTGCTAATTTTTTTACTTCTACTATGATATCTTCATCAGCACGGCTTCTTACTCTTCCCCTGGCATATGGAATGATACAATAGGAACAATACTGATTGCACCCATCTTGTATTTTAATATATGCTCTTGTCTTGTCTCCTGTTGATGTAATCTGCATTTCTTCATATTCCCATTTTTGAGTATTTTCTGAAACAGACATTATAATACCATTATCCTTTTTAAATGCTTCTACCAAATGCACAATCTGGCTTTTTTCATTATTGCCAACAATAACATCTATAGATAAATCCTTTTCTAATGTCTCCTTTGCTGCCTGTACATAACATCCTGCAGCCACAATAACTGCTTCTGGATTCTTCTTTCTTGCACGGTGCAGCATCTGTCTAGACTTTCGGTCTGCTATATTGGTAACTGTACAGGTATTGATTACATACACATCAGCCTCTTCTGAAAAAGGAACGATTTCATATCCTGCTTCCTCAAATAATTTTTCCATTGCATTTGTTTCATAAGAATTTACTTTACATCCTAATGTTAAAAAGGCAGTTTTTTTCTGATTCATTTTCAATATTACCTCCTGAATTTTCTTAAAAGCTTTTCTACAATCTTCTTTCATCTTTCTCTGCTTACCTGATTTAAATTATTATAACGTCTCCCAACTATATGGTTGAATTGTAATTTTTTTATAAGAAACATCATAATTTATTTACTTTTATATTGACTTTTGCGTATTCAAACGGTAGTATATACATGTAATGATTATGATGTCAATATTGTTTTTGACACTTAGTTCATTTCATAATTTGAAAAACATAAGGAGGGAAAGATGATGAAAACAGTCAAAATTTCTTTAAACTCTATCGATAAGGTAAAAGCTTTCGTAAATGATGTTACTAAATTTGATTCTGATTTTGATTTAGTATCTGGAAGATATGTAATTGATGCAAAATCTATCATGGGTATCTTTAGTTTAGACTTATCAAAACCTATCGATTTAAACATTCATAATGATGCCAATATGGACAGCATTATTGATGTTTTGAAACCATATATTGTTGAGTAAATCACAACACAATTAAAGTACCATAATATTTGTTATATTACTATTCCGTCATGCACAGCTATTAAAAAGCCGCCTTTAGCAAGTAAACTTGCACAATCTGCTTTTTAATAACTGTATATGGTGTTTAACCCAAGCAAGATGCCACAAAGCCAAATCAAGTTTGCATGTCTGAATAGTAATGATAGCTTAGTTGTGTTAAAAAAATAACTATTACTCATACATATGAAGTAATAAGAGGATACGTTGTATCCTCTTATTATTTATACCATAAAAGCCTTTGTGCCTGTATGATTTAAAAATCAAATACACAAATTCCGGATTATATAAATTATATTGTATTATCTCTCTCCAACCACTATTGTTTCTACTGTATCTAATGCCGTCTGAACGAGTTCATCAATTTTCTCTTCCAAATTTCTTTCAGAACATCTGATAACTTTAACATTAGGTTTTGTGACAGGGTGTTTTGCTACAAAAATAGTACAACAATCTTCATAAGGTTGAATTGAAGTTTCATAAGTATTAATTTTCTCTGCAACTTCCACAATTTCCTGCTTGTCAAATCCAATCAGCGGACGGTATACCGGAAGCTCACAAACATCATTTGTTGCCATTAAGCTCTGCATTGTCTGGCTTGCAACCTGTCCAATACTTTCTCCTGTAATCAATCCAAGACAACCATCTCTCGCTGCTAAAGTTTCTGCAATTCTCATCATATAACGCCTCATAATAATCGTCAATTCATCATGTGGACATTTATCATAAATATATAATTGAATATCCGTAAAATTTACTACATGGAGTTTAATTACTCCTGTATACTTTGACACAAGCTCTGCTAAATCAACCACCTTCTGTTTTGCTCTTTCACTTGTGTATGGCGGCGCATGAAAATATACTGCTTCAATTTTCACTCCACGCTTTGCAATCATATACCCTGCTACAGGACTATCGATTCCACCTGACAATAATAACATTGCTTTTCCATTCGTTCCTACCGGCATTCCTCCAGGTCCCGGAATAATTTTTGAATATACATATGCCTTACTTCTTACTTCAACCTGAAGCCTTATTTCCGGTTGATGTACATCAACTTTCATATTTGGAAAACGTTCTAATAAATAAGCCCCCATTTCAATACAGATATCTGGCGATTGCAGCGGATAACTTTTATCAGAACGTTTTGCTTCCACTTTAAATGTAACATTTTTATCACCATAAACCTTTTCGACATAATCTCCAACACATTTTGTGAGATTGCCCCATTCTTTGTCTTCAATTAATACAACCGGGCAGATAGCAGCAATCCCAAATACTCTCTCTAGAACTTCTATCACTTCATCATAATCAAATTCGCCATCTGCTTCAATATAAATTCTTCCCTGCTCCTTTGTTATATTAAATTTGCCTTCTATCTCTTGTAATACAAATTTGATTTGATCTCTTAATGCATTTTCAAATACGAATCTGTTTTTTCCTTTGATACCGATTTCCGCATATTTTATTAAAAATGCTTTATACATTTCTTTTCCTCCTATCATTTTCTTTGATAACGCTTCAACATAGGCACTATCTCTTTCAATACATGAATAGTATATTCTAATTCTTCCTCTGTATTATATACAGATAAGCTGAATCTAATGGTAGAATCCAACAAATCCTCTCTCACCCCAATTGCTTTTAATGTACCGCTTAATGCTGGATGATTAGAGGAACATGCTGAACCAGAAGATACAAAAACTCCCTTATCCGCCAATGCATGCAGCAACACTTCACTTCGTATCCCTTCTACGCTGACACTAATAATACTTGGAGAAGTTTCCTCCAGCTTAAGTCCATGAAGTCCATTTATAGTAATTCCACCTATTTCTAATAACTGTTCGACAAAATATTTCTTTAACCTGTACATTGTCTCAATTTTTTCTATATGGTTTTCATAAATTTGCTCCACTGCCTTCCCTAACCCTGCAATTCCTGGAACATTTTCTGTTCCTGACCGCATACCTTTTTGTTGTCCACCGCCTAAAATAAATGGTTTCGTCTTTGTCTTATCTTTAATATATAAAAATCCAATTCCTTTTGGTCCATGAATTTTATGACCACTTACTGACAATAAATCAATTCCCAGTTTTTTAGGATAAATTTTATATTTTCCATATGCCTGAATAGCATCCACATGAAAAATAATATTTTTGTTTTTTTCTTTTGCTATTTTTGAAATTTCACCAATATTCTGTACTGCTCCAATTTCATTGTTAACATACATAATAGATAGCAAAATAGTATCTTCACGAATACTATCTAGTAATTCGTCCATAAAAATATGCCCATTTCTGTCTACATTTAAATATGTGATTTCAAATCCCTCTTCTTCAAGGAAAATCAGGGGATTATGAACGGAGGAATGTTCAATTTTAGTAGATATAATATGTGTTCCGTTTCTTTTATTGGCAAATGCTGTACTAATTAATGCCTGATTATTCGATTCGGTTCCACCTGAAGTAAATATAATCTCTTTTTCATCTACCTTCATACTGGCTGCAATTTTTTTTCTTGCATCCTTAACTAACTTTTCTGCCTCTATGCCCTTTAAATGTTTTGAAGATGGATTTCCATACTCTGCCTGTAAAGCTTCCATCATTCGCTCTTTTACAGTGGAAAATGGCAATGTAGTTGCGGCATTATCTAAATATGCTTCCATTGTGCATAATAACTCCTTTTATTTTTTTCAAATAGTCTGTTTATAAGCAGATTACAAAACTGCTTCACACTATCACAGCTAATCAGTTTTTACAAACAACTACTTCTGTTCTAATTCAAACATCAGAATAGCTAAACTCGTCAAACCAGCTGTCTCTGTTCTTAGAATCCTCTTTCCCAATGTAATTGTTTGAAAATTATTCTGTAATACTTTTTCAATCTCTTTTTCATCAAAACCACCTTCTGGTCCTATGAAAATTCCAATCGATTTCTTTTTGGCAGCTTCTTTGATAATTTTTGCGGATTCTTCTATTTCATCAGCCAATTCGTATGGTACAATCACATCCTCAAGTTCTTTTGCATATTGTAATGCCTCCTCAAAAGACAATACTCTATGTACTTTAGGAATGATACCCCTTCCTGATTGTTTTGCTGCTGAAGTAGATATAGATTGCCAACGCTCTATTTTCTTTTGTTCCTTTTTCACATCTTCTATTTTTGCCACACAACGTTTCATTGCAACTGGAATTATTTCATACGCTCCCAGTTCTACTGCCTTTTGTATAATCAATTCCATCTTATCCTTTTTAGGTATCCCCTGAAAAAGATATATTTTTGCAGATAATTCTGATTCTGTATCATTCATCTCTTCAATATCAACAATGACTTCTTTTGATGAAATTGTGTCTATTCTGCAATAGAAATCTTTACCTTCACCATTGCAAATAATAATTCTTTCTCCTGGCTGCATACGAAGTACGTTTTTTATGTGATTGACATCTGTTCCTAATATTCTGATTTTATTTTCTTCTATTTGACTGTTTTCTACATAAAACCAATGCATTATTTTCTCCTATCTATTTTTTTCTGGCAACAAAGGAAACCCAGTCACCCATTTCATTTACCTCAATCATTTCAAAGTCGTTTGACAAAATTGCTTCTTCTACTTCGTCTTTTTTCATATCAATAATACCAGAAGATATAAATAATGCACCAGCACTCATTGTTTTTTTCAAAGTTGTTGATAGTGGTATGATAACATCTGCTAAAATATTAGCAACAACAATATCATATTGAGAAATATTGAGTTCTTTCTGCATCTTTTCATCCTCAATAATGTTTCCTTCTACTACCTGAAATTGTTCTTTTACAATATGATTCACTTTTATATTTTCATAAGTCGCTGTCAATGCAGCAGGATCTATATCTGTTCCAACTGCACTTTTTGCTCCTGATTTCAGTCCGATAATGGACAAAATTCCACTGCCGCAGCCTACATCCAATAATTTTGTTTCAGGTGTAATATATTTTCTCAAACCCAAAATACACAGTTTGGTTGTTTCATGTGCACCTGTTCCAAATGCAGTTCCAGGATCTATCTCAATGACCAAATCATTTTCTTTTACCTCGTCTAATTTTTCCCATGTAGGTTTGATCACAATATCATCTGCTACACGAAAAGGCTTAAAAAACTCTTTCCAATTATTTAGCCAATCTTTGTCATCGGTCTCTTCCGTTATTACTTTCTTATCACCAACATTCATAAAAAACGACAATTCTTCCAGTCCTTCTTCTATCTGTTTTGTCAACTCTTTTACATCAATAGTTTCAGGATCAATGTAGGAACTTACGATTGCGCTGCCATCATCTGGCTCCATTTTAGGAAGAATGTCTATAAACATTGCCTTCTTATCTTTTTCACTTAATGGAATATGATCCTCTATCTGTACTCCCTCAATGCCCAAATCATCAAACAAACTGCTTACTAAATCTACTGCATCCGTTGTTGTTTTTATTGCAATTTTTACATATTTCATGTTTTCTACCAAACCTTTCTAATATGTTACAATTTCCAGCCATGCCAGTCATAATTTAATTTTTATGAGCAATAGCCCTGCCTTTTATACTTTAACTTATAATCCGCACAAAATCTCCAATCTATACTTTAACATTTTTTTTACTGATATACAATATCAGAATCAAAAAAAATCCGACATAAAAGGTTACATTCTAGAGCATGCCTGAAAATTGCTTATTACAAAATGTGCATCACAGCATCACAATTTGTAGAAGATTTGCTTCAAATTCATTTAATATAGTCCGCTGCAGCTTTGAATTTGGACTAAATATCCTCACAAAGCGGGGCATGCAGATTGTAGCAATGAATTTTCAGACAAGCTCTAGATAAAAATAAACTATTTACCCTCTTAAATCGGATTTTCAATAATAAAATTTATCTTATTTCCTATTTTTTAAAGAATCCTTTTTTCTTTTTTGGCTCTTCATGAAACATTTCTTTTGTTTCTTCTCCGCCTTTTCCATTTAAACTTTCTTCAAATTTCTTTAAAAGCTCTTTCTGCTCATTGTTCAAGTTAGTAGGCACCTGCACAACCAAAGTGACATAATGATCTCCGCGAACCTGTTTATTTCTTAAACTTGGCACACCTTTTCCACGTAATCTTACTCTTGTATCGGTCTGTGTGCCTGGTTTTACAGTATACATTACATCACCATCAACAGTTGTGATACGCACTTCACCGCCCAATGCTGCCTGTGCATAGGAAATTGGAGCTGTAGAGTAGATATCATAATCACGACGTTGGAAAATAGGATGTCTGCTGACTACTACCTCTACTAACAAATCGCCTCTTGGACCACCATTTGTTCCCGGTTCTCCTTTATCCCTAATACGAACACATTGTCCATCACTAATACCAGCAGGTATTGTAACCTGAATTCGTTTCTTTTTGCTAATATATCCTGTACCATAACAGTCAGAACATTTGTCTTTAATGGTCTTTCCACTTCCATGACAATCTGGACAAGTCTGGACATTTCTTACCACTCCAAATAAGGATTGTTGTGTAAATACAACCTGCCCTTTACCACCACATTTAGAACATGTTTCTGGATTAGTTCCTGGTTTTGCTCCGGTTCCATGACAAGTGTTACATTCCTCTTTCAGTGTTACCTCTAATTCTTTTTCAACACCAAAACAAGCCTCTTCAAATGTAATTCTTACAGTTGTATGAACATTCGCCCCCTTTGTTGGTTCATTCGCTGCTCTGCGGCTTCGTCCGCCGCCACCAAATAAATCTCCAAATAGATCCCCAAATATGTCTCCCATATCCATTCCTGAAAAGTCGAATCCACCGGCACCTCCTGCACCTCCATCAAATGCAGAGTGTCCAAACTGATCATATTGTCTGCGTTTATCCGCATCAGATAAAACTGCATATGCTTCTGATGCCTCTTTAAACCTTGTTTCTGCCTCTTTGTCACCAGGATTCATGTCTGGATGATATTTCTTTGCAAGTTTACGATACGCTTTTTTTATCTCATCATCACTAGCACCTTTTGATATACCAAGTACTTCGTAATAATCTCTCTTATCTGCCATTGCCTCCACCTTCCTTGGACTATTCTTATAGAAGTTCATGCTGCCTCCTAATACACGAATATAAAGTAATTGGCAGTTACTAACCCAAGAGCACTGCTCCAGGCCTCAGTGCAGCCTGCTATACCTCTTATGTGGCGAGCAAGCTCCCAGAAAAGTATTCTATACTTAAACTTCCAAAACTGAATTTTCGTTGTACTAGTATAGTGTTTCCATGAACAAAAAACCAAAAATAACCATAACATCATTTTCAGTTATCGAAAGAAACCGCCCGGTATGTTCCATCCAGGCGGTTCCCTTCTGTATGATGATACCATACTTGAGATTTCCTGTTATTTATTCTTTTTAGAATACTATACTTCTCTATAATCTCCATCAACAACATCATCATTATTGTTATATGAATTATCAGCATTATCTTGCTGTGCTCCCATATCTGGACCTGCACCCTGTGCTCCAGCTGCTTGTGATTGTTCATATAATTTTTGGAATAACTGTTGTGCACTTGTCATCAATTTTTCTTTAGCGGCTTTGATATCCTCTACTTCACCATCAGACATTACTTCAGGATTGGCTTTTCCTACTAAATCTTTTAAGTGTGCTAAGTCAGCCTCAACTGTAGCTTTGTCATTTGCATCTAATTTATCTCCAGCTTCCTCTAGTGCTTTTTCTGTCTGGAATACCATTGCATCAGCATCATTCCGTGTATCAATCGCTTCTTTACGTTTCTTATCCTGTGCTTCGAATTCCGCTGCTTCTTTTACAGCCTTTTCGATATCATCATCTGACATGTTAGAACCAGCTGTAATTGTAATGTGTTGTTCTTTTCCTGTTCCTAAATCTTTTGCAGATACATTAACAATACCATTTGCATCAATATCAAATGTTACTTCGATTTGAGGCACACCTCTTCTTGCTGGTGGGATACCATCTAATCTGAACTGTCCAAGAGATTTATTATCTTTGGCAAATTGTCTTTCACCCTGTACTACATTAATATCTACTGCTGTCTGGTTATCTGCAGCTGTTGAGAAAATCTGGCTCTTCTTAGCAGGAATTGTTGTATTTCTTTCAATTAATTTTGTAGCAACTCCACCCATTGTTTCAATAGATAATGAAAGAGGAGTTACATCAAGCAACAGGATATCACCTGCACCTGCATCACCAGCTAATTTACCACCCTGGATAGAAGCACCAATTGCAACACATTCATCTGGGTTAAGTGACTTAGATGGTTCTTTTCCTGTTAATTGTTTTACCTTATCCTGTACAGCAGGAATACGTGTAGAACCACCAACTAATAATACCTGACCTAATTCAGAAGATGTAATTCCAGCATCTTTTAATGCATTTTGAACAGGTGTTGCCGTTCTTTCAACCAAATCATGTGTCAACTCATCAAATTTTGCTCTTGTTAAGTTCATATCAAAATGTTTTGGGCCCTCTGCTGTAGCAGTAATAAATGGAAGATTAATATTTGTTGTAGTAGCAGATGATAACTCTTTCTTTGCCTTTTCTGCTGCTTCTTTTAATCTCTGTAATGCCATTTTATCTGTAGATAAGTCTACACCTTCTGCTTTTTTAAATTCATCAATCATATATCTTGTGACTCTTTCATCAAAGTCATCTCCACCAAGTCTGTTATCTCCAGATGTAGACAATACTTCGATAACACCATCACCAATCTCGATAATAGATACATCAAATGTACCACCACCTAAATCATAAACCATAATTTTTTGTTCATGCTCATTATCAAGTCCATAAGCCAAAGCAGCTGCTGTTGGTTCATTGATAATACGTTTTACATCA
>CAYRAV010000043.1:0-26750 GCA_964422365.1 uncultured Lachnospiraceae bacterium | reverse complement strand
ACCAGTCAGATGAAATTATTATCCCTTTTAAGAATTTAATCAATGACGCATACTGTAGGGACATTTCCATTAAGATACGGAGCCATCTGGAAGTGAAAAGGAAGAATGGCGAGTTTATCGGTGCTTTTGCACCCTACGGTTATAAGAAAGATGATACAGACCGAAACAGCCTCCTTGTAGATACCTATGCTGCCGGTGTGGTAAAGGATATTTTCAGAATGAAACTGCATGGATGCAGCCAGGATGCCATAGCGGAACGGCTGAATGATATGGGGATATTGTCCCCGATGGAATATAAAAATGCCACGGGCAGCAACTACCGTACAAGTTTTAAGACGAATGAGAGGGCTGTCTGGAGTTCCGTGACCGTCAGGAGAATCCTTGAAAATGAGGTGTATATCGGAAACCTCGTTCAGGGAAAGCAGACAACGCCTAACCATAAGGTAAAAAAGACAGTACAGAGGCCGGAAAGTGACTGGATCAGGATAGAGAAGAACCATGAGCCGGTCATATCGGACAGGGATTTTGCCATTGTACAGCGGCTGCTTGGGCTGGATACAAGAATTTCCCCTAACCAGAAAGAGGTATACCCGCTGTCTGGCCTAGTTGTATGTGCGGATTGTGGTGCGGCAATGGTCAGGAAAAATGTGAGTGCCGGGGGAAAGAAATATCTTTATTATGTGTGTTCCCGGAACAAGGAAACAAAGGAGTGCAGCAGCCACAGGATAGCAGCGGATAAACTGGAGGGTGCGGTTTTGGAACTGTTAAAGGTGCAGATCGGCAATGTCCTTGATTTGCAGAGGATTATGGGGAAAATTACTTCCATTCCCTTTCAGGAACTGGATATAAAGGAACTGGAAAAACGCATTGAGGGGAAAGAGGAAGAAATAAAACGCTGCAGGGAGCTCCGCAATATGCTCTATGAGGATATGAAAGACGGTATTGTGTCCAAAGAGGACTACATGGAGCTGCATGAGGCATACACGGAGAAACGGGCACTGGCGGAGGATGCCGTGAGGAAGATGAAACAGGAGATAAAAGATATACTGGATTCCAATACCGGAAAGTACCAGTGGCTTGATTACTTTGCGGAACATCAGAATATCGGCAGCCTGACAAGGAATGTTGTGGTTGAGTTGATAGACTGTGTACGGGTAAAGGACAAAAAAGAGATAGAAGTGGTGTTCAGTTTTTCAGACTGCTATCAGGAAATACTGAAAAGCCTGCACCATGCGGGCTGTATGGCATCGTATGACGGGCATGGCAGGATACATTTTGAGTGGAAGGAGGCTGTGTGATATGGCAAGGAAATCAAAGAAAGTTGATTATGTCAATGCAGGTAGCATGGGACAGCAGACCGTCACAATGCCTTCTGTTCCAAAGAAAATCTGCTATAAGGCCGGTTTATATGCAAGGCTGTCGGATGAAACGCAGGCCAATAAAGAGAGGGCAACGATTGAAACGCAGATGGAGCTCTTACGCAGGTTTGTGTCAGAAAATGATGATATGGTGGCAGAAAAAGAATATTTTGACATTTCCTGCACAGGCACAAACTTTGAGAGGCCGGGTTTTGAGGAAATGATACAGGATATGAGGGCCGGGCGGATTAACTGCATTATTGTAAAGGATTTGTCAAGGCTTGGCAGGAATTATGTGGAGACAGGCAATTACATTGAGAGGGTGTTCCCATTCTTTGATGTAAGGTTTATCGCAGTGACAGATGGGTATGATTCCGACAAGTCAGGCGAGGAACTGCTCATGCCGTTAAAAAACATGGTGAATGAGATGTATGTAAAGGATTTGAGTAAAAAAATGAAAACAGCCCACCGGGCATACTGGAGGAATGGCGAGTATTCTTCCGGGATGGTGCCTTATGGATATATCAACGTGGACAGGCATCTTTATCCTGATGAAGAAGTAAGCGGATTTGTGCAGGAGATATTCCGTTTGTTTTTAGATGGCAATTCGTTGAAAGAAGTTGCAAGGCAGCTTTCAGAAAAAACGCTGAATCCAAAAACTCATAAAATGATCCGGTTCGGGCATGAGATTCCGGAAGGTTTTAATACAAAATGGAATCCGGTTACAGTAAGGTCTATACTGACTAATTATTCATATGTTGGCAGCAGCGTCCATAACAGGGTTACAAGGGTAAATGGGAAACAGGTAAAGCAGCCAAGAGAGAAATGGATTGTAATAGAAAATACCCATGAGCCTTTGGTCAGCCGGGAGGATTTTGACAGGGTGCAGGAGATGTTAGAGGAAAATACAAAGGCGTTTCATTCCACGCATGGGAAAAACGGTTATAATCATACACGTTTTAATTTTCTTGGAAAAAAGATTGTCTGTGCGGATTGTGGTAAAGTGATGGGATTCCGTACAGAAGGGGTAAAACACCAAAAGAGTTTTTACCGCTGCAAGACATATTTGGCAGACACACATGGGGCATGCACCAACCATAAGGTGTCACTGGAAGAAGTCAATAGGGCGGTATTTGACACAATCCATGCACATATGAAAGTGTCCATAGACGCAGAGGCTTTGGTAAAGAGAATGAACTCTAAGACGGAAAGCATGAAAAAGTATGATATATATGGAAAAGAGGCAGACAGGATAAGGCGGGAACTGCAAAAGACAACGGAAGTTAAGGCTGGTATTTTTGAGGATTACAGGGAGGGGCTGATTGATGAGGAACAGTATGTGCAGATCAGTGAGAAGTATGCTGCAAAAATCACTGAATTGACCTGCAGGCTGGATGAAATGTTAAAAGCCCAGACAAGGTTTTCAAAAGAATATCATATTGATTCTGACTGGAAAGCAGATATTGAAAAATATATCAGCAGGCGGAAACTTACCAGGGAAATGGCAGAGGCATTTGTTGAAAAGGTAATTGTATATGAAAATGGGAAACTGGAAGTGCGTTTGGTTTATGATGATGTGCTGAAAGAATTGTTGGATTTGCGTACAGAAAGGGGAGGTATCAATGGATAAAACAATAATTGCCATGTATCTCCGGCTGTCAAATGAGGATAGGGACAAAGAAGAATTGGAGGAAAGCAACAGCATTTCGGCACAAAGGCAGCTTCTGAACGGCCACATTCAGGAACTTATGCAGGGACAGCCCTATGACATTACCGAGTTTTGTGATGATGGGTATTCCGGCACCGACTTCAACAGGCCAGGCGTTCAGGCATTGCTTGAGGCAGCCAGGAATGGAGAAATCAGCATGATTATTGTAAAAGACTTTTCCCGGTTTGGCAGGGACTATCTTGAAGTTGGGAGATACCTTGAATATATTTTCCCAATTTTACAGATACGGTTTGTTTCCGTCAATGACAATTATGACAGCAGTGATAAGTTTGGTACGACAGGCGGCATGAGCGTTGCATTAAAGAACCTTGTGTATGGAATGTATAGTGCGGACCTGTCAAAAAAAATCCGTTCAGCAAGGGATACCAGAGTAAGGAATGGGGAGTTTGTCGGAGCCTTTGCTCCTTACGGCTATGTCAAAGATCCGAAAGATAAACACAAGCTGCTGGTGGATGAAAATGTGGCATGGGTGGTAAGGAGGATATTCCAGATGGCGGCTGACGGAGTGAGTTTTGCCGAAATTACCAGACAGCTCAATGATGAAGGGATTCCGTCAATGGCCTTGTACCGCATACAGAAAAATGACGGTTATGGGAACAGGCACCCCCATGTAAAGGTTATGATGTGGAATGCCTCATCCATAAGGGATATGCTTACGGATGAGGTGTACCTGGGGCGTCTGCTGTGGAACCGGAGAAAGTGTGGGATAGATACTGATAAAAAGATAGTACCCCAAGAGAGGAAAAACTGGATTATTGTGGATAACCACCATGAGCCATTGGTATCACAGGAGGTGTTTGACAAAGCAAGCAGCAGGGTTTCCCATGACGGCGTAAAAGGGAAAAGAATGAAAAGAAGAAATTCCTTTTTTATCTGTGGGCATTGCGGAAAGGTTATGCAGCTCCGGGTTAAATCAAGAAACCGTTATTATTGCAACAGCCGTACCCAGCAGAGGGAAAACGCCTGTCAGAAAGTCAACATCTGGCAGGATGCTTTAGAAAATGCTGTACTGTGTCAGGTAAAGAACATGGCAGAGATAATGATGGAGCAGAGGGCAGCCCGAAAGAGAGTGGGTAAGGATAAAAGAAAGCCGGAACTTGAGAAAATAATTGCTGACAGTGATAGGGAAATCTTACAGTGGAAAAACACAAAACTATCTCTTTATGAGCAGTACAAAGCTGGTTCAATTAGTAGGGAAGGGTATATAGCAAAAATTGAAAAGGGCAAGATAAGGCTGGAAGAACTGGAGAGGATTAAAGATGACGCACTGGAAGAACTTGAAAATATGCAAAGCATTCAGAATCAGTCAGAGGTTTGTGATGCGGATTTGAAAGATTTTTCTGAGCTGGATTCCTTTAATATGGATAAGTTGAAACTGTTAATTGATAAAGTGATAGTTTATGGAGAGGATGAAATAGAGATTGTCTGGAGAGTGGATGATCCGTTTTAGGTATGGTCGTCCATATGGAAAAAGTATTTTTCTTTGTTGTATAGTAGTGGTAAAATAAGAGCCATAGACAGGCGTTGTCTGTGGCTCAAAAAAATCAATATTTTTTTTGTTCCTTACTTGACACAAGCAGACATGATGCTTTTGCATCATCCCGGAACTGGTGATGTCAAGGCATACAAGGCAATAGAAAAGGCAGTAGAGGATGGGAAAATCCGTTCCATCGGATTGTCTAACTGGTATGTGGAAGAACTGGAAGAATTTCTGCCACAGGTAACCATTACCCCGGCACTGGTTCAGAATGAAATTCACCCGTATTATCAGGAAAACGATGTGATACCGTATATTCAGAAACTTGGCATTGTGGTACAGGGATGGTATCCGCTGGGAGGACGTGGGCATACTGCAGAACTGTTGGGAGATGAAACGATTTCTGCCATTGCAAAAGCACATGGAAAGTCCTCTGCACAAGTTATCCTGCGTTGGAATCTGCAAAAGGGTGTTGTAGTTATTCCTGGTTCCAGCAATCCAGAGCATATACAGGAGAATACAGAACTGTATGACTTTGAACTGTCGGATGAGGAAATGGAACAAATCAATGGACTGGACCGGAATGAGAAGCATGACTGGTATTAAAAAGATGATAAAAATTCTAAGCCGATAAAAAACATCGGTAAAGGAATTCTATGGTTCCGCCTTACATAAACGAACAGGAGGTTGATATTATGCAGATATTCAGAAAGGGTAAAAAAGGAATGCAGGCAGTAGTCCTGCTGCTTATATTTAGTTTGTTGACTGTCGTTTTTTCTACAAACAGTATGGTTTCCAAAGCTGTTGCAAAAGGGAAGAAAGAGGCTGCAATCAAAACGGTGTCATTAAAGATTGGCAAGAAGAAGGTTGACAAAAAGGCATACAAAATGAAACTTGGGGAAAAAAAGAAACTCAAAGTCAGTGTTTCTCCTAAAAAGGGAAAGAAAATAATCCGGTTTACTTCGAGCAATAAAAAGGTAGTTACTGTCAATAAAAGCGGGCATATTACAGCAAAGAAAACGGGAAATGCCAAGATAAAAGTAACAGTAAAAGCCAGAAAAAAGAGTAAGAAAGTATCCGTAAAAAAGACAACATGGGTAAAGATTAAGGCAGTTAAAGCAAAAACACCAAACCAAAAAGATGACCAGAATACGCAGGAGGAAGAGCCAAATCCGGTTACAAGAAGGAAAAGCATTGTTGTTTATTTTTCCTGTACAGATACTACAAAAAAAGTTGCTGAATATATTCAGCAGAGTGTGGGAGCAGATATTTACCGGATTCAGCCAACCGAGCCATATACAGCCGCAGATTTAGACTATGGCAATGCAGAAAGTCGTGCATCCAGAGAACAAAATGATAGGACAGCAAGGCCGGCAATTGCTGGTAATATTCCGGATTTAAGTGCGTACGAAATAGTGTATCTGGGTTATCCTGTCTGGTGGGGGCAGGCACCGAAGATTATGTATACATTTGTGGAGAATTGCAATTTGTCAGGAAAAATCATTATTCCGTTTTGTACTTCCCACAGCAGCGGGATGGGTTCCAGTGCCATAAATCTACATTCCTTAGTGGATGACAGTGTGACATGGCTGGATGGCAGACGTTTTTCTTCCACTACTTCCAAAGAGGAAGTTGTAAAGTGGCTGGAGGATTCGGAGATACGATCCTTGTTAGAGCAAAATAAGGAACAAGTGGTGGAGCGTGTGTTTGATTTTAATACAAAAACAGTAACATTGAACAGTGGATATAAAATGCCCCTGAATGGAATCGGCACATACAGTCTGCTGGGGGATACCTGTGTGTCATCCGTTTCGGAGGCATTAAAGAGAGGTGTGAGGTTGATTGACACCGCCTATATGTACCACAATGAAAAAGAAGTAGGCGAGGCCATAAGAAATTCAGGAATTCCCCATGAAGAAATCTTCGTCATAACAAAGTTATATCCAAATCAGTTTGCAGAACCGGAGAAGGCAATTGAGCAGGCACTGGAAAAGCTGGATATCGGTTATATTGACATGATGATTTTACATCATCCGGGAACGAATGATGTGAAGGCATATAAGGCGATTGAGAAAGCAGTGGGGGAGGGGAAAATCCGTTCCATTGGTTTATCAAACTGGTATGTGGAAGAACTGGAAACATTTCTGCCACAGGTAAGCATTACTCCGGCACTGGTACAAAATGAAATTCATCCCTATTATCAGGAAAATGATGTGATTCCATATATCCAGAGTCTCGGAATTGTCGTGCAGGGCTGGTATCCTCTTGGCGGACGGGGACATACTGCAGAACTGTTGGGTGATGAGACGATTTCTGCTATTGCAAAAGCACATGGAAAGTCCTCGGCACAGGTGATTCTTCGTTGGAATCTGCAAAAGGGTGTTGTGGTTATTCCTGGTTCAAGTAATCCGGTACATATTCAGGAAAATACAGAGCTGTATGATTTTGAGTTGTCAGAGGAGGAAATGGAGAAAATTAATGCACTTGACCGGAATGAAAAGCATGATTGGTATTAGTGTTATGTGCGGAAGGAAGACGATGTATATAAAATATGGTTGAATCAAAACAAAATGAACAATTTGTTAGAATTAGTGGGATTAACAGAATGATTGAGTATGGAGTGATTCAGATTGACAGAGAAAATTTAAAGGAATATACATTTGATACTACAATATTCTATAACAAGGATAGATTTAGTAGAGAAGAAGGTATGGAGCTTTGGTATGAATAAGGCAATTAGTGTGAAATCTGTGGAAAACAGTCTGAAAATAAGTCGGAAGTTGAAAAGTGCGAAAATATGGAAGTTGAATATTTGGAAAAATAATTTTTGACTAGATGAATTAACTATTTGATGTAGAATAATATTCCTTTACCATACAAAGTATGTTATAATTTAAGGCAAGAAGGGGGAATAATATGGGAATGGCAGAATTTGAACGTAAAAAGGATGAAAAAATAGATGGTGTGATATATGATATGTCACCAGCTCCTGGATATCAACATGGGATCATTAATGGTAACATTTATGTTGCTATTAAACAAGGACTAAAAGGAAGTATTTGTCTTGTATCAATTGAAAATTTAGATTTCAAATATCATCCGGATAAGAACGATGATTACTTGTGTCCAGATATTATGATAATTTGTGACAGAAAGAATTTAAAAGGGGGATCATATAGTGGAATTCCTAAATTTATTGTAGAAACATTAAGCCCCTCTACAGCGAAGAGAGATCGGGCAGAAAAAAAAGATATTTACGAAAAAGCGGGTGTGGAAGAATATTGGATTGTTTCGCCACAAGGATCTGTTGAGATATATTATCTGGAAGAAGGTAAGTATGTATTAGAAGAAAGTTATATGTTACAGGATGACAAAGAGGATGAATATTATAATGCAGAAACAGAGATATGCTTGAAAACATTTCCTCATATTAAGATGACTTTGGGAGAGATTTTTGAGGGAATAGATTAATTTAAATATGGTTGAAAGGCAAAAGCGATACTATTTATGAGTATCGCTTTTTTCATGTATTAAGATATCAGAGACTTCGCAATTAAGAGCTTCACAAATTTTATCAAGTACAGAGAATTGGATACTTATTGTTTTATTGTTGCATAAATTGTTTAAAGTTGAAGCGTTCAAAAACACTATTGAATCAAACAAATGTTTATGATATTATAATATACACAAAAGAGAAAGCTTCTATCACGGTATTGGCGCACCATATGTGATAGAAACTTTCTCAGATACTAAATAATATTAAATTAAAAATACACAGCAGAATGTTATGTATGATTCTAGCTTGACCAGAACAAGGTGAATACACAAAGTTTTACAAAAGCACTGGAAAATGGTATGGCATATTTGATTGAGGTGAGTACAAAACAAGGGAGTATATTTGGGGAATAGCCTGGATTGACGATGTTGGTTGGGGAGAAGGGATAGATGGTAATAATGACCAAGATGTGCAGACGTGGTTTACCGCAGATCCAACATTAATGTAGTGTATGAAATGGAGGGGGAAGAATGGAGATAACATTTGCGTCAGTATCAGCATATGATAATAGCCATCATATTCTTACAATAAAAGCTGGTGAGGGAGAGACAATTTGTGTAGGTCAGAAGATATCAATTGTACTTACAGATAAGACTTTTGTTGAGCACGAAATAGCCGCTATGCGTAAATGGGAGTTAAAGCCTAATGCCAAACGTGGAAAGTGGGTAGATGTTGAGATGATTGCCAATGGACAGTCATGTGAAGCTGATGTATATGGAATAGAAGGTAATGTTCAAACCACTAGCATGTTATCACCAGCAGAAATGAGGCATCTTGCTGCGATGGTAAATGTTATGCCTTATAAAGAGATTAATGGGGGAGAAGAAAGTATATATGACCATATAGATGAAAACTTTGTGGTTTCAGAAAAGGTAATCGCATATCTTCAAACCACACAGCCGTATCTAGTCTGTATGGGATTATATAAGCATCCATTTAAGGACATGCAGCTATGTGGCCCTTACTGGTATACGGATGGTGAGTATTATTGGGACAGAGATGCATGGAAGTATGTAATAAAATATCATGTGACACTTCCTCAGAATTTTATAGATAAGGTCATGTCAGATGAAGGAACCGCCTTCTTAAAAAAATGTGCAGAAAGCGGTGAGTCGTGGTCTGAAAAAATTAAAGAACAGAAAGAATGTCCTAATACAACATGTTTGATGCCAGAAAACTCTGGTGATTATTCGTTAGATGATTTTTAAGGAGATATTTCAAAACAGCATATTTGCTGGCATTACTTTTTTTGGAAGTAATGAATTGGCATGATGGTATTGTGATTGATAGAATAGGGGTAGGATACAGTAAGTTCTGGATCATTTCAGGTACAGAGGATATCCAATATATTCAAATGTGCAAAAGTTCTTTTAAGAGAACAAGTGAAAAAAATTCAATAAAATGTTTTCGAATGAATCATGGAAAATCCCCGATTATTGTATGAAAGTTATGAAAACTGCTTAATCTTAAAGTATTTATGAATACTGAAAGTGCAAAGAATATTGCTTTGAAGCATGAACAGGTAATGGTAAATTTTGTTGAAGAGTTTATACACGGATGATAAGGAGAACTATAAAATGGCAATAGTTAATTTTTACGATGATATAGAAGATGGACTTTTGAAATTTGCGGTGATAATTACAAAATATAAAAACAAATGGGTTTTCTGCAAACACAAAGAGAGAACAACCCTTGAGGTTCCTGGAGGGCATAGAGAACCCGAAGAAAAAATAGATGATACTGCCAAACGTGAATTGTATGAAGAAACTGGAGCAGTTAAGTACGATATTTCTCCCATTTGTATTTATTCAGTTACAGCGCCTGATAACTTTGATGGAAGAGAAACATTTGGAAAGTTATACTTTGCTGAGGTTGAAGAATTCGAAGAAGAAATACATAGTGAAATTGAGAAAATAGAAATATTAGATGAATTGCCATTTAATTGGACATACCCGGATATACAACCAAAACTAATAGAAATAGCAAGAGCGAAAGGGTTTGTATAAAATAGGATTAGGAGGATATAGAGATGACAATTAATGAATATCAGCGGTTAGCAATGACAACATTGAATTCAGAACTCAATAAAAAAGATGTATTGATAAATGGTGTTATGGGACTGTGTGGCGAGTCTGGAGAAGTAATCGATATTGTAAAGAAACATCTGGCCCAAGGACATGAACTTGATAAAGAAAAAATCATTAAAGAGCTTGGTGATGTTGCTTGGTATATTGCAGAAACGGCAACTGCACTTGATGTTGACTTGGAAGAAGTTTTTTCAAAGAATATTGAGAAGTTGAAGAAAAGATATCCAGAGGGATTTGATAAAGATAAATCAATGAATAGAGTTGAAGAATAAACTTCTTTCTGTCCTGATTCGGCATCTACAGCAACTTCTATATCAACAGGTCATAAGACTTATTTTGGAACAATTAATATGAATGAAACTGCCACCCAAAGTTATGAAACAATTTCAGAAAAACTACATAAGCAGCTTGGATATAAAGTTGGTATTATTTCAAGCGTTAATCTTAATCATGCAACACCTGCTGCTTTTTATTGTCATCAAGAAAGCCGTTCAAATTACTACGATATAGGTCTTGAACTTATTGGTAGTGATTTTGATTACTTTGCAGGAGGAGGATTTTTGAAACAGACAGGTGAAGAAGAGAATCAGGAAGATTTATATGAATTAGCTGAAAAATCAGGATATACTGTTGTAAAAACACAGAAAGAAACTGAAAGTGTAACATCGGACACAGGAAAAGTTATAATTATTGATGAGCATTTGGCTGATTCGGATTCTATGGATTATGAAATTGATCGAACTGATAATGAATGGGCACTTTCAGATTATGTTTCAAAAGGTATAGATTGTTTATTTGGAGATAATGACAAAGGTTTCTTTATAATGGTAGAGGGTGGTAAATAAGTTTTCAAAATTCAAACACGATTTAAGGTTTAGCTTTCAGATTAGATGTCATTTAATCTGGCAGCTTGACTGTTTTGAGGATAGTCAGTCAATAGATTGGATAGCACACGAAAGAGGATTGAATAATATGCTTATAGAAACTGACAGATTGTTTTTAAGAGAAATGAAAGAAAGTGATTATGATGCACTTTATACTGTTCTAGCAGATTCAGATATAATGCAGCATTATTCGTATACTTTTGATGAAACAAGGGTAAAAGGATGGATTAGTAGAAATATAGAAAGATACCAGATATTTGGATTCGGACTATGGGCCATTTGTCTGAAAGAAAACAGTGAAATGATTGGCGACTGCGGTCTTACCATGCAGCTTATTGGAGGGCAGATAAAACCAGAAATAGGATATCATATAAGAAAAGACCAGCAGAGAAAAGGATATGCGAAGGAAGCAGCTATAGCTGTAAGAAATTGGACATTTGAGCATACTCCATTCAATGTGATTTACTCATATATGAAATACACAAATGTACCATCATATTCTACAGCTATTTCATACGGATGCCATCAGGTGGATGAATTCAAGGATGAAGTAAATGAGATTACGAAGGTATTTGCTATTACAAGAGCAGAATGGATTGGTATATGTATGCTTGGAAATATTGTAAATGTAACTGTGGATAGACCTCTTGGCAGCTATCACCCGGAACATAAAGATATGTATTATCCGATTAATTATGGATTTGTTGATGGGATAATAGCTCCAGACGGAGAAGAGCAGGATGTATATATCATAGGTGTGGAAAAGGCGGTTGAGAAATTTTCAGGAAAAATAATTGCAATTATTCATAGAAATGATGATGTGGAAGAAAAATGGGTAGCTGCGCCGGAAGGAATGACTTTTTCAGAAAAAGAGATTATGGAACAGGTGTATTTTCAGGAACAATACTTTGATTCTGAAATTCGCCTGTGGAAAGGTATGTAAAACATGAGCAAATATGACCCACTGTGGAAATATATACAGAAAAACGGTACAGACCGTTTCAAGTTGACCTATGCCGAAATTGAGAAGAGAACAGGTATGCCTATTGACCATTTCTTTCTGGCTTATAAGAAAGAATTACTGGAATATGGCTATAAGGTGGGAAAAATTTCCATGAAAGAGCAGACTGTGCTCTTTGAAAAACTAAGTTAATCCAGCCATCAGGCTTGATTATAAATAATACAAAGATAAAACGCAATATATTCCTATCAGGGTGTGAGAATGTGGAACTGTATTGTAACCACGAAACCTAAGAGTTTTAATTAATTACTTTATATATAAAAAACAACTTGTTAAGGAGAACATAAACAATGGAATTTCAAACGGAAAGATTAATCCTTCGTCCGTGGAAAGATACGGATGCAGAGAGTTTATATGAATATGCAAAAGACCCAGCTGTTGGACCAATTGCTGGATGGCCGGTTCACACCAGTGTAGAAGATAGTCTGGAAATTATTAGAAATTTTTTATCAGATTCGGAAACATATGCTGTATGCTTGAAAGAAGATAACAGAGCGATTGGGAGTATAGGTCTTATACCACCTAGGCAGTCACAAAAAAAAGCAACAAATGATGAAATTGAGATTGGTTATTGGATCGGTGTTCCCTACTGGGGAAATGGGTATATTCCGGAAGCTGTCAGAATGATGCAAAAACATGCATTTGAGGATTTGGGCTGCATGGCAATGTGGTGTGGTTACTATGATGGAAATGAAAAATCGAAGCGCTGTCAGGAGAAATGTGGTTTCACTTATCACCATACAGAGGAAGAAAAAAACTGTTTATTAATGGGAGATGTGAGGACAGAGCATTTTACTTATATTACAAAAGAGCAATGGATTATTAACATGTATACACCGAAAAAAAACGCTGTTTTATATCACCAATTGTAAACATGGAAAAACTGATTACGGATATGATGCTTTGGGCAAATGTTTCAGAGCATGAGCTGCAGGAAAAACAGACAATTGAAACTGAATTTGGCGAAATATTATCTTGGAAATATTTATCATATGTAAGAAATAATCCAATCAATTGGGATGTCCCAACAGATATCTTATATGGAAGTTTGGATAATCTTACATCCATAGAAATCATTATGATATTTGCAAAGAAACATAAAGCAAAGATAACTGTAATGGAGAACGGAGAGCATTGGTTTCATACAGAAGAGCAGATGGAGTTTTTGGATAAGTGGATAAAGAAAATAGTATAAAGAACAAGAAACAGGCTTCTTATCATTGGATGAATTTCCAGTGGTGAGAAGCCTTGCTTTATATCCTTATTTTTTGAGTATTACTTGACAGATTCGATTGGAGGTGTTATAGTTACTATTATAGTAGTAACTATAACGCGCAAAAAAACATTTAAGAAGGAGGAAACATTATGGAAATAGAAACTGCTTTACTAGATAAACTACAAAATCTTGGTCTGAATCTGTATGAGGCAAAAGCATATGCGGGATTGTTAAAAGTTGGAACGGCAAATGCATATAAAATCAGTAAGGAGTCTGGTATTCCAAGAGCAAGAATTTATGATGTTTTGGAAACGTTGACAAAACGTGGATTAGCTATGATGGAAGAAAGCAGTGAAAACACAAAAATTTATACTCCTGTTCCTAGTAAAGTTTTTTTAGAGAAAACGAAAAAGCAATGGGAAAATGATTTTGAGGATGTAGCAAATGCCCTTTGTGAGTTAGAAAACGGAGCAAATAAGCAGGATATTTATGTTTTCACGGTAAAAGGAAAAGAAAATATCATTTCTTATTGCAGACAGCTGTTAAAAGAGGCAGCTCAGTATGTAATGGTTTCTATGTGGAATCAAATGTATGAGTTTCTTTTGCCTGAACTGAAAGAATGTCAAAATCGTGGATGTAAAGTTTTAGGAGTGGGGCACAATATCCAAAAACCTATTGCCGATATTGAAATGCACCATGGTGGAAAATATCATGATATGCCTGAAAAAATTCATTGGTTTATTATTTCTGCTGATGGTAAGAAGCTGCTTTATGGATATTCAGCGGAAACAGGTAAGGACGCATTTTATACCGAAGATGCAAGTCACATTTATCTTTTAGAAGATTACATGATACATGATATGGTGGTTAACCAGTTTGTTTCAGATAAGGAAAATGAAGAGAAATTAACCTTAATGATGAGAGAACTATTAGAAAAAATTGGAAAATAGTTTAAGGAAAGATGGAAATATTATGAAAACGGAAAATATAAAATCTACAAAATTAAACGGAAAATTGATTGCTCTTATGGCTGTGGCAAGCGGAATTGCAGTTGCAAATATTTATTACATTCAACCGCTTTTAAATAGTGCAGCACAACATTTTAATATTACTGGTTCTCAGGCAAGTCTGCTTGCAACCCTTACCCAAACGGGATATGCTTTAGGATTGTTTTTTATTCTGCCTATAGCAGATTTAACAGAACGAAAAAAGCTGATTTTAACAATGATTTTTTTATCAGTTCTGTCGCTTTTTGGAATGTACCTTTCTCCGAATTTTATATTAGCCTGCATTGCTTGTCTGGCAGTTGGAGTTACTTCTGTTATCCCGCAGCTCTTACTTCCGCTTTGTGCGAAATTGTCCGATGAACAGGTAAGAGGAAAAAATATTGGACATATAATGAGTGGACTTCTGACAGGTGTTATTCTTTCAAGAGTAGTCAGTGGTGCAGTTGGAAAATATCTAGGATGGAAAAGTATTTACATTATTGCAGTTGTTTTTATGGCAATATTATTTGTTGTTTTGAAATTCACACTTCCTGTCTGCACAGCCGATGAAAAAGTCAGCCTGAATTATGTATCATCTTTAAAATCAATGTTTTCTCTGCCCAAAAAATTTCCCATAATCAGGGAGGCAGCGATAAACGGTGCTATGATTTTAGCGGCATTTAGTGCACTTTGGACCGTTTTAACATTTCATTTACAGGGCGCCCCTTTTCAGTTTGAAACGAACATCATTGGTTTGTTCGGAATTTTAGGAGTGAGTGGAGCATTGTTTGCACCTGCTGCTGGAAAGATTTCTGATAAGAAAAGTGCAAAATTTACTGTTGGTATCAACATTTTAATTATTTTTCTTTCCTACCTTTTCTTTATAGCTTTTGGGTTCAAGGTATGGGGATTGATTGCAGGTGTTATACTTCTTGACATGGGTGTGAATTCCTGCAATGTTGCAAATCAGACAAGAATACAGAGTCTTAGTGAAAGTGAACGAAACAGAATCACTTCAATTTATATGGTAACAATGTTTGTGGGCGGTGCAGTTGGTTCATATCTAGGTACAGTTCTATATAATCATTTTGGCTGGTACGGTTTTTGCTGTATCGGAATTATTACACAGATAATTGCAGGAGTTGTTCATTTGACAGGCAGTAAAAAATAGTAATTTCCTGTTAATATCAATTCTAAAATATTCATAGGACGTCATTAAAATGTTAAAATAATGGGAAACTCAAAATAAAAAGTTATTGCATAATATAGTATAATGCGTTATAATGACCTATGAAAAAATAAATAAGTCTTCAGGGCAGGGTGTGATTCCCGACCGGCGGTATAGCCCGCGAACAACTTGTTAAGTTGTTGATTTGGTGAAATTCCAAAGCCGACAGTATAGTCTGGATGGAAGAAGAAGTGTTTTATGGTATATTGTCATTTTTGTAAATATGTTGTCAGAAAAGAGGATAACAATAGATAAATTGAGAACACAGGAATATAATAGGTCTCTGAAGTTACAGTTCAGAGGCTTATTTTTATATATCAGAGGTATCTGAACTTGCTTGTTACAAGACAAGAAAAGTGAATTACAAAAGTTTCATAAAGAAAGAAGAGAAGTATATGTGTGAAACAAATACAATAGAAGGACAGAATTTGTATGAAATTAAAAAAGAAGAAAAATATATGAGACGTGCGTTGGAATTATCTTTAAAGGCAATAGGAGATACTTCTCCAAATCCGATGGTGGGCTGTGTTATTGTAAAGAATGGGGAAATCATCGGAGAAGGTTACCATGAAAAATATGGTGAACTTCATGCAGAAAGAAATGCATTAGCAAATTGTAAAGAAAGTCCAGAGGGAGCTGATTTATATGTAACATTAGAACCCTGCTGCCATTATGGAAAGACACCTCCATGTACAGAGGCTGTTATTGAAAACAAAATCAAAAAGGTTGTTATTGCATGTTTAGATCCAAATCCTTTAGTAGCAGGAAAGGGATGTGAAATTTTAAAAGAATGTGGTATTGAAGTTGTTACAGGTATTCTGGAAAAAGAA
This sequence comes from uncultured Lachnospiraceae bacterium, assembly GCA_964422365.1. Lineage (GTDB taxonomy): Bacteria > Bacillota > Clostridia > Lachnospirales > Lachnospiraceae > CAYRAV01. The sequence continues at coordinate 10,378 of CAYRAV010000043.1, read as the reverse complement.
TGTAGAATGGCAAATGAAGTTTTTATGCACTATATTCAAACCAAAATGCCATTTATTGCAGCAAAATATGCAATGACATTAGATGGAAAAATTGCATCATGTACAGGAGATTCCAAATGGGTAACAGGTGAAGAAGCAAGAAAACATGTACAAGGGTTAAGGAAACGTTATAAGGGTATTATGGCAGGCATTGGAACAGTATTAGCAGATGATCCTTTATTAAATTGCAGATTAGAAAATGGAATAGATCCTGTGCGTATTATATGTGACAGTAAAATGCAGATACCATTAGAAAGCCAGATTGTAAAAACAGCAAAAGAGATTCCAACAATTGTGGCAGCATGCCGCCAATATGAAGACAAAGAGAAGCTGACCGCATTGCAGAATAAAAATGTAGAAGTCGTATTCTCAGAGGGAGAGAAAGTAGATTTGAATTGGCTGCTTATGTTGCTAGGAGAAAAGAAAATAGATAGTATCATGGTAGAAGGCGGTGGAACACTTCATGCTTCTTTTCTGGAAAAAGGATTGATAAATAGAGTTTATGCATATATCGCACCAAAATTAATTGGAGGAAGTAAGGCATTATCGCCGATTGAAGGAATTGGAATAGAAAAAATGGAATATGCTAATAAATTAAAAGAGGTAGAAATAAAACAGCTGGAACAGGATATTCTGATTACAGGGATTTTGAAAGAGTAGATTGGTTAGGGTATATTGAGAGTGCCGCAATCTATTAATTGGAGGTGAAAATATGTTTACGGGAATCATTGAGGAAATAGGCAGCATTTCAAATATAAAAAAGGGAGTAAAATCCTCTGTACTTCGAATCAAAGCATCTGCCGTTTTGGAACAGACAAAAATAGGTGACAGTATTGCTGTGAATGGAGTATGTCTAACAGTGACAGAGTTGGATAAAAATGAATTTGAAGCAGATGTTATGTCAGAAACATTAGAAAGAAGTTCTCTTGGCAGTCTGCAAAAAGGCAGTGTGGTAAATTTAGAAAGAGCTATGGCTGCAGATGGCAGGTTTGGCGGTCATATTGTTTCAGGTCATATTGATGGAACAGGAATAATCAGAGATATTGTAAATGATGACAATGCAGTATGGTATACTATAGAGGCGAAGACAGCATTATTACGGTATATTGTAGAAAAGGGTTCTATTACGATTGACGGAATCAGTTTAACCATTGCATATGTAGATGAAAAATGTTTTAAAGTTTCTATTATTCCCCACACACAAAAAGTAACAATTTTATCATCAAAAAAAATTGGCTCTATTGTAAATTTAGAGTGTGATATAATAGGAAAATATGTAGAAAAATTAATGAAAACAACTGAAACTCAAGAACAATCAAATTTGACAGTAGATTTTCTTATAGAACATGGTTTTGCATAAAGAGAAAGAAAGTTATCTTAATTTGAAAAATTTCTTCAAAAAGAATGGCTGCTTATATTTATTGTTAAATACATCGTAAAAATATGCAAAGAAAAGATTAGAAAGGGAGAAGAGAACTTATGGCAGATTTTAACACCGTAGAGGAAGCATTAGAAGACTTAAAACAAGGCAAAATTATTCTGGTTATTGATGATCCAGATAGAGAAAACGAAGGAGATTGTATCTGTGCTGCAGAATTTGCAACTACAGAAAATGTAAATTTTATGGCGAGTTATGCAAAAGGTTTGATTTGTATGCCAATGAGCCATGATATGACAGTGAAATTAGGATTGAACCAAATGGTAGAGAAAAATACGGATAACCATGAAACAGCATTTACAGTATCTATTGACCATGTAGATACTACAACAGGAATTTCTGCTGTGGAACGTTCTATTACTGCAATGAAATGTGTGGAAGAGGGGGCAAAACCTTCAGATTTCAGACGTCCTGGCCATATGTTTCCACTAGAAGCAAGGGAGGGCGGTGTTTTAAAAAGAACAGGCCATACCGAGGCTACAGTAGACTTAATGAAATTGGCAGGTTTAAAGGAATGTGGACTTTGTTGTGAAATTATGAAGGAAGATGGAGATATGATGCGGACAACAGAGTTGATTGAATTTTCAAAAAAGCATCAGTTGAAATTAATTACAGTTGCAGATCTGGTTGCCTATCGTTTAGAAAAAGAATTTTTGGTAAGCAGGGAAGCAGTGGCAGATTTTCCAACAAAATATGGTAAATTTAAAATATATGGCTATGTGAATAAATTAAATGGAGAACATCATGTAGCAATGGTAATGGGAGATATTCATGATGGAAAACCTGTATTATGCCGTGTACATTCAGAGTGCCTGACTGGAGATGCACTTGGTTCTCTTCGGTGTGATTGTGGTGAGCAGTATGCAGCAGCTATGGAAACAATTGCAAAAGAAGGAAGAGGAGTACTTCTTTATATGCGCCAGGAAGGAAGAGGAATTGGACTGATTAATAAATTAAAGGCTTATGAACTGCAGGATCAGGGATATGATACAGTAGAGGCAAATATCAAGCTTGGATTTGCACCTGATTTAAGAGATTATGGAATTGGGGCACAGATTTTAAAGGATCTTGGTATCAAAGAATTGAAATTATTGACAAATAATCCTAAGAAGATTGCAGGTCTGTCGGGATATGGAATTGAAATTGTGGATCGCGTACCAATTCAAATGAAAGCACATAAAGAAAATGCATTTTATCTAAAAACAAAGCAGGACAAAATGGATCATATGACAAAGTATGAGTAGTACAGTAGATTTGATGCAGGTATTAGAAAAAAGCAAATATTGAAAAAAATAAATTTAATAATAATGGAGGGCATTAATATGAAAACATTAGAAGGAAATGTAGTAGGCAGTGGAATTAAAATTGGTATTGTAGCAGCAAGATTTAATGAGTTTATTGTATCAAAATTAATTGGTGGTGCACAGGATGCACTGGTTCGTCATGGAGTAAATGATGAGGATATCACATTAGCATGGGTACCGGGTGCGTTTGAGATTCCTGTGATTGCAAAAAAAATGGCAGAATCTAAAAAATATGATGCGGTTATTTGTCTGGGGGCTGTGATAAAAGGCTCAACTTCACATTATGACTATGTATGTGCAGAAGTATCAAAGGGAACAGCACAGGTAGGATTGGAAACAGGTGTTCCTACACTTTTTGGAATATTGACAACAGATAATATAGAGCAGGCTATTGAAAGAGCTGGAACAAAAGCAGGAAATAAAGGTTATGATGCAGCATGCTCAGCAATTGAAATGGTAAATTTGATAAAGAATTTATAGGGAATATTTTTTCATCACATATTGTATTTTGATTATCATAAACGAATGAAAGGGTTACCAAGTATGAAATTGCCAGAATTATTTATTTTTGATATGGATGGTCTTATGTTTGATACAGAACGTCTTTTTATGAATTATTTAATAGATACTGCATCATGGTATCAATATACTATTACTCCAGAACTTTACTATAATACAATCGGATGCAATGGTGATGTTTTGAAAAAAAAGATGCTTTCTATTCTAGGACCTGACTACCCTTTTGAAGAAATTTCTCAAATAGTAAAAGGAAAAATAGTAACTTATGCTTTAGAAAATGAATTACCCGAAAAAGAAGGGTTACGGCCATTGCTAAATTATTTGAATAGAAAAAAAATCCCTTGCTGTATTGCATCTTCTTCCGAATCCTCTTTGATAAATACCTATTTGGAAAAAAATCAATTACAATCTTATTTTTCTTTTGTTGTTGGAGGCGAACAGGTGAGAAAGACAAAACCAGAACCAGATATTTTTTTAAAAGTTTGTGATAATTTTTATATTTCTCCTAAAAATGCTTGTGTTTTAGAAGATTCTGAAAATGGAATTTTAGCTGCTGTTTCAGCTGGTATTCCGGTTATTTGTGTACCAGATTTAAAATTACCCTCATATGAAATTTTAACTCAGACCTTATTTACCACGTCCTCATTAAACAAAGTTTTAGAAATTCTTACAGACACTATTTAAGAACTACAAGTTTATAGAAAAAGTTATACAATCTGCTCTTAGTAAGTTTTTGTATGGAAGGTGGTATCACTGTTTCTCTACGACTGAACTTGCAGTATAAAATAAAAAATAATAGAATTTTAATGAACGAAAGACATTTTTTGTGTTATAATAATACTATTGTAATAGTAATATGCAAACAAAATAGTAGAAAGGAAAGTGAATGTTATGGATTTTTTTGAAAAAGTAGGGGAAGAAATTACAAGTATGGCAAAAGAGATTGCCAATAAATCAAAAGAGTTTACGGAAGTGACAAGATTGTATGCGGTTATTAAGAAAGAAGAGCATAAAATCAAAGAACAATACAAAGAAGTAGGAGAGATTTATTACAAACTTCACAAACAAGTTTATGAGCCGGAGTTTTCTTCAGCTATGGCAAAGATAGAGGCATCAAATGCAAAAATTGCACAAGCAAAAGAAGAATTAGAAAAACGTAAAGCAAATGGAGAAGATACGGATTGTGATGAAAAAGAAGTAGAACTTTTACTATTACAAGATAATAATAAAGAAGAATATGAATAATTATTTAGAACTATGGATATAAGCAAACAATATCATAAGAAGACCGTACAAAGGCTTTTGTATTATTTATAAAAGTCAATACAATTAGAAGTATATGTGCAATTTGTACTTTGTGGGAAAGTTTCCTCATAAACAAATTGCACATATACTTTTTTGTATGTCCAGATTGTAACAGATTATAAACTACTCCATGTTTTGTAATTGCGTTTACAGTGTTTTTTTACATAATACAAAGCATCATCAGCATGTTTTAATGTTTCTGTTAAATTATAGGACACACCTGATTTTTCATCTTTATTTTGTGCAATGCCTATTGAACAGGATACGGTATTATCAGCAGATATGATTGGCGAACTTGATATTTTTTTCTCTACAATATGAGAAAAATGGTTTTCTAACTCTAGGTTAGAGAAGATTGATTTTGCAATAGTAACAGCCTCGGTTTCAGTAGAATTTTCCAATACAATCAGGAATTCATCTCCGCCATATCTGACACAATACCCTTTTTCATTTGCAACTGTGCGAAATAAGTTTGAAAAAGCAATTAATATTTCATCACCTATATCATGGCCAAAAGTGTCATTATAATATTTAAAGCTATCCAAATCAATATAAAGAATACTATAATATTCTAAATTTTTGTTGTGTTCTTTAAATTTATTTAGAAAACCTTGGCGGTTTAAAAGTCCCGTTAAAATATCTGTAATGGCATTTTGGGCAAGTATCTTGTTCATAACCTTTAAATGTGTTCTGGCATCTAATTTTTCTAAGATATCCATAAGCTGGCGTATAGTGAAACGAATAATATTTAAATCGTTTACATTAAGCCGTACACTATTTTCAACAAAATTTTAATGAATACTGATATATCCTATAAAAACACAGAGAATTTTGTCTTTTATCACAACAGGACAGCACGCGAGAGAAGCAATTTTGTTAACACCAAATATAGAAACAATATCTTTATTATCCTCAAAACTTTTCTCAGTACGATTCGTGACAAATCCAGTTGTCTGCTTTAAAACAGACTGGATAATTTTTTCAATTTTATCATTCGATAATGAAAAGTTCAAATTTGAGTATGTAATCTCATAAGCTGACTTTGATTTTGTTATAAAGACAATATGATCCAATGTAAAATTGTTTTGAATAGCAGTAAGTGCATTATCTAAAAGCATTCCTTTTGAAACATCTGCACTGGTAGTATCCTGCCATGTTGTAAGGAAGTTAATATCATTTGTTCGCTGCAGCAGCTTTTTTTGTGTTCCAAGAATTTTAGCTTTCTCAATAATATTGTCTATAGAAACACCATCCATTGGAGATAAATTACTGCCGGGCATACGAAAATCGCTATGATTTAAAGTAGCTGACAATAATTGATATTTTAGCTGATAGCCTTCTTTCTTGCAATAATCCATACATTCAAGAAGAACTTTTTCTGCTTTTTCCTCCTGCTTTAACATACGATACAATTGTACTTGCTCTAATGTGAGTTTTGGATAGGTAAAAAATCTGCTTCCTCTTGAACGGTCCATATGAAAGGATGCTTTGTTTAATAATAATTCTGCTTCTTCTAATTTACCATCACTACGTTTTAACAGCCCAAGAACAAACCAATATAAAAATAAATCATCATCCCACATATTAAAATCATCTGGATTTTGGGAATCTAGTATATGTGAAATATAGCGCTGCATCCGGTTTAAGTATAAATAACAATTATAATCCAATCCAAGATAGTAGTAACAAAGTGCTAATAATCCATATAGTTTGGACTTGTTACAAATACGAATTTTTACGATTTCCAATTCTTTAATAATCTGTAATGTGGCCAAAAGGTAATTGCAGCCACATTTATAATCCCCAGCAGTAATGGCATTAAAACTTTTATTGTATAATGTTTCATAGGCCTCTTCAGGATAATTGTATCTTAATAAAATTTCTAAGGATTTATTAAAATAGTGATTGGCTTTTTCATAGTTTTCTTTGATGATGCTATTATATCCCAATCCATTATAAATATTAGATTCTTCTAATGGATTATTCATTCCTTTTAGGATATCCAGACATTTCATATATAGAAATTCTACAGATTCAAAGTGTCCAAAGCAGGAAGCAATCATAACATTATCTTTATAGGCCTGTAATATAAAATTTTCGTTACCAATCATTTTTGCCCATTTCACACCTTCCTGAAAAGAAACCAGCTCGGTGATATCAATAACTGCATTTTTTACATAAATCTCCCCATATTCATGCTGATAAGTGTAGAGATGGGACAAATGATTATAAAAATGGTATTTTTTTAAATCTGTGTAAAGCTGTTCATCAATTTGAAAAGAAAAATCACAAAAATAAATGTCTTTCCATCCATGAAAATGAATAATATATTGTAACAATTTTGATTTAAAGATAAAATAGTTATTTTTTAAACTTTCTGCATATTTAAGGCAGGTTTCCGCATTTTGCGTTGCAATATCAAACTGTCCACTATAAGTTTGGGCAAGAATATGTGTATAATAATAGTAAAAATAAAAATTATCATTGTTCAAAGAACGAATATTGGGGCGTAATTTTTCACAGATTAAAAAGCCTTTAATTGTATTGCCCAAATAGATATATGTAACAGAGGCAATTAATAGTATTTTTATTTTGAGTTCTAATGGAACGTCCGTTTTTTCTACTTCTAATTTATGATAAATTATTTCAGCATAATGGGCAGCTTGCTCTAGTGCCATTGTATGGAACATATTATTTAATTTTGATACATAAGTATTGTAACAGGAAGAAACAGGAACAAATTGTGCAATCACTTCTTCCTGTGAATCTATAACATTATTTGACTGGGAAGACCAGTCCAGCTGTATTTGATGTGTTTCTACAAAATTTATTAAAGAGTGCCAGGACTCTTGTATATAAGCATCTAACTGATAAAGCTCGTTATAAGTAGCAATAACAGCAATAGCTGGTTTCGTTTCCAGTTTAACGAATTCTTCAAGTAATTCTAAAGTAGACAATGATGCAAAATGCAAGCGATTTAATACAATGATTAAAGGTGTACTAGAAGCAAGGTAGGAGAAGATGGATAGGATATCTTTTATCATGCGTGATTTTTCATATGAAATTTCAGGAATAATGACATCTTCTTCTCTTGTACAAAGTTCATTTTCAATATAACTTTTAAAAACAGAACGATGAAGAGAATAAACATTACATGCATCTAAAAATTTGTCAATAGTAAGTGGTGTATCAAGATGTAGATATTCTGTTCTAATCCAGTTTAAAAAGGGTTCATAAGCATCCATCATATCTGAAGAAGAAAATGTATAAGATAAAAATTTTGGTTTTACATCTGTTTGGATGATTGCTTCTAATTCAGAAAAATCAATATCAAAAGTTCTATAATGTTTGATAAAAATACAGTTGTAATTACTGTCATCCGTTTTGTTAATAATAGAATTGACGGTTTTGTTAATATATAAATTATAATAATCGTTCATAAAATCCCCACTCTCAATTAAAGTTTCCAACAATATCATATTTAGTTCGGTTACTCATTCATGCTCCATTGTAACATTAGAAAAGCCTGCACGCAATTTTTTTCTAATTATTATTTCTATCTATAGTCCTGAATAGTTACATTATATCAAAATATGATAAAAAAGAATAGTGGTAGAGAGAAATTTTATATACAGGAAAGATATGATTCAGTAATACCATTTATAATTTACCAGTAAAACTGTAAATTTTCTTGCGATAATATACATTCTGAAAAATGATACCCATTCGGGTATACCGCAATAGATGTGCTTTGCATTGAAAATAAGGTATGAATGGCATGACTGAACTGTTACTTTGGTTTTAACAAATATGAGTTATTTTCTTGAATTAAATAAGGAAACATGATATGATAAAATCATGTGTGGGGATAGAAGCATTAGGATTTTGATGAGTTATATCCTGATAATATTATGTTAGAAGGTATATTGCTAAGCAGGCTTTTTAACATTCTTAGATAAAGTTTAGGAGGAAATAAGATGAATTTTAAAGAAGAATACCAACAAAAATTAACGACTGCGGAGAAAGCAGTACAGGTAGTAAAATCAGGAGACTGGGTGGATTATGGCTGGTGTACAGGCACTCCAGTGGAATTAGATAAGGCTTTGGCTGCAAGAGCGAATGAATTAACAGATGTAAAGATAAGAGGCGGTATTTTATTATGGAAACCAGAGATTTTTAAGGTTCCTGATGTAAAAGAACATTTTACATGGAATTCATGGCATATGGGTGGTATTGAGAGAAAGATGATAAATGAAGGTGCGGCTTTCTATGCACCAATTCGTTATTCAGAACTGCCAAGATATTATAGAGAACACATTGAACCAAATGATGTTGCAATGTTTCAGGTAGCACCAATGGATGAACATGGATATTTTAACTTTGGACCTAGTGCCTCTCATTTAATGGCAGTTTGTGAAAGATCAAAAGTAATTATTGTAGAAGTAAATGAAAATATGCCTCGCTGTTTAGGTGGAAAAGAAGAAGCGATTCATATTTCTAAAGTAGATATGATTGTAGAGGGAAAAAATCCTGCTATAGCCGAATTAGGCGCAGGTGGTCCTGCTACAGAAGTAGATGAAGCAGTAGCAAAATTGATTGTAGATGAAATTCCAAATGGTTCATGTTTGCAATTAGGTATTGGTGGAATGCCAAATGCAGTAGGTTCTCTAATTGCAAAGTCAGATTTAAAGGATTTAGGAGTACATACAGAAATGTATGTAGATGCTTTTGTTGATATTGCAAAAGCAGGAAAAATTAATGGTTCTAAGAAGTCAATAGACCGTTACAGACAAGTGTATGCATTTGGTGCAGGAACACAAAAATTATATGATTTTGTAAATGATAATCCTGAATGTATGAGTGCGCCAGTTGATTATACAAATGATGTCAGAGTTATTTCTTCTATTGACAATTTTATGTCCATTAACAATGCAGTAGATGTTGATTTATTTGGGCAGGTAAATGCAGAATCAGCAGGTACGAAACATATTAGTGGTGCAGGTGGACAGTTAGACTTTGTACTGGGTGCATATTTATCTAATGGTGGAAAAAGCTTTATTTGCTGTTCCTCTACATTTCAAACAAAAGATGGAACAATAAAATCGCGTATTTTGCCTACATTAAATCCAGGTTCGATTGTAACGGATACACGTGCTAATATTCATTACTTAGTAACAGAATACGGTAAGGTAAACTTAAAAGGTGCTTCTACATGGGAAAAATGTGCAAAAATTATTTCTGTAGCACATCCTGATTTTAGAGATGGATTAATTGCAGAGGCAGAAAAAATGCACATCTGGAGAGCTAGCAATAAAAGATAGGTTATGATAGTAGTCAAGCAGGTGTGTAATGTAAAAAAATATTGTGAAAGATATAAATGAAAATAAGGAGCTGTTGCATTAAGGAAAAGGCATATCATATATAGTTATTGACGTATTTACAATAAATAAACTATATGTTATGCTTGCTTCACTTTTATGTGACAGCTCCTTTATTCAATTATAAAATAGATACAGTTTATGATAAATTTTAATATATATTAGCAGGCAATTGCGAAACTCTATTTACTTTGTAAATGTTTGTGCAAATAAAATTAAGGTTACCTGGAGTTTCTCAGTCTAATATATATATTAGATGTAATAGGAAATTAGGAATTCAGTAATGATATTTGGTTAAAAAGAAAGAAGAAAAGTTAATTTATGAAAAGGTAAAATGTGCAGGGAAATAGAACGTTTCAAATAATTAAATTATACACAAAACAGTAAAAAGAGAT
>CAYRAV010000042.1:1395-27612 GCA_964422365.1 uncultured Lachnospiraceae bacterium | reverse complement strand
GACATCGCCCTTTCACGGCGGTAACACGGGTTCGATTCCCGTAGGAGTCATTTAGCCAAAGTGCTAAGTTAGAGTTATTTAAGGTGTGGACTAAGTTCACGAACATTTATAATGTGGACCTTTAGCTCAGTTGGTGAGAGCAATCGGCTCATAACCGATGGGTCCTGGGTTCGAGTCCCTGAAGGTCCATTATTTTTAAATTGTATGCCGATGTGGCTCAATTGGCAGAGCAGCTGATTTGTAATCAGCAGGTTATCGGTTCGAGTCCGATCATCGGCTTTGCAAATGGATATTTGCAATGGCCTAGTAGCTCAGTTGGTTAGAGCGCCGCCCTGTCACGGCGGAGGTCGAGGGTTCGAGTCCCTTCTGGGTCGTCGTTCTGAGAGGAATGTAAATTAATAGTGATTATGGGATCTTAGCTCAGCTGGGAGAGCATCTGCCTTACAAGCAGAGGGTCACAGGTTCGAGCCCTGTAGGTCCCATTAATGCCGGCGTGGCGGAACTGGCAGACGCCCAGGACTTAAAATCCTGTGGGATTAATTTCCCGTACCGGTTCGATTCCGGTCGCCGGCATTAAAAATAGCACTAGTGTGCTATTTTTATATGTTATTAAGTAAAATTCGGTTAAATATTGATATGTGCGTGTAGCTCAGCTGGATAGAGCACTAGGCTACGGACCTAGGTGTCGGGAGTTCGAATCTTCTCACGCACGTTAGTGAAAGCCTTATGAGAGGCTTTTTTTCTTTATTAGAAAATGGGAAATTTCCTAATAAAGAAATGTCATCTATAGGTTGTTTTATTTGAAATAATACTAAAAATATTTGATAAATGTCAAGAATGAAGAATGTGATAATTGGAAAAAATATATTGTAGTTGTTGTATTTTAGGAGTTTGTGTTTATCTCTCTGTATGAATGAGCTTGTGAGGAAAAGGTTTGGTGTGGAAGGATGAAAGAAGAATAGAAGAAAGGGAAAATATGCAAACACATTTTTTTACCCTTTGTGTTTGATCGGGGTGGTGCAAATATGCAAAATATTTTAGTGATAGGCGAACATAGTTATATTGGAAATTACTTTGAATTATATTGTTCAAAGCAAAAGGAATATCAGTTTAAAATTGATAAAGTAGGTGCAGTAAATGCAGCCTGGAAACAATCTGACTTTGGAATGTATGATATAGTTATTCTGGTTGCTGCAATTGTTCATAGGAAAGAGACTGATGAAAAAGGAGTTTTGTATAAAAAAATTAATAGAGACATGGCAGTTGAGATTGCTCAAAAAGCAAAAGATGCTCAGGTGGGGCAATTTATTTTTATGAGCACAATGGCAGTTTTTGGTGATAAGGCGGAAAAGGTTACAAAGAATTCAAAGCCAAAACCAACTACTTTATATGGTAACAGTAAATTACAGGCTGAAAAAAAGCTGCTTAAAATGTCGAGTGAAAACTTTATTGTGACTATAGTACGTCCTCCTATGGTATATGGTCCCAATTGTCCTGGAAATTTTGCAAAATTAGAAAAATTAGCAAAATATATCATGATATTTCCAAAGGTGAAAAATCAAAGAAGTATGATATATATAGGGACACTTTGCCAATATATAGAAAAAATGATACAAATGCCTAAAACAGGAATATATCATGTTCAAAATAAAGAATATGTGAATACATCGGATATGTTTGTGAAGATAAGAAAATCTTATGGAAAACATACTTTTATAATTCCAGGTTTCCAAACCATAATTTGGTTTATTTGTAAAAGAATTTCTTTATTTCATAAGATATTTGGAGATTGTTATTATGATGGTTCATTATTTAAGGAATTACAAAAATATTATATAGTTAAAGATGAAATTTCTTTTTCTAAAAGTATAGATAATAGTATAAGTAAAGGTATGAGATGTAGTGATTAGAAGAAGCTGCTAAGAGTATATAAAGTAGTTCTTATAAATATATACATTTTGTAAAAAAATATTGACGATTTTCTTCATATATTGTATTATAAGCATATAGGATAAATGAAGCGGATTGTTATTTTTTGTAAGGTAAGACTGGATTATAATTTTATGCATGGTTCTGATAAATCAGGTTTGTAAGTTATAATGCCAGTCTTTTTGTACCTATTAATAATTATATTTATGGAATGAAGTAGTAGATAATATTATGGATGCTTGTGTTGAAAATGAGAGATGTTTATAATCATTGTTTACATAATAAGAGTTTGTATGATTCAGTTATAGTTATTCAAAATCGAGGGAAGTATTTATTATAGTAAGTTTATTAGATTAGAAATATATGAGAGGTGAATAAAATGCTATAATGGTATAGGCATGATTTATAATATATTAAATTTTGGGGTTTTAGAATGAGAAAGGTTTTGTTATGAGAGTCCTGAAAGTAATTAATAACAATGTACTGAGTTCTATAGACGAAAATCAAAGAGAATTAGTGTAGTGATATGTTGATATTCAGAAAAATTACTTGCGAGATTTCCAGATACAGTATTTAAAAACCACAGTGTAGTGAGTCTGCGTTGAGGATTATTGAATATTATTTTTAAAAATTTATTCAGTGTAGTTTTACCAAATATCAATGTACCAATACACTAAAACGTGTTTTAAAATTCATTGCTACAATCTGCACACCCCGCTTTGCGTAGATATTTGACCCAAATTCATTCAATGTAATCTGCTACACCTCATGAATTTGGAACAAATCCCCCACAAATTGTGATGCACATCTTGTAACAAGTAATTTTCAAACACACTTTAGTATAGCAACACATTTATATTTATCATAACCATGATATTTGTTGGATTAAGAAAATATGTCTTTATATTAAGGGTGATTTGGCTAAATATAGTCATGTCAGTGCACTACTGCGATGGGAAAAACAAAAATAGCATGCAGGTTTTTAAAATGTGTTGCTTTGAAAGATTAGGATGTGGATGTAGAACAAACGAATAAATAAAATATTTTTAATTGGGATTATTACAATGGGCCGGCAAAACCTGAATGAAATAGATACAAAGTTATTTTGTGTTTTATTTTATTCAGGTTTTGTATATTTCAATCTTAGTTAGATATCATAAAATATTTTGATAGCCTTCGAATGAGCTCTAACGCATATAGTTTTGGATGACATTTGATATATAGGAAAATGCTAATTTTATGGCACTTTTAGAAATGTTAACTTTAAATATGACACTTTTAGAAGTGTTAACTTTAAAATAAAGAAATTCAAAATACACATTTTTACAGTATTAAAAAAGAATATCATAGGATTTTGAGGAGATAACATAAAATTGTAAATGAAGAAGGCAGTGTTTTTAATGGTTTAGGTTTTCGGGATTGTTTAATAATAAATGGATAAGGAGGTATGTGTTATGGCTAGTAAGTATGATGGATTGGCAAGAATCATTATTCAGAACGTGGGTGGAAAAGAAAATATTTTAAGTCTTACTCATTGTATTACAAGACTTCGTTTTAAGTTAAAAGACGAGTCAAAGGCTAACACAGACGTACTGAAGGCAGCAGATGGTATTGTAACAGTAATGCAGTCAGGGGGACAGTATCAGATTGTTATTGGGAATCATGTCCCCGATGTATATGCAGTTGTTTGTGAACATGCACATATTACTGGAGATGCACCGGTATCAGGAGAAGCATCCAAAGAGAGAATGGGTGTTGGTGCAACATTAATTGACTGGATTTCAGGTATTTTCCAGCCAACTCTTAGTATTCTTTGTGCAGCAGGTATTATCAAAGGTTTATTGGCATTGTGGGCATTTTTGGATAAGGATGCAGCAGCTACAGGTGCTTATCAATTATGGTATTCCTTTGGAGATGGTTTCTTTGCATTTCTTCCAATTATATTAGGTGCTACAGCTGCAAAGAAGTTTGGTGGAAGTCAGTTTTTAGGGATTGGTCTTGGTGCCTCTATGTGCTATTCTGGTATTACAGCTATGGCAGGTGCAGAGGCAATTGGAACCATATTTGAGGGAACAGATTTTGCAATGTCATATAGTGCGATGTTTTTTGGTATTCCAATTATTATGCCATCAGGCGGTTATTTATCAACGGTTGTTCCTATTATTGTGGCAACTTATTTTGCAGTGAAGATGGAGAAATGGTTTAAAAAGATGATTCCTGATGTAGTAAAAACGTTTCTGGCACCATTATTTACTTTTGTGATTATGATACCATTAACCTTTTTACTAATTGGACCAATTACTTCATTTATGTGTAATGTAATTGGTATTATATTTGGAACAGTTTATAGTATTCCGGTAGTTGGCGGTTTAATTGCAGGTCTGCTTGTAGGAGCATTCTGGCAGGTACTTGTAATATTTGGACTGCATTGGGGCTTGGTTCCGCTTTCAATGATGAATTATTCACAGTTAGGATATGACATGATTTTATCACCATACTTTGCAGCTTCATTTGCACAGTCAATGGTAGTGTTTGCTATTTATTTAAAAACTAAGGATAAAGGGATGAAAAATCTTGCATTGCCAGCATTTATCTCTGGTATGTTTGGTGTGACAGAACCTTGTATTTATGGTATTACACTTCCAAAGAAAAAACCATTTATTATATCTTGTGTGGCAGCAGCTATTGGAGGAGGAATCATTGGAGCAGCAGGGGCGAAATCTTATCAGATGGGTGGTCTTGGCGTATTTGGACTTCCAAGCTATATTGGGGATAATACGATTGAGAGTATGGTTTGGGTCATTGTTGGTACAATAATTGCTATGGCAATTGCCTTTGTTGCAACTATGGTTACATATGAAGATGATAAGAGGAATAAGAAAACAGAAATCAAGAATGAAGTATCAAATGAAATAGGAAGAAAAAAAATAATAGCATCGCCATTAAGGGGTGAAGTAAAAGAGTTAGCTATAGTGGAGGATGAAGCATTTGCAACAGGAGTACTTGGGCAGGGAGTTGCGATTGTTCCAGCAGAAGGAAAACTGTATGCACCATTTGATGGAGAGATTACAGCATTTTTTCCAACTAGTCATGCCATTGGCATGTTGTCAGAGGATGGAATTGAAATTCTGCTTCATGTTGGAATGGATACAGTGAATCTGGAGGGCGAAGGATTTACACCAAAAGCAGCACAGGGAGATAAAGTGAAGAAAGGAGAGCTACTGTTAGAGTTTGATATATTAAAAATTAAAGAAGCAGGGTATCCTGTTATTACACCTGTGATTGTAACGAATTCAGATCAATATACAGATATTCTTTCAAGTACATTAGGAAGTATAGAAGTTGGAGATGAATTAATTACTTTATTGTAGAAAGTGAGAAGTGAGGGGTTGGAGAGGCAATTTGACTTTAAAACTACTGGAACTGCTCATTAAAATCCAATAATATAATATATGATTTATAGCAGGGAGGTTGGGAACAGTTTAACCATGTGCTAGAAGCGTGTTTGAAAATTCATTGCCCCAATCTGCATGCCCCACTTTGCGTACCCATTCGGACATACCGCAATCCATGCCCTTTCGGGCTGGCGGGCTTCGTCCGATATGTATGGATATTTGCCCCAAATTCATTCAATGCAGCCCGCTGCACCTCATGAATTTGGAACAAATCCCCTACAAATTGTGACACACATCTTGTAACAAGCAATTTTCAAATACGCTCTAAGGTACTTTGTATCATCATTCGTATAAGGGAGGACACCAGAAACTATATATGGTATGATTTGGAGTTGGTGTGACAATTCCTTACAAAATAAAAAAGTGATAGCAAAAAATGGCAGGAAAGGGGTAGAATCAAATGGGTGTTTTCAAAGAAGATTTTTTATGGGGCGGTGCAACGGCTGCTAATCAGTATGAAGGAGCATGGGATACAGATGGCAAAGGAGCATCCGTATCTGATATGTGTACAAATGGTTCACATACAGTGCCAAAACGTGTTACAACAGTAATTGAAGAAGGTACATTATACCCAAGTCATGAGGCAACAGATTTTTATCATCATTACAAAGAGGATATTGCACTATTTGCAGAGATGGGATTTAAAGTATTTCGATTATCTATTAACTGGACAAGAATATTTCCTACAGGGATGGAAAAAAAGCCTCTTGAAACAGGTCTGCAATTTTATGATAATGTGTTTGATGAATGTAAAAAATATGGAATCGATCCATTGGTTACCATTTCACATTATGAGATGCCATATGCACTTGTTGAGAAATGTAATGGATGGGAAGGCAGAGAATGTATTGAATATTTTATGAATTATTGTAAGATAATATTTGAAAGATATAAGGATAAGGTGAAATACTGGCTTACTTTTAATGAAATTAATGCAGGTACAATGAAAATGGGGAATGTATTATCTCTTGGAACAATTAAAGGGTATACTGGAGATATATTGAAAGTGCCTGATGATCCACAGACTCGTTTTCAAGGACTGCATCATCAGTTTGTAGCAAGTGCGCTTGCAGTAAGATATGCACATGAGAATTATCCTGCGTTTAAAATGGGAAATATGATTGCATTTTCCACATTCTATCCATTTACATGCAACCCGGATGATGTCGTTGAGGCACAGAAGGAAATGCAGATTTCAAGCTGGTATTGTTCTGATATTCAGGTGCGCGGCGAATATCCATATTATGCAAAATGTTATTTTGAGGAGAATAATATCCACATTAAGATGGAGCCGGGTGATGAGGAGATTTTGAGAAAAGGGACAGTTGATTTTTATACATTTAGCTACTATATGACAAATTGTGCATCAGCAGACCCTGACAATCAAGGAATGGAAGGAAACCTGATTGCAGGAATTAAAAATCCATATCTGAAAGCAAGTGACTGGGGATGGCAGATTGACCCAAAGGGGTTGAGATATACATTAAATGAAATTTATGCAAGATATCAAATTCCTCTTATGGTTGTTGAAAATGGGCTTGGTGCATTTGACAAGTTAGAGGAAGATGGAAGTATTCATGACTCATACCGGATTGATTATTTGCGGGAACACATTGAACAGATGGCAGAGGCAGTAAAAGATGGTGTTGATTTAATGGGATATACACCTTGGGGCTGCATTGATCTGGTTAGTGCTTCTACTGGTGAGATGGCAAAGCGCTATGGTTTTATTTATGTGGATAAATATGATGATGGCACAGGAGATTTGAGCAGACGGAGAAAAGACTCTTTTGAATGGTATAAAAAGGTAATCGCAACAAATGGAGAGGAATTATAGGATAAGTATAGTAATTCATTATTCATAGGTATATTTTCACTCCATTTACAAATACTACTACCATATGGGTGCTTATTACAATGAGTGCAAAAAGATAAAAAATAAGAGGTATGGTATATGTACTTCTTGGAAATGGAGGAAATGATATGAAAGCAACAGGAATAGTCAGACGTATAGACGATTTAGGCCGTGTAGTAGTGCCGAAAGAAATTAGAAGAACTTTAAGAATTCGTGAAGGAGATCCTCTCGAGATTTTCACAGACCGTGAAGGAGAGATTATCCTGAAAAAATACTCTCCTATTGGAGAAATGGGAAGTTTTGCGAAACAGTATGCAGAGGCATTGGCTCAATCTACAGGAAATCTGGCTTGTATTGCTGATAAGGATCAGATTATAGCGGTAGCAGGTGGAAAAAAAGATTTGCTGTCAAAGCCAATTAATAAGGAATTGGAGAATATTATTAATAGGAGAACTACTCTTACAGCAACAGTAGATAATAAGGATTTTTGTGTTATTTCAGATGGTTTAGAGGAGTATAATGCAGAGGTAATCAGTCCTGTTATTGCAGAAGGAGATGCAGTGGGAGCAGTAATTTTACTATCAAAGGAGTCAAGGAATGATTTTGGTCTGACAGAAGGCAAACTGGCATCTACAGCGGCATCCTTTTTGGGAAAACAGATGGAAGCATAAAGATGATACAAATACGTCCGCTTTCTTTGGGAGTGGGCGTATTTTTGTTATTTGCGGCAAGCAGTGCCATTATTCCTGCTGGTATGGATGAATTGTTATAGTAATATGATTACGCAAGATAAAAAATATTGCCAGCTATATTAGATTTATAGTATAATAAATATTATTTATGAAGGAAGGAGGCATGTGTAAAAAAATGAAAAGCCCAAATTGAAAAAAATAAAATCTTCCATCAAAACAGTTTTAGGCTGAATATGGATACACTTTTGGACTTGGAGATAAGGATGTACTTGATTCGGAATGGTGAGAGTATTTAATATGTTGAAAGAAAGAGAAACCAGTAAAAGTGATAAAACCGCTGGCAAATGAATGAAGAAGTATAGGTATTGATAGAAAAATGAAGTTATGATATTTATAGGGAACAGGAAGGAAAGAAATGGAGCAGAAATATAATTTTCAAGAGTTTACAGATATTATTAGAGAACTTAGAAGTGAAAATGGCTGTCCGTGGGATAGGGAGCAGACACACGAAAGTTTGAAACCATGTATGATAGAGGAATGTTACGAGGCAGTGGATGCTATAAATAATAAAGACATGTCGAATCTAAAAGAAGAATTGGGGGATGTACTGCTTCAAGTTGTGATGCATGCAGTTATTGCAGAGCAGACAGGTGAATTTACGATTAATGATGTCATACAAGATATCAGTGAGAAAATGATTCGCAGGCATCCGCATGTATTTGGAACAAAGCAGGCAGAGACTTCTAAAGATGTGTTACAGACATGGGAACAGGTAAAGAAAGAAGAAAAGCAGGAATATACAGCAGCAGATGCGTTGTACCGGATTCCAAGAGCATTACCAGCAAATATCAGAGCACAGAAAGTACAAAAAAAAGCTGCGAAATTTGGCATGGAATTTGAAAATTATAAGCAGGTGTTAGGGAAAGTAAGAGAAGAATTAGAAGAGTTGGAAGAAGCAGAAAAATTAGGTAATAATACCCAAATAGAAGAAGAATTTGGAGACTTAATGTTCTCAATTATAAATTTATCAAGATTTTTACATATAAATGCTGAAAATTCCTTGACAAATGCCACAGATAAGTTTATAAATAGATTTATAGGTGTTGAGGGTCTTGCAGTTAGACAGGGAAAACACTTGAGCAACTTATCTCCGGAGCAGATAGATGCTTTATGGAGAGAGATAAAATGTCAGAATACCAAGTGAAGTATTCCGGCAAGTGACGATACTATATTAAATAATTTTAGAGGAGGAGTTTCACTCATGAACAAAACAGAATTAGTAGCAGCGATTGCAGAAAAAACAGAGTTATCTAAGAAAGATGCGGAAAAAGCCTTAAAAGCTTTTGTAGATGTTGTAACAGAAGAATTAACAAAAGGGGAAAAAATCCAGTTAGTTGGTTTTGGAACATTTGAAGTATCTGAAAGAGCAGCAAGAGAAGGAAGAAATCCTCAAACTGGTGAGGTAATGCCAATTCCTGCTTCTAAAACACCTAAGTTCAAAGCTGGTAAAGCGTTAAAAGATGTAGTTAATCAGTAATCAGAGCGGAAGAAAGGCAGACAGAGAAGAGTTTGTTTTCATATACGTGTAGAGGGAAGAGAGCAGCTATAGAGCGGCTCTTTTCTTTTACATGAAGAACAGAAGAAAGAGAATTTTTTTATCATGCAACAAAGTATGAAAATTGTCATTATAAGTAATAAGAATAACATAAAGAAAGGAAGTAAAGCATATGCGTTTAGATAAGTTTTTAAAAGTATCACGTTTAATTAAGAGAAGGACTGTTGCCAATGAGGCTTGTGATGCGGGAAGAGTACTGATAAATGATAAGGTTGCCAAAGCTTCTGTCAATGTAAAGGAAGGAGATGTATTAGAAATCAATTTTGGCAATAAATCTGTAAAAGTAGAAGTATTAAATGTTCAGGAAACGGTGAAAAAGGAAGACGCAAAAGAATTATATAAATATTTATAAGAAAAAGGAATAAAGAAGACAGCCTCCTAGTATATTTAAATATGCTGAAAGATGCATTTTATCACATATAAAAATATATAGGAGGGGTTTTATGGAAGAAAAACAGGGGGCTGCTAAAAATCATAAGGTGCTTCTAAATAATCGCCGTATGGCTGCGTTAACAGGTGTAAAAGATGTATTATCATTTGATGCCAAGGAAATCTTGTTAGATACAGAGCAGGGGATTTTGATGATACGCGGGGATGAATTGCATGTAAACAGATTGTCTTTGGAGAAAGGTGAGGTTGACGTAGACGGAAGAATTGACAGTTTGACTTATTCAGAGGGCAGCAGTTATGGAAAAACTGCAGAAGGATTTTTTGGAAAATTATTCAAATAGAGGTAGTGATATGGAAGCAATTTATGAGGAACTGCGGTTTGTGGGAGTTTCATTTATGTGGGGCATAATTTTGCTGATTGCTTATGATTGTTTTATTATTGGGCGGAATTGCATTCCGCATAAGAGATGGATGATTGGACTGGAAGATTTTTTGTTCTGGCTTTTAGCAGGATGCTCTGCATTTTTTGTAATGTATCGAATGAATCATGGTATCATTCGAGCATTTTCTATTGTTGCAATTTTGATTGGAATGGCAGCATATCATTTTAGCATAAGTAGATTTTTGGTAAAATGGATCACAATTGGAATCCAAAAGATAGAAAAGGGGATTGGAGCAGTGATAAAATTTATATGCACCCCTTTTTTGTTTTTTGGAAAAAGAATGGTATGGACCATACAATGGATGGGAAAAAGAGGAAAAAAGGGAGTCAGGTTTTGTGTAAAACGCTTGCAAAAAGTATGTAAAAAGGTTAAAATAGTAAATACAAAGCAGTAGGGAATATTTGGCAGCCAGTCTATCATTTTTTTGTTAGAAATACATATTCTGGGAATTTATACCCATTTGAGTATACTACAATGGATGTGCCATGCACTGAAAAATAGTAACCGTTCAATCAGGTTCATTTATAAAATGCCAGAATATGCAAATTCAGCTAAAAATAATTTTTTTGGCTGGACAATTCATACATATCGGGCGTCTGTCCTATAAAAATGATTGTATAAAGTACACTTAGCCTGCAAGCAGTCATGTGCACTTTGCACAATCATTTCTGCATGGGTTGAACTGTTATGAAAATAAAGCAGGAATGATATGGCTGAACTGCAGCCTTGGGAGGCATATTACGAGGAGAGTGGTTTTATGAAAAAAATAGTAAGAAGAAAACAAAAGAAGACAGGTATGTTGTTGATTGGATGTGTTGTTATGGTGTTATGTGGTGTATTTACCATTAATACGATTCAATTAGAGGGGAAGAAAAAGGAATATTCTCAAAAAATAGAGGAATATCAGAAAAACATCGCCCAGTTAGAAGAGGATGCAGAGGAAATAAAGGAGTTAAAGTTATATGTGCAGACAAAAGGTTATATTGAGCAGATGGCGAGGGAAAAACTTGGTTTGATATATAAGGATGAGATTATATTTAAGGCAAATGAGAAATAAGGAAAGTATTGACAAGGATAAATTACATATGATAGAATGAAAATGTTCCATGAAAAACAGAATATAGAATGCAGTAACAAATTAGGAAGTTATTGTTTACAATATGGGGTGCACCACCGCGGGTGCAGCCCGTTTTTTTTGGATTTTTATGAATATATGTTCTGTATTTGAATGTCATGGCAAAACTGCAGCAGTTTGAAGTAGTGATGGTTTAAAACATATTCAGACAAGAAAAATAAGAGAAAGGAAATGAAAAATGAAGGTAAATGGGAAAGAAAAGGAATTAAAGCAACAGATGAATCTAAAAGAATTTTTAGAGGGTGAGGGTTATAACATTGACCAAATAGCAATAGAATACAATGGAATGATTATCCGGAAAAATGAATTAAGGAATATAGTGTTAAATCCAGATGACCAGATTGAAATTGTACATTTTGTTGGCGGGGGCTGTTAATAGATGTATTACTATGTAAATGGGAAGGTTTCGCAGATAGTTGAAGAAACAGAACAAAGAAAAAACAGGAGGATATTATCATGAGCAGAAAAGAAGATAAGTTAGTAATTGGAGGAAAAGAGTTTCATTCAAGATTTATATTGGGATCCGGGAAATTTTCATTAGAGATGACAAAGAAAGTTGTGGAAAATGCAGGTGTGGAAATGGCAACATTGGCATTGAGAAGAGCCAATGTTGGAGGAGAGGAGAATATTTTAGATTATATGCCGGAAGGAATTACCTTGCTGCCTAATACTTCAGGTGCAAGAAATGCAGAAGAAGCAGTCCGTATTGCACGTCTGGCAAGAGAAATTGGATGCGGGGATTTTGTAAAAGTAGAAGTTGTGCATGAGAGTAAATATCTGATGCCTGACAATTATGAAACAATCAAGGCAACAGAAATACTCGCAAAAGAAGGATTTATCGTTATGCCATATATGTATCCGGATTTGATTGCAGCAAGAGCCCTGGCAGATGCAGGTGCAGCAGCAGTGATGCCGCTTGGAGCACCGATAGGAAGCAACAAAGGGCTTTTGACAAAGGAATTTATCAGGATGCTAGTAGAGGAAATAGACCTTCCTATTATTGTAGATGCAGGAATTGGACGGCCTTCACAGGCTTGTGAGGCAATGGAATTGGGTGTGGATGCAGTTATGGCAAATACGGCGATTGCCACAGCAAATGATGTTGCGATGATGGCAGCCGCATTTAAACTGGCGATTGAATCAGGACGTGCAGCTTATCTTGCAGGATTGGGACGTGTGCTGGAATATAAAGGAGAAGCATCAAGTCCCTTGACTGGTTTTCTTGAGGATTAAACAGTTTTATTGTTTCAATTGGTTATAAAGAGTATAAATATGCTGCAATATCTTATATGTATCCAGGCATATCACAAAGGATATGTTTTGTACCAAAAAGTAAGAGATGAACGGCATGGCTGAACTGTAACATAAATAGGAAGAATAGGAAGTGTATATTAAATGGAGCAGAAGAAAACAGATCATATGAAGTATCTTCCAGGAATGGAACAAATTGAATCTGATGTAATGGAGCAGGTACTTTCTATGATGGAAACATATGATTATAAAAAATATAGAGCACAGGATGTTTCGGAAGCTTTGAAAAAGGATCAAATAGACATTGAAGATTTTAAGGCATTGTTGTCACCAGCGGCAGAAAAATTTTTAGAGCCAATGGCACAGAAAGCAAAAATGGAAACAGCAAAGCATTTTGGAAATTCCGTTTGTATGTTTACTCCGCTGTATATTGCGAATTATTGTGAGAATTATTGTGTGTATTGCGGGTTTAACTGTCATAATCATATTCATCGCGGAAAATTAACATTAGAAGAGATTGCACACGAATTGCAGACAATTGCAAAAACGGGATTAAAAGAAATCCTGCTGTTGACAGGCGAGTGCAGAAGCCAATCAGATGTAAATTATATCGGAGAGGCGGTCAAACTTTCTAGAAAATATTTTACCAATGTGGGCATTGAAATCTATCCACTTAATTCGGATGAATATGCCTATCTGCAAAAATGTGGTGCAGATTTTGTCAGTGTATATCAGGAAACTTATGATACAGATAAATATGAGGAAATGCATTTAAGCGGCACAAAACGAATCTATCCATACCGTTTTCATGCACAGGAGAGGGCTATTCTTGGAGGGATGCGTGGAGTAGCATTTGGTTCGCTATTAGGACTTGGAGATTTTAGAAAAGATGCTTTTGCAGCAGCAATACATGCAAATTTGATACAGAAGAAATACCCACATGCAGAAATATCCTTTTCTTTCCCAAGACTCCGCCCGTATATTAACCATACAGAAAATCATCCCAATGATGTCCACGAAACACAATTATTGCAGGTTATGCTGGCATATCGTTTGTTTATGCCATTTGCAGGGATTACCATTTCAACAAGAGAGAGGGCAGGATTTAGGGACAATGTAATTGGAATGGCCGCTACGAAAATATCAGCTGGTGTTAGTGTAGGTGTTGGCGGGCATGATGAAGAAATTGGCACAAAAGGTGATGAACAGTTTGAAATTTCAGATCCAAGAAGTGTAGAAGAAGTACATCATATGATTTTAGAAAAGGGACTGCAGCCAGTGTATACAGATTACATTTATGTATAGCAAAGGCAGATGAGGAATAAAGATATGATAGTTATTACAAACCGTAGATTGTGCAGGGAAGACTTTCTAAAACGGATAGAAAAAATTGCACAAGGAAATCCACAAGGAATTATTTTGCGGGAAAAGGATTTATCAGAAGCAGAATTTGAGATACTTGCCATAAAATGTTTAGAAATCTGTAAAAGACATGAAGTTCCTTTTGGTATTAACAAGCAGGTAAAGATTGCAGAAAAACTGCATGTACCATGGATTCATTTATCTGTTTCTGATTTTGAAAATCTTCAGACAGATAGTAAGAACAGGTTTGAGAAAATTGGTGTTTCCATTCATTCTGTAGAAGAGGCAGCAGCGATGGAGCAATTAGGAGCAGATTATCTGATTGCAGGGCATATTTACCCAACAAACTGCAAAAGGGGAGTTCCGGCAAGAGGACTTTCTTTTTTGCAGAAGGTTTGTGATACAGTATCCATTCCTGTATTTGCGATTGGCGGAATTTATGTGGAACGGGTGCAGGAAGTATTAAAAAACGGTGCAGAGGGTGTTTGTATTATGTCCGAAATGATGGAATGTGAAAAGCCAAAAGAACAGATAGAAGCATTTTTTGGAGCACTTATGCATAAGAATGATTAAAGACTTTTTAATATGGTGGAATCAGTTATGAAGCAGTGGAAAGTTGTAAAAAAAATGTGGATATTTTTCACAATGGTTGTAGTATGTTGCGGAGGATTTACTTCTTGTAAAATGGAGCAGACAGCAACAGACAAAATTGGAGAGATAGATTATACCGTTGTGGAGGATGCCGATTTGCCAGAGGAATTAAAGGAAATCATTGAAGAAAAGAAGGAAAGTGAATTTAAGCTTTCTTATGCAAAGGATTCTTATCTGTATATTGTAGTAGGATATGGCACCCAGCAGACAGGAGGATACAGTATTAGTGTAAATGACTTGTATGAAACAGAAAATTCTGTGTTTATGAAGACTACACTGATTGGTCCATCAGAGCAGGAGGAAGTGAGCAAAGCGGTAACTTATCCATATGTGGTGGTAAAGATGGAATTTCTGGATAAAGATGTGGTGTATGAATAGAAACCGTTGTATCTAAAGAATGGCATGTATGGGTAGTAATATCTGAAGAATAAAAGGAAAGGATATCATCTTGACAGAGTTATTTTGAAATGCTAATATGAGACAAAGTGATGTGCATATATTATGAAATGAATGCACAGCATACCATTAGCGCAACAGTTGCTGGTATGGGAACAAGATAATGGAATGATAAATATACATGGGAGGCTGTTATTGTAATGAAGTACAAATTATTAGCATTAGATTTAGATGGAACACTGACAAATTCTAAGAAGGAAATTTCTGATTACACGAAAGAAGTATTATTCCGTTTTCAGGAAAACGGAGGAAGAATTATTCTGGCATCAGGACGTCCTACTTATGGAATTGTTCCATTAGCAGAGCAGTTAAATCTAAAAGAATATGGTGGATTTATTTTATCTTATAATGGTGCAAGGATTTTAGATTGTGAGAAAGATGAAATAGTATATGATCAGAACCTGACACCAGAGGAAGTACAGGAAATCTATCATTTATCACAGAACTTTGATGTTACGATTGTGTCTTATGATAAAGATACTGTGATTACAGAGAATGAAGAGGATCCATATGTACAGATTGAGTCAAAGATTAATAAAATGCCATTAAAGGAAGTGGAATGTCTGGGTGATTATGTGGATTATCCTGTTAATAAATGTCTGATGACTGCAGATGGAGATTATCTGGCATCAGTAGAACCACAGGTAAAAGAAGCATTAGGCGACCGATTAAGCGTATATCGTTCAGAGGCATTTTTCTTAGAGGTAATGCCACAGAATGTAGATAAGGCAGCTTCACTGGATGCACTGTTAAAACAGTTAAATGTACCAAAAGAACAGCTGATTGCATGTGGGGATGGGTTTAATGATTTGTCTATGATTGAGTATGCAGGGCTTGGAGTTGCTATGGAAAATGGAAAGGATGTTGTGAAAGAATCAGCAGATTATATTGCACCATCTAATGATGAGGATGGAGTGGCACATGTGGTGAATAAGTTTGTATTTAGAGCTGCTTAGAGCAAGTTTGGTTTTATAGAGATAAAATAACATTTGCTATTGGCATTTTTTGTTGACAAATAGTGCATTTTATATTAAAATTCAAGGGAGATAATTATAGTTTGATTACTGTATAAAATTAAGCATAATTTTACATGGATACTGTTAGAGGATATTCACATATTAGTTATGCAGAATTTGTAGATTTTTGTTCATGACATAAGGATAGTGGTAAGCTTTATTCCATTGTATGTAATGGGGAAGTGTAAGTCTGCTTGTATTTGATAATTGTATATGGTTAGATACCCCGCCATTCTGTGGTGCTGCAGATTTGATGCAGCTGCTTGTGTCGGGGTATTTGACTGATATCATGGACAAAGTTTTTATTACATAATACACAATTTATAGAATGTTATGAAAAAGAAAGGGGTAGTATTGATGGAATTACTGGAAGAATTGAAAACTAAAGGAGTAAATATAGAAGAAGGGTTAGAACGTTTTATGGGGAATCGTTCTCTTTATGAAAAAATGCTGGGTAAGTTTGTGGAGTTAATAGATAAGTCATCAATTAATACTGACTTTGATTGTAATAATTATGATGATATTATAGAAAAAGCACATGCTATCAAAGGAGCAACTGGAAATTTGTCAATAAAACCACTTTATGAGGCATATACTGAAATCGTGAATTTACTGCGTGCAAAGCAGCCAGAACAGGCTAAAGTTGTTCTTGAGGGAATTCTTTCTGTTCAGGCAGATATCATAAATTGCATACAAAAACATACATTATAAGAAAAATATCCAATCATTGTAGATTGGATGGAGCAATCTTTGGAGGAGTTATTTTTATGGATGTTCAAATAAGTAAGGATAAAACCATATTAATTGTTGATGATATTGAAATTAATCGCATGATATTGGCAGAGATTTTTAAAGATGAATATAAGATAATAGAGGCTTGCGATGGAACACAGGCACTTGAAATTATTAATGGAGATTTACAAATTTGTGCAGTACTCCTCGATCTGCTCATGCCTGAAATGAATGGGCTGGAGGTACTTAAAGAAATGAACAGAAGCGGGAAAATAAATAGTATTCCTGTGTTTTTGATAACTGCAACAGATAGCGAAAAAATGCTGATAGAAGGTTACGATTTAGGTGCAATTGATGTAATTAGGAAACCATTTATGACACATTTCCTTAAGTGCAGAATTAGCAATGTTGTTGAATTATATGCACATAGAAATCAATTAGAGAGCATCGTAGAAGAACAGGTGAAACGTCTTAACAGCTTGAATTATTCAATGGTAGAAACACTTGCTACAGTGATTGAATTCAGGGATGGTGAGTCGGGAGAGCATGTTAAGCGCATTTCCGGTCTTACAAAAGTTTTGATGAAGAAGGTAAGTGAAACATACCCAGAGTACCATTTGCCTAGAGAAGAGATTGATAAAATCGTTCTATCTTCCATACTTCATGATGTAGGCAAGATTTCTATACCAGATAGTATTTTAAACAAGCCAGGCAGGCTTACAGAGGAAGAGTTTGAAGTAATGAAGCAGCATACAATAAAAGGGTGTGAAATTCTTCAAAATATTCCAAGCATCATGGATGAAGGTTTGTATAAATATAGTTATGATATTTGCAGACACCATCATGAGCGGTGGGATGGAAGAGGTTATCCGGATGGACTAAGTGGTGATGATATTTCTATTTGGGCACAAGTTGTATCAGTTGCCGATGTATATGATGCACTTACATCCGAAAGGTGTTATAAAAAGGCTTTTAGCCATGATACTGCTGTAAAAATGATATTAAATGGTGAATGTGGAATTTTTAATCCAAAAGTGCTTGCGGTATTTATGGCGGTTATATAAATATAAAAAATAGTAATTATTCAGAACTGCTATTCATAATTTGACAGAAGTCATATTTAGGATATAAACTTACAATCGGGAAGAATCTATACAATATCTCCCCAAATTGGCTTTCGAGCCAACCAATGGTTAACAGCCATGTGCTTTAATCATTGGCTCATCCAAGACAATTCGCTAAATGTCATAAAATTCAAAAACCCGCAGCTTGCTGTGGGGTTTTTGACTATTAGATAGTAAGGATATAATAAATTACAGCTTGACTTTGTTGTAAATGAACTTAGACAGGATGGAGAATAAATTTTAAACATAAGTTAGTTAAAGAGGGAATGTGATGATGGATAAAAAAGTAAAAAGATTGTTATGGAGCAGTTTTGTCAGTTTGGCAATTATATGTGTAATATCATTTGTTTGGCTCACTATTTTTATGAGTAAAAGAACAGAGAGAACGATTGCAGAGATTAGCGAAATTTATATGGAAGAAATGAATGGGCAATTACAGCAAAAGTTTATTTCTATTGTTCAACTGCGTTTAGAGCAGCTAGAGGGAATTATAAAGAGCATTCCTGCTGAGGATAGTTATAATGAAGAGATGATCAATAATATGATAACTAATACGAAAGTTAGAAGCTTTTCCTATTTAGGATTTTATACAGAAGAGGGTGAATTGGAAGAGATTTATGGAGAAGATTTGGAATTTGTTTCTGATAAGGATGCAATTAAAGAATCCTTGGAGGAGAATGGTAATATTGTAGAACAAGGGATTGGCAGCCAGGGGGAAAAAATATTAATATTGGGAAAAAGTGCCAATTACAGGATGAAAGATGGCAGTAAAAGTGCAGCATTAGTAGTTGGAGTTACTATGGATTATCTCAACAAAGCACTTTTTTTAGAAAATCAAGAGAAGCGGGTCAATACTCATATTATTGATGGGAATGGAGACTTTATTATTAGAACTGGGCAGGCATACAAAAATAATTATTTCGAACGCCTTAGAGAAATACTTGATAAAGATGTAGAGGAACATATTAGATGTCTGCAGGAAGCTATGGCAATAGGTGAAACTTACTCTACACAAGTGTTGGTTGAAGGTGAAACACGATATATGTATTGTACACCGATTTCTGAAAATTCCACATGGTATCTGATTACAGTTATGGAAGCTAAGGTTTTGGATGCTTCAATAAGCAAACTTGATGTATCCCGTATTGAAAGCATGATATTTTCATCAGCGGTTATTATAGTTACTATGGTAGTTATATTTATTTTGTATTTCCGGTTGTCACAACAGCAGATGAAGAGATTAGATGAAACGAAGCAGGAAGCCATTCATGCAAGCAGGGCAAAAAGTGACTTTCTATCTAGTATGAGTCATGACATTCGTACCCCGATGAATGCAATTATAGGAATGACAGAGATTGCCATGAAAAATATAGATGACAATACCCGAGTAAAGGATTGCCTGGAAAAAGTACGACTGTCAAGTAAACATTTGCTGGGGCTGATTAATGATGTGCTGGATATGTCTAAAATTGAGAGCGGGAAGATGACTCTGAATATGGACCAGATTTCCTTGCGGGAAACGATGGATGATATGGTAAATATCATACAGCCACAGGTAAAGGAAAGAAATCAGTATTTTGATATATTTATTCGAGATATTCAGGCAGAAGAAGTATATTGTGATGGTATTCGTTTGAATCAGCTGATATTGAATTTGTTATCTAATGCACTTAAGTTTACACCAGAAGAAGGTAGAATTGATATACGGGTTTACCAGGAGAATTCGCCATTGGGTGATTCATATGTGCGTACACATTTCTGGGTAGAAGATAATGGAATTGGAATGTCAGAGGAGTTTCGGAGGAAAATTTTTGACAGTTTTGAAAGAGAAAATAGAGAAAAGGTACATAGAATTACTGGAACAGGATTAGGTATGGCAATTGTAAAAGCAATTGTTGATCTTATGAATGGTACGATTGAGTTGTATAGTGAGTTGGATAAGGGAAGTAAGTTCCATATTACTCTCGATATGGAAAAAGTAGATAAACAAGGAGAGGTAAAGCTGCCAGAGTGGAATATCCTTGTGGTAGATGATAATGAGCAGTTGTGTACCAGTGCTGTTGCCAATTTGGAGGAGCTTGGAGTTCATGCTGAATGGACTCAGGATGGTAAAGAGGCAATTAAAATGATAGAGGAGCATCACCAAAAAGGAGATGATTATCGTTTTGTACTGATTGACTGGAAAATGCCGCAAATGGATGGATTGCAGACTATTCGTGAACTTCGGAACAGAGTGGGGAAAGAAATACCTGTCTTTTTAATATCTGCTTATGACTGGAGTGATATTGAAGAGGAGGTTCAGTCAGTAGAGATTGAAGGCTTTATTTCAAAACCTTTGTTTAAATCCACATTGTATAGCCGTCTAAGTCAGTATGTAGAAGGTGCGGATAGTACTGCAGAGCAGACTGAAGGGCAGGTGGCAATAGACTTTACTGGTAAACGTATTTTATTGGCAGAAGATATTGACATAAACTGGGAAATTGCAAATGAAATTCTTACATCATTTGGGTTTGAGGTTACACGTGCAGTAAATGGGAAAGAATGTATAGAGTTGTTTGAAAAATCTGAAATGGGCTATTATGATACAATTCTGATGGATATCCGTATGCCGATAATGAATGGTTATGATGCTACAAAGGGCATCCGTGCATTAGAGCGTTCAGACAGTGAACTTCCAATTATTGCTATGACTGCAGATGCCTTTGATGATGATGTCCAATATTGTCTGAATTGCGGCATGAATGGGCACATAGCAAAACCAATTGATATCAAAGAACTTGTACGCTTATTACAGAAGTTTTTAGTGTGATTGGCAGTACTTTAGTAACAGTTCAGCTACTAGAGTGTGTTTGAAAATTCATTGCCCCAATCTGTATGCCCCACTTTGTGTGCTATTTGCTCCAAATTCATTCAATGTAGCCCGCTACACCTCATGAATTTGGAACAAATTCCCCACAAATTATGACGCACATCTTGTAACAAGCAATTTTCAAACACGCTTTAGCTGAACTGTTACATACTTTGGTTCATGAATGGCAGTTCTGAGAACAATAATGACATATAAGCTGAGAAAAGTAACAATACATAGACTTTAAAAAAAGCAGCAGATTTTAAAGCAAATAAAAAAACATCAAGTATAAAATGTAGATTATTTATACTTGATGTTTTTGCTTTTTATTATATATGTTAATACCAAATGCCTATTTTAATCAATATTACGGCAGTTTAACCAATTTGCTCCTGACAGTTGTCATACGGAAATAAAAATATCCTAGCCCTGTGCTGTTACAGGTTTGGTATATTACTGACCCATTGTGTTTTTTGATTTAATGTATCATGGACAAAGTTCCCAGTCGCCAATCCATTTTCCTTTTGTGCGATTATAAAGGCGACGGTATGTTTTTCCATTAATTACCGTGTAATACCATTCAGTAGCATCTGCACAAGGTGATACAATATTGCCAGTACTATTTATATTGGCTGTTTGGGAGATATTATCTTTTGTGACTGTGCTTGCTTTTACATCAGTGTCCGCTGGTAATATAGAAGTGCAGAGAAGAAGTAGAAGCAGATAAGATATATTTTTTTTGATAAATTTATTCATATGTGTTGTCCTCCTTTTCAGAATAAATAGGCAGGTCAATGCCTAGGGAATCAGGTGATGATATAGTGCTAAAAAATTCACCATTGTGATAGATATCATATCCTTGGCTGGCATTTGGTATCAAATAAACATTATCCTCTGTTAATGAAATGGGAACATTTCCATACTCATCCGTAACTGGTGACGGAAAGCGTGCTTCAAATATTACACAAAAAGATAATAATGCAATTATAAAGAGCGGAAGTAATGACAGAGAAGCCAGAAATTTTTCCGTTTCCTTTACTTTTTGTTGGTTTAATATAATGTTAACACGTTGTGTCAGTGCTGTAGTATGGTTTCCAATAAATGAAGCAGACAACGGTGTGATAGAGGCTTCACTGTGTCTTTTCGCTGTATTAACCAGACATTCTAAATAACAAATCTGTTCTAATTCAGATAAATTTTTTGTAATCCGCATATCAGTATGTATTTCAAGAACTTTTGACACTTGCTTTTCAAGCAGATAAATGAAAGGATTCCACCAATAAATAACAATTAGAATCTCGATCACAGACTTTATCAGTAGGTCACCATGAAAATAGTGTGAAGTCTCATGTTTTAAGATAAAAGTCAGTTCTTCTTCTGACAAATCCACATCAGGCAGAAAAATGCAAGGATGTAAGATTCCTGTTATCATAGGAGTAGAGAGATATGGAATCAGCACTACCCGAAATCTTTTTTTGCTTTTCTGCTTATCGGTAATATCAGATAAAATATTCTGCAGTATGGGAAAATCCTCTATACTTTTAGCACGTTGGATGCTTCTCTGCAAAGAGAAATATGTGTATAAAACTTTGCAGAGACGAGCAATGCTTCCAATTATCCATATAACGAAAAGTAAATGGCATATTAGAATGTCATAACCAGCAACGGACCATACAGTGTAGTAAAGAATATCATTCACAACCGTCAGTATATGTCTGGAGAATAGAGTAACTGTAAAAAAGTATTCGACTGGAATCAACAACCTTATTACAATAAGTGCCAGACAAAAGAATAAAAGTTGGAACCTTATTTTACCCACAACCTTCCAGTTTTTTAGCAGCAGATATAAAATGATAATCATTGTGCCGGAAAAAAAGACTGAATTGTATATAGTCGAAGCACTGATATGCATATATTATGGCTCCTCCTTTTTTGTTAACATACGTTTTTTCTCTTTTAAAAGTTTTTCTAACTTGTTGATTTCTTTTAATGCATTATTATTGTTTTCCTCTTGCTCTAGTAAAGTTGCAACAAGATTAGAAGCAGTAATGTTTTTATCTAATTTTTGAAATTGTACAGCAAATTCCTGAAGAGCAAATTCTTTGGAGTCCATAGAAGGACGATAACTACGGCAAAGAACAGTACCGCTGTACACAATATCTGCTACCTCTATCAGATTCTTCTTTAACAGCTTTCTTAAGGTAGCCTGAACAGTATTAATGGTCAATGTATCATCCTCTTTGACAATATCAGAAGCAACCATTGCTTCCTGATTGTTCCATAATATATTAAGGATGTCTATTTCCCTGTTAGTAAGATTGAATACATTATGCTGTTTTGGCATAAATAAAAACTCCTTTCTTCTTATAGTATAAGTAAATGATAAGAACTATCATATTTATTATATATAGATTAAAAAGATATGTCAATAAAAAAATAATGTTTTAAAAAATAAATTGTATTGACAAAGTTAGAATATTATTATATAATGATAATGTATTTTACATACATAAAAGATAATAATTTTCACAGACACACTAAGTTTATTATGTAAATAACTCTCATTTAGGGGTTATGTGAGTTATGGGTATATGTAAGTAATTGCGTTTCTGTGTTTATTCCCACAGGCAGTGCGTCAAGTTCAGGTTAGTATACTGATTTGTATTTGGCAGCTGTCTCAGTTGCAGAAAGACTAGGCTGTGAAAAGGATTAGTAAGGAACAGAGGTGATTTATAAAAGAAAAACAGATGCAGCTATTGATAACACATGTAACAGAAGTAACAAAATTAACAACAGAAATGTTACGGTAGTAACAAAACACAAGGAGGAAATTTGTATGAGTAAATTAGTAAACAAAGTAAGAAAATTTGGTTTTATTGCAGTATGTTTAAGTTTGGTATTAGGTGTAATGGGAGTATGCGGAGGAGCTGCTACAGCAAGTGCAAGTTCTAATGCTGTTATCATGCAGACAATTTACACTGATGGAGATGAAGCTACATTAATCGCTAAGGTTAACAAAGATCAATATGAAAAATATGGTGCAACACTTGTGATTGTAAACAGTGATGAAACAGCAGAACAATACTATGCAGTACCTTCTTACATTAGAAGTGGAAGATGGAACTTTACAGATGGTAATTATGCAACAGTAGAGTATTCTTATGGCGAAGGATGCTATGTTGTTACATTTAAGGTAAACAAATCTACAATTCCTGCTGGTGCTAGAGCATATTTTAAATCAGGACTTGAAGTAGCTAATAACGGCGGTTATAACTATTACATTTTTGGATAAAAATGACTAATACATTGTAAACATGCACAAACATTAATAAGAAGTTTTATAGGTGGAAGTTTCTATAGAACTTCTTATTTTTCTATAAGCAGCATTAAAAATATAATTATTAAAGGGAGAGCATTTTAGATGAATAAGAAAATCATAGTACCTGTTATGGTCACAGCACTTGCAGTATCTTCTGTACCTGTAAATTATAGTATAAATAGAGCAGGCTCATGCAATATAGTGAAAGCAGAAAATAAAGATGGAATGGTAATTGAAAACGGCATTTTAAAAAGATACGAGGGCGATGCAGCAAATATAGTAATTCCAGAGGGAGTCACTGCAATTGGAGAATATGCATTTGAATATAAAGAATCTGTCAAAAATATAACCTTGCCGGACAGTGTAACCAAAATAGATAGATATGCATTTCATGGCTGTAAGAATTTAGAAAAGGTAGAGGGAGGAAAGATTGATACAGTAAGCAATGTTGCATTTTCATTGTGCGGGAAACTGTCAAGTATTGATTTGTCTAAGGCAAAAGAGATAGGAAGTGCTGCTTTTTATGGCTGCAAAAATTTGAAAACAGTTAAACTGGATGAAGTACAAAGTATAGGAGGAGGTTCCTTTAACTGTGCAGGAATTGAAACGGCAGAATTGAATTTTGTTGGAGAAGATGGCATCATACAAAGTAGTGCATTTGAAGAATGTGAAAATTTAAAGAAAGTTACTATCAAAGGGGCACTATCAGAGATAGGAAATACAGCATTTTTAAAATGTAAAACATTAGAGGATATTCAGATAGAAGACAGCAGCAATATTACATATATTGGTGGACGTGCTTTTGACCAGACACCGTGGTTAACCAAACAGTTAAATCAGTCAGGGGACAAAATGTTAATTATTAATCATATTTTAGTAAAATATCTGCCAAATACTTTTTATGCAGGGGAATATGCGGGAATCCCATATGAAGAGCTTTCTGAAGAGCAGATACGTACAAGAACTGATTCAGATTTCACATATACAACTCCTAAAAATGTAAAAATGGAAACAGTGACCATTCCAGGTGAGGTAAGATCAATTGCAAACAATGCATTTTATGGTGCATATTCGGTAGAAAATGTTATTTTTGATTCCGAAATCAGGGAAATTGAAATTGGAGAAGGAGCGTTTGATTTTACAACTTGGGAAATAGAATATATGAAGAAGGAAGATTATTTGGTTATTGCTGGAAATTTGGTAAAAGCCAAATATGATAAAGAAGTAATAGAAGTGCCGAATGGAGTAAAAAAAGTAATTCCAGGGGCATTTATGACAAGATATGCGTCAGGAAAAGTGCCGGAAGAAAAAATTGTAAGGGCAAAAGAAGTAGTCTTTCCTAAAAGTGTAGAAGAGATAGAGGACTGGTTCTTTTATCCTTTGGTTGAAAATACAATTTGGGAGCCTGAAAAAGTGATTGTACCAACTGTTCTGAAAGAAAAATATTATGGTGGATTGTCTGCTGGCGTGATAGAATTCAAAGATGTAAGTGCCAGCTTAGATGCAAAAGATTTGATAGAGGGATATAAACCTGGGGATATCACAACATCACCAGCAGTGCCAAGTCCAACAGCATCAACAACACAATCTCCAAGTCCGGTGGTCACACAGACACCAAGTCCAACAGCAGCAGTGACACAAACACCAAATCCAACAGCGGCAGTGACACAAACACCAAATCCAACAACAGCGGTGACACAAACACCAAAGCCAACAGTAGCCGCCACACAGATACCAAGTCCAACAGTGGCAGCCACATGGACACCAAGTCCGACAATACCAGTGACACAGACACCAAGTCCAACAACAGCAGTAACACAAACACCAAAGCCGACAGCAGTAGTGACACAGACACCAAGTCCAACAACAGCAGTGACACAAACACCAAGTCCAACAGCGGCAGTGACACAGACAACGAATCCGACAGTACCAGCTACACAGATT